>NZ_WIAQ01000005.1 GCF_009466385.1 Peribacillus tepidiphilus | reverse complement strand
AGTCAAGTCCTTAATATTGTGTAAAATACAAATTACAAGGTTTCAACCTATTTTTGTTTGTTGATTGATTTTATTTGATTGGTAGGGGGTACCCCCTACCAATCAAATAAAATTTCGCGCTTCGCGCATGCCTTCTATTTTTTCATGAAGATTGTTCTTTTTTTAGCTTGTGCCTCATCATAATCCATTAAGACAGCTCCAATTAGCCGATAAGCTGACTGGGTATTCGGAAATATTCGGATGACTCTTTCGCGTCTGCGAACTTCTTGATTTAGACGTTCCAGTGAATTTGTACTGTGGATTAATCGATGCCATTTTTCTGGTTGACTTAAATATTGTATGGCTTCTTCGAACCCCTCATCTAGAGTCTCCAATGCCTTTTCAAGTTTGGGATTTTCTTCATAGCTCTTAAAAAACTCATCGCGAAATAATCGGGCATCCTCTTCCTTTACAGCGTCAAATATCCTTTTTAAATTGACAATGACTTCCTCCATTCCTTTTTTAGGAAGCTTATCGATTATATTTCGTTTAAAATGGACTGTGCAGCGCTGCCATGATGTTCCAATAAACTCTTTTCCGATCGCTTTCTTTAACCCTTCATGTGCATCTGAGATAACAAGCTTAGGAGATTGTAACCCCCTTGACTTTAACTCGGTGAAAAATTCCCGCCATGCTTCATAACTTTCTTTATGATCGACTTTAAAGCCGATGACTTCTCTTTTTTGTGCTTGATTAATTCCTGTTGCGATATACACAGCTTTTGAAACTACTTTATCGTGCTCACGCACCTTGATATACATGGCATCTACAAATATATAAGCGTAGTATTGGACATTTAATGGGCGGTTAGCCCATTGTCTAACGATTGGATCTAGCTTTTCTGTTAGGGAGGAAACAAAGGATTTAGAGACTTGTTCTCCGCATAATTGTTCCACAACATTTGTTACTTTACGTGTAGAGACACCATTCACAACCATCTCTAGCATGGATAAAACAAAAGCTTGATCCACTCGTGCATAACGTTCAAAAACGGACGGGGCAAAATCACCATTGCGTGTACGTGGAACCCTTAAATTAATTTTTCCAATACTCATCACCAAGTCGCGCTCATAGTACCCATTTCTGTAGTCACGGCGGTTTACGTTACGTTCGTATGCCTCAGCTTGTAAATACTCGTCACGCTCTTGTTCCATATACTCATTCAATACTAGGACAATTGTTGATTTTACTACTGCATCAATGTTAGAGTTCATTACCGAATCTTTTAAAAGGTCCATATTTAGGTTAAACTGTAATTGGGTCATTTCTAATCTCCTCGCTTCACAATGATTTAATTGGCATAAACCATTGTAACCAAGAGGGATTGATTTGACCCCTTTTCTTTTTACACAATTATACGGACTTAATCCCCGATCCGAAAGGTATCAATCTAACATGCACAATTTCCTTAAACAATTGCTCATTATTGTCCGATAACATAAACAAAAACTAGAAAATTGTTTAATTTTGTTATATTGTGATATACAAGTATAATAAGGATTCATTTTACCTTTTTATTTTTAACATCTTTAAAAATGTTTTTAACTCATAGAAGGTTTTATAAAATTTTTGTAGAAAAATATAGAAAAGAGGTGAAAATGATGAAAGCAAAATCAATCTTAACGGGATTTTTAACAGGAGCATTGATTGCCGGAGTCAGCACATTACTATATGCACCAGCTTCTGGAAAGGATTTAAGAAAACGCATTAATAAGAATATAGAAGAGATCATGTCATTGATAACAGAAATGACAGAGCAGATCAAGGAAATGAAAGACGAAGCAATAACAGCATCCAATGTCAGTAAAGAAAGTATGAAGGATTTCATTTCTGATGTAAAGATCCTCATTCAAAATTGGAAAGAAAACATCGAACCTCATAAAGAAGAAATCGGATTAAAAATGAAGGAAATTGAAAGCGCTTTGTCAGAGTTAGAAGCGATTATGGTCACTAGTTCAGTAAATTCTTTGAAAAAAATCAACGAATAAGCAGACAGACACCTATTTTCCTTCTCGGTTATTCCTTGTGTTTTTTTAGACTAATCGTCATTTTATATATTTTGATAATTTTTTCAAAAAAATCATTAAAATTTCTAAAAATTTTGTTAATTTTATCTTTAAAAATTATTATTTTATTGTCATAATAAATGGTAAAGACTCCTAAAAGTAGGTGAGCATTTTAGATGCAAGAAAAAAATTATTCTATGAAAGAAGCTATGCTCTTTAGCCAAAGAGTAGCACAGCTTAGCAAAGCATTATGGAAATCTATTGAAAAAGACTGGCAGCAATGGATTAAACCATACGATCTGAACATTAACGAACATCACATTCTTTGGATCTCTTACCATTTAAATGGTGCTTCTATTTCTGATGTCGCAAAATTCGGTGTAATGCACGTATCAACTGCCTTTAACTTTTCAAAGAAGCTTGAAGAGCGGGGACTTTTGAAATTCTCCAAAAAAGAGAACGATAAAAGGAATACGTACATTCAAATTACTGAAGAGGGTGAAAAAATTTTACTAAAGCTGATGGAAGCCTATGACCCTAGTAAAAATGCCGTTTTTTCAGGAGCCTTGCCTCTCCACGAGCTATACGGCAGGTTCCCGGATATGATTGAAATGATGGCGATTATCCGAAATATTTATGGAGAAGACTTTATGAAAATTTTTGAACGTTCTTTCTCCAACATTGAAAAGGAATTTGAAGAAAAGAACGGGAAACTTTCAAAAATAAAGAAAGAAAAAGAAGTCGAGACGGTTTAACCGTCTACAAGCAGATTCTTCATCTCTCTCATGAGGGATTGAAATACTCCTTGTTTTAAACAGGCTTCAACCAATTCAGCAACCTCAATTTTGGAGGGTAGCTTACTTTGTAATTCAAAAAGAAGCGGACTAAAGTGTAGGTATCCCTCCGCTTTTTGTTTTTTATATTTCATGCTCAATTCTTCACATGTTTTTAACAGTTCCTCTGTTTCCTTCTTTGTAAGATTTTTTTTCACAATTAGATAGTATAATTGATGCTTGGAATCCTTTAACATCAGCAGCAGAATTTGCTGCTGGAATTGAAGCTGCTCTATTTGTTCTTGCAGGTTCTTCATTATTTTCTCCTCTCATGCTTTCCATTTTCCAAAAAAAGTTTACACAAATACTTCAAAATACCCTATTGATTTTTTTCAAGGAACATCGTACAGTATGTAAGTAATTTTAAAATCTCTCCACTTGGAGGTTGTTTGCAATTTATGAATTGCTGGAAATCGATTAATTTAACAAAGCAATACGGAATGCACCGCATCATGATTTTATCATTATTTACAATGCTGTTATCCTTTATTACGATCTATACGGTTATTAGCATTGCAATTTCAGAGTCCAAGCTTTATGACAAACACATACTTTGGTTTTTACTAGGCATCCTATTTATATATCCAGCGCATAAAGTCTTGCATTTCCTTCCATTACTAAACCAAATGAAAAAGGTCAAGGTTTCAACGGGGTTTGCCAGTTTCATTCCATATGTAAAAGTCCGACTAATAGAGCCGGTTTCAAAATCTATTTTTATTATAGCTCTTTTGACTCCATTTGTGGTCATCACAACACTATTATCCGTTTGTGCTTATACGTACTTTCATTATGCCCATTACTTTACGATTTTACTATCTTTGCATATGGGATTATGCGTTTCAGATTTCATCTACGTGAAAAATATCCTTGGTTCTCCAAACCAGTGCTACGTTGAAGAAAATGAAGAAGGTTATGAGATTCTGGTATCTAAAGACTAACTCACAGCATCTATTAAGATGCTGTTTTTGTATTTTTTAATACTTGAAAACTTTGATACTATCTTTTTTCAATAATATTTGGTATCGTAATGATACAGTAGAAAGTCCGTTAGGGGTGAAGTTTAGAGTGCTCTCTTCAATTTCAATATACTATATTTTGTTTGCTGGATTTATTTTATATATTTTTAACAATATGACAAACAGACTATGTCTACAAAAAGAAATTCCTGAAGAGCGACATCCTAAAATTTTTCGCACCATAAATGTTCTAATCACGATTCTTTTATTATCTTCTTATGTAGAGATATGGTATACATAAAGTGAAACTTCCATCAGTGGGGGTTTTCCATTGATAGTTAGTTGAACCAATCGGGCTTTTACGGGCAGTTGACACCCACAAAGTATTTCATCCATTTCTCTAAGTCTTGAAGTGGGGGCCATACTGCCCGTTAATGCGGGATAGAGTTTTGGGAATTGTAACTAAGGATCATTGAAAAATAAAATGTTAATAACCCTTGTTACTTAGGGGAGTGTTTGTCCTCAATATAAAAGGTGAAGCCATCGCTTCACCTTTTGTGCGTGAAAAAGTTTGTAGATCGGTGCATCCGCCTGCTTTTTCACACTATTATTTTAGCAAATCCAAGCAGCTCCAATGATGATTAAAAGAATGAACAACACCACTAGAAGAGCAAATCCCCCACCGTGTACTCCAGACATTCCATTCCCTCCTTCCGTAAGAAAGTCAATATCAGATCACTTTTTAGGTACAAGCATTCAGCTATCTACAGCCAAGCTGCACCTACGATTACCAGTAAGATGAACAATACGACGATTAAAGCGAAACCGCCTACGAATCCATGATCCATAGTAACACCTCCTTTTCGAGTTGTTACGTTATCCTATTCACCTTTTCACGATTTAGAGTAGGCACCTATCATCGAAATACTATGAAATTAGCAAATAAAAGCTGCACCTACGATAATTAGTAAAATGAACAATACAACTAATAAAGCAAACCCTGTGCTATGGCTATGGCCCATTTTCCTTACCTCCTTTTGTCTCTTCGCTTTATCATATGTAAATGGTCTAGTTTGGGTTAGGTATTTGCCCAAATTTCATGAAATTTCATGGACGATACACATAATTTTTTTGCCTACTATCCATTTTATGTTATAGTAAGGTTTGTGGATTTTATTTACCAATACATATACAGGAGTTGTTTTGAATGAAAAAATGGGTATTATCCCTTGCATTATCTGCAAGTATTATCGGCCTCTCAGCATGCTCTAATGGTGGCGATTCAGAAGTTATCGTAAAATCAAAGGCTGGAGACATCACGAAGGAAGAGTTATATACGGCTCTAAAAGACCGCTACGGTGAACAAGTTTTACAAGAACTGGTATACGAAAAGGTTCTTGCTAAAAAATACAAAGTGACGGATCAAGAGCTTGACGAAAAAATAGACAAGCTTAAGAAAGACTTAGGCGAAAATTTCGAAATGGCTCTTGCTCAATATGGGTATAAAGATGAAGAAGACTTAAAAAGATCCTTCAAAATTGGCATGCTTCAAGAAAAAGCAGCAATCAAGGATATCAAAGTCACTGATAAAGAAATTAAAGAATACTATGATAATCTTAAACCAGAAATCCATGCACGACACATCTTGGTAGAGGATGAAAAAACTGCAAAAGAAGTGAAACAGAAATTGAATGAAGGTGCCAAGTTTGAAGAGCTTGCCAAAAAATATTCTAAAGACCCGGGTTCTGCAGAAAAAGGCGGAGATCTTGGATGGTTTGGCACTGGCGTAATGGTTCCAGAATTTGAACAGGCAGCATACGCACTTAAGAAAAATGAAATTAGCGATATAGTAAAAACAGAACATGGATACCATATCATTCAATTGATCGACAAAAAAGAGAAAAAGCCGCTTGAAGACATGAAAAAAGAAATTGAATACGAACTAAAGGTCTCTAAGCTTGACGGAGAGAAGGTTCAGAAGGTCATGGAAGAAGAACTGAAAGAAGCGGATGTAAAAATTGAAGATAAAGACTTAAAAGACGCTCTCAAAAGTGACCAGAAATAAAGAAAAGCGGAAAGCCCCCGCTTAGCTTTGATGTAAAACAAGACACGGTTTTATGCCGTGTCTTGTTTACTTAGGTGCTTCTTTCTCTTCTCTTCATTCATTCTGGATATATATTTTTGCCCTTCTTGTTCGATCCATTGATCCTCTACTTCCCTTTCCTGTCTGGCAGCCCTAATGGCCATTATTCCACTGACAATAATTCCTGCAATGACAAAATAAATCCAAATCGGCATAGATTTCACCGTTCCTTTCCCTAATTTAGTCGTAAAAACAGGCTCAAAACTTGTCCTACTGTTTTGTTCATACTTATGTATGTTTCCAAAAAAATATGCCCCTCGTTTGAGGAGCATGTTTCAGACTGTTGACAAACGCTCGCATTCTTCGTCACGAACCCTCCTCCGGTGCTCATTACCGTCTATGGTAACTCCGCTCCTCGCACGGGTTCGTTCCTCGACTGACAAACGTTTTCAACCAGTCTGAACGTGCGTGTTAAATACTTTGGTGATAGTTTAAAAATTTGCCCTTCGTTTGGGGACCATGTTTTTATTCGTCTTGAAAGACTGGTTTGTAAAATGCCCTGTTATCCAGTGCAAAAATTCTTTCCGTATATTCTCCAGGCTTCACTTTATCAAGAGCCCGATCGAGCATATTGATTTTTGCGTCAATGTTGTCGATATAATGCAAAATCTCCGCTTCCTTAATCAATGGCGGCTTCGGACTTCCCCATTCAGCTTTACCATGGTGGCTCAAGACAAGGTGCTGCAGAACCATGACTTCTTCACCTTTAATGTCTAATTCTTCAGCAGCCTTTCCGATTTCATTCACCATTATGGTAATATGGCCAAGCAAATTGCCCTCCACCGTATAAGAAGTAGAAATCGGACCGGATAATTCAATGACTTTTCCTAAATCATGCAAAATAATCCCTGAATACAACAGGTCTCGATCTAGTTTTGGATAGAGATTTGCAATAGCCTTTGCTAAGTTCAGCATGGAAACGACGTGATAAGCCAAACCGGACATAAATTCATGATGATTTTTAGTTGCTGCTGGAAAAGTAAAAAACTCTTGCTGATATTTTTTCAAAAGAAACCGTGTGATCCTTTGAATTTTTGGATTTCTCATTTCAAAAATAAACTGATTAATCGTGCTTGCCATCTCTTCTGGACTTAATGGTGCCGTTTGAATCAGATCTGCCATCGAAACAAGATCGTTTTCGTTCGTAGGGCGGATCTGTCTTATTTTCAATTGGTTGCGCCCTCTATAGTTTTGAATTTCTCCTTGCACCTTTACAGTCTTTTCAGCTATGTATATGCTTTCGTACTCTTCTGTAATGTCCCAAAGCTTCCCTTCAATTTCACCAGATTTATCGGACAATACGAGTGACAAAAAAGGCTTCCCGTTACTGGCAATCCCTTTTGTACTTGATTTAATATACATAAAGCCTTCCATTATATCTCCGACTCCAAGATAAGCAATACCCTTTTCCAAGCTAATCCCTCCGCTTTAGTACTAATTTCAGTATACCATACGTTAGTGGAGTACACGTTTTTTTATGAATACCCTTTTAAAAATTTAACAGGTAGCTTATATGAAGTCCTTTCTTTTTCACGATTCTATATCTGAAAGTTTTCTTCTTGTAATCCATATCCTTGTGGAGACTAAGCCAACAATCATAATAAATGCTCCGAAAAAATAAGGAATATGAATGTTCCATTCAAATAACATTCCTGCTAAGATGGGACCAACTGCATTTCCTAGGCTCATAAAAGAGTTATTCAATCCCATGACCATTCCTTGCTTGTTTCCTGCAAGATTTGAAATGAACGTATTTAAAGCCGGTCGTAAAATCGAGTTTCCAAGATAGAACAAAGATGTAGTAATCAATACCCATGCAAAAGACGGAGCCGTTGTCATTAAAATAAATCCAATCGCACTGACGATCAATGAGCCAGTTAAAACTTTCTCTTCTCCAAATTTGTTAATCAAACGGCCGACTAACACTCCTTGAGCAATTGTACCAATGATTCCCACAATCAAAATAACCAAGCCGACATCTTTTGGGGAAAAATTGTATCTTTCCATTGTATAATAGCCAAAAATGGATTGGAAATTAGCCAAGCCAAAACTCATGATGAACACAAGAATCAATAAAAAACCAACCGGACTACATAAGGCTTTTTTCATCAGAACAAATTGATTTTCCGTCTCATTGGCTATAAAAGATCGTTTCTCCTTACCTAGCGATTCCGGCAAAACAAGCATCGAAACAATCGCAGCAATGGTTGCAGCAATACCGGCAAAGAAAAACGGATACGATAGATCGAACTCCGCCAGCCATCCTCCTATTCCCGGGCCAATCACAATCCCTAGACCCATGGCAGCACCGATCATTCCCATTCCTTTCCCCCTGTTTTCTTGAGAGGTCACATCTGCCACATAGGCCATCGCAGTCGGCATTAAGGCAGAGCCGAACGTTCCTGCAAAGATTCGAGAAAGAAACAACATCCACAGATGACTAGCGAATGCAAAAACAAACTCTGCAGCCGCAAATCCTATCAAACCGATGATGATCATCGGTTTACGTCCCCATCTATCTGACAACCTTCCCCAAATTGGTGCAAATAAAAATTGCATAATTGAAAAAACCGCTATGAGCATCCCCAAAATTTGAGCATCAGCATTAAACATTTCTACATAAAATGGCAAGATTGGGATAACCAAACCAATACCCACCATAATAATAAATAAATTAATGCTTAATAATACTAACGGTCCCCTAGCATTCTTCTCTTTTAGACTCATCTTTCAATTTTCCTTCCATTTTGTTGCGTATCGTTGTATTTTACCTTATCCCAGCAGTTTTTTCCATGTAACATACCCTACCCTCTCAGCAATTGATTTTCAAATCTCATAGAGATAACGGAAGATGAATCAAAATAAGAAAGAATATGTTCATGGCAAGTAAAAAAGATGATTTGGTGCTGCTTTGAAAGCTCACAGATCAGTTCGATCGCTTTCTTTGTTCTTTTGCTGTCGAAATTGACAAAGCTGTCATCAATTAAAATCGGAAGAGGCTCCTCTGTAAACGTATGTAAAGCCAAAGCCAACCGCATTCCTACATAAATCGTCTCACTCGTACCTCTGCTAACCTCTCCGGCTTCAAACCAAATATCATCTTTCCGAAGTAGCATTAAGCCTTTTCCTTCCACCCATTGAATTTTCAAATACTCTCCGTCTGTTAAAAAGGACACATACTCTTCAGCCCTTTTCATGATGGAAGGCAGCAGCTGATTTTTATAGCTGTCGACGGCTTTTGTAAGTAGATTTTTAGCCAGGGCATATTTAGCCCAATCTTTTGCTTCCTCTTGAAAAATCGATTTCTTTTCAAAATAAGCAAGTGAAAGTTGATGATATGTCCCTCCTGCTTCCAACTGCTCAATCCTTGCTTTTAAATGGGAAATTTCATCGAGAAGCTGTGTATATGAACGGCTCATTTCTTCCTTTTCATGTTCTTTTTCAGCAAGGGTTAGATCGTTTATGTTGTCTTCTCCCACCTTCTCATACCACTCGATAAAAGATGTAGAAGCTTGGTTATATTGAGTTGTCAAACTTTGAAGCTTGTCTTCTAGCTGTTTTCTGTATTCCCATTGTTTTGCTTTATTACGAAACTCTTCTTCATTTTCGCATTGTGCTTGAGAAAACAAGGCATTGAGTTCTTTTTGAAAATAACTGCGTTTAGCCTCTAGCTGCTTATGCTCATTTTGAAGACGTTCAAGCTCATTTTGGACATGCTTCCATTTTGAAAGCTTTTCATTTTCTTCATTCAGTTTCTTTTTTAACATAAACAAGCATTCGCGTGTGTCTATTCCTGAAATATTAAGCACTTGAGTCAAATTCTTACGATCATCTTCAAATTTTGTAATAGCTTGGTTTAAACGGTCCCAATCCTTCTTGAGCTTCTCTCTTTCAATGATGTCTTGTTTAAGTGTTCGAATGGCATTACAAACCGATACTAGAGACAATTTCTTCACATGAGATGGTAGTCTCCATAACCTTAGCATTTCTTGCCTTTGGTCCTCAAAAGTGACTGCATTTCTTTCCCATTTTTCAAATTCATCAATAATCCTGTTAAACTGTTCCTCATATTCTTCATGACGGATTTGAAGTTCATGGATCCGATTCCGAAGCTCCCTGTCTTGAGCCAATAAATCTGCTGAAAGTGGATCGTTTACGTTATTTCTTACCATCTTTTGATTCTCAAGTAAGGCTTTTTCTTCCGAAAGTTTATTAAGCTCTTCTTTCCATTCTTCAATTTGTGAAGGCAGTTTAAAAAAAGACTTTAGGATGAAACTGCAGGCAAAAAACAGGATAGCAGCTATTCCTAAAGAAACATCATTTTTGAAGTACGCTCCAATACTTAATACTAGCCCAATCACAATAAGACTTAGAAAAATCCTGTGGACCTTTCGCTGACCTTTTTCCTCGCTAGTCTTTTGTTTTTTTATTTTTTCAGCCAGCTTCTCTATTTGCCCTTGAAGCATTTCTAGTCTGAAATCATTGTGATTTATTTGATTCTCTTTCCGCTCATATTGTTCTAATTGCTGCCGCTTTTCTTCAGAAAGTAGTCTTTGTTCCCACTCTGCTATTTTGTCTTCCGTTTGTTCAAGTCTAGTTTTCGCCTCTGTTAATTTTTCGTCTAGCTTCGCTTTTTCACTTTTCAACTGCTCATGCATCTGATCCAATTCTTCTGCTCTCGACAATACAAACTGGCTCGTATCCAGCTTGATCAGTTCATCCTGGTCGAGCTGGATATGCAGATCCTGTAGCTTCTGTTCAATGAGTGAATCCTTTTCCTGAATCAAGATCTTAAGCTTGTTTCTCTCCTGTTCTTGAATCTCATAAACAGAAGCTCGATCCAATAAAGAAATGATCGTTTCTTTATGGACAAGAAAAAGGTCATCTGGTGTAGTTTCGGTTTGTAAAATCTCTAGCTCAGCTTTCCTTTGCTCTAAAGAGGTTATCTGAGCTTCAAGTGGGAGTTTATGTTGCAGGATTTGCTCCAGCCTTTTGATTCCCGCTTCTGGAAAATGAATCATCTTAAGTTGAGATAATGCTTCCTCTGTTCCTTTTAATTCTCGTAAGATGGGGAGCATCCGTTTATATTCATTTAATAGAAATAGCTCTTTTTCGACATTCTTCATTTTGATTTCCAGCTGTTCTTTTTTGTTCATGTTATTTTTCAGCTGGTCTTGGAGATCAGAGTATACATTTTGATGTTGTTCAGCTTTCTTCATTTCCTTACTTAGATCTTTTAATTCGGCTATCGAACGGTTAAGTGGAGGATTTTTACCAGATGGTTTAAATCGTCGATCCACTTCTTTTTGAAGGAAGTTTTCAACAGCCATCAGCTTGTCGGTACCAATTAGACCTGCAGATAAGAGATACTTACCTATTTCTCCTTCTTCTAGCTTCCTAAGCCCCTGTAAACCATCCAAGTCAAAGGAAAATATAGATTGAAAAGTCGTTTTTTCTATCCCTTGTAAAATGTTCTTAAGCTCTGCCTCTGAACCGATGCTACCATTCGAGAAAGTGACGGTGACATCCCCGATCGCTTTTCCTTTTACTCTTTCAATTGAAACCCTTCCATGTTTAAGGGTGTCGAGAATGATTTTGCCTCCATATTTGGCGTTGTTCTTCGGCTCATAGCGATTTTCACTTTGCTGCTTGGTCGGAAAGCCAAAAAGAATACTATGGATAAAAGACATGATTGTGGATTTTCCCGCTTCATTTTCACCGAAAAACACCGTCAAGTCTTTAACGTTTCGTATAGCAACATTTTCTAGCTTCCCGTAACCGTAAATGTGCAATTCCCTTATTTTCAAGAAGTGATCCCTCCTTTCCCTGACAATAAAGCAAATAATAAGGATTTGGCTTCTTCTGTAATTTGTTGCAGCTCTTCATCTGATAGGTTTTCTAAAAGTCTTCTGGCAGCCGAATGAGCATAAAGCGGTAATAATGCTTCTAGTACGGTCTCCTTATTTTCTGCATGTGAAGAGATTAAGGAATAAAAAGATTGGTTTCCCTCTAGTAGAATCTCCGCAGACAAAACGCTCAGCTTCACAGAATGAACCCATACAAAATCTTCTCTTCCTTCTTCATCCTCCTGCAAAAGTTCAAGCAAGTCCTCCTCCGTAAAAAGGAGCTCTTCATTAACCTGTTCAACACGAATAACTAATTCAAGAAATACTCCCGTGTTGTTCTGACGTACATTTTCTCTTTCATTTTGACAAAAAGCTAAAAGTTCATCGAAGCTGTGAATTTTTTCAAACTTCAGCTCTTTTTTCTCCCAAAGGATGTCATGGGTGGAGACAAACTGGAGGGATGCTTCCTTTTGCTGTAAACGTACGAGATAACAACCCTTTTCTCCGATTTCTTTTTTATGCCGGCCCTGAATGTTTCCAGGATATATAATTGGAGGGAACAACGAAAGTTCGGTTCGCTTATGGATATGTCCTAATGCCCAATAATCAAAGCCAATATCAAGCAGTTCTTTGAGTGTAAAAGGAGAATAGGGGCTATGCTCTGTGTTGCCTTCAATGCTGCCATGCAATAAGCCAATATGAAAATCAGCCCCATCCACTTTCTTGTAATGTCTAGCCGAACGTTCTATTAGATGACGCTGCCCATAGCTAAAACCATATAGATGGACGGTAACACCGTTTTGCTTTTTATAAACCATCATTTCCGGTTTTTCTGAAAAAATATGTACATTTTCAGGAAATTCAACTGAAATCCATTTTCCTCCTAGATGATCATGATTTCCATGTATGATATAAACTTGAATATTATGCTGATTTAGCCGTTGAAACTCTTGTCTTAGTTTTACCTGAGTCAGGAGATTTCGATTTTCCTCGTCAAATAAATCGCCTGATATTAGGACAAAATCGACGCGCTCTTTAATAGCAAGCTTTACGATCTTTTGGAAGGATAAAAATGTGCTGTTATGAAGCCTCGTTAAAATTTCTTTCGGCAGTTGCCTCATCCCTTTAAAAGGGCTGTCTAAATGCAAATCAGCCGTATGAATAAAAGTAAGACCACTCATCTACTTGTCACCTCTCTTGTCCTTCATTGTACCATAAAACAGAACATACTTTCTTATTCTAATAAAAAACCCAATCTCAATGAGACTGGGTTTAGACAAAATATAATTCATCACGTTCAGACGTATTCAAAAAGCCTGTCAGCCAGATAAATCGGTCGATAGATGCAGGGAAATCGATCAATCACCGAAACTGGGTTTATCCTTTCTTCGACAACTGTAAGGCCCGTTTAATGCTCTTAATGGAATTGGCGTTATCATACATGAGCACGCCTCCTCGATACACGCGAGCTCCAAATACGGCAAGCACTCCAATTGTGACTAGGAGTAACACGATACTGATGGCAACTTCCCAAAATGGTACTTCGAGCATTCCAATACGTAGAAACATTAACATTGGAGTGAAAAACGGTATAAAGGATGTCACCTTTACAAAAGCTGCTTCTGGATTACTAAGTCCAAACATTGCCAGCATGAAACCTACCACAACAAGCATCGTCATCGGTGTGATCGTAGGCTGTAGATCTTCAATTCTGCTCACCATGGATCCAAGAAAAGCTGCCAGTGTAGCAAATAGGAAATAACCTAAAAGCGAAAATAAGATGGCATAAAGGATGGTGGACAATGATGTTTCACCAAAGCCAAAGAACGAGAAAAACCCACCTTCCATGTCGGCCAGATTGTTTTTGATTGAAGTGTACCCTACCCCCAGAAACAAAGCCATTTGTGTCAGGCTTAAAAGGGCTATGCCGAGGATTTTCGCAAACATCTGTTGAATGGGTGGTATGCTTGAAATTAAAATTTCCATTACACGGGAAGTTTTCTCCGTCGCAACCTCCATAGCAATCATGTTGGCATACATAATAACCCCAAAATAAATAACAAATAGAAGAATATACACCAATCCTCTTGCTTGATTCAGCTCTTCTTCTGTTTTGGCACTAGCCTCAAGTGCCTTATTCTCAAAAGAGGCTGGTTCATATAAAGAAGCAATCTGCTCTTTGGTAAGATTTAATTTTTGCGTAACTAACATACTTTTCATCTGAGTCAAAGTGGAAGAAAGCATGCTGCTGGTCATACTGTCTGATATGGAATTCGATTTATAGATTCCAGCTGGCATCCCTTTCTCGTCTTTCTCAATAACGAGATAGCCTTTAAGCTGTTCGTCCGCTATCATTTCCTTCCCTTCATCCTCATTTGTGATTTTCTTTAACGTAAAATCACTTTCTTGAGATTGAAATTGGGCTGAAAACATGTCATAGAATTCGCCGGACTGATCTAGGACCCCGATCGTTTTTTGTTCCTCTTTTTCAAAAACGTCAACAATTTTGTTCAAATTGGTAATCCCGAGTACGATGATCAGCATGACAACCGTGGAAATGATAAATGATTTCGTTTTCACCTTGGAAAAGTATGTATGAAAAAGAACAATCCAAAATTTACTCATAGGAAGCACCCACTTTTTCTATAAAAATATCATTCAAGGAAGGCTCTTCAAGCTCAAACTTTCTAACAAATCCTTTCATAACCAGTTCCTTTTGAATTTTCTCCGCAATGTGTTCTCCTGTAATTTGAAGATGCATGCCTTCTGTCGTTTTTTTATATCGAGTAACTCCCTCATAATCTCCCAAAAAATCAAGGTCAAAATCGGCATGAACGATCAAATTTTTCTTACCGAAAGATCTCTTGATATCTTTTAATTTCCCATGGACGACGGGTCTGCCCTTGTGCATGATACACAAATGCTCACAAAGCTCTTCCACATGCTCCATCCGGTGACTGGAAAACACGATCGTGGATCCGTCATTCTTTAAGTCAAGGACGGCTTCTTTCAGCATCTCAACATTGACCGGATCTAATCCACTGAAAGGTTCATCCAAAATGAGCAGCTTCGGTTTATGAATGACAGAGGCAATAAATTGGATTTTTTGCTGATTCCCTTTCGAAAGCTCCTCTACCCTTTTATTTTTATATTCAGGAATTTTGAATCTTTCAAGCCAGTAATCCAATTCTTTAAGCGCACTAGCTTTTTTCATTCCTCTTAATCTAGCCAGATACACAATCTGCTCGCTAACCTTTAGCTTCGGGTACAAGCCCCTTTCTTCAGGAAGATACCCAATAAGATGGCTCGTTGAATAATCAATCGGCTTCCCGTTCCAAGTAATGGTTCCTTCAGAAGGATCCAATAAGCCTAAAATCATTCGAAAGGTTGTTGTCTTACCAGCACCGTTTGCACCTAAGAAACCGAACATTTCATTTTCTGGTATTGAAAATTTAATAGAATCAACAGCAGTAAAGCTGCCGAATCTTTTCGTAACATGATCAATGACTAATGCCATTCCTCTTCCCCCTTTTTCTCTAGTACGAGTGAACACATAAAAAGTTTCAGTTTAATAGAATTATTTTCCAATATTATATTTTAATTAATGTAAATACAATGATCAATCCATTACTTCTCTTCAAAAATCTTTACAATCTGTCAATTATTATGCAAAAATAGTAGAAAGTATGTGAATATTTTAAAAAATACTCTTGCACTAAACTGTTTTAGAAACCACTATTCATACAAACAAATATCTAAAAAGCAGGTGAAAAAATTGAAAACGTATAAACTTACAGCCTTTGATGCTTCTGGAGAAAAATTATTAGATGAAGCATTTCAAGCAGAGAATGACCAGATGGCAAAAGAAAAAGGAGAAAAGCTGTTACGAGAAAAGGATCTAATTGAAAGAACTCACCGGTGTACATCTTCAAGCGGGAAACTCATTTTATTTCATCCATGAACATAGTGAGAGCGACTAAAATGTGTAGGATTTCATGATCCTAGCAACATTGTAGTCGCCCTTTTTATTTACCGAATTTACATTCCTTTGAATTTAGGCTTTCTTTTTTCAACGAACGCTTGAACGCCTTCAAGATGATCTTTTGTTTGACGCATTTTAAGTTGACTATATTTTTCTAATTCGAGAATTTTTTGTAAATTAGGTCTGTTAATATCCGCTAATATTTTTTTGGACTTAATCATAGCTTGGATTGGACTATTTAACCATGCATCTATTTTATTCTGGACAACCTCTTCAAGATTTCCATCAGCAATCTGATCGATTAGTTGTTTTTCCAGTGCTTCCTGTGCAGTCATCACTTTTCCTTCCCAAATCAATTCCTTCGCCTTCACTTCACCAAGACGTCTTTCTACAAAAAAGTGACCGCCGCCATCTGGAATTAACCCGATACCGATAAAATTCATCGCAATCTTTGCATGATGATCCGCAACAATAAAATCCGATGCAAGCGCAAGGCTTAGTCCCAGACCTGCTGCAGCTCCCTGAATAGCGCATATCGTTAGCTTCGGAATGGAATATAAAGTAAGGGCAATTTCATTAATGTAATCCATGATGGTAAAAAAATCTTTTTCTACATTCATGCTAAGCATCATCTTGATATCGCCGCCAGAAGAAAACGCTTTCCCTTTTCCTTTTAAAATAATAATTTGGACGTCATCGTCAATCGTCAATTCTTTTAGTTTACATGCTAACAACTGCAATGCTTCCGTATTTAACGCATTCAAGCTTTCCGGTCTGTTTAACTCTACAATGGCTACTCGATCTTTCTTTTCAACAAGAACAGAAGTAGCCAAGGACATCGAATCAATTCCCACAAAATTACCTCCCCAAGTTCATATATCTATATTATAAAGGGTAACGAGAATGATTGTCATAAAGTTTTTAAAAAAGTAAGAATTTTGTAACAATACTTCTCCGTCAATAGAAGGAAAAATTTTTCTTCTGTTGAAAAAAGAAAAAGGCGGAATCATTGAAATTCAAGCCTATAATCAACATAATGAAGTCATCATTATCATCAAAGATAACGGAAAGGGAATATCTAAAAACCAGATTTCAAAGTTAAGCGCTCTTTTTTATTCAACTAAAGAAAAAGGAACAGGAGTTGGCTTAACCATTTCCTTTCAGATTGTTGAATCCATGAAGGGAAAAGTAAAGGTAGAGAGCCAGGTTGGAAAAGGCACCACTTTCACGATTACATTTCCTTCCCTATCCGTTTGTTCATCGGAGGACATTTAAGGTATATGTATCGTCCCTTAAACAAAAAGGGCTCGTCCAAAAGTAAAATAAACTTTTGGACGAGCCCTTTTTTATTAGCTGTTTTCATAAAGTTTGTTGCTTTTTTAGTGTAAATTACCTTTAAGCCTTTAATGAAGAAAAAGATCATTCAAAATGTTGATTTTCTTTTCTGTGTATTCCTGATAGCTGTCATTATATGATTTAGGATCCTTTGGATTGGCAAAATGCGTAATTTGTCCTGTTTTCGGATGGATGAACTTGCTTGACGCACCGCAGCCTAAACCAATGATGGACTGCATTTCTTCCATAATGATAATATTATAGATGCTTTCCTGACCCGGTATGGAGTAACCGACATTTTCAAGATTTCCTAAAATGTTTTTCTGGCGGTACAAATAATAAGGAACATATCCATGGCTCTCTGTCCATTCTTCTGCCATATGCATCATTTTTTCAACTTCTTCACGAGAAGCTACTTTGTATTTATTTTTATTCTTTGTCATTTCTGAAGCTCGTTTAAAAGAAAGAGTATGGACCGTTAGAGACTCAGGCATTAGCTTTTCTGTTTCATCTAAAGTATGCTTGAATTCTTTCGTTCCTTCACCTGGAAGTCCAATAATAAGATCCATATTGATATTGGTCATACCCATTTCCCTGGCCAAATGATATTTCTCAATGGTTTCTTCCACTGTGTGGTGGCGTCCAATCGCTTTCAACGTTTCTTGAATGTAAGATTGCGGGTTGACGCTAATTCTGTCAATGTTCCACTTTTTCAAAACCTCTAATTTTTCTGGAGTGATTGTATCAGGTCTCCCAGCCTCAACTGTTATTTCCCGAATATTTTCAACATTCGGGAATGATTCGTACATTTCTTCATAAAGCATATCCATTTCTTCTGCAGTGATGCTCGTTGGCGTGCCTCCACCGTAATAAACAGATGTAATTTTGATACCACGTTCTTTCAGCCATTTGCCTATTTCGCGCATTTCAAAATGAAGTCCTCCAAGGAAAGAATTTACAGAACCTTGGCGACCATTAATAGCGTATGCAGGAAATGTACAATAAGCACATTTGGTCGGACAGAAAGGAATGCCTATATAAATGCTAACTTCATTTCGAAGGTCATATAAATCCGGTATAACAGCAAGCTGGCGCTCCACGATTTTTTGCATCAGCTCGATTTTCTCACGGGATATCATATAAGATTTTTCTAGCATGCGGTGCGCTTCTTCTCTTGACATTCCTTCCTGTATGGCTTTATGCATGAGCTTTGTCGGTCTTACTCCAGTTAAAATGCCCCATTTTTGCACGATCCCTGTGTATTCCTGCAATACGTTTAGGTACGCAAAAGAAATAGCTGTTTTGATTTGTTTGAAATACTCTTTTTCCGTTTGATAAGGTTCTACTTCCTTCCTATAGGAGAAAGAAACCTCTTTTTTACTTTCCCTTTCTATCAAACGGGCGGAAATATGAATGAGGCTTTCTTCTATGTTTAAATCAAAATGTACAGATATATCCTTTGAGTCAGAAGGAGAAAGACTCACTTCAGACTCTTCGTAAAATAGATTGGTTATTAGCTGAAGAGGTCGCTGAAAACGCTCGTCAGTTAAACCTTGTATGTCAATGCGCAATGTAATCACCTGTCATTTTATTCATAGTGTACCGTGTCATTGTAACAAAAATGCTTCTACTAGTGTACAAAATCGCTTCTACAAGGTCAACATAGAGGAAATTGGAAAAGCGGTTAGCGCCTGTTTAGCTCTTGAATTGAATAAACAATTAAAAAAAAAAAGCTTCCCTTTCCATCAGGAAGCTTTTAGTACCTTATTTAGTCCTTTAAAACATTCATCTTTATTAAAAACTCAATTGGCTGTTGTTTGCGGAAAAATTCCTTGAGCATATAAGCTACACCGTTGTCATTATTACAGCGGGTAATCCAGTCTGCTGCATTTTTCACTTCTGGAGCAGCATTTCCCATTGCGACACCTAGACCAGACCCTGCGATCATCTCGAGATCATCTAGACCATCTCCAATCGAGACGATCTCAGATTTCTTCACGTTATAATGATCTGCTAAATAAAGAACCCCTTTCCATTTAGAGACACCGTTAGGTACAATAGTAAGCTTACACTCATTCAGTTCGGTAATGCGTACTTCCGGAAACATGTTTTGTAAAACGAGCAAGGCATCGTTTTTCTCTTTTTCAGATTGAAAGATCAGATCTATTTTAGAAGGAGTGCTTGGATTTTCTTCTATATACTCGCATAACGAGTCCACAAATTTATGGGTATATATGTTTTGTTCGTTCTCGTTCATGACAGACTTACTAATTAGATTTTCCGGAAGGTCTACCCGATTTCCAAGCAAATAATCTTCATGAATAAGACGAATGTGGCAATTCATTTTTTCCAGCAATGTAACAAGCTCTAGTGTTAGTGCCTCCTGAAAGCTTGCGAAAAAAAGCGGCTTTTGAATGGTTGTCCCTACAAAAGCGCCTTGCATGGCTACCATCATTGGATTGATTTTCAGTGCTTTTGCCACTTTTTTGGTAGAAAGATAGTTGCGTGACGTAACAAGTGCGACATGTACACCTTTTTCATGAACGTATTGGATCGCTTCCTTTGTCACTTTATTTAATCGGCCATTTGATTGCAGCAAAGTACCGTCAACATTGACAGCTAGCAGTTTATAAACCATGCTGATCTCCCCTATCTGTTGTGTCCTATTTTATTTTTATGTGGTGAAAGACTGACCTAGAACAGGGGATCACTGAATGTGCGTGAAATACACTTTGTCTACATACTAAAGCCAAGGTATGCATTTTCTACATCCTTGGCTTTCATATTACAGCTGCATTGGCCCGTAAAGCTCCTCAAGCGGCTTCATGATGATTCTGTTTAATTCCGCGATTAGCATGCTCATGCGCTGCTCGGCTTCCATTAATTTAGAAATCGTTGGGTGCTGCTGAACAAGTGCAACTGTTTTTTGGGCTTGTTCTACTTCTTCTTGTGTAATTTCCTGACCCATCATTTGCTTTTGTTGTAGCTGTAATTGCAAATCACGGAAATGTTGAAACATCTGATTTGCTGATTCGTCCGCATTGACTTGATCATAAAGCTTTTTTAATTGATTATATTCGTTGCTTTGGCGAATAGCCTTTTCCATTTCATAAGAAACATCATATACATTTACACTCATTTTACTGCCTCCTTTTCATTTACCTATCCACTATAACAAACATAGGAATAAATTACATCCTTATACGAATAAAACAACGATTCCTTGAAAGAATCCTATTATTCCGCCAAGTAGCGCACCTAAATAAGTAATCATTTTTAGTTCGCTACTTGTAATGGATAATACCATCTCTTCCAAACGATTCACCGAGAAAGATTCGACTTGGTTTCTAACGATTTCCTGAAGATGTAGCTTCTCCATAATCGTATGAATGTGGTTGATCATATATTCGGATAGATAAGAAAGAATAGCAGGTACTCCTTTTTCCACAATTGCTTCCTCAAAACTACCAAACAATTCAACGACGGATTTTTGAAAATAAGGTGTAATATGAACATTTTCCTTCACTTTTGTTTCAATGAAGGCTTTTACGTTTTCTTCGCCAACCAGCTCTAGAATTTTCTCGAGCTCCCACTCTTTCACTTTATTCCATTCCTTGCCGATTAATTCAGATAACAACAGATTTGTGCCCGGCTGACTCAGAAACTTTATGATTTCAGGCTGAATCTTATCAACTAGACGCATGTTGCCGACAAACATCTGAATCATATTCCAAAGCATCCCTTTATCCCGAAAAAAGTCATTGAGCATCGTATCTAACTTGCTTGTCCCTTCGCTGCTACTAAAATAAGTCTTTGCTTCTTCCAAAATATAAGCGGATATTTTTGTGATTGCTTGTTCTGCCTTTTCGAGGGTCGTTGGGGTAAGCAACTCTTCCACTTTTCTTGTTTTATTCTTGTTCATCCATTCCGTTATCTCAAAAACAATGAGGTCTTGAACTTTTCTTTCTGCTTTCTCATCAACATCGGTAAATCCCATTTTTTTCAATAACGACCCTATCGTTTGATGAGAATGTAACAAACTCCTTGTCTGAGCTTGAATCCAGTTCTTTATGTCATTCCTAAAAGCTTCATGTAAAAATTTCTGCTGAATGCTCTCAGGGGTCAAAAGATGCTCTACAACCATATTCCCAAGCTGTTCCGCTAGCTCACTTCTACGTTTCGGAATTAAACCTGGTGTAAACGGCATCCTTTTACCAAAAATATAAACGGGTTGATACGGTCTAAAAAGCATTTTAATGGCGAGAAAATTCGTAAATCCTCCAATGATTGCTCCAATGATCACCATGAATGCTATTTTAAGTAAAATTTCCATACTTTTCTCCCTCTTTTTCACCTGTAACTCCATTAGATTCCATTTCCCTATTATATTAGCTGTGATCCTACTAAGCAAACAACATGAAGGTTCTTGAGAGGGGAGGTTCTAGAAGATAATCACATATAACACAAAAGCCCAAATTTTTTTCAAATACTACTCCTTTCCCCCAAAATAAAAAAGACCTAAAAGCAACTTGCCCAATTAAGCAAGAGTACTTTGGTCATTGAACATTTATTTAGCGTAATGATCCTAAAATGGTCGAAAATCTTGTTGCATGCTCCATTTCATCTGTCATAGCGACAAACAATGGATAATAAGCTTGTTGAATCGGAATTTCAAAAAGCATATCCCTGTAAAATTCTGCAGCCTCTAACTCGTCTTTCAACGCGAATACAATAGCTTCCTCAAATGAGTTATATTGAACTTCCCGAACTTTTGGCTCATAGTATTTACCTGTTATTAGACGGTATACATATTGAAATGATTCATAATGCTTTTTCTCATCATCTCGAGCATGTTCAATAAATTCTTTATAAAGTGGATTTGATGTCTGTGTTGCAAGCTTCCCATAAAACTGGTAGGCTGTTGACTCATCATCCATCGCCTTTTGCAGCTTTTCAATAAATGTCATTGTTCGCTCCCCTTTTTTTATGAATGGATCAATTGGCAATCAAGTCATGATTTAGACATAGTCAGCATTTCTTTGTCTGAGAATAAGGCCACAACTTCCACTTTCCCATCAATGAGACAAGCCAATCGACAACTTTTTTGATCATTCCATCTCTATGAGAAAAAAGTGGAACTTATTCTTTTATTCAAAAAATTTATTTGTTACACTACAAACAGCTTATTTAGGGGAGGAAACCAAATGATTACTCATTTTCAATATCAAAATCTATATGTAGATCGTAGCCTGCCCGGGTGGAAACTATCCTTTTTTTACAAAAAAGCCCGTTATACAGCAATCTATCATCCAGACGGTAAAATTGAATGGACCGGGATCATGCCGTCTGAACAGGATAAAAAAGATCTATCGAGCCAGATTCATGAGCTCATGCTTTTCCATGTATATGACTAGAAATGCGGAAAGTGCCTGCTCTAAATGCCAAAAATCCTCAATCCCATTAAAGGGATGAGGATTTTTTAGCGGCTTTTTACAATCATATTTACTGCTTCTTGAATGGCTTCTTCTGCATTTTGGCCATTTGCTTCTGCTTCTCGGATGCAGGCTTCTAAATTTTTGGCTACGATGTAACCTATTGCGCGATCAACTGCAGAACGAACAGCGGAAAGCTGAGTCACAACTTCTTTACAATGTTTTCCCTCGTCCATCATTTTCAGGATCCCCCGTATCTGTCCCTCCATACGACGCAATCGATTCCTCATCTCTTGAGAGTAATCCATACTATCACCTCACACATACGTTACCCCCTATTGTATTCAAACTATACGTATTTTTCAAAGGAAATTTAAGAAGCTTGACCTACCTTCATTTTTACCAGACACTATAATAAAAGTAAAAACCATTGTGAGGGGTTTAGAGTGTTAAAAAAAATCCAAAAAAAATACCATGGCTGTTTAACAAGTAAAACAGAAACGGATCATCCTGAACATTATTTATGGATTCATGATGAAAACAAAAACACGCTTGGCATTCCAAAAAGTCAATTGACCGTTCAAGAAATAGAACTGCTCCTAACGCTTTTTCCTAATAACATAAATGACTTTATTCAAAAAGAGCAACAAAAAAAATGGTTGGATTTTTTAACAAAACGAACAGCTTCCTCTCCTATAACATCATGGAAAAGGGTAAGGTTTTTTTATTTTACTGTTTCAACTGTACAATTTTCCCAGGTGGAATTCGAGGTAGCCATTTCCTCTTTTTTTAATGAAAATACCATTGTTATTTGGGAATCTCAAAAATCTGGATTTGTTTTGGATGGATCAGAAGATGAAGTTGAACCGATTACTTTACAGGAGCTCAAAACTACATTAGAAAGTGATTTTTATGCGAAAGTTCGACTGTATATAGGGAAAAGGCGTACGATTGATCCCACATTACCTGACCATTTTATGAATGAAAAGACTTGCTTTCAGATTGGGCTTGAATACCTTAACGATCGACATATTCTCCAGCTCAAGACTATTTTTCCTTATCTTCTTCTTCAAAAGGCAAACGTAGATAAAAATTGGTTAACAGAACAGCTGCTACAAACAACAAGTGACGATAAGGAGCTCATTAGAACGGTTAAAACGTATATAGAATGTAATTCAAATGCCACGTTAACTGCCAAAAAGCTCTTTATACATCGAAACAGTCTACAATACAGGATCGACAAATTTATTGAAGCCACTTCACTCGATATTAAAAACTTTCATGATGCCATGGTTGCTTATCTTGCCATTCAAATGAACGAAAAAATGTAACATGTACAAAGTGCATAAAAAAAACGCTTTCATTTTTGTGCACCATGAACATACCAAATTTCTTCATCATTTTATAAACTTGCATTATGAACCATGAAAACGTTTCCAAATAATGTGGAGGTAAGGAAAATGGCAGAACTAAAATTAGAACACATTTATAAGATTTATGATAATAAAGTAACGGCTGTAGAAGATTTCAACCTACATATTGCCGACAAAGAATTTATCGTACTTGTCGGTCCATCAGGATGCGGTAAATCGACAACGCTTCGTATGATTGCAGGTCTTGAAGAAATCTCAAAGGGTGATTTTTATATCGACGGAAAAAGAGTGAATGATACGCCTCCAAAAGACCGCGACATCGCAATGGTTTTTCAGAACTATGCTCTTTATCCACATATGACAGTATATGACAATATGGCATTTGGGCTTAAACTAAGAAAAATGCCTAAAGACGAAATTGATCGTCGTGTAAAGGATGCTGCTAAAATTCTTGGCCTTGAACCGTATTTGGATCGAAAGCCAAAAGCTCTTTCCGGCGGTCAACGTCAGCGTGTTGCTCTTGGTCGTGCAATAGTTCGTGATGCAAAAGTATTCCTTATGGATGAACCGTTATCTAACCTAGATGCAAAGCTGCGTGTGCAAATGCGCGCAGAGATTGCAAAGCTTCATAAGCGTCTTGGTACTACAACTATTTACGTTACGCATGACCAAACGGAAGCTATGACGATGGCCACACGTCTTGTTGTTATGAAAGATGGCGTGATTCAGCAAGTTGGAGCTCCGAAAGAAGTGTATGAAAAGCCTGAGAATGTTTTCGTTGGTGGTTTCATCGGTTCCCCTGCTATGAACTTTCTGCACGGAACACTTGAGGATGGAGTGTTCAAAATTGGTGATGTAAAAATTGCTGTTCCTGAAGGAAAAATGAAAGTCCTACGTGATCAAGGGTATGTCGGAAAAGAAATCATCCTAGGTATCCGTCCTGAAGATTTCCATGATGAGCCTGTGTTCATTGAATCTTCACCTGGAACAAAGATCACCGCTCATATTGATGTTGCTGAATTAATGGGTTCTGAATTTATGCTTTATTCAACAATCGCAGACCAAGATTTTGTTGCAAGAGTAGATGCACGTACAATCGTAAAGCCTGGCGATCACCTTGATCTAGCGCTTGATATGAACAAAGCACACTTCTTTGATAAGACAACAGAAAAACGTATTCGCCCTGCAAATGAAAAATAATACATTTCCCTTGAGAGGGGATTTGACTTTTGACCTCGATCTGCGCCACGCATCACGTTGCACGTCATGCGTGGCGCAAGATGCTTAGGGAAGCTATTACGAGGATGAAAACTGGCTAGGCGCTGTTGATAGACGGGGTTCGGGACAAAGAATGTATAGTCTGGGGCTGACATTTTATTCAGCCTATTTATTCTTGTATAACCACGTTTTTATCTGTTTGACAGTCGTTACAATGAAATAAGTGGATACAATAATGCTTCTCCAAGGAGTTAGGATCGCCATCCACCATTTTACAAATGTCTATGTCTAAATATGGACTATAATCATCCAGATAATCAGTAGACTTCCCATTATCCTCCATTTTCTTTCCACACTTCTCACAAAAAATTTTTACTTCCCGAAAACCATTGCAAAGCGGGCACATGGACATCTATTTCACCTCCGCTTTTATAGGATGGGTTTTACAAATAAAATCATGCATTAGCTCATCCAAAAATTACTAAGCAATAATAGAATATATTTTTGTTTAAGAAACATACTAGAATTACACCACCACTCTTATAAATGGGTTAAGCCAATTGTTAGGGCGAGTAGACTAACTGAATCACTTGACAAAATTCCCTTTACAAAGACGATGAGACAAGTAAGAGAAAGTTGTCTACCTCTCTGCTGGTGTAACTCCAGCTAACCCAACCATAAAAAAATCTGAGGAGATGAAAAACATGACCAATCAAACATCCAGAAATTCCTCAAATCAATTATTGACTGCTGGTGCACAGGCTGCTATCAACCAAATGAAGTACGAAATCGCTACTGAATTTGGCGTAACACTGGGACCAGATGCGACTTCTCGCGCTAATGGATCTGTTGGTGGAGAAATCACAAAGAGATTAGTTCAAATGGCTGAACAACAGCTTGGCGGCTATTCTAAGTAATGCAAAACCCCTTTAATCTAAGCAAATAATTGAATAACATGGCTTAGCCCCCTCCATTTAGGTGGAGGGGGCTTCAATTTTTATGTATGGTTTACAAAGATCTATCTAAATTCACCATATTCTTAGGTACAATCCAGGCATCATACTCTTCTTCACTAACATAGTTCAACTCCAATGCTGCCTCTTTCAATGTTATATTTTTCTTAAAGGCAAGCTTTGCAATTTCAGCTGCCCTTTCATAGCCGATATAAGAATTTAATGCAGTTACAAGCATTAATGAACGTTGAACGTTTTCTTCAATTTTCCCTTTAACAATTTCTAAACCCCTTAAACATTTTTCTGCAAATGAATTCATACCATCTGACAAGAGCTCGACTGACTGAAGGTAATTATAAATAATAACTGGCTTGAACACGTTCAATTGAAAATTCCCTTGACTAGCTGCAAATGAGATCGTCATGTCGTTTCCGAAAATCTGAGCTACAACCATTGTCAACGCTTCGCTTTGTGTAGGATTTACTTTCCCCGGCATGATCGAGCTCCCAGGTTCATTGGCAGGTATACTCAGTTCACCAATTCCGCATCTTGGACCGCTTGAAAGCCAGCGTATATCGTTTGCAATTTTCATTAAGTCTGCTGCCAATGCTTTTAATGTACCATGGCTATGCACGATTTCATCATGACTGGTCAACGCTTGAAATTTATTAGGGCTACTTCTGAAAGGGTATTTCGTTTCTTCTGCAATAAAGGACGAAACCTTCTCACCAAAATCTTTATGAGCGTTAATGCCTGTGCCGACTGCTGTTCCACCGATGGCAAGATCTAATAAATAGTCAGAGCTTTCAAAAATCATTTTTTGATCCTTTTCTAACATCGCTCTCCATCCGCTGATTTCTTGCCCAACTGTCAAAGGGGTCGCATCCTGTAAATGGGTCCTTCCTATTTTCACTACATCCATGAATTTTGCTTCTTTTTCTTTTAGGATTTCAATGAAACTACTAATTGCAGGAACTAATTTCTCATGAACACCCTTGTATGCAGCTATGTGCATGCTCGTAGGGAAAGTGTCATTTGAGCTTTGTCCTTTGTTTACGTCATCATTTGGATGAAGTTTTTCAGATGATCCCTTTTTTCTCAAAAGCTCGTTTCCTTTATTGGCAATGACTTCATTTACATTCATATTCGTTTGGGTGCCGCTGCCCGTTTGCCATACGGAAAGAGGGAATTGGTCATTCAGTTCCCCTTTTAGAATTAAGTCACAAACTTCCACGATTGCCTCGGTTTTTTCCTCTGATAAAAGTCCCAACTCCTGATTCGCTTTTGCTGCACATTTTTTTAAAAGAGCATATGCATAAATAAGCTCCAATGGCATTTTTTCTTGACCGATTTTAAAATTTCTTTTGCTTCTTTCCGTTTGG
The DNA here is from genome assembly GCF_009466385.1 of Peribacillus tepidiphilus. Lineage (GTDB taxonomy): Bacteria > Bacillota > Bacilli > Bacillales > DSM-1321 > Bacillus_BN > Bacillus_BN tepidiphilus. The sequence continues at coordinate 97,469 of NZ_WIAQ01000005.1, read as the reverse complement.
GCTCCCCAATACTTATCAGCAGGAACCTCGATTTCACCAATGGAATCTTTTTCAATTCTTGTCTTCATACATTTCATCCTCCTTCTATTACTGTTATTCCCATGTAAAAGAATTATTAACTGATTTCCTCTGACGACCGATATATTCGGCTTAATGACCGATATATTCCCACTAACGACCGATATATTCTCGCTGACGACCGATATATTCGGCTTAACGACCGATATATTCCCACTAACGACCGATATATTCCCACTAACGACCGATATATTCCCACTAACGACCGATATATTCTCGCTGACGACCGATATATTCCCACTGACGACCGATATATTCAGTCTACGTAAGAATCCCTCAGTTTTTAGGAATAATCCCACTCTATTTAAAAGAAATAGAATCTGTTTCTAGATGCACTTGACTCCCGCAAGCCATGATTTCACAAAAAAGCTGCCTACGAAAGTAGACAGCTTTTTTGGGATAAAATATATTTCACGTGAATTCAGACTAATGTCTGAAACAGCCTATTCTTGGGCATTAAACAAAGTATATCCAACATAAAATAATAGTGTCATAACACTGGCAATCGCTAATGTTACAGAATACTCTTCCATTCCATAATCCCCCTATGTATTTTCCAATGATTTGTATCTCACTTTAAATTACCACGATTAGACGTCCTTCAAAGAAGGAAAAACAAAACTTTTTATGACAAGACAGTGAACATTTTATGAACTTTTTTAAACTCTTAGTACCAATATTTATACCGTCCTCAGCAAAACACGGCGGTCAGAAATACCGCCGTGTCATACTGAATCATCACTTAACTTATAACTAAAGTATGGGGTTAAACAGCCTCGTTTTTCTCAATCCCAAGCTGTAGTTCATACATATTATAGTATTTGCCTTTCTTCGCCATGAGCTCTTCATGATTTCCACGCTCCACAATTCGCCCATTCTCTAAAACTAAAATCTGGTCTGCATTTTTAATAGTAGAGAGTCGATGAGCAATAATAAAGGTTGTTCTTCCTTTTTTTAGAACATCCATTGCCTCTTGAATAACAGCCTCTGTTTCTGTATCAATACTTGAAGTAGCTTCATCTAGAATTAATATAGCAGGATTGAAAGCCAAAGCCCTTGCAAAAGAAATCAGCTGCCTTTGACCTGAGGAAAGAGTGCTTCCTTTTTCAACTACTTCCGTGTCATAGCCTTTTTCAAGATGCCCTAGAACCCGGTCTGCTCCAACATCCTTCAAAGCCTTTTCTACAGCTTCTCTTGTAATTCTTTCATCATGTAAGCTCACATTTGATGCAATCGTACCGGTGAACAAGTAAGGGTCCTGCAATACAATCCCCATATGTTCCCGCAGAGTTTGATGGGGGATGGTTTTTATATCCATTCCGTCTACCAAAATTCTTCCTTCATTTGCATCATAAAATCTAAACAGAAGATTCATGATTGAGCTTTTTCCAGAACCGGTATGACCTACAAGCGCCACTGTTTCCCCGTGCTTAGCCGAAAACGTCAAATCTTTCAATATGAATTCGTTTTCCTTATAACCAAAAGACACATTTTGGAATTCAACATTTCCTTCATAACGCGGGATGTGCACTCGGCTCACATCCAATCCTTCCTTATCCAACAGTTCAAACACCCTTTCACCTGCCACCAAAGCCTGTTCCAAATTGGCAAACTGATTCACAATATTTTGGACCGGATGAAAGAGCCTGTTTAGATAATCAACAATTGCATAAAGCATACCGAGCGTGACTGCAGATTCTAAGTTCAAAGATAAATTTCCAAAATACCAGATAAATGCCACAAAGGCAATGTTCCTAATGAATCCGACCAAATTATGGGACGTTAAAGAATTCAGGCGAAGCATTTTATTTTGATAATCAAAATGCTCCTGATTCAGCTTTTCGAAAGAATCCTTCATTTCCTTTTCCCTGCCGAATGCTTGGATCATATTCATACCTTGAATACTCTCATTCATCATTCCATTGATGTCACTGACTCGGGACCGAATGACATGATTGTAGGTAGAAGCATATTTCCTGTAAACAATTGTCCAAATGACCAGAATAGGGATAAGTGTTAAGCACAGCAGGGCAAGCTTCACATTCAAAATCATAAGCGCAATATAAATCCCCACCATATAAATGATGCTTGAAAAGAAGTTAGCCAGTACCGTAACATACAGCTCCTTAATGGCTTCTGTATCATTTGTAATGCGCGCAACCACTTTCCCAGCAGGTAAATTATCAAAAAAACGAATTGGCAAGCGAGAAATCTGCCCGAATACATCATTACGCATTTTTTGGATAATTCGGTTTGCAGCTTTCTGTAAATAGTATTTCTGTCCATATTGGAATAGTGCAGAAATCACTAAGAGCCCGAAATATAACATGATTAACTGAACAATTTTCATCATCTCCGGCTTATAAAAACGTAATACTTCTTCATTTTCAAGGACAATCACATCAAAGGTACTGATTTCACCGTTTTCCTCAACCGTCAAAAGATCTCCGTTCAATTTTCTTTTGCCTTCAAAGGGCACATTTTCTGTTGTAAAAATAAAATCTAAACCGACCTGCAGGATGATTGCCTGCTCCCCTTTTTCTTCATTCTCCTCAAAATATTCCTCCCGTTTGTACCAGGTGCCCCCATAATAAACGGAATCTGGTCCTTTTTTCGTTTGGTACCATTTTGACTCAATTCCTAAAATATGAAAGTCGATAATCCGCTTTGCAACAAAAGGACCAGCCAAATCAGCGGCCACTCCAATGGTGAGCATCAAAAGGGCGGCAAAAATAATCGTTTTGTAGTGAATGGCATAGTGAAATAATCTTTTTCCTGCTTTCACGCGATCACCCCGCTTCCTTCCTCAATTTGCTGTCTTTCAAACTGCTCTTTATACCAGCCGTTATTCTCAAGCAACTGTTCATGCTTTCCTTCCTCAACGATACGACCTTCATCTAAAACAATAATCCAGTCTGCATGCTGAACAGCTGACAATCGATGAGTCGTAATCAAGGTGGTTTTTCCGAATCTTACATTCTGTATGTTTTTAATAATGTTTTTCTCCGTTTTTGCATCGACCGCTGATAATGAATCATCTAAAATTAAAATCTCAGGATCTCTTATTAATGCTCTTGCAATGGAAATTCTCTGCTTTTGTCCGCCAGATAGCGCGACGCCTTTTTCCCCAACGAGAGTTTCTAGCCGATCCGGAAGCATCTCCAAGTCCTTCTTGAAATCAGCGAGAGCAATGGCTTTTTCTAGCTCTTGCTCAGTCGCATCTGGCTTTCCGAATAAAATATTCTCTCTCACCGTTCTTGAGAAAAGGAATGGGTCTTGAGGGACATAACCAATCCAACCTCGAATCTCTTCAAGGGGAAGATTCTCAAGATGGACGTCACCGATTATTAGTTTTCCTTCACCAAGTGGATATTCCCTAAGCAACTGCTTGATGAAGGTCGTCTTACCGCTACCAGTCTTCCCAACAATCCCTAATGTCTCTCCTCTGTTGATCCTAACCTTAATATTCTGTAGGTTTTTACCTTTGGAGGGAGGATAAGAAAATGTGACATTATCGTAATCTATATAACTAGGCGTAACATCGACCGCAGCATCCCGCCCGTCCTGCACATCTGGTTTATATGACAGGGTCTCTTGGACTCGATCTAGAGAAGCGTTTCCTCGCTGCATAATATTAATCAGCTCGCCTATTGCAAACATCGGCCAAATCAGCATTCCTAAATACACATTAAAAGATACAAGCTCACCAAGCGTAATGGATTGTGCAAAAACCAGCTTAGCTCCGTATCCCAAACCGATCAAATAACTCATTCCTACTAACACCTTGATAGTAGGATCAAATAAAGAATCAATCTTGGCTACTTGAAGATTTTTTTTGTACACATCCTCGGTCATATCAGCAAATCGCTTCTCATCTAGCCTTTCCTGAACGTATGCCCGGATAACCCTTATCCCTGATACAGATTGGAGCACGCTGTCGTTCATTTCCCCGAATGCATTTTGAGCATCAGTAAATTGCTTATGGATTTTCTTTCCATATATATTTATTAATAACGCCATGACTGGCAGCGGCAAAATCGAAACAATTGTCAACTCCCAGCTGATAAAAAATCCCATTGTAAATAAAATCGCAAAAGTATATAGAATGGAATCTGCTAATGTTAAAATCCCGAATCCAGCAGTTGTGGAAATCGCTTTTAAATCGTTAGTAGCTCTCGCCATCAAATCTCCTGTGCGGTTCTTTTCAAAAAAAGTTGGCGTCATTTTCAGTAAATGTCCCATGAATTTCGAACGCATTTTTCTTTCTAGCAAAAACGCTCCACCAAACAGCTTATACATCCAGTGGTAGCATAGAATATAAAGTGATACTCCTGTTAACCCTAAATAAAGTAAATACATGAAAATTTTCTTTTTGTTCAGACTTCCATGATGAATTTCATCAATGGTCATCCCTACTAATTTAGGTGGAATCATATCCAAAACATTCACAACGGCTAATAAGCTTATGGCCACAGTATAACGAACCCAATTTTCTTTAAAAAACCATCCTAATTTCTTAAAAATTGAAAACAAACTAACTCCTCCTTCTTTTTATAGAAGTCCACATGTAAACTAGCCACTTTCTAGCTCCGCAATGCTTAATAACATGCACTTCGTTTTCTTATACATCTAACTTCCTCCTTCTGTCATTTTTATAGAAAAGGATATGAAATCCGATTTCCTAAAAGCGGTGATTCAGTCTTCTAATCCATCTAACGATAGCGGAGATCTGTTATTCCTTCTCACCTTTCCACCAAAAAAAGACACCTGCAGAATTTGCAAGTGCCTTCAACAAGGATGAGCCACTGATCCCGTTAAAATACAAAAGCGCATACTACAATTGTTTAGCAGCATGCACCTAATGGTTTAATCATTCATGTAAAATCTTAATTTTTAAACGGCAAGGTGGGCTGCATCATATGAAGTTTTAAAGATGTTTTTTCACGTTTTCTTCGAATCATAACAAGCCCTCCTGTTCTTTAATGGTTTATTGATAATTTTACTATTATCAACAAATTTATGTCAATTTAAAATTTTAAAATAATTTAACTAATTACCTCTTTAATGAAAACCGTTGTTTCCTTGGCAAGATTTATTTCTCACGTTATCTTTTGTATAGTCAAATTATCCAAAATACCCTTTTTATTAAAGTTTAACAAATTATTCAGATATAATAATAAACTGCCATAATTTAAAAAAACTAAAAAAAGCCCCTAACAAGGAGCTTTTCTTACAAATTACTACTCTACATAAACGGCAGTACCGTATGCAATAATTTCAGAAGTATTTTGCATGATAGCAGCGCTTTGAAGGCGCAAGCCAATAATCGCATTGGCACCCTTTGCTCGTGCATCCTCGACCATTCGACCGATGGCTGTTTGACGTGCTTCATCCATCATTTCCGTATATTCCTTTATTTCTCCGCCAACGATTGTTTTCAAACCAGCCAGCAAGTCCTTACCAATATGTTTGGAATGGACAGTGTTTCCTCTAACAAATCCTTTTAATTCTTTGATTTCCTTGCCAGGCACAAATTCAGTAGTCACTATAATCATTCTCTGCTTCCTCCTTTTTTTCTTTCCGTCTTTCTTTTATAAATAAAAACAGTAGTACCAATAATAAAGCAGCATAAACTAGGTATACCGTAATCGCCCATTTTACATCAATGAATAATAAAATGAGCCCGGCAAATTGTCCGACAATCGCCAAGATCAAAATCATTAATTTCAGCTGTTGCATACAGCAACTCCTTACGCAAATTATTCTTTTTTGGGATCCCTTACAAATAATAAGTAAATAAGGAGAGGCATTGGTGCTTGAATCAAGCCAAGAATTCCCCAAAGCCAATGGTTATGACCATGTTTCCTTGCATTAAAAAACAAGAAGAAGCTTTGTGCCAATAAAATGATAGCTACTATGGGGAGCAAGACAATTTCTTCTTCACTCATGTTTTAGTCACCCGCTGCTTCAAATAATGTGCAAGATAGCAAAGGGAAATGCCTATTCCAAAAATCATTTGAATCAATCCGAAAAAGACAGGAACTTGATACAAGGTAATCATCAAAATAGAGAGAATGAATAAAGAGATAAACGAAAACAGGTAAAAATCTCGTTTATATTTTTTCTTTACCATTCGCTGCTGTAAAAGTACTTGTTCTTCAAACCATTTCAAATGAGGAGTGAAAACATCATAAGCCTGTTCAATCTTCTCAAGACTACCGTTTATTTCTGTTACCGTTTCTTCATAATGACTGATATTGCGATTGGCGGTTTTCTCTTCTTTCATCTAGCTTCAACTCCTTTCTGATCACCTGAATGCCATTGTGTATTCTTGATTTGACCGTACCGGAATGAATCCCTAGAATTTTACCGATTTCCTCATAGGAATAACCATAATAGTGTTTTAAAATAATAGGAATCCTTACATCATTCGTTAACTTTCCTAGTGCTTCTAGACAATCATTCCAATCTTCATTCCTCGACTCTAGAGTCCATTTCATTTTTCTCATATGCTGCTCATTGATCTGCCAGTTTTGTTCCCTTTTCTTTTTCCTTGTTTGATCAATGTACAGATTGGTGGCGATTTGGATGAGCCATGTAGAAAACTTTGCTTTTCCATTATACAATCCGATCTTTTCAACACATTTGGCCATCGTTTCCTGTGACAATTCTTCAGCAAGTTCAGGGCTAAATGTTATCTTAATCAAATATTTTACCAGCATGGGATAATTTTGCTGAAACAACATGGCAAATGCCACATGATCTCCTTTTGCTGCCCTGCTAACCAGCTCCTTTTCTTCCATCCAAAAGTCCTCTCTTTCTCACCCTGAAAGCTTCATTTATTTGACGTAGATCTATAAAAATCGTTCATTTATTTTTTCATTTTTTTATATCCCGCTTAGATGCTACTACATGAACTTGACAGATTTAGCTTATGTATGAAACGAAACGAATATGATCTTTAGGAGGAATCATCAAATGGTGGGGCATTGTACCGTTTCTCTTTTCTAATATCTTACAATTATTACGGAATTATAGAAACAGAATTTTTTGAAGGGCTATTTATAAAAAAAGAAAAGCAATTAAGGATGGTTATTCTTTATCTGCCTGCTTTGGATATGACTAAACTTGCCCTAAAAAATAACAAACAGCCCTGGTCTTCCCAATCGAGCAGGGCTGTTTCATTTTGTTGTTTAGAAATCTTAGGCCGTTTTTCTTACCAATACATTGGCAGCAGACGTATAAAGCAGGCTAACAACAATTGCGGATAGGATAAAGCTAGGAAGCATGTAGGTTCCATTATAAATCAAAGAAAAAACAGCAACCGGCTGGCCCTCTGGTGCTCCAGATCCAAAGAACACAATACCTGAGACAAAATGACAAAGAAATCTTAATAAACTGCCTATAAACATCGCGCCTGTACCAATCCAAATCGCTTTTTTCTTTTCTCCTGCTTTTACGTTTTGCTGAATACTGTGAACAAATAACCCAGACAGACCAACAACAGAAAAGGCTAAGAAATAATCAATAAACCCTTGTACAGGGTGTCCAATCCACGCTTGACCTGAAACGACCTGTAGAAGGCCGAGTAAAAAACCAGTCGCCACTCCGCCTTTTATCCCCCACCTAAATGCCATTAAGAAAACTGGAACCATCGCAATGGAAACAGAACCTCCCTGAGGCCAAATACGTGAAAAAATAAATCCCGATACTAAATCCAATAGCAATGCCAATGCTGAAAATACAGCCACTTCAACCAAAAATAACGTATTGTTTTTCATCTTCATCTTCATCTCCCTTTCTCCACAAGAGAAAGTTGTTCTGATTTGAACATCATGCAAACATAGAAATTGTCGCAAGACCTTCCACACCAGCACTGCCATGAAAAGCAAAAAAGCAATGGCAGGCATGGTAATGGAGCCCGTCATTGCTTAATCCATCAACCACATCCCTACGCTAGCATTAACTAACAGGTTCAAAGGGTCAGAACTTATAGCTCACTCTCAGCCAAACGGCTCCCCTTGTGGAAATTCATTCATTTACACAATCTATTATACTACAACATTCATATTATTCAATGTAGAAGAATTTTTTCCTTCATGCAATGATAAAAATCTTTCCTTGATACAAAATCTTTAACTGCTAACAATAACTATGTAAAAACCCAAGTTAGATGGATAAAGGGCACAATTTTTCTATAGACCCACTTAAATTGTATCTGCTATTTTAATAAAGCAAGAATTTTTGTAAGGAGAAAATCCAATATGACAGAATACAATTCAACCACTCTTGCCCAAAGAGGAGCCTGGATTAGCATCGCTGCCTATATAGTATTATCCGTTGTCAAACTTGTAGTAGGCTTCATCGGAAACTCGGAAGGTCTTTGGGCTGACGGTTTAAATAATACGACAGATATCATCGCTTCTGTAGCGGTTTTAATCGGATTAAAAATATCTAATAAACCTCCGGACGACGATCATCCGTACGGGCACTCCAGAGCCCAAACAGTTGCTTCACTAATTGCCGCTTTTATCATGATGACTGTTGGAATTCAAGTCATCTATAATTCTGTAGCTTTCTTTCTTGAAAAAGAAACGATCATACCAAATAAACTGACTGCAATTGTCGCGTTACTATCCGCAGTCTTTATGTTTCTTGTTTACCGATACAATCTAACACTAAGCAAAAAAACGAAAAACTCTTCCCTTTTCGCTGTTGCGCAGGATAACCGCTCGGATGCATTGGTCAGTATCGGTGCTTTTATTGGGATCATAGGAACTTATATAGGACTTGCGTGGCTTGACGTAGCTGCTGCATTTGTTGTCGGATTTATCATTTGTAAGACGGCATGGGAAATCTTTTCTGAAGCTTCACATACCCTGACAGACGGATTTGATGAGGAACAGCTAAATGAAATAAAGAAAACGATTGATTCAACTAAAGGGGTCATTAAAACAACAGACATTAAAGCAAGGATGCACGGAAATCAAATCCTGCTTGAAACAACCATTCTTGTTAATAAAGATTTGAATGTAGTAGAAAGTCATGAAATTTCCGATACAGTAGAGAATAATTTAAAAAATAAGCATCATATCCACTATGCCATTGTCCACGTGGAACCTTTTGAAAACGTAGAACAAAAGTAAATCGTTTCCAACCAATCTCTCAAAATGCTCTCATGAAGGAATCTCCAAATGAAGCATGTAAAAAGCTCAGTCATCTATTGGTATTTAGCACCAAATAAGATGACTGAGCAATTCATGTAAATTTTGCAGCCCCATCCACCATAGTTTTCAGTTACTCCTGCTCTTCTATTATTTTCCATTATTTGTGTTGAAAAAAGGATTTTTCATAATGTCTGCCAAGCTGTTTTTCATATATATATCACATAGAGATCATCAAGCGAGGTGATTTGCAAAGTGAAGGTTATCAAAATTTGCTCTGCTTGCAAAGGGAGGGGCTATCATCCTTTCTTGGTCTTTTTAAAGAGAAAATGTAGAGTCTGTCACGGAACCGGAAAAAAAACTCGTACGATTTCAGAACGAAAAAAGTGGATAAAATGACAACCACCTTCTGAATTTTATTTGCCGTTATATTTTTTCACCGTTGTAATCGGAGGGTTCTTTCTCTTTTTCCAAACAAAATATAAGACGACACCACTAACTACTACAAGAATTAACGGCATGATATATGGAGCAGCAACATCTTTAATGCCTGTCCAATTTTCACCCAGAACCATCCCAAGATATAGAAAGAAGATTGTCCAAGGTATGACAGCAGCTACAGTATAAAATGTAAATTTCCAAGCGGACATTTTGGCAATTCCAGCCGGGATGGAAATCGCGTGTCTTACTACCGGGATGAATCTTGCACTAAAAATGACGCCGGCCCCATATTTTTCAAACCATTGCTCTGCTATGTCAATGTGGCTCTTCTTGATCAGAACATATTTTCCATATCGCTCTAAGAAAGGTCTTCCCCCGTAATAACCTGCCCAATAAAGGAATAATTGCGCTAAGGTCCCACCGATTACACCTGCAATAACAGCTCCAATAAAGCTGATTTTTCCAGATGAAATCATGAATCCTCCATAACCGAGGACGATTTCGCTCGGTATAACCTCAATCATCAATCCGATTGCAATTCCTAAATAACCTAAATCGGATAAGAAAGTCAAAATCTCAATAAAGAAATCCTTCATAGTAAACTCCTTTGTCTATCATTTAATAACCGTACAAATCCTTTACTATTATACATGAATTGATCATAAAATAACAAAAAGACACACCATACAAGTATGTCTTTTATTATAGGTAAATTTATAATGGGGTGATTTAAATCTAATCAAATTCCACTTCATTTGGTTTATTATGATAGATTTGCTTCGGAGTTAGAGGATTATTACGACCGCTCCAAGAAGCTAAAGACGGATCAGCCATTAAGACATTGAAGAAAACTTCATGTCTTGATTTTGTTTTTTCGATTTTAATGCCTTTTTTTTGAAACTTTTGAATCAGATCTGTAATCATTTCTCTCACCCCATCATTTATTTCAGATTCAGAAATTATTGATTTGTAACATAAAATTCAAGATGCTTATGGTCGTGCAAATCGCCCTTCACTACATGCACTTGAACAAAATAAGTATTGGCTTCTTTGAAAGGAATCGTACCGACGTACGTGCCAGCATCTGTTTCTTTAGCTTGGATGTATTCGTGCCTCTTTGCACCTTTTGTCCAAACTTCAAACTGAACAGATCCATTCATTAAAGCCTTTCCTTCGTTTTTCACTAAAACTGACACTTCATTTTCTCCAGCCTTCACGTTATTAGATGATAGTAATTCAATTTCAATATGTGAATGATGATGAGAATGAGTATGTTGTTCTGATTGTTCTTCTTCAACATTCTCCAATGATTCTTCTTTTCCTTCATGGACCACTAAATTTTTTTCCGGCATTGCATGCATGTTTGAAGCAGTAACGTGTGCACTCACTTCATATGTACCCCCTTTTGGAAACGTATGCTCTACCTTATAGAAACCGTCCTTTTCTAGGACACCTTCCTGTCTCTCCTTATATGTACCTTCTTTGTCCCTCATTTCAAAAAGTACTTCTGAAGCATCGTCTACAAATTGATCCCCTTTTTTTACCATAACGCCTATTTTTACAGGTTCATTTACTTTGGCTTCATTAGGTAATTGCAGCTCTGCTGTTAACATAGCTGGTTGTTCTTCTTTATTTCCGTCACTTTTTTTCCCTTCTTCTTGTGATTTCCCACAACCTGAAAGTAAAAGCAGAATAATGGTAAGCAGTATAAACATTTTTTTCATAATCTTTTCGATCCTTCCTTTATATGTATATGCTATTTATCCCTCATTAACGGGCAGTAAGTCCCCCACTAATGGAAGTTTCACTTTCTCATGTTACCCTATAATTGTGAAAAAATCGTGAACTAGAACATTTTTTTCGAAAAGAAACAGAACGTATTTTTCCAATATTTTTTTTAAAATCAAAAATGTTATATAATTCCTTTAAAAACCGTGACTATTGAGAATGATTTTCCCATATAAATGTAATAAACTTTGGATCCATCTCGCATAGTGAGTTTGACTGAGAGTTCAAGTTTTTCTATAATTATTTTTATCTTAACAACGTACAGAGGTGATGTAATTGGGGCTGTAAAAATAAGGTAATATGAACTGTGTCCATTCGAGAATCCTAACTTTATAGTTTCATAATATAACCCATCTCAAATGGACTGTTGACCCTTTTGCCTCTGGTTTATATTTAAACAAATGAGAACATAACAAAATGCAAGAAAATGAAAATTTGATTTTTAATCCTTGGGAGGTGACTCCTTTCTCGCGAAATGGCGGGATAAGGAAGACTATTTGGACATATTAAACTTGGTTATTGTAGCCATTTTAATTGCTTTAACGGCTTTTTTCGTAGCCGCAGAGTTTGCGATTGTGAAGGTAAGGAGCTCTAGAATCGATCAGTTGATTGAAGAAGGTAAAAGTGGGGCAGTATCAGCAAGAATTGTAACGACTAACCTCGATGAATATTTATCAGCCTGTCAGCTTGGTATTACCATTACTGCTTTAGGTCTTGGTTGGCTTGGTGAATCGACAGTTGAAGGATTGCTTCATCCTCTTTTCGAGGAATTCAACATTCCCTCTTCTGTTTCCCAGATTCTAAGTTTTGGCATTGCTTTTGCTATCATTACTTTTATTCATGTAGTGGTGGGTGAACTGGCACCTAAGACGTTAGCCATACAAAAAGCTGAAAAAGTTACTCTTCTTACTGCTAAGCCTTTAATTTTATTTTATAAAATATTGTATCCGTTCATATGGGTCCTTAATAACTCAGCAAGAATGGTAATTAGAATGTTCGGTTTAAAACCAGCATCTGAACATGAGCTTGCCCATTCGGAGGAAGAACTTCGCATAATACTCTCTGAAAGCTATAAAAGTGGAGAAATAAACCAGTCCGAATTTAAATATGTAAATAAGATTTTTGAATTTGATGACCGAATTGCTAAAGAAATCATGGTTCCTCGTACAGAAATTGTAACCTTATCAAAAAATGATACGATGGAAACGTTCCTTTCAATTGTTAAAGAGGAAAAATTTACTCGCTATCCGATCATAGACGGTGATAAAGACCATGTGATCGGGATGATTAACGTTAAAGAGCTATTCACGGATATGCTCACGGTTAAAAACTTTGCCGCTTTGCCGATTGAGCCTTATATACGACCGATTATTCGAATAATTGATACAGTTCCAATCCATGACTTGCTCTTAAAAATGCAAAAAGAACGAATCCATATGGCCATTCTGATGGATGAGTACGGTGGTACTTCAGGTTTAGTTACAGTTGAAGATATATTAGAGGAAATTGTCGGTGAAATCCGCGATGAGTTTGACCTCGATGAAGTGGCAGAGATCCGGAAAATTAAAGACAATCATTATATTATTGATGCTAAGGTTCTCATTAGCCAGGTCAATGACCTTCTTGGAACGGAAATTGACGATGAGGATATCGATACAATTGGTGGTTGGATCTTGACAGAAAACTATGAAGCAAAACAAGGCGATGTCATTACCCACGGGCCTTATTGCTTCAAAATTAAAGATATGGAAGAACACCATATCCGCTATGTGGAAGTAACCAAATTAGCTGAAGAATTTTCAGAAACGAAAGCACTTCCAATAACAGAAAAAACAGAAATTGTTTCTTAAACACTAAGCCCTGCTCGATTTGGAGCAGGGCTTTTTAGACCTTATTTAAACTCCACTAGGATTTTTTCATTTAGCTGAATGATAAAACATTGCCGGGTTTATACTAAGAAATATAATGAATTGTAAAAATTAGTAGACTGAATTATTTGCAGCAACCAGAAGGAGTGAGGATTTTGAAATACATAGAAATATGTCAAGAATGCAAAGGGAAAGGAAAAGTCTCTTTTCTACAGTTTTTTTCTCGTGCTTGCCCACAATGCAGCGGCAAAGGAAGAAAGGTTTCGAACGTTCAAACTCATAAATTTTAAAACGTAAAAAAACAATCTTGTCAGTGAGACTAGATTGTTTTTTTCGTTTTGTTTACTTAACAAAAGTGAGATGAGTTTGTTCATTGCTTTTACATGATCACTCGATTAACCTTGATGACCCCTGATTTTTTAAGCGCTTCATAAACGATCACAAGGGCTGGGCCTATAAATAATCCAGCAAAGCCAAGGATTTTAAATCCAAGGTACAAGCTTACCAAAGCTGCCAGAGGGCTTAGGCCCATGTTTGCTGATAAAACCTTTGGCTCTACAATCCTTCTGACAACCGTAATAACGAAGAAGAGTGCAATCAAACCAATCCCAAGATTTTGATTCCCTTGAAAAATGGCAACTACTGCCCACGGAACAAGCACGGAGCCGGTCCCCAAAATAGGTAAAATATCTACCACAACAATTAATAAGGACAGTAATAGTGTGTATGGAACACGTAATAGTAATAATCCGCAATACGCCATCATAAAAGTAATGATACTTAAAACCACTTGAGCTTTAATGAAACCCAACCCTGCCTTTATTAAATCACTATAGACAATAGATAGTTTTTCGTAGGTTTTCTCTTGAAACAAACCTTTTACTTTTTTCTTAATATTTGGTAGCTCTAAGCTAATTAAGAAAAGCGCAATTAAGTAAATCAAGAGTTCAATCATAAACCCCGGTAATACTGTGACAAGCTGCAACAGACGCTCAATCAAGTCTCGGAAGAATATTTCTAATGAAGAAATTCCTTTCTCCATCATATCCTCGATTGACTGTATAACATCTTTCGGAAGATTTTGGGAATAGGTTTCCCATTTCCGAATCGTCGGAAGAATGACTGTATAGTAAATATTCTTGATAAAGCCCGGTAAAGTCTCAGACAACGTGATGATTTGCTGGATTATGACAGAAACAAACAAATATAGGACGGTACAGAGTCCCCCTATATACAAAAGAAAGCTAATTAACACCGACAGAGATCTTTTAATCGTAAATTTCTTTTGTAAAAATACAACGAGACCTTCCAATAATAAAGCCGATAGAAATGCTAGAATTAAAGTCCATGAATAAGGCAGCAGCCAAAATATGAACAATACGATAACAAGTCTTAACAACCAACGCAGAAGCATATCTTTAATTCCCTTCTACTTTATGCATTCAATTAGCCCGCTAGCACATCCTCTGACGGATAGCCGATTCGCTCCTTGTGAGGTTTAGCTAATGTAAACACCAATGTCAACGGACCAATCTTACCAAGAAACATCATAAAAATCAAAATGACCTTTCCTACCCATGTTAACTCATAAGTCAGACCCATAGAAAGACCGACCGTTCCAAATGCTGATAAAACTTCAAACAATATGACGACAAAATTTGCTTTCTCGCTAATTGTCATTATAAATACTGCCAAAAACACAAACAAGAAACTCATTGTTGAAATGGAAAGAGATTTATGAACAATTTCAGTGGAAATCATTCGTTTTCTCACCACAAGCTTCTCATTACCCTTTAAATAGGTAATCACTGAAAAGACAATGACTAAAAAAGTTGTAAGCTTAATACCTCCGCCTGTAGAAGCACTTCCTGCCCCAATAAACATCAACAGACACATGAAAAATGCAGTTGCATCTTCAATTTGTGTGATATCGATCGTATTAAATCCTGCCGTTCTCGGGCTAACTGCCTGAAAATAAGAAGCCCAGAATTGATCCAGTCCTGAAAGTCCTCCAATTGTGGCAGGATTATCTTTTTCTAATAGAAATATGACGATCATGGCAACTACATTCAGAATAAATGTTCCAATAATCATTAATTTAGAGTGAAGAGAAAGCTTTCGAAAACTTGGCTTCGTCCATAAATCAACCAATACAGTAAAGCCTATTCCACCTATAATAAATAAAAGGGTTATGACAATATTGATTACAGGATTACCTACGTATCTCATAAGATTATCGGGAAGTAATCCGAATCCTGCATTATTGAAGGCTGAAATGGAATGGAATAAACTGAAATACAAACCCTTTCCCCATCCGAATTCAGGAACCCATACTGTAGCCAGGCAGATCATAGCAATTCCTTCAATTAAAAAGGCAAAAATGAAAAGCTGTTTAACTAGACGAATGACCCCGCCAAGAGATGTTTGATTCAGAGATTGCTGGATTAGAATCCTCTCTTTAAAACCGATTTTTTTCCCTAACATGATAAAAACCAAAACAGCAAAGGACATAATACCTAATCCACCTAATTGAATCCAAATCATGATGACAACTTCACCAAATGTCGTATAAACTGTCCCTGTGTCAAATACAACCAGTCCGGTGACGGTCATGGCAGACGTAATCGTAAAAAGAGCATCAAGCACCCCAATCGGCTTAGTAGTAGCAATAGGGAGTTTCAGCAATAAGGTCCCAATTACCAAGAAAAATAAATATAGTAAAACCAATATTTGTGGAGGGCTTAAATTCACCTGCTTGAATCTCATACTATCTCCTCATTTAAATATGTGATGTAAAAATTATAATCCTGTTACAAAAGAATGCAATCTATTTTTACTAAAAATAAAAAATTAAAGCTTCTTCAATCAGAAGGAAAATCTTATAGAGAGTAGAATGGCTCCTAATAGTTCAATTACTGCCGAGAATATTATGATTCTCTTGGTCAGTCGGGCAACTCCTTGTATTGAAATGTAATTTAAGGACTCTTGAAGAAGGAGCCGCTCTTTCAGGATCCAATAATCGTTTTTTTCTATTCATACAAACTTTCCCCCTTCATTTTTTTAAACCATCAGATAGCCTATACTGAGTATTTTCTTTTTAGGATGACAGCATGTTTTTTTATCGAACAAATCATTACTGAAACCCGTAAGAAAATATTGTCATATAAATCGTTCAGCTTCATGCTGATAGTATTTCTTATAAAGAAAGTTCTATTCTAAAAGGAAGCGGGAAGGTAATAGGAATATACCGATTGGAGTGTAGACCTATTTTTGTTTGCAAGCTTCTAGACTTTTTAAAAAATAGGAATGTGGTGGAATGATTTTGAATTGCGGACACGATTTGGAAATCTGCAGATTACAGTAATTATGGTGACATTAAGAAAATTTGTTCCATCAAAAAAAGCTAATCGAAAACTCGCTTCGATTAGCTTTTTGCTTACATTTCTGTAGACCTTGTTAACTCACGTAAGCTTGGGAATTTCTCAGGGGTATCACAAAGCATCAGCTTAAAGCTGCCTTTTGAAGTGTAGACCGTAACGACATAGCTTGTATCAGATCCAGTAATCTCAACTTTTTCCTTAAATTGTTGTGGCTTCATTTCTAATTCGATCCCGATATTGGACATATTCACAAGGAAGATTCCATTATGCAAATTTAAAAATTCGCTCACAGAAGCTGCAGCCAGTTCATCCATCTCTGTTAGTTCTTCTTCAGCGTAGGCTGAAGCCATGGCTAAAAATGTTTTTTCACCTGCAGCAATCGCAGTGTAAAGTGGTTTTTCACCGGTAATTTCTTGAGAAACATAGTACTCAGCTTCTAATACACCTTTTAATGGAGAGATTTCAAAGTGTAGTTGACCATCAATAAAACGAATCATATTTTTCGCAAATAAAGACAAATAATCGGTAAAGTATGTCTTTTGCTCTTCGGAAGAAACTGTGAGTAAGCTATCAACCAACGCTTCAATGTCCCCGCTCTTGATGGCTTCAAATTTTTCATCTGATAATCCGTATTCTTTTTTATATGTGGCCAAGGCCTGGGAAAAAGCATCAATTGTCATATATTTACGGTCAACAAGCGCCTGGGCAAGCTGAAGATGATGGTGCTTTTGCGTCGAAAGCATTTTTTCCACTTGTTCTTCTGTTAAGTAACCTAGTTCTACCGCTAATTCACCGAATCTTTTATCGACCTGCTTTTGTTTCTCATGAACAGCTTCCACTTGACTGCTTGTCATAAATCCTTCATTCACAGCTAAAACACCCAGCTTAACGTGAGTGGACTGTTGAAGTTCTAATGCATCCTTGAGTTGATCCGCATTAATTAAACCTCGGTTTAATAGGTAGTGACCGAAAAACTGACTAAACATTCATGCTCCCCTCTTTCTTCTCAAGCAAAAGCTTTTCAATGATCGCAGCAACCGCTTCTAAAGTGACAGGCTTTTGGATGAAATCAAAAGCACCGTGTTCAAGAGCTTTCTTTAAATGAGCCTGGGTACCCGCAGAGCTAGCCATGACTATCTTAATATTTTCATCAAATTCTTTAATTTCCTTTAAAGCCTCTATTCCGTCCTTGTCCGGCATTACAATATCCATAAAAACCAGATCCGGCTTATGCTCTTTAGCCATTTCGACAGCTACTGTTCCATTTTCCGCATCAAAAATTTCTTTGCACTTGCATTTTTCCAATGTGCCTCTTAACTTTTTGCGGATTAAGACAGAATCATCGCAAATTAACACCTTCAAGTTGTTTTCCAAGAGTATTCAGCCCCTATCTAAAATAAAGTACCAAAATAATCTATTCTATATGCCCTATTCATTCACCTTCAAAAAATGTGCCGTTAGACCTATTTTTTATAATTTTGTAACAATTTACTCTTGAATGATTTTTATATGCTCCACAATTTCCTCATATGGCACATCTTTTTCTCCTTTGTAGTACCGAACGATCTTTCCTTCCTGATCCACCAAATAAAAATAAGTGGCATGACCAACCTGATTATTTCCCTCTTCTTTTTCTACAATGGCTTTAAAACTGTTTCGTACCATACGAATGATTTCTTCTTGGGAATAACCTGTTAAGAACGTCCAGTTGGATAAATCATCAGTGAATTTTTTTCCGTATTCTTTTAACCTGTCAGGCGTATCTACTTCAGGATCTACAGAAAAAGAAACAAAATGAACATCTAATTTTTCCTTTTCAACCAGCTCTTTTAGCTTCGCCATATTTGCTGTCATTGGCGGACAAACAGTCGAGCAATTCGTAAAAATAAAATCTGCTACCCATACCTTTCCTCTCAAATGAGCTAAAGAGAATTTCTCACCATCTTGATCCGTATAGGTAAAATCCTCTACTTCCCAATTCAGTCTATTTGGGATTTCCTTAGAGCATCCCGCCGATGCAAATAAAATGAAAACCATACAAAACAACGAAATGATGATTCTTCTTTTCATTTCCAATCCCCTTTTTTTCTGTTCTCCTCATGTGTACATTCATAACGTAAAAAAAACATATCTAGGTTGCAATGGATAAAATGGAAATTTTTAATAATAAAAAAGAGCTTTCACACAATTGTCATCATTGTAGAAAGCTCTACTCTTTATCCTTTAATACTTGTATAATCAACAGCATAATAAATGAAATGGCAATCATCATCGCAACCCATAGCCATGCAGTTCGGGTATGTCCCGACTCAAAAGCAATATACACAGCTGTCGGAATCGTTTGGGTCTTCCCGGGAATATTACCGGCAAACATCAAAGTTGCCCCAAATTCCCCCATCGCCCGCGCAAAGCTTAATATAAATCCGGTCATGATGAACCGCAAAGACAATGGTAAGGTAATATAGAAAAATACTTTTCCTTCATTTCCCCCATCGACCCTACCAGCATCTTCAATATCTTTATCTATGGATTGGAAGCCTGCTTTAGCCGATTGATACATTAGCGGAAATGCAACGACTGTAGAAGCTATAACAGCAGCTCCCATTGTGAACATGATTGGCTGATTAAAGATCCATGTGAATAATTTGCCCACAGGGCTGTTATGACCAAAAATTATAATTAAAAGAAAACCTACGACAGAAGGTGGCAACACAAGCGGAAGCAAAAAAAGGATTTCCAAAAAGATTTTTTTCCCTTTATCGTTCCTCATCCACTTTGCAGCTAAAATACCGAGAACGAGCACCAAGACGGAGGAAATACATGCTATCTTTACAGACAGAATAACAGGTGACCAAAATTCATTCATCATTCTCTTCCTACATCCGTGAAACCGTGTTTTCTAAAAATATGTCTCGCTGCATCCGTTGTTAAAAATTCCAGGAATCTTTTGGCCTCTTCATATTGAAATGAATGTTTAAACACTCCTCCTGTATAAAGGATTTTAGAGTATAAATGATGATCGATAGGTACTGTTTCTAGTTCTTTTTTAATTGAAACCAAGTCGGACTTATACACAAAGCCTGCGTCCACATTGCCGGATTCTACTAAGGACAATACATGCTTGACGTCCTTTGCGAAAATCAACTTCGATTTCAGTTCTTCCCACATATGTTCGTTTTCAAGTACTTCTTTTGCATATCTTCCTGCTGGCACCGTTTCAGGGGTTCCGATTGAGATCCTTTGGAGCCTTTGAATTTCACGTAAGTTCTTAACCTTATGAGATGGTGAAGCTACAAGTATTAACTCATTTGACACCAGCTTTTTAAAGTCCTCTTTCTTTATAGAACCCTCTTCAATAAGAACCTCCACATGCTTTTCATCTGCAGCCATAAAAACATCAACTGGAGCTCCCTGCTTGATTTGCTGCTTGAGTACCCCGCTCGAGCCAAAGTTAAAGGATAGTGAAACTTCTGGATGCAGCTTCTGGTATTCCTTGCTGATTTCTTTCATGGCATCTGTCATACTTGCAGCAGCAGAAACCGTAAGATGAACTTTTTCTTCTTTTTGACAGCCGAACAAAAGAAGAGAAGAAGCGAGTAGAAACGAAATAGCGATAATGTTTTTTAATCCATTTTTACATAGATCGATCGAAATCAAAAAACCGTGAAGTATCCTTTGAAATTGCATCTTCTTTTTCCCTTTCAAAAACGAATTATGCCAATGTTATTTTATCAAAAAATCTAAGCATAATTTGAAACCTTTTAATCATAAGAGCGTAATATTAGACGACACTGGCAATTTAACAATATAATGTTAGTAAAACCATCACGTAACAGTTAGGAGGTAACTTAAATGGGGCTGATGTTTTCAAAATCAGTGAATTAGCTGAAAGAGCTAATGTCACAAAGAGAACGATCGACTATTATACGCAACTCGGTTTATTAAAACCGAAACGTTCTACTTCTAATTATCGTTATTATGATCTGTCCGATTTGGAGAGATTACAATTCATTGAACAATGTAAAAGAAAGCACATGTCACTCGATGAAATAAAAAGATTGATCAAAGAACAAGAGAATGAATGGATTTCAGAAGAGCTGGAAAAAAAACTAAGAGATATTAATGTGGACATCCAAACGATTTTAAATAATTGGGAAAATCTTGATGATCGGCAAAAACTTCTCATTAAATCCAAGCTCTCTGCAGATAGCCTTTCTTTAATTCAATCATTAATTATGATGCTTTTATAAATAAGGGGGAACTTTACATGCTTTTTCATCCAATGGATTTTCTCATCTTTATTGCATTGGGTATATCAATTTGGGCACAATTTAGAGTAAAAGGAACATTTCATAAATGGGCGGAAGTCCCTACAAGAACTGGTTTGACAGGAGCTGAAACTGCCCGCAAAATTCTTGATGAAAACGGACTGCACCATGTACCGGTAGAGGTCGTTCCAGGTATGCTTTCCGATCACTATGACCCAACAAATAAAGTGGTCCGATTATCTGAACCGGTCTATTACGGTCGCTCGATCGCATCCATATCGGTAGCAGCTCACGAAGTTGGCCACGCCATTCAGCATCAGCAATCATATGGAGCTTTAGTACTTCGCCACAAGCTTGTACCTGTGGCTAACATCGCATCCGGTATCGCTCCATTTTTATTTATCGGAGGACTCCTGCTCTCCCAGCTGTCCTTAATTGGCCTTGGAATTATCTTTTTCTCTGCAGCCGTACTTTTTCAATTGGTAACATTGCCGGTTGAATTCAACGCCAGCAGCCGCGCGAGAGAATTGATGATCTCACAAGGTATTCTATATAACGATGAAGAGCATGGGGTAAAAAAAGTATTGAATGCAGCGGCTCTCACTTATGTTGCAGCAGCTTTAATTTCATTATTTGAACTCATTAAGTTTGTCATGATCTTTGTACAGGGTAATGAAGAGGAATAAAATCTTCTATTACCTTGATATACAGGAGGTGTACACCTTACTTTTGTAAGGTACTTCATTGGAAATAATAAATCTGATTTTAGTCGCATTATTGATTGCAATGACTGCATTCTTTGTCGCTGCAGAGTTTGCCATCGTTAAAATACGGACTTCGAGGATTGACCAATTAATTTCAGAGGGCAACAAAAACGCTGTAGCTGCAAAAAAAGTGATCTCCTCGCTAGATGAATATCTTTCTGCCTGTCAACTTGGTATCACAATCACTGCTTTAGGGCTTGGTTGGTTGGGTGAGCCTACAGTTGAAAGCTTGCTTCATCCTATTTTTGAAAGCTGGGAGATTAACGAATCCCTTGGTGAGATCCTGTCTTTCGCCATTGCTTTTTCTTCGATTACGTTTTTACATGTCGTCATTGGTGAGTTGGCTCCGAAAACACTAGCGATTCAAAAAGCGGAAACCATCACCTTGCTTTTTTCTAAACCACTTATTTTATTTTATCGAATTATGTATCCCTTTATTTGGGCACTGAACGGATCTGCCAGACTTGTGACAGGAGTATTGGGTCTAAAACCTGCATCCGAACATGAATTAGCTCATTCAGAGGAAGAATTACGAATCATCCTTTCGGAAAGCTTGAAAAGCGGTGAAATCAACCAATCCGAATATAAATATGTCAATAAGATTTTTGAGTTTGATGAAAGAATCGCAAAAGAAATCATGGTGCCCCGCACTGAAATTGTCACTGTCCCTGTGAGTGCAACGATTAAGGAAGTCATGGATATTGTACTCAAAGAAAGATATACACGCTATCCTGTAGTGGACGGAGACAAGGACAATGTAGTAGGTATGATTAACATCAAGGAAGTGTTGACTGCCGTTATTCAGAATGATTTTAATATGGATGTTCCTGTCTCTAACTTCGTTCATCCTGTTGTCCAGGTAATTGAAACAATCCCGATTCATGATTTACTTGTAAAACTGCAAAAGGAACATTCTCACCTTGCACTTCTTTTTGATGAATATGGTGGTACGGCTGGTCTTGTGACGGTTGAGGACATCATTGAGGAAATCGTGGGCGACATCCGCGACGAATTTGATATTGATGAACTGCCTGATATTAGAAAAATTGGGGACAATCATTACATTTTCAATGCAAAAGTGCTGATTGAGGATGTCAATGATTTACTAGGTATTGACTTAATGGAAGAGGACGTCGATACCATCGGCGGCTGGTTCCTCACTCATAAATATGATGTCCAGCTAGGGGATGAAATCGAAGAAGACGGTTATGTATTCAAAATTAAGGAAATCGACGGCCAGCATATCTTATATATAGAAGTGAAAAAATTAGAGAATGCTACGATCGAAGAAGAAACAGAAGAAGTTCTGTAAAACACATACCACACGACATCATAGTCGTGTGGTCAGACTGTTGACAAACGCTCGCATTCGTCGTCACGAACCCTGCTCCGGTGCTCATTACCGTCTAGGGTAACTCCGCTCCTCGCACGGGTTCGTTCCTCGACTGACAAGCGTTTTCAATCAGTCTGAATGTGTGAGAAATATATTTTTCTACAACAAAACCACACGACATCCTAGTCGTGTGGTTTTGTTGTATTACAGCTTTTTCATCTACTCGCACGAGAATTTGTTCAATCGTTTGGATGACTCACTCGGACTTTTCGATCGTTCGAGCAAATGTTTATTATCTTCTTTTTTCTCCATACTAATAAAAAACCTAATAATCTTTGCGACCATCGCATCTATTCAAAAGGTTATACTTTTAAAGAAAGCAGGAATTGATGTGTTAGTGTACAATATTAAGTCAAAAGATATAAAAAAATTAGATTCATTTTATATTCCAAGCAACGATGAAGTCATGTGGTTTCATCTTGACGTCCATAATTCCAAGGATCAGCTCAAGAAAATTTTTGAAGAGATTGCTATTCATCCTGCTGCTAAAGAGAATTTTAACCTCTTTAATGATATACCAAAAATGAATCTTTATGAAAACGAAGCTGTCATTTCTCTTTTCAGTATTGATGAGGAAGATTACACCCCAATTCGATTAAATATGTTAGCCACAAGGAATATGGTCATCACATATGAAGAGCAGCTTGACTTGGATTTACTCAAGGTGCTTCCGAAAAAATTTATGGAAAATCCTCATTTTATGTCTTCACCCGGACATATTTTGTTCCGTATTATTGAAAATATTTCAATCAGTTTTTTAGAAAGCATCGACAAAATCGCGGATGAGATTCAAGCTTTAGAAAAAAGCGTCTTCATTGATCCTTTTGAAAACAAAATCGGGAAATCCGTATATCGGTGGAAAGTAATGCTGCATGAGCTTCGTCAAATTGTGGAACCCCAGGAGGGCTTATTGAAACAAATTGGAAAAGCAGATTTTCCCTATATCAACGAGGATGCAGGCTTTTACTTTCAGGATTTACAAAGCAACTATGCAAGGATTGTAGCAGCCTATGATACCTTTAAGGATAGCTTGTCTAATATTTTCAATCTCCAAATATCCTTAAAATCTGACCATACGAATGCTATTATGAAAACATTGACTTTAGTCAGTGTGATTTTTATCCCAATGACGTTTATTGCTGGAGTGTATGGGATGAATTTTGAGTGGATGCCGGAGTTAAAATGGAGGTGGGGATATTTTTATGCCCTTATTTTGATGTTCGGAATTGGAGGAGGCATCACTTTGTATTTCAGGATAAAGGGGTGGTGGGGAACAAAAAAGGATCGTTCCTAGCCGGAATCAGAACCGCTCATGGACAATCTCTTTTCTGAAATATAGCTTGCAGCCATTTTTGGCAATCGTTTATTTTATACGGAATATCTCCCCATTCTTTTTTCCAAATGGTCTTCAAAGCGACTTTAGCGCTAATTCATATGAAACTACGTCTGAAAAACCAAGCTGAATGGCTGCAAATATTGCCGTGATCAATACGGAAGCCCAACCCGCAGTATAAGCAAAAACCGTACGATTTAAGTCGAAAATAGTTTTTTACTATTCTAAATTTACAATCTTCTTTAATAGTAGTATCTTAATAAGAAACAAACTTTAGGGAGAATACCCATGAAAAATCGCTTACATTACGGTTGGATTATTGTGATTGTTGCCTTTATCGCGCTTTTGACTGGAGCCGGAATTAGATCCACCCCTTCTGTTCTAATGGTTCCTCTTGAAGGTGAATTTGGCTGGAGCCGCTCAGTTATGAGTCTGACACTTGGAATTAATTTAGTATTATACGGTCTAATCGGACCTTTCGCTGCAGCATTAATGAACAAATACGGGGTTCGAAAAATCATATCCTCTGCTTTTTTACTTTTGGCAATTGGTATTTTCCTTACAACCTTTATAACGTCTCCTTGGCAAATGCATATTTTCTGGGGAGTTTTTGTTGGAGTCGGAAGCGGATGTACAGTAGTTTTGAGTACAATTGTTGCAAATAAATGGTTCGTAAAGCGCAGAGGATTAGTCGTAGGCATTTTGACAGCTAGCGGGGCAACTGGTCAACTCATCTTCCTTCCTTTTTTATCACATACCATTGATCGCATTGGCTGGAAAAACAGTATCTCGATTATTTCAGCTGCTGCCTTCTTCGTATTTCTTTTGTCAGCGATATTGTTACGAAATTCACCTTCCGAAAAAGGATTGTCGCCTTACGGTGGAGAGCTTGAAAAGGATGTTCCAACAACGGGGCTACCGAATTCTTCTTTTTCACAAGTTTTCATCGCCTTAAAAGATGCAAGCCGTTCTAAAGATTTCTGGCTGCTAGGCATAAGTTTTTTCATTTGCGGTTTATCCACCAATGGGCTAATCGGTTCCCATTTCATTCCCGCTTGTATTGATTTCGGCTTTACGCCAACGCTTGCAGCCGGGATGCTCGCAACGATCGGAATCTTTGATATCATCGGAACGGTTCTCTCTGGTTGGCTGTCAGATCGTTTTAATAACCGTTGGCTGTTATTTTGGTACTATTCATTAAGAGGACTATCTCTTCTATTCCTGCCGTGGGCCTTTTTATCAGGCTATATTGGACTTTGGGGCTTTATCATTTTTTACGGGTTGGATTGGGTTGCTACAGTTC
Source organism: Peribacillus tepidiphilus (assembly GCF_009466385.1). GTDB lineage: Bacteria > Bacillota > Bacilli > Bacillales > DSM-1321 > Bacillus_BN > Bacillus_BN tepidiphilus. Next base: position 71,689 of record NZ_WIAQ01000005.1, on the reverse strand, counting down.
CGCCGACAGTGAAACTCACAACTGATCTTTTCGGAAAGGAACGTGCTGGTATATTGTTTGGCTGGATCATGGGCTTTCACCAAATGGGAGCCGCACTTGCAGCTTTCGGAAGTGGATTGATCCGCTCCTCTTTCGATAGCTATTCCATTGCGTTCATGATTGCCGGAGCCCTTTGTGTTGTAGGATCCGGGCTAGTTTTAAAAATCAATACAACGCCTGCCGAAAATTATGAAAAAATGATTAGTTAATAAGGACTTAACCTTCTTGAACCCGCAATCTCCAAAAAAGAATAATGTTGCTGTCTAAATAGCCCTTATGAAGAAAATAAATTTTTCTCTTGATATTTTTTGGTATTTTCTTACTACATGTACAGGATATTGGTCGTTAGGACCAAGATATCGGTCGTCGGGAACAGGATATCGGTCGTCAGAACCTAGATATCGGTCGTCAGAACCTAGATATCGGTCGTCAGGACCAGGATATCGGTCGTCAGAACCAGATATCGGTCGTCGGGAACAGGATATCGGTCGTAGGGACCAAAGGTGATTTTTTTGTATTCAAAAAAGACTGTCCCATAAGCCAGTTATACCGACTTATGGGACAGCCCAATAGATTTTAGCAAAATATTTATTTCAGACATTTAGACTGCATGAAACGCTTATCAGTCTGGGGTGACTCTCTTGACCGCTTCACCAATTCAGAAAGGCACCTAACCTTTTAACATTTATTCGATGTGCAGTTTTTTTGGATCGCGCACGCTGCACATTTGCCTTTCTTCTGTTTTGCTACTGATTTCCACAAAGCATACCCTGCATAGCCGAACACAGCACTTCCAATTAAAATATTAATCAGCATATCGAAGCTCCTTTCTTATACAAACAAGCTTCCAATTTGATAGATGGTCAAACAAACTAAATAAGCAACAAAAAACGGATAAAGAGTGGCAAAAAGGGTCCATTTTGTAGAGCGTGTTTCACGTTGAATTGCTCCAACAGTTGCTAGGCAAGGCATATAGAGAAGGACGAAAGCCATGAAAGAATAGGCACTCAATGGTGTAAATGCAGTAACCATCGTTCCTCCAAGAGCTGACTCCTGAACCCCGTAAATGATAGCCATCGCAGAAACAACTACTTCTTTAGCCAAAAATCCGGATATTAAGGAAGCCCCAGCTTCCCAAGTACCAAATCCGATTGGCACAAACAGTGTCCCAATGACTCCACCAATCTTAGCCAGGAAGCTTTCATTCATCTCAGCACCTATGCCGTTCGGACCTAAATAAGACAGCAGCCAAATACCAACCGAACCGGCAAAAATAATCGTTCCTGCTTTTCGCAAAAAGCCTTTTCCTTTTTCCCAAGTAGAACGCCATAACGTTTTTAGCTGTGGGACATGATAAGCAGGAAGTTCCACAAAGAATACGGATTTTTCGTTTTTTAATATAGTCATAGATAATATTTTGGTCACAACTAATGCCAGTACAATACCTAGTATATAAAGAGAAAATACAACCAATGATTGATTCTTCGCAAAGAATGCTCCTGCAAACAAGGCATATACAGGTAATCTCGCTGAACAGCTCATAAAGGGTGCTATTAAAATCGTAAGCATTCTTTCTTTATGATGCTCGATCGTTCTCGCAGCCATTACTCCTGGAACATTGCATCCAAAACTGATAATCATAGGAATGAATGCTTTTCCGTTTAATCCGAAAAACTCCATTAACCGATCCATCACGACTGCGATGCGGGCCATATATCCTGAGTCTTCTAGCAACGATATAAAGAAAAATAATACGAAAATCTGCGGGATAAAGACAAGTACTCCACCTACCCCTGCAATCACTCCGTCGCAAATTAAATCAATAATAAAACCGGATGCTCCTAAGGTTGTCAACAGATTTCTAACTCCGTCTGTGACGGTCCCTGCAATGAAACCATCTAATAGATCTGACAAAGGTGTGCCAATCCAGGCAAACGTAGCCTGAAACATAAGAAACATCAGTCCAAGGAAAATGGGCAGTCCTAACACAGGATGAGTAAGGACCTTATCAAATTTTTCAGATAGAACGGTTTTCTTTTCAGCCTGATGAAAAACTTGCGATTTTACTTTGGAAATGTAATGTTTTCTTCCTTCATAAATCGCCCTTTCACCAGTCATTCCTAGTTCAGTTTCAAGCTGCTTTCTAAGCTCATCCATTTTCTCGAAATAGGACTCTCTAGATAAATACTCCTCAACTGCTTCGTTTCTCCTTAGAAACTGGATTGCAATCCATCTTTTTTGTGCTGTACTCTCAATTGTCAGATACTGTTCCAAAGCGCTGATACATTTTTCTATCTTTGGTCCGTAATAGATGTTCAACGGCTTATTCATTACTGAACTTGGTTCTTTGAGAACTGAAAAAATAGTGTCGCACCCTTTTCCAGTTCGAGCTATTACTGGAATCACTTTAACACCTAAAACTTCACTAAGCTTCACAGCATCAATTTGAATTCCTTTTTTTTCAGCAACATCCATCATGTTTAGACATATAAAAGTTGGCTTACCGTATTCCAATATTTGAAGTGTCAAATGCATATTTCGATCAAACTGTGAAGCGTCTAGAATATTGATGATTCCTTCTACATCTTCCTCTAGCATAAATTTCGTGACGACCGCTTCGTCACGGGAAATAGGATTAAAATCATATATTCCGGGTAGGTCAATAATTTCTTTATTTACTTTCTTTACTTTTCCTACTTTCTTTTCAACCGTTACTCCGCTCCAGTTTCCAACATATTCATACGAATCTGTTAATATATTAAAAAGCGAGGTTTTTCCTGTGTTCGGATTCCCAATTAGTGCAAATTGACTCATAGCTTTTCTACCTCAATTGTCATTAAATCTTTTCGGCGAATTCCAACATTCTGCCCTTCACACTCGAGGACACACGCTCCGGAAAACAATCCTTTTTGTTTTATACAAAGCTCACAGCCTTCCTTTATTCCAAAGGAGTATAAGCGTTTTCTCAATAAAGGATCTACCGAGCTTAAATCCAGAATCTTTACTTTTTGACCTTTATCTACAGTATGAAGCTTCATTATGATCTTCCTTTTTGTATTCATTATAATGATATTGATAATGATTATCATTACATGTAAAATGGTATCACCCTCATTTTTCTGATTCAACCACTATTTCACGTAAGTTTCGAACAATTTATTGAATTTTTTCTAATATATTGCCATTAGCAACAGCATTTTAGAATTGAACCTAAGTGAAAGATGCTTATTTATTGTTTTATACTTAATAGAATGTGTACAATATTTTTATAAGATAAAGATCATAAAAAGAAACAAGGAGGAGGATTCATGACTGAATTTCAAAAAGAAATGATCAACCATGTCCAACACAAGGCTTTAACAAAATCCAAACTGGCTAAAAGAATAATTTTCATCATAATCGGAGCCATGTTAATGGGAATTGGAATCGAAGAGTTTCTTGTACCTAATAATATATTGGATGGAGGCATTGTCGGTATTTCGATCATTCTTTCTCACTTGACTGGGGTGAAACTGGGGGTTTTTATCTTCCTGTTAAATATCCCATTCTTTTATATCGGATATAAGCAAATCGGGAAAACATTTGCTCTATCTACTCTGCTCGGAATCGCTGTGTTATCCGTTACAACTATTTTGCTGCATGATGTTCCTGTTTTTACTGAAGATTTACTTTTGGCGACCGTGTTTGGCGGCATTGTTCTTGGTACAGGAGTCGGAATTGTCATTCGTTACGGAGGATCTCTTGACGGGACGGAAATTATGGCCATCCTCGCTAATAAAAAGCTACCGTTTTCCGTTGGAGAAATCATCATGTTTATTAATGTTTTTATTTTCGGAACGGCAGGCTTTGTGTTTGGCTGGGATCGTGCTATGTACTCTATACTTGCCTATTTTATAGCATTTAAAACCATCGACATTGTGATAACCGGATTAGATGAATCAAAATCAGCCTGGATTATTAGTGAGTATCATAAAGAAATTGGGGATGCCATTTTAGCCCGTCTTGGACGTGGTGTCACGTATTTGAACGGTGAAGGAGCCTTTACTGGAGATAATAAAAAAGTCATTTTCTGTGTGATTACCAGATTGGAAGAAGCAAAATTAAAATCCATTATTGAAGAGCTCGATCCCGGGGCATTTCTAGCCGTATCTAACATTGCAGAGGTGCGTGGAGGCAGATTTAAAAAGAGGAATATTCATTAGAATTTCAATTATTTACTTGTGATTTTAGATAGCAAATGACAAAATTTTAAGAAATATTAGTTGACATTGTTATTTCAACAATTTACTATTTCTTTATGATTAATTTTATATATGATTCTTATCAAGAGAGGTGGAGGGATTTGGCCCTGTGAAGCCTCGGCAACGGATTCTCTTTAAATAATGGAGAGCACCGTGCCAAATCCAACAGGCAGCATGCTTGGTAGATAAGACGGGTTCAGTTCAGTAACTATTCCCTCACCTTATCTTAGAAGGTGAGGGTTTTCTTTAGGAAGGAGGTTTAGATCCGAATTTTTTTTGGTTTTAAATCCAAGTATTTTTATTAGATTAGGAGGAAATTTTGTGAGAACTAAAAATATAGTGGTTTCAGTTCTTTTACTTAGTTTGATTTTACTTTTAGCTGCTTGTGGTAAAGGTGAGGAAAAAGCTTCAAATACCGAACCTGCAAAAGACAAGCAAAATTCATGGGAAAAGATTGAGAAAAAAGGAAAAATTGTTGTAGGTACGGAAGGTCTATATTATCCGGTTACATATTTTGACGAAAAAACAAAGGAGCTTACAGGCTTTGACGTTGAAGTAGTTAGAGAAGTGGCAAAACGCCTGAACTTAGAAGTTGAATTTAAGACGATGGAGTTTGATGGAATATTACCAAGCTTACGTTCTGGAAAAATTGATCTTGCAGCCAATGATTTTACCATTACTAAGGAAAGAAAAGAGAAATTTGATTTCTCTATTCCATACAAATATTCATACGGATCTGCGATTGTAAGAGAAGACGATCATTCTATTAAAAAACCTGAAGATTTAAAAGGGAAAAAAGTTGGTGGATCGCTCACAAGTAATTACACAAAGTATGCTGAATCTCAAGGTGCAGAGGTAATTGCATATACTGGATCAGACGCAGTGCTTCCAGATATCATAAATGGCCGTGTAGATGCGATGCTAAACGATTACTTGGTACTCATTCAAACTTTGAAGCAGTATAATAAACCTGGTTTGAAGCTGGTCGAGGAATTCAAGTTTGAACCGAATGTTGGTGCTTTCGTTATGCAAAAAAACAGTCCTGAGCTTAAAGCAAAAATTGATCAAGCTCTTCAGGAATTAATTGATGATGGAACTGTCAAGAAGCTTTCAGAAAAGTTCTACGGAGCTGACGTTTCTCATGAAGTGGAAATTGAGGGACTGAAATAAGGCATCATTTTCCTAATGAATCTAACCGTCAATAGGTTCTGTGAACTCAGAGCTTATTGACGGTTCATTTCATAGGAATTAGCACTAAAAATGATTCAGTTTTTCCATTCTTCTAGGTGGAGGTCTAATTGTGGAAAACTTTAAATGGGAATATGTATTTAATGTAGAATTAGTCATCGACTCTTTGCCGTTCATATTAGAAGGAGCTTCTTATACCCTTCTCATTACGGCTGCCAGCATGCTGTTTGGATTGATCTTGGGATTATTTATCGCTTTATTTAGGATGAATAAGCATTGGGTGATTTCCCTACCAGCAAGAATATATATATCTTTTATGCGTGGAACTCCTTTACTTGTCCTATTATTCATACTATTTTTTGGATTGCCCCTTGTAGGAATAGAATTAGAAGCGATTCCTGCAGCCATTCTCGGGATCAGTATCCATTTTGCTGCATACATAGCAGAGGTTATTCGTTCTGCAATCTCTTCCGTACCAAAAGGCCAATGGGAAGCAGCGGAAACACTAAGAATGTCCTACGCTCAAACCATGCGAAGAATCATTCTTCCTCAAGCAACAAGAATTGCTTTACCACCTTTAGCAAGTATTTTTATGGATATTATTAAAGGATCCTCTCTTGCCATGGTCATAACAGTTCCAGAAATGTTTTACCGTGCAAAGGTTGTTGCTGGACAAACATATGAAAGCTTGACGATGTATATATTAATTGCTCTGATTTATTGGGGAATTTGTACGGTAATCACCGTTTTCCAAGATTATTTAGAGAAAAGATATAACCGATACTTAGTGTGATAGGTGGTGAACCAGAGTGATTCAAATAGAGGGCGTGTCAAAAAGCTTTGGCAATCAAGAAGTCTTAAAGGATATACATTTTGAGGTTAAAAAAGGTGAGGTCGTTTGCTTAATTGGTCCTTCAGGATCTGGAAAAACCACTCTCCTTCGCTGTTTAAATTTACTGGAAACACCTACTTCGGGAAAGCTAAAGATTGGAAATTCAAGCTTTGAATTTTCCGGTAAAGAGGCAGATAAAAAACAGAAGCAAACGATTAGACAGTATTCAGGCATGGTTTTTCAGCACTTTCATTTATTCCCTCATAAAACTCTATTAGAAAATGTAATAGAAGCTCCTCTCATTGTCCAAAAGCGCAACAAGCAAGAAGTGATAAAGGAAGCTGAGGCTCTATTAGAAAAGGTCGGGCTGCTTGATCACAAACATAAGTATCCTGAACAGCTATCTGGAGGTCAAAAGCAGCGTGCAGCCATCGCAAGAGTTTTAGCGTTAAAACCAGAGATCTTATTATTCGATGAACCTACCTCCGCTTTGGACCCTGAGCTTGTCGATGAAGTATTAACCGTCATGAAGGAGTTAGCCAATGAAGGTCAAACGATGCTGATTGTTACACACGAAATGGGCTTTGCACGAGATGTTGCCGATCGTGTTGTTTTTATGGACGATGGCTATATTGTTGAAGAGGGTCCTTCAGAAAGCATCTTCACAAACCCACAGCATAATAGAACGAAACAATTTTTGGCGAAGTTACTGTAATTGTCAATACTCCTGGTAATAAATAAGAAAAGCTGACTCATCAGTGTCGTTAGTTAACGAACTTCCTGAGTCAGCCTCTTTATCCACCTTATCATTAGGCAGGCAGAATCTTTATTTCATCATGATCCAAGCTGTCTACACCGTCTGTAAAAACAAGCTTGGTGACAAACTTATAGTGATTGTTCTTTCCTGTTGGAGGCAAATCATTCGGGAGCTGACAGATAAAAGTTACCACTTTTTCTTCATCTGCCATTACCAATCCAGATGTTAAAATCGAATGCTCTGAAACAATCGTTTCCCCTTCGTTTGTCATTCGAATGAGATCCGTTTCGATCCTCTTCAATTTTTGCTCAATAATTCCGCCGGCAATCCTGAATTCTCCTTGAATCGTATCTCCCGGCTTGAATGTATCACCATTTAAAACAAGATCGATCTTCGCAGAACCGACACCCATTTTAGACATGATTTTTCTAAGTAACAATTTCTATAACCTCTCCTTAGCTTTGATACATATTCATACGCTCAAGAGTCTGGGAAGGTTTCAACTTTTTTTAATTAGGTTCATTTTTTCAAAGGATCGGAATCTAGAAGAACCATTTTCCACTATTAGTGGAATTATTAAGGAATTTCACTTTATCATTCCTGATACATATAAGGAAAATTTTGTTATTTATTATGATAAAGATCAGTCATTTTCTCCTTTTAATTAAACTACTGTTTGGTAAGAATGGTAATAACTAATCATAGCGGAAGTTTAAAATATATATTTTAGAGGTTATTTAAAAGAACCATTTCTATCAAGTAAAGTAGCATTTACGATGCACAAGGAGAACGTTTTATGATAAAGGTAGTCGCAGTTTCAATAAATAATGAAATGATGACAGAATTGTCAGTCCATCAACTTCATTCACAGGAAATTCGTTGGTTTTGGGTAGACTTTGACCGACCAACCTCAGAGGAAATGGATGCTTTAGAGCATGTATTTCATTTTCATCCTTTAGCAATTGAAGATTGTATCCATAAGCTACAACGTCCAAAATTAGATTATTATGATGACCACACTTTTTTTGTAGCACACAGTCTCTATTCAGCGAATGAAGAAAAGGAAGAAATTAATTTTTTTGTTGGCTTCAACTATATCGTTACGTTCCATCATAATGAATCAAAAGAAACCCAAGAAGTATGGAATCGACTCATTCAAACTAGTGAAGCACATGTTTGGAATCAAAATCTTGTCCTCTATCACATTTTAGATAAAGTAGTTGATAATTACTTCCCTACTCTTTATGAACTGGAAGATTCGTTAAACAACCTTGAAAATATCACACATGAACAATCGATGGAAAAATTATTAGAGCGACTTTTTGAAATTAGACACTCTCTTTTGAAATTAAGACAAACAGTAATCCCTATGAGGGACTTGTTATACCGTATTCTAAACTCACATCGTCTAGATAGTCTCCTAGAACGGAAAGAATATTTTTCCGATATCCATGATCATTTATTAAAACTTACTGAAATGATTGAAGCAAACCGAGAGATTACAACCGATATTAGAGACAGCTACTTATCGATCAACTCTCATCAAACAAACAAAGTAACGAAAGTTTTAACCGTGATCACAACCATTTTTATGCCATTAACACTTATTGCTGGAATCTATGGAATGAACTTTGAGTACATGCCTGAATTAACATGGAGTTTTGGATACTTTCTCACACTATTCATTATGCTGTTGATTGGTTTTGGTATGTTTGCTTGGTTTAAATGGAAAGGCTGGTTTGATTAGTAGAAAAGCGGAAAGCGCTTGCCTCTCTTTAACTTTAACGATCTGAGTTGATTGTAGCGGAGGGCACTTGGCTCCTTGAAAATGCATTCGCATTTCCTTCGTGCGGTGTTTATTCGAGGAAGCTTATTCAATGTCCTGCGGGAAAAAAAGGGAAGTGGAGACCCCAAAGGCGGTAACACCGAGGAGTGACATCCCTCCCCGCGGAAAGCAAGTGCCTCTCGCTGCAATCAACGGACAAACTTTATAATCTAAAAACAACAATCTATGCGAAAAGTGCCTAATTCAAAAAAGGCTGTTCCATAAGTCGGTTATTCTGACTTATGGGACAGCCCTTGTCTTTTCTAAAAAAACCTTTTTTTCCAGAAAATGATCGTTGTAATGGTTGATAAAAAAACAGCAATTCCCAGTGTGATGAAAAAAGCGTGTGGGCTATGCTGGAATGGTAAATCAACATTCATTCCATAAAAGCTAGCCACCATTGTTGGTAAAGCTAAAATGATGGTTATGGATGTTAGAAACTTCATCACAATATTTAAGTTATTAGAAATGATCGATGCAAAGGCGTCCATCATACCACTTAAAATGGAGCTATATGTCTCCGCCATTTCAATGGCCTGTGTATTTTCAACCATCACATCTTCTAATAAGTCTTTATCTTCTTCGTACATCTTCAAGTGGTTTAGACGTAATAGTTTTTCTAATACAATCTTATTAGACTTTAAAGATGTAGTGAAATAAACTAAACTTTTCTCTAATGATAAAAATGCGTATAATTCCTTGTTTTTCATGGATTGGTGTAATTCTCTTTCGATCTCATCTGTTTTCTTATTAATTTGTTTTAGATACCTTAAGTAATAGGATGAGATCACAAAAAGAATTTGCAAGGCAAATCTCGTTTTTTTCTTCGTATTAAACCCTTTGATTTTATTATTTTGAAAGTCCTGAAGAATAGGCGTTTCCTTAAGAGAAACGGTAATAAAACAGTCCTCTGTAATGATCATTCCGATTGGAATTGTTTCATAAATAGGGAAACCAGCATCGTCATGCGTTATATAAGGAAAGTCCACAATAATCAGCACATTATTATCTTCTCGATCAATCCTCGATCTTTCTTCATCATCGAGAGCATCTTTAAAAAACTCAATGGGTACATTCAATTCTTTTGAAATATAATGGATTTCTTCCTCATTAGGAGAAATCATATTGATCCAGCAGCCTTTTGTTATTCCTTCAATCTTTTGTAGTTTATTTTCAGCGTTTGTTTCATAGAACTCTATCATCTTCTCAACCTCCTCTTTATGATGAGGAAGTCATAATACCTTTCAAAGGATTGATATTATTGAATACATCATTCCCATTTAGCCAAAAGATATGACCAACTTCCTCATTGAACTGACTTGGATCGGGTTCTTTGCTACTCAAGAATATCAACTCCTTTTTTTTAAAAATTAACCACTATCATATCTTATAACTTGAATACAGGAGGTGCAATCCCTTCTTGTTATTCATCCTCCTGTATTTTTCGACCATTTAATATTTGCTCTATTTCCATAATGTGACGCTCTACCGTGTCCTGGGAAAAGTCAATTTCAGAGAACACTTCACGCAGATTCAGAATGTAGACAGGTTTTTCCTCTCTATTTCTCATTTGAAAATGAGATGAAGAAACAATGGACCATTCACCGTCCATCCAAATCGCAATTTGTTCAACCTCTCCATCCCAAATCAATTCCTTTAACAAATCTTTTTCTTGTAACTCCAGGTCAAATTCCATTGTGATCCTCCATTGTGAGTGTTCAATGTCATTATAACTTTATATACCTATTATAAAAGGATATCGTCAGTTTTATCACTTTTTCTAGTTTTCATACATTCTAACAACTTCGTTTTTTATTTGGTTTCAGATTCATCAATGAATAGAACATAGTCTATAAGCTCATCACCATTACTATGCCTCTCCCCATTAACTGAATTCTGAGGAAACTTCTGATTTCCACTTTTATCATATGGAATCATTCCAATGATTATATTGGATGGTTGCATAAACCCAAAAAGCGGATCGGAATCCGTTTTGTTTTGCAAGTAGATGTCTCCATTAAGAACGTCAGCAAATTCTTTTGGCATAGGACTTATGCCGTAGCCTTTACTTTTTAAAGAAATGGTATGCTCCATAAGAATAGCAGGATCGTAGTTTTGTGCATTCTCAGAAACCTGATAGCCACGATCTCGCTTAAGAACAAGTTTTAGCTTTTCGATTTTGTCTTGAGGGCTCAAGTTCCAAACAAAATAATGATTAGAAGCATCCTTTTCTTTCAACTTCCATATATATGGGTTGCCTTCAGTATCAATGCAATCCATTTTCCATCCTTTCATTGTCCAATTCCAAAAACTTTTCCCATAGCTGCCTTTATCAGACCTAAAGGGAACGAACACATGCTGATCATCAAGAGGGATGATATCTAGTATTTCTATAACCTTTGAATGAATTGGAACAGAGTTCATCGTTTCTATTAACTTTTCATGACTTGGAAGTGGAGTTGGTGGTCTGAAAATTAGAAAAGTATATATTCCAACTAGAATAATGAATAAAGTAATAATAAATTTTTTAATCATTCTGTTCACTTCCCATCATAGTAGAGTCTAACAACGACTCTGTGGAACGGAAATAAATCTGTTCTCTACCAGTTGATATGAGCAATCCTTTACCATTTCTTTCGATATAAATAACAGGCTTGATTCCACTTCCCCATTTTGCTTCTGTACCAATTAATTGATACGGAAACATTTCTAATTTTGCTTCTGATGTAATAGAAGGATTTGATACCTCATACCATAAAATAGCATCCATCGGTTCTCTTTCCATGCTCTGAATATTTTTTATCGAAAAGTCTTTAACTGGCAAAGCTGAAGAATGAGTCACAATCATTCTTGCTTTTTTATCATTCGCAATATAAGTGCGAATGTCATCTTTCGGATATAACAGATTGTCTAGAGGAGCGTTCAAAAAAGTAGTGATTAAAAATAAAAAATTAGCTGCAAAGCCTAGCCAAGCATAGGAACGATATTTTTCCCATCGGTTCGTATTTTCTCTTTTATGAAGAATCCAATATAAAATCCATACTCCAAGTGGTAAGATCGGAACTTTATAGATGGTTTCCTCTCTCGAAAAATTAAACGTGAAGGAAAAAATACCGATGAACGTTACTAGGATCACCTTCCAAATCTTTGGCTTTACATCTTGTTTTTTGTAAATCTTATAGATGAATAGACCAATAATGGTATAACTAAAAACCGTAAGGATGGCATTTGAGGCATTAAACATGTAAGTCATGATACCACTCTTTCTATGTTCGTAATTTCTACAACTCTTTTAACCATTCTCCAATGAAGAATTGGACTTGTTCTCGCTGTTCAATATGTAGTAAATGTCCTGTTCCATTGATAACAGAATATGTGGCATTCGGAAAATGATTGAATAACCGGAACGGGTCTTCAAAGCCGCATATATAATCTTGGCGTCCAGTTAAAATTAAAGCGGGTTGTTCATATACACTTCCTTCGGGAAACGGTTCAAAACTGAAGTGGTATCTTTTTGTCCGCCAGTCAGAAGCCAGGAATTCTCGATCTGCTAATAAACGGCCAGGCTGAAACTCTTCCAAAAACATATTTAGCGTTTCCTTTGTTTGCGTTGCCAGTAATAAATCAAAAGCCTGTGCAATTCCCTCGTCTAGTCCATCGAAAAGATCATCATCCCTTTTCAGAATCACTCTTTTTGGCAAAGTCCTTTCCAGCGTCCGAGTAGGAGGACATAATAACACAATTCCCTTTATTTGAGCGGCTCTTTTGTTTAGGATCCCTTGAGCGAGATATCCTCCAAAAGACATCCCTAACAGAGAAAACTCTTCATTTGGTAAAATTTTATCGATAAACTGTAGTAACAGATCTAACATATCATCTGTCGTTTTTACCCAATCTTCTCTCTTGCTTTTACCATGGGCAGGAATATCGACATAAATCCTTTTAAAACCTTTTCGTTGCATAAAAACCGGCTCAAGCCAGGCATTCATCGATCGGTGATCCGTGGCTAACGGATGTAAAATAAGAATGGGTTTCCCTTCACCATAAGTCACATAATGAATGGAAGCATTTTTTAATGAACAGTACATATACATTCTCCTTGGCATTAATTTGTAATGTAGAGAATGTATTCCTAACTCAAAACGATAGGAACTTTCCCTCTTTACAAAATATGTATTACCTATAGTATAAATTTAGAAAATGTTTCCTGTCATGTAGATTTTTTTTACCAAAAATAAACCCCTGCTCACCAAAGCAGGGGTTCCGTTTCTAGACATTAGATTCAGACTGATTAAAACCAGTTAGCCACAAGCCCGCACGAGGTGCGGAGTTATGATTATTGGTAATGCATCGGAGTTTAGATTGTATCGAAAGAGAATGCGAGTGCTTGCGGGCTTCTTATTACAGTCTAAACTTCTCTAACTCACGACTCAATTCCTGAGTCATTTGTTGAAGCTGAAGGACTTTTTCATTCACTTGTTCGACCGAACGGAGCTGAGCTTCTGTAGTAGCTGAGATCTCCTCTGTTCCAGCGGCTGTCTCTTCTGTTACGGCTGATATGTTTTCAATAGCCGAACTGATTTGGTTACTCATTTCGTTGGAATTTTTCATTCCGGCTACAAGTGAGTCTAATTGCTTGCTGATGCCAGAAACATTGTCTGAAATTTTTTCAAAGGCATTCTCCGTTTCATTCATGGACAATATTTGCTGATTGGATAATTCTTGTCCCAGCTCTGTTGCTTTTAAAATGGTCTCAATGCCGTCTTTAATATTGGTGACCATGGAGCTGATCAAGTGGGTTGCTTTTGTTGAATCATCTGCCAGCTTTCTTACTTCTTCCGCTACAACTGCAAAACCTTTTCCGGCTTCACCCGCGCGCGCCGCTTCAATGGCAGCATTCAAGGCTAGGAGATTGGTTTGTTCTGCAATTTCACGGACGGACTGGGCTGCCGCTTCAATTTGGCCTGTATATTGGGCAAATTTTTCAACAGAGTGATTAATGTTTTCTGATGAACTTGATAGCTGCTTTGCAAATTCAACTTGTTTCTCTAATGAAATTCGCCCTTCTTTTACTGACTGTAAAGCGTCCACACTAGCTTTGGAAGACTGTTCACTCTTCTCCTGCACCATGTTAAATTCTTCTTTCATGGTGTTCATCAATGAAGCGGTTGATTGAATATCCTCTGAGATTGATTGGCTTCCTCTTGCCAGTTCATCTGTTGAAATAGCGACTTGGTTGCTGCTTTCTTTTAAGTTTTCCATATAAGAAGAGACTTCTTCCGTAAAGCCTGACACTTTTTCTCCCACTTGCTCAATGGATTGGACGGTTTTCTTTAAGTTCATGATCATATGAGAGAAGGCGATGGTTAACTTATCGATTTCATATTGGCTTTTCTCTTTTCCTTTTGCATCTGCAACCTGTACGGTTAAATCTCCATCAGCCACTCGTTCAGCCTGGGAAACAATTTCGTTCAACGGCTTTGTAATTTTCTTAGCTAATATCCAGGAAAAAACACCTGAAAGAACAAATAACAATAAACTTGAAATTAAAGAAAAAGAGACCATAAAGTTAATTTTGTGCTGTGTTTCTTGTAAAATCTCTTCATACCATTCATTTGCTCGTTTATTTAAGAGATACATATCATTCAAGATTCCTGATATGCGAATGGATTGGCGTTTGATTGATGCTTTGTCATTTTCTTGAAACGCCTTATGAACATCGTCTGATAGGATCGAGAATTTTTCTTTCGCTTGTGCAAATATCTTTTGATGTTCTTCTTCCTTTAAGATCTTATTTAAATCGTGGATGTTTTTTTCAATTTTTTGCATGATGCCTATTGCTTCTGCTTTATTTGCTTCTGAAGCGTTGAATGCATAGTTGGCCAAAGATTGCTTAGCTATAACCATTTCTCCCTCGAGGTTTTCAACTTTTAGCAATACTTGAACATCATCTTTTGCTGAGCTTTGGACACTCAAAAGCTGATAGATCATAAAGCCTATAATAATAGTCGAAAGGATTAGAGGGATAATGGCAATGGTTAATAAACGGCTTCGTAGTTTCATCTTCATGCTCCTTTAATTCGATTCTACGGTAATCTCACCGGAAATGATTTTATTTTTTGCTTCTTCAATCGCTTTTTGTTCGTCTTGCTTTAATTGAATCACCCTAATATCTGCCAATCCGACTCCATCTTCCGCTAATCCTAATTGATAGGAGGAGGTTTTAATGGCTCCTTCTTCTTTTAAAGTCTTGGCAATATTAAATACTGCCACGTCAATATTTTTTAGCATGGAAGTCACTACCGCTTTTTCGGCTACAAAGTATTGATCAGAGTCCACTCCAGCAGCTAATACCTTCTTTTCTTGCGCCTTTTGTAAAGCACCAAAGCCTGTAAAGCCAGCAGCAGGATAAATAAAGTCGGCACCCTGTTTGATTTGTTTCTCAGCTATTTTTCCACCTAATTCAGCGTCTCCAAAGTTATTGGCAATCTCAACCAAAACATTAATTTTAGGATTGACATATTTTGCTCCTTGAATAAATCCTTTCTCAAAATGGTGGATTACAGGTATGTCTGCTCCTCCAATGAAGCCTATTTTATTCGTTTTGCTCTTCATAGCTGCAATCATACCGATTAAAAAGCTTCCTTCTTGTTCTTTAAATGTGATCGAAACTACATTATCAAGCTCTGAAACACCATCTATTAATAGAAATTGTTGATTAGGGTATTTTTTGGCCGTTTTTTCTAACGCTTCTTGCGAAGAAAAACCAAGCCCAATGATTAAATCATTTCCTTGTTCTACCAGTTCTTCTAAAGGTTTTTCAAGGTTTCCATCTTGCGCTTCTCTGTAATCAAATAATACCCCTAGCTCATCACGTGCTTTTTCAAGTCCACGGAAAGCTGAATCGTTGAAAGATTCATCACCAAGCCCGATATCTGATAAGAGAATGCCAATTTTGTACTCTTTTTTCGCCTTTTTCATATGAGAGCTAGTAGAAAGAGAACACCCTCCTAGTAAAAAAGTAATCAAAAGTAATATGGAAAATTTTCTAAACAAGTTTTGTCCCTCCAAAGTTTGAATTCTATTCATATATCGGATGATCTTTCCAGTTTTTAAGTCTGAAGTCTGACTTCTACGGAACGGTGCTTGGTCACGCCCTTAAAAAATATAAAAGATTGTTAGGATTCCAGATTGTAAGAAAAAATAATAAAGTGAAACTTCCATCTGAGGGGAAAAACGGATTAAGGCAAAATTAAAAGGCATGAGTCCGGTTCAATACCGAAATCATGCCCAAGTAGCTGCCTAAATTTCTGCTTATCGTTAAGTTTTGATTCAGTTTATCATTATATATCTATGTAATATATAGCCAAGAGTACCATGTCTCTTGGCTATTTAATTATTTCTTATTCTCCAGTTTCAGCAAATCGTTTAATTCTTTCGCCAATTTCATCTCGAACACGCTGGAAAAATGCCCATTTTTCTTCTTCAGTACCCTCCGCTTTTGCTGGATCATCGAATCCCCAGTGAACACGTTTTACATGAGGTGGTGTAACCGGACAATGATCAGCAGCATGTCCGCATAAGGTTACAACTAAGTCTGCCTTATTTAAAATTTCTGGGTCAATCACATCAGACGTTTGATTGGAAATATCAATGCCAGCTTCTTTCATTGCTTTTACCGCATTCGGGTTTAATCCATGTGCTTCAATCCCAGCACTGTACACTTCCCACTCATCACCTAAATGTTTCTTCGCCCATCCTTCAGCCATTTGGCTTCTGCAAGAGTTACCTGTACATAAAAAATAGATTGTTTTTTTTGCCATGATGCATTTCTCCTTTATCGTTTGTTTTAAACCATTAACAACCATATATAGAGACCAACTAAAGTAATAAACAGTGTTGGAATGGTTAAAATAATGCCTGTTTTAAAGTAGGTTCCCCATGAAATCTTAACCCCTTTTAGGGATAAAACATGTAACCATAGTAAGGTTGCCAGAGAACCAATTGGAGTAATTTTTGGACCTAAATCAGAACCAATAACATTTGCATATACAAGCGCTTCTCTTATTACACCACTTGTGTTTGTATCAGAGATGGCAAGTGCATCAATCATAACGGTTGGCATGTTATTCATGATAGAAGAAAGAATAGCAGCAATGAACCCCATGCCTATTGTTGCAGCAAATAATCCTTGATCTGCTGCCGCTTGAATAAGATCAGCTAGAACCTTCGTTAATCCTACATTTCGTAAACCATAAACGACCACATACATTCCGATTGAGAAAAATACGACGGCCCAAGGTGCACTTTTAATTACGGTACGTACATGAACTGCTGAACTCCTTCTTGCCATGATTAAAAAGAAAATAGCAACAATCCCTGCAATGAAGGAAACAGGAATACCTGTGAATTCACTTGCAAAATACCCAATAAGAAGTACTCCTAACACAATCCAAGATATACGAAACATTCTTTCATCTTTAATGGCTTCAATTGGTTTTTTCAATTGAGACATTTCATATTGCTTAGGGATGCTTTTACGAAAATATAGATATAAGACGAAGATACTTGCTGCTAATGAAAAGAAATTTGGAATGATCATTCTTGAAGCATACTCGACAAATCCGATTCCAAAATAGTCTGCCGAAACAATGTTTACTAAGTTACTTACAACGAGCGGAAGTGAAGTGGTATCCGCAATAAATCCACTCGCCATAATGAATGGAAACACCATTTTTTCACTGAAGTTTAGGTTTCGAACCATTGCTAAAACAATCGGCGTTAGAATAAGAGCTGCTCCATCGTTTGCAAAAAAGGCTGCCACTATTGCTCCTAATATTGTCACATAGACAAACATTCGAACTCCATTTCCTTTAGCAGCTCTTGCCATGTGTAAAGCTGCCCATTCAAAGAATCCAATTTCATCAAGAATGAGGGAAATAATGATAATAGCGATAAAAGCCAATGTCGCATTCCACACAATGGAAGTTACATCTATTACATCGTTAAAATCGACTACTTTAACGAGTAAGGCCAGGATCGCTCCCCCACAAGCAGACCAACCAATCGACAAACCTTTAGGCTGCCAGATCACTAAAATAAGTGTTAGTAAAAAAATCACTGATGCCAATATAACTGATGTCAATGTACCAACCTCCCATTAATCACACGAAATCCGTAATCCCTGTTCTTCTAATTCTTTTAATCTAAAATCTTGGTTAGGAAGATGATGAAGCAAGCTTTGTACGAATGGATAATATTCACTCTCTTTATTCAATGAGTAAATAATCCACTGTCCTCTTCTTGTCTCTCTTACGACTCCTGCATCTTTCAACTTACGTAGATGCTGACTAATAGCAGGCTGGCTCATTTGAAAAATCTCAACAAACTCACAAACACAATAATCATTCGTGTCTAACATCTTCACCATTGTGAGCCTTGTTTTATCCCCTAACAACTTTAAAATCGTTGCAGCTTTTTCGATTTCAACAGTTGCTCCTTCCATGAAAGCACCTCCTTCGTTCATCCGAGTATTAATATATAATAATTTGCTTATATAAACAACAAATATTTAGTAAGTAGTGGCTAAGATGGTTTATTTCAACGATCTTTCAAAGCGCTCGATTACATGAAAACCCTAAAAAATTTCACAAAAAAAAGCTTGTAGACTGGTCCAAGAAACTCGGATGCTGTCTACAGGCTTAATACTGGAAGTGTATACTTTTTATAAATACTTCCGATGCAGCCCTTTGCTATCGTACTTAAAGAGGATTGGTTTTCCTTCGACAATGGATTCTAGATGCACGGCTCTTCCCCATAGCTGGTTAATATATGGTAGTACTCTTTCTAAGTATTTCACGTCTAGCTCGATTCCTTCGTACCAATGCTTCAGGTAAAGCTCTCCGTTTTTCAAGAAGTCTCCGTCATTGACTGTGATATATGGAAATCCTCCATTCACCCGCATGCTGACAAGCTGGTCGCGTACATGCTCCCAATCTTTATCGACTATTTTATAATCCTTGCCTTGCTTTTGGAACAGGTACATGTCTTCACGCATGACAAGGTCTTTTGTTAAGTAATTGCGTAAGAATGAAATATCCGACTCGACTTCACGTACCTCAAACATTTGTGCTCTACCAGAGCCTTTCTTTACACCGCGCTTTTGCATTTCCTCTGTCGGATTATCAAAACGTTCTTCAATATCCTCAAAAATCTTTAATCCTAAATAGTATGGATTAATCCCGGTACGTGATGGCTGCACCACTCCCGCATTTAGTTTTGCAAACTCAATGGCTTCATCGGAAGTAAGATCCATTTCGCGTAATATTCGTTGATGCCAATACGAAGCCCAGCCTTCGTTCATGATTTTCGTCTCGAGCTGTGGCCAGAAATATAGCATCTCTTCCCGCATCATCGTCATAATATCGCGCTGCCAGTCGGTTAGCTCTCGACTGTACTGCTCGATAAAAAGCATGAGATCCTTTTCTGGCTGTGGCGGAAACTTCTTTTTTTTCTTAACCGGTTTTGAGTTTGTTGCCTTTTTATCTAAGTTCCAAAGGTCATCATAAGGTGACGAAGCCGGCTTCACATCCTCCTCTTCCTCTAAATCATCCATCGTCCAGGAAAAAGTTGGCCTTACCAAAGAAGGATCGATATGCTCTTCAATCGCAAGCACCGCGTCTAAAAACGATTCCACCTCGGACTTTCCATATTGAATTTCATACTGACGAATCCGATCCGCCGTTGCCGCCATGCTTTCTACCATATCCCGTTTTGTATTTCGGAAACGGGCATTATTTTTAAAGAAATCACAATGTGCAAGCACGTGAGCGACAATCAATTTGTTTTGGATGAGTGAGTTGGAATCTAACAAGAATGCATAGCACGGATCAGAATTAATCACAAGCTCATAAATTTTACTTAATCCCAAATCATAATGAACCTTCATTTTGTAAAACTGCTTGCCGAAGCTCCAATGTGAAAAACGTGTCGGCATACCGTAAGCGCCGAACGTATAAATGATCTCACTCGGACAAATCTCATACCGCATCGGATAAAAATCCAGCCCAAATCCTTTAGCAATCTCCGTAATCTCACCAATCGCATATTCCAGAGCCTTTTGATCAGAAGCCTTCATTGGTCACTCCCCCTTTTTGCTCTTATCACAATGTATGATATGGGAAGGATGGAAATGACGTGAAAGCTATATCATTAAAAAAAGAAACTTACCAAAGCGGCAAGTTTCTTTATACTTTCAATCCATGGTAAACGATTTTGACGACCACCCTTAAATCTCCATCTACTCACATTCATTTAAACTAATACCCTATCAAACTTCGGGACGTGTCAGCGCACTATACGGTTTGCCGTTCAATTAATTTGACAAATATCTCTTCATGAGCCATTTTTGTTTTGCCAATTGCTTGAAGGAATAGTTTTTTTCCTACTTCAATTAAAGGAATTTCTAGAGTGGTTATGTTCATAATTTTAGCTATTGGCTGATTATCAAATCCCATTATCGCAAGATCATTTGGTATTGAAATATTTTGTTCCTTACAGCAGGTTAAAATTCCAGCAGCTACCTGGTCACTCGTTATTAATAGAGCCGACGGTGGATTCGTCATAGTCATTAAACGTTGTACCACCCGTTCCCCGTCTTCAAAATTAAAACACTCATAGAAAATATAATTGGGCTCAAACGGTTCATTGATTTTCATAAGGAAATCTCTGTAAGCCAATTCTCTTTGTTTGCTATTGGTTCCAGACTTTCTTCCTATGCAATAACCAATCTTGTGATGCCCCTTATTATGTAAATACTCTAGAGCTTTGGAGAAACTTTTGTAATGATCGATATACGTGGAAGATACTTTTTTACCTCTCCCATCTTCACAGAGAATGATTGGACCATAAGACACATACTCCTCGATCATATCCCACCCACAAATTCTGGAACATATGATTAATGCATCTATTTGTTTATGCTTTAACATCATTAAAGCTTCAATCTCTCTATTTTCCTCGTAATTCGTTTGGAACAGAACTAACTTGTAGTTGTTTTTTACTGCCTCATTTGCTATTCCTTCGACTAACAATCCAAAATAAGGATGATTTGTAAAAGGGACAACCACACCTATAAGGAAGGTTTTTCCTTTACTTAAATGGACTGCATTTATATTTCGTTGATAATTGCACATCTCAATGGCCCGCCTAACAGCAGCCTTTTTTTCAGCACTGACATATGGGTGATTATTTAATACACGAGAGACTGTGGTTACTGATACTCCTGCCATCTTTGCGATATCTTTAATATTTGCCATATGCTCACCTTTTCAAAAAACTAGTTCTTGCTCTGAAATGCGTTTCATAATTTAAGCTTTACGTATAAAAAAAGGAGGAATGCCATATGGTTATACTTGTGGGAATATTGTGCATCATTTTCTTGTGTGGCTCTATACTTATTTTATCATCACTTACTATTTCTCTATACCAAAAAAAGAACCCTTCAAAAAAGAACTTTAGAAAAAACACAAAAGATTTTTATAGCTATTTATTCGATGTCTATGATGATCATTTCTATATGTAAATTAATAAACGATAAATGTATCTGCATATTGAGACATAGTGTACATTTTTTTAGAAATCGATGTTCTCAAAAGCTTAGAGAAGAAGTTGTACTACCAGCCAATGTCAAATCTAAATATAGAAAAATCATATAATCAGCCTACCATCTCGTAATTGGTAGGCTGATCATATAATTCCTCCTAATAACCTTTTTGAAAGAAGAAATTCGGCTTAACCACTTCATTTGGATAGGGCTTATGGAAGATATGAGTTGTTGCAGGCGATAAAGGCGGGATTAACCAACCCCAATTTCCTGTCACTTTTGGTGCAAAACTCATTTATGTGGGGATGTATTTATACGATTCATTTCATATCACACACACTTTAATGCGTTATTCATAAAATAAATATGGTCAAAAGACTATTTTTCCAAGGAGGAAACAATATGAATTCGAGACAGATGATGCCCTACTCCGGCATGCCTACACAGATGTATTCGGGACAGATGATGCCTTACTCTTCTATGCCTTCACAGATGTATTCAGGACAACAGATGATGCCTTACTCTGGTATGCCTTCACAAATGTATTCAGGACAACAGATGATGCCTTACTCTTCTATGCCTGCCCAAATGTATTCGGGACAGATGATGCCTTATTCTGGTATGCCTTCACAGATGTATTCTGGACAACAGATGATGCCTGCGAATAGGTAAATATTTGGAGATCCTCAAATAAAGTATGAACACCTTTATAGCTCAATAATATGAGTTTTAACAAACATTTTTTATTATTGTTGGTTCAAAAATTGGGGATGAAAAACTTAAAAATTGAAGGTCTTTCATTTGTACGGCCCAGGACAAAAAAACTAGCTTAGCATCAAACTAAGCTAGTTTCAGACTGCCCCGCAAACGCTCGCATTCATCGTCACGAACCCTGTCTAGCTACAGCCCCTAGCCAGTTTTCATCCTTGAAATAACTTCCCTGAGTATCTTGTGACAAGCGTTTTCAATCAGTCTGATTGTGCGTAATATATACATTGCCTAAACTCTAAGCTAGGTTTCTCATTTTTTGATTTCCCACAATCACTTCACCGTATTTTTAGATAGCCCCATCAATATTTCACAGCAATATTTTTCACCTGTGTATAATTTCGTATGGCCTCTAATCCTTTTTCTCTTCCGAAACCGCTTTGTTTGTAGCCGCCAAATGGCATTGGAACGCCTCCGCCGGCACCGTAGTGGTTTATGAATACTTGGCCGCATTGAAGCTGGTTTGCCACACGATGTGCTCTTCCCACATTTTCAGTCCAAACACCTGCAACGAGGCCGTATGGGGTACTGTTCGCCAATACAATCGCTTCATCTTCCGATTCGAATGTTGTAACAGTCAGTACAGGACCGAAAATTTCCTCCTGTGCAACGAGATGATTTGGTGGAACGTTATCTA
Source organism: Peribacillus tepidiphilus (assembly GCF_009466385.1). Lineage (GTDB taxonomy): Bacteria > Bacillota > Bacilli > Bacillales > DSM-1321 > Bacillus_BN > Bacillus_BN tepidiphilus. Next base: position 48,798 of record NZ_WIAQ01000005.1, on the reverse strand, counting down.
AAATAGTCGGTTGAATGTAATAGCCATATTCACAATTTTCAACAAATGCACGTTTTCCACCGGTTACAATGTGAATACCATCTGCCTTCGCTGTATCGATGAAACTTTGAATTCTTTCAAATTGCTTTTTGGAAAGTACAGGACCAAGATCATGATTATCGATTCCAGGTCCAATCGTAAGCTTTTCCATAGCTGCTGCTAGTTTTGGCACAAAGGTTTCCTTAATCGATTTCTCAATAACTAAGCGGGAACCGGCAGAGCATGTTTGACCTGCATTTTGGACAATCGAGCGAAGAACCCACTCGAGTGCTTTTTCCTCATTACAATCAGCGAACACAATATTGGGTGACTTCCCTCCAAGCTCAAGTGTTACGGGAACAATGTTTTGCGCTGCTGCTTCCATGACTCTTTTTCCTGTCTCCACTGATCCTGTAAAGGTAATATGATTGATCTCTTTATGAGCAGAAAGGGCAGCGCCGGCCTCGTGGCCATAACCCGTTACAACATTGACAATTCCCTTTGGCAGCTCTAAAGATTCCATTAATTCAACAAGTTTTAATGTAGTTAGCGGAGTGTCTTCTGCAGGCTTTAATACGGCCGCATTTCCAGTAGCAATCGATACAGCAATACTTCTTGCAGCAATTTGCAACGGGTAGTTCCATGGAATAATATGACCCACGATTCCGATTGGCTCACGAACGGTGTAATCGATGATTCCCGATTCAATTGGAATGGTTTCTCCCATAATTTTATCTGCCACGCCTGCATAGAATTCAAAATAACGAGCTGCTACTTCAACATCCACCTCCGCTTGGTTCAAAGGTTTACCAACATTTAGTGTCTCTAGCCTCGCTAACTCTTTTTTATGTTGACGAATCATTTCAGCCATTTCAAACAGAATTTTTCCCCGTTTATACGGTTGGAGCACTCTCCACTCTTCGGAATAAAAAGCCTTTTTCGCTGCTTGAACAGCTAAATCAACTTCTTCCTGATCTCCTCTTGGAACTCTAGCAATGAGAGAGCCGTCGGCAGGATTTTTTACTTCTATTATTCTAGTTTCATCTGGAAACGTCCATTTCCCACCTATATAACATCCTACAGTGAACACATCCGTTGCTTTCAATGGTTAAATTCCCCTCCCGCCATCTACATGTAAAACTGCACCTGTGACAATTGCAGCTTCCTTTGAACATAGGTATACAAGGGAATGAGCAATATCAATCGGTTGAATTAACCTCCCTAACGGAACACTTTTCTTAAAAATCGTTTCCTTCGTTGTTTCCACATCAGCATTTTTTGAAGTGAATTGCCCTAGCATATTCGTGTCAGCTGGACCTGGATTCACAACATTTACTCGGATTCCATATTCGGCTAATTCGATCGCTAATGCTTGGGACAAGGAAACAGCTGCTCCTTTTGATGCAATATAGGCATTTAAGCCTGGCCGAGGTCTTACCATTGAGATCGAAGCGACATTCACAATCACACCTTCTTTTTGCTTCTTCAGATAAGGAGTGACTTCACGGCATGTGAGAAAAAGTGCTGTTGTATTTACTCGCATAATCTTCTCCCAATCTTCCAATTTCACCTCTTCAATCGGTGTGGCCGGCTGTGCGATTCCTGCAATATTTACAAGCCCGTTAATATACCCAAATGTTTCATACACCTTTGAAAATACTTTCGCTACATCCTCTTCCTTTGTTACATCTGCAGCAATTGGCAGGAGTCGATCTGTTTTCTCAACTCCCCCCATATTCAAATCAACGGCACAAACGTAAGCTCCTTCTTCCAAAAAACGCTTGACCGTCTCTTTTCCCATACCGCCTTGAGCGCCTGTTATAACAAACACTTCATTGTGTAATCTCATTACTATACTCCTCTTTCGCTCGCATTAATTTATATAAAGCATCACAAATCGCAGAACCTAACTCACTCGTTGTCGAACTGCCACCTAGATCTGGAGTACGCACTTCCTTTTTCAAAAGAACCTGTTCAACCGCTTCCATTATGAGGTTGGCTAAATCTTCTCTTCCCAAATGCTCCAGCATGAGAGCTGCTGACCAAATTTGTGCGATTGGATTAGCGATTCCTTTCCCAGCAATATCAGGTGCTGACCCGTGTACAGGCTCAAACATAGATGGGAAATCTCCTTCAGGATTTAAGTTCGCAGATGGAGAAAGACCAAGCCCACCTACAACAGCAGAGCCTAAATCACTTAATATATCTCCAAACAAGTTAGAGGCAACGACTACATGAAAATGTTGTGGCCTTGATACAAAATATGCAGCTAGAGCGTCAATATAATAGCTTTCTAGTTTAATTTCCGGAAAATCATTGGCTACCTCACGTACCACCTCATCCCACAGCTTCATCGAATGAATGATTGCATTCGATTTTGTTGCACTTGTAACCGTTCCCTTTCCATGTTTTTTTGCATACTCAAAAGCAAATCTTGCTGCTTTTTCAGTACCTTTTCGAGTAAAAATGGTATTTTGAACTGCAATTTCTTCATCTAAAGAAGGATACAATCTTCCGCCGCTGTTTGAATATTCACCTTCTGCATTTTCACGTATAATGACAAAATCGATGGAAGCTTCACTGGCTAATGGTCGAGGTACACCTTGTAGCAATTTAACTGGCCGTAAATTTATGTATTGCTTAAAGCCTTTACGGATTGGCATAATAAGCTCCCAAATTGTAACATCATCAGGGACTCGATGATCTCCAATCGCTCCAAATAAAATAGCATCATATTGTTTTAATAGATCTAATCCATTTTCTGGCATCATTCTTCCATGTTGTAAATAATATTCACTATCCCAATGAAACGTATCAAATTCCATCTTCAATGAAAAATCTAGCTGTTTTAAGAGATTTAATACTTTAATCGCTTCATTCATTACTTCTGGACCAATTCCATCCCCTGGTAAAATGGCAATCCGATTGGTTTTCATGATTGATATACCTCTTCCATCTCCAAAATTTTTCCTGGATTTAAAATGTTGTCTGGATCGAGTGATTTTTTAATCATTTTCATTACATGTAAAGAAGATCTGCGTTCTTTTTTGAGAAAGCTCATTTTCCCTATGCCTACACCATGTTCGCCCGTACATGTCCCTCTATGGTCATGAGCAAACGTGACAACTTTCTCATTCAATTCATGAAAACGCCTCATTTCATCTTCATCGTCGGTATTTAGTCCAAAGACCGCATGGAAATTCCCATCTCCAACATGACCGAGAATAGCTCCATCTAAATGGTATTCTTCTAATAATTTCCGTGTATATGCAATGGAAATCGCTAATTGCGAAATCGGAACACAAACATCGGTTGAAACAAGCTTTCTATTTGGCTTTCTGCTTACGATGGCCAACGCAGCTTGATGGCGCGCTTCCCATAGCTGCGCACGTTTAATAGAGTCGCTCTCAAATTCAAATCGAATCGCCCCAGCTTCTTCTATTAATTCCTTAATTAAAGAAATTCCTTGATTAACTGCCTCTGTAGTGCCACTGTATTCTAGAAAAAGAGTAGGAGCTTCTTCAAAAGTTGTCCCTTTAAATTCGTTAACAGCTTGTATCGTCGCATCATCGACGAGCTCCATTTTACCGATTCCTACACCTGACTGAAGAACAAGCTCAGCTGCCTTACCTGCTTTTTCAACCGTTTCGAAAATAGCTTTAGCAACAACTGTTGCTTCCGGGATCCCAGCCAGCTTTAACGTTAATTCTGTAAAAACACCCAGTGTACCTTCTGAACCAATCATAAGCTCTGTCAAATTATAGCCAGCTGAAGATTTGATCGTTTCTCCCCCCGTTGAAATGAGGCTGCCATCTGCTGTGACAACATGGAGTCCCAGCACATTATGCTTCATCGTTCCATACTTCACCGCATTTGTTCCACTAGCATTTGTAGCCGCCATGCCACCAATTGTGGCATCTGCACCAGGATCAATCGGAAAAAACAATCCATATTTTTTTAAATACTTGTTTAATTGCATTCTCGTAACACCTGGCTGAACTTTAACGACAAAATCATCCGGATAAACCGAGAGAATTTCATTCATTAATGTAAAATCCATACTAATTCCCCCATACATCGGGATTACATGACCTTCTACACTACTTCCCGCACCATAAGGAATAACAGGAATACGATTTTTGGCTGCATATTTTATAATGTCAACAACCTCTTGTTCAGTTTTTGGAAACACGACAATATCTGGCTTTTTTCGCTCATGATACGACATACCACCACTATGATGCTCCAGCACAGTCTCATTCACACTCACCCGCTCAGGATCATCTAGGATAGCTAATAAATCTTTGTACATTTTTTTCACCTCTATTTATCTAGTAAAAACAGGCTAATCGATGGCATAAAACTTAAAATTAATACATCCACAATCAAGATGATGATGAACGGAATAATCGCTCGAACAATTTGTTCTAATTTGATGTTTGCGATATTCGATGCAACAAACAAGTTTATTCCAACAGGAGGTGTTACCATCCCGATGGCAAGATTTACAACCATAATAACGCCGAAGTGTACAAGATCAATTCCAGCGGCAGAAACTACAGGGACAAGAATCGGTGCCAATATAACGATAGCAGCTGCCGTTTCAAGAAACGTACCAACAATCAACAAAATGATATTAATAATGATTAAAAGCATTATAGGATTCGTAGTAGCTCCCAGCATGATATTTGAAATTTGCTGAGGAATTTGTTCTCTTGTTAATAAAAAACCAAAAATCGATGCACAAGAGATGATAAATAAAATGACGGCAGAGGTGACTGCAGAAGAGATAAAGATCTCTGGCAAATCCCTCCATTTAATCTCTTTATAGATTAATAGACCAACGATTAATCCATAAACAACGGCGACAACAGAGCCTTCAGTAGGGGTAAAAATACCGCCGTATATACCCCCTAAAATAATGACAGGCATTAACATAGCCAAAATGGCATTTTTAAATGCAATGACAATATCTTTCAATGAGCTTTTTTCTTCTTTACCGTAGCCTCTTTTACGTGAAATAAAATAAGCAACGATAATAAGAGAGATCCCGACAAAAATTCCTGGGAGTACTCCTGCGATGAACAAATCACCGATCGATGTTCCAGCAATTACACCAAATAAGATTAACGGAACACTAGGCGGAATCATAACGCCAATGGTACCACCTGCAGCTTGAACCGCTGTAGCAAAATTTATGTCATAGCCACGTTTCGTCATAGCAGGTATGAGAATACTACCTACTGCTGCGGTTGTTGCAGCAGAGGATCCAGAAATAGCTGCAAAAAACATACAGGTAACAATAGAAATAATCGCTAATCCTCCATGAAGACTTCCCACAATTGTACTAGCAAAATGCATTAATCGTTTAGAAATCCCGCCTGATTCCATCAATTTCCCCGCTAAGATAAAAAACGGAACAGCCATTAAAGTAAAAGAATCAGTGGAATTAAACATTTTTTGGACAATGACCATTAACGGAACATTATCCTGAATCATTAGAATGATCATCGAGGCAAGTCCAAGTGCAACTGCTACTGGAATGTTAATAAAGAAAAGTACAATTAATAACGCGAATAATAGCCAAGCCATTAATGACTTGCCTCCTTTCCCCATTCAGAAATGACGATATACAGAAGATTTATGACAAACAGAACACTTGATATCGGAATAACTGTATAAACTAAGCCCATTGGTACATGCAATACTGGCGATGTTTGTGTCATACTCCGTTGGATAAATTCAATGCTATTGACAACAATATTCCAAAAGAAAAAGATCATTAGTCCTGTTGATACAACGATTAAAACCTTTTTCACAGAGATGCTCGCTTTTTCAAAAAGCAACTCGATACTCGGATGAGCTTTTACACTCATTGCATAGCCCGTCCCTAAAAAGGCAATCCAAATAAGTAAATAACGAGCTAATTCCTCTGTCCAAGCCAACGGTTGATCAAGAACAAACCGAAAAAGAACTTGCAAAAATACAGCGATTACCATAATAAAAAAGAGAAAAATGAGGATCCATTTTATTACTCTATTTAACGAATCAATGATTCTTTTAGCCACCTTTACCTTCCCCTTATGATTAGAAAAACTTGGTCTGTGCCAATAAAAGACGCCAGCACTCGCCAAGTTTCTAATTTTTTTATTTTCCGTTTAAGATTGCCTCAATTTTATCTTTACCAAATTGAGATTCATATTTTTCATAAACAGACTTAATTGCTTCACGGAATGGAGCAACATCAATGTTCTCAATAATTTTGACGCCTTTTTCTTTTAAAACTTTCAAAGAATCTTCGTCAGACTTAGCAATCAGTTCGCGTTCATGGTCTGCTGCTTTTTTCGTTTCTTCTTTAAGAATGTTTTGATACTCTTTAGGAAGCTTATCCCAGGTAGCTTTACTGATCATAAAGACAGCAGGAGAATAGAGATGACCTGTTAACGTCATATGAGTTTGCTTTGATTCATAAAGCTTGTACGTATCTGCAACAATAATTGGGTTTTCCTGTGCATCAACAACACCTTGCTGTAGAGCTGTTAACGCCTCATTCCAGGCCATTGGAGTTGGCTTTGCCCCCAATGCTGTAAACGCATCAATATGTATTGGGTTTTCCTGTGTACGAATTTTCAATCCTTTTAAATCCTCTGGCTTCGTAATGTCATGCTTACTATTTGTAATATGACGGAATCCATTTTCTCCCCAGGCTAGTCCGACTATGCCGATATCTTCCATACCTTTTAATAGCTCCTGCCCAATTTCCCCATCTAACACCTTGTATGCATGCTCTCTTGATTCAAATAAAAATGGCAAATCAAGAATACCGATTTGTTTGTAGAAGTTGGCAATAGGGGCTGTTGACGAAATAGACATATCGGCAGTTCCTAGCGTAAGAGCCTCTGTTAACTCCCTTTCCGCACCTAGCTGGCTTAACGGAAATACTTCAATCTTAACCTTCCCATTCGTACGCTCCTCCACCGCTTTTGCTAACTCTAATAAAACGACATGATAAGGATGATCCTCTGTTAAGGAGTGACCTGCCTTTAATGTAAATGTTTCATCTTGTGACTCTTCCTTCCCGTTAGATTTAGAGCTGCCACAACCTGCTAATACAATGCTTAAAATGAAAACAGACAAAACACCTAACAAGCTCTTTCTTAGCATTCAAATATTCCCCCTTTATTTTTCAAAATAATAAAAATAATGATATTATTATAACATTCCAAAGGAATTTATCTAGTTAATTTTTATACTTTTTTGAATATTTAATAAATAAGAGTGGCTATGTTGGCTCTGACAAAACATTTTAGATGGGTATATTTTGGTGCTCAGTAACTGACTTTTAAAATAGTTTATTTGAACAGAAATATTATTTTATTCAACAAGCGTTCTTGTAAGACAAAATCCTTACCTTCATCAATTTAGGCAATAACAGAACGACCATCCCTCCCAAAAATTTGATAAGTACACTTTGTATAGTAAATACATACTACATAAATGCCTTATTAAGGGGGATCCACTTGATATACGTAGACTTTGACCAGCAAGTAAATATAGAAGCATTGAAGGAAGTCTTAAAATATAAACCTTTTCTATTGGACCTGCAAACCAAATTGCAGACAGAATGGGAACTATCCATCATAGACCAGGAAAAATTGTCCCAACTCATTGAGTTGATGTATGAGGCAGAGCTTGTATACAGCTTTGACTATACCGAGTGGGTGAACGAAGGAGGATACATCTATTTTGATGATCCTACTAAGGTACATGACATTGACTTTGAAACAGTGAGGAAACTCATTACTTCCATTATTCTAAGAAATCACTTCTTTGAAGGATTTATTTTAAGCAATATAGCAAATGGTATGATGATACGGTTTTTTGAAAGATTGAATGATTTTATAAAAGAAGAGGAAGTAGAATGAGAGAAATGATTGTTTATAGTGTTCAAGAATTACAAGTTTATAAGAAAATGAGAGAAAAGGGATATCTAGAAGGAGATCCTGCACTTGCCATGTTACGTGTGGAAAGATTCATTGCTACATAACGATTGATTCGAAGGATAAAGTGTGGTCTTTTACGATCGTTCAACCACCCTTCACAAGAATCCCGCGAGTTTCCTGAAAATCCCGCGAGTTCCGGCAATAATAGTAATCCCGCCGGTTTTTCTAAGAATCCCGCAATCTTCAGGAATAATCCCGCCGATACTTGAATGAATCCCGCCAAACGTTACTTTTTAGAAAGGCGTAGGAGCTGACCGCTGTTGAATCTTCCCCCACTAAAAAAGTCTGGACTTTCTGATAAGCAAACCTGATTCTCAAACAGATTCGCTCTATCAGAAAGTCCAGACGATCAATCAATCAATCTCTTACACCACGATCCGTTTTCTACGCCATTTTTTCACAAGTACGCCGTGTGTTGGAGAAAGGAAAAGTGTGATAACAAATAATATACCTGCTACGGTAATCATGCAGCCTGCAATGGATGCGTCAAACATGTAAGCGGCATAATACCCTAACACTGAGCTTACGACACCAATTCCCATGCTGATCGCGATCATTGTGCTGAGTCTTTCTGTTAGTAGATAGGCTGTCGCTGCAGGTACAATGAGCATACCCACCACCAGAATCGCACCGACGCTTTCAAATGAAGCAACGGTTGTAACAGACACGAGACTCATTAATAGGTAATGAAAGAACACGACCGGAATGCCGACAGCAGCTGCCATTGCCGGGTCGAACGCACAAATTTTAAACTGTTTATAAAATAAGCCGATGACTAGCAAGTTTAATAAAAACGTTCCGCCTACTCCCCACACTGCTTTCGGACCTAAGTCCATTCCGCCAATCTCCAGTGTGTTCCATGGTGCATAGGCGATTTCTCCATACAATACGCAGTCCAAATCTAAGTCCACCTGGCGAGTGAACAAGCTGACCAGTACAACGCCGACCGCAAATAATGCTGTAAACACAACGCCGATGGAAGCATCCGATTGAACGCCGCTGTTATGGAACATCCCGATCAAAAAGACGGTTAGCAAGCCTAACGCTGCTGCCCCAAGCATCATGATCAGTGAATCTCTTGAGCCGCTCACCAAGAACGCGATGACGATGCCCGGAAGCACTGAATGGCTAATTGCATCCCCAATCATACTCATTTTCCGCAGTACTAGAAAACAACCAACAATACTGCACGAACAAGCAACAAGCGCACCGATTAGAATGATCCAAAAATCGTTCATAGTCCATTCACATCCTTTACCGCTTGCTGAAGTACATATTTTTTGTTAGACGCTTTTGCCCTAGCTTTTGCAACAACACCTCGCGTTGGTCCAAACAAGACAGATAAGACAAAAAAGACGGTTGCCGAAAGAACAATCATCGGTCCTGTTGGCATATTGTCGGCCATTGTACTGAAGATCGTTCCGAGCACCCCGCTTAAAGCTCCGAACAATCCAGAAACAGCAACCATTATATGGAGCCGATCCGTCCAGTAGCGGGCTGAGACAGCAGGTGTGATCAGCATTGCCGCCATCAGGACTACTCCTACAGACTGAATACCAACAACAACCGCCACGACAAGCAATACCATCAAAAATTGATCAAGCCATACAACCGGAAGCCCAATTCCTTTGGCAAAACCAGGATCGAATGAAAGCAGCTTAAACTCTTTAAAAAACAACGTACAGATCAGAACAAGCAGTGCGGCAATGATTCCAATCGTGTACACATCACTTTTCACCAATGAAGCTGCCTGGCCGAATAAAAATTTATCCAGACCGCTCTGATTTCCGCTGTCACTATGCTGAATTTGCGTCAAGAGCACAATTCCAAATCCGAAAAACACGGAAAGGACCATACCGAGTGCTGCATCCTGCTTAATTCTTGTGTGACGAGTGATATAACCGATTGAAAAGGTAGCTAATACTCCGGCAACAATGGCCCCGATCAGAAAGGAGAATATCGATTTTGTACCCGTTATCATAAACGCAAGGCATACTCCCGGAAGGGCTGCATGTGCTAACGCATCTCCCATAAGAGATTGCTTCCTCAAATAAGCAAAGCTGCCAATCACACCGCTTGAGAGACCTAATAAGAGTGATCCGAACAGTACCCATTGCGTGTTTGGATCAAGTATGATGGTTTTCCAATCCACAAAAATCACCTCAACTCACTATCAGCGGTTGGTTTTCCGCTTCAAGCATTGTTAGTTTTCCACCATACGTTTTTTGCAAGTAGTCTTTTGTGAATATCTCCTCTGTCGGACCAATTGCAATCAGCTCTTGATTCAGTAACATGACCCAATCAAAATACTCTTTGACTGTATTCAGGTCGTGATGAACAACGAGCACTGTTTTTCCTTGGCGCTTAAGCTCATTCAACAGGCCGATGATCGCTTTTTCGGTCATGGCATCTACACCAACAAACGGTTCATCCATAAAATATAGCTCCGCATCCTGTGCCAAAGCACGTGCCAAAAATACACGTTGCTGCTGACCGCCAGAAAGCTGGCTGATTTGTCGGTCTGCAAAAGCACCCATTCCTACTTTTTCCAAACATTCTAGGGCTATTTTTTTCTCTTTCGCACCTGGTTTTTTAAACCATCCTAAATGTCCGTAGCGTCCCATGGTTACAACATCAAGTGCATTCGTTGGAAAATCCCAGTCTACAGACTCTCGTTGCGGCACATAGCCTACTAGTTTCCTTGATTTTTTATAAGAATCTCCGAAAATCTTAACTTCCCCTGATATAGATGGAATTAATTCCAGAATAGCTTTTATTAATGTGGATTTACCAGCTCCGTTAGGACCGATAATTCCAATAAGTTTTCCTTCCGGTACGCTGAAAGAAACGTTCTTCAGCACCGGCTTTTTCTGATAAGCTACCGTTAGATCCTTGACTTCTAATGGAGTTTTCATTGTCTCACCCCTTCTTTATTTTAATGCATTTACAATCGTATCGACATTGTGGCGTACCATTCCTATATACGTGCCTTCTTCAGTTCCCGCTTTTCCCATTGCGTCTGAGAAAAGCTCCCCGCCAATTTTGATTTCATGTCCTTTTTCTTTTGCTCCTTCAATGACAGACTGGATCGCTTTCTTCGGAACACTGGATTCAACAAACACGGCTTTAATTTTGTTTTCGACTAAATAATCTCTTAACTTGCTCACGTCTTTTGCTCCATATTCAGAGGCCGTACTGATTCCTTGAAGACCTTTTACCTCAATACCATATGCCTCTCCGAAATAACCAAACGCATCATGAGCTGTCACGAGCACACGAGATTCCTCAGGAATAAGAGCAATTTGCTCTCTTACATACTTATCCAATTCTTTCAGCTTAGCAATATACTCGTTTGCATTTGCCGTAAATTCTTCTTTTAACTCAGGCTTTAGAGCAATCAGTTCATCTCGAATCGTTTCTGTTGCTGTAATCCAATGCTGAACGTTGAACCAGACGTGCGGATCATGACCATCTGATCCATCCTGTGGGGATAGTAATTCTGACTCCGGTATATTCTTTGTCACAGCAATGGTTGGCTTTTCTTTGGACATTTTTTCAAAAATATCTACCATCTTTCCTTCAAGATGAAGACCATTGTAAAAAATAATGTCTGCTTCATTTAGCTTTTTAATATCACCTTGAGAGGCTTTATAAAGATGTGGATCCACACCTGAATTCATTAATCCTACTGCATCTACATGCTCACCGCCAACTTGCTGCACCACATCATTAATCATTCCAATCGTCGATGTTACCTTTATTTTTCCATTACTCTCTTCGTTGTCTTTTTGGGCACAGCCCGCAGCAAACAACAACATAATCGCGCTAATAAAAATCATGATTTTTTTCATAATTAACACTCCTTTTCGTTAGATTTAAAGAATTGCGTTCTTATTATAAAATTGCATGTCCCTATAAATATTTTATATGACTATATTTTTTGCCTTAGACCAACTTTTAACTTTATACTATTCCACAACCAAAAAAATGTCAAACATAAAGTGAAACTTCTATCATTGGGGGTTTTCCCACTGATGGGTAGTTGAGGCCCACAGGATGTTTGACAGGAATTTCTTTATGATCGTTGTCATGATGTATCCTCCCCATTCATAAAATGGTTGTAACGTCATGAAGTAGGAGGTACATCATGCAAATTCACGTCGTTCAGCAAGGTCAGTCCGTTTACGGAATTGCACAGGCATATAACGTACCTGTCGAGGATCTTATACGAGCAAACGAATTACAGGCTCCAAATGAACTGGTCGTCGGTCAAGCTTTAGTTATTCCGATTATTGGAAGCTATTATTGGGTTCAGCCTGGTGACAACTTGTTTTCTATTTCACGGAAATTTGGCCTTTCCTATCAACAATTAGCCAATATCAATCGAATCAACGTCAATCAGCCGTTACCTGTTGGTTTTAGACTATATATTCCACCACAGAAAAAGACGTCCGCAGAATTTAATGGCTATGTGGAACCACGAGGGGCGAGTGTGTCCCAAAATCTCATAGACAGCGCCCGAGAAGCAGCACCGTATTTAACGTATTTGGCTCCTTTCAGCTTTCAAGCACTTAGGGATGGCTCCCTAAAAGAGCCTTTATTAAATGATTTTCCGAACATTGCCAAAGCGAATAACGTCGTATTGATGATGGTGATCACGAATCAGGAACAAGACCAATTCAGCGATGAGCTGGGGAGAATTTTATTGAATGATATGGCAATACAGAATCGCTTTCTAAATAACATCGTATCAACCGCGAAAAAATATGGTTTCAGAGATATACATTTTGATTTTGAATTTTTGCGTCCAGAAGACAGAGAAGCGTACAATCGCTTTTTACGGAAAGCCAAGCAGAGATTTTCTCAGGAAGGCTGGCTTCTTTCAACTGCCCTTGCTCCTAAAACAAGGGCAGACCAAAAAGGAAAATGGTATGAGGGGCATGATTATAAGGCACATGGAGAAATTGTCGACTTTGTCGTCATCATGACATATGAATGGGGATATAGCGGCGGACCAGCCATGGCTGTTTCACCAATTGGTCCTGTACGAGAAGTACTGACCTATGCGATCAGTGAAATACCTTCGAAGAAGATATTAATGGGACAAAATTTATACGGCTACGATTGGACGCTCCCTTTTGTACCAGGAAGCATCTCAAAAGCAATCAGCCCTCAGGAAGCCATCGAGATTGCCCGGCAGCACAAAGTAAGTATTTCCTATGATCAGGAGGCCCAGGCTCCCTATTTTAGATATTTTGATTCAGAAGGAAAACAGCATGAAGTGTGGTTTGAGGACGCCCGGTCTATCCAGGCAAAGTTTAACCTGATAAAAGAATTGAATTTAAGAGGTATGAGCTATTGGAAGCTCGGCTTATCCTTCCCGCAAAACTGGCTGTTGTTGAATGAAAATTTTGAGGTTGTAAAAAGAGCTTAGCAGAGATCGGTGATTCCTCTCCGGTCTTTTTTTCATTTATCCACTATATTTAGAAAACGATAAAAAGTAAATGGGGCTCTCCGATTACTTATCATTAATCTTCATTCATGTTATAGTAATCGTGCATCCGTCAAGCAAGATTTTATGTGATATACCAAATGCACGATTAAAAAAGGAGACATGAACATGAGTATTCTAGTCATCAATGGCAGTACAAGAGAAAACGGTAATACAGAGCGGCTTACAAAAAAGCTGCTTGAGGGAATTCCACATACGGTTGTGTTTCTTAAAGATAAAAACATCCTTCCAATTAAGGATGCCAGACATGATGCCGCTGGGTTTCAACCGGTGCTAGATGATTATGATGAAATGATTGAACAGATTTTTAAACACGATACTTTGATTTTTGCTACCCCTCTCTACTGGTACGGGATGTCTGGCTGTATGAAGGACTTTATTGATCGTTGGTCGCAATATTTACGAGATTCACGCTTCAATTTCAAAGAAGAAATGGGAAAAAAGAAAGCATTCGTAGTCATTTGTGGGGGCGACAATCCTAAACTAAAGGCACTGCCTCTCGTGCAGCAATTCCAATATATTTTTGACTTTATGGGAATGGAATTTGCCGGATATATCATCGGAAAGGGCAATGCACCAGGGGAAATCGAAAATGATATAGTAGCTTTGGCACAAGCGGAACAAATGAATAAAGTATTGAAAAACCAATAATTAATGCATTGTTACTTTGTAACAAAGAATATGAGTGTTGAACAGGGTGTTTATGCCCTGTTTTTTATTGACCGATTTATCCGGATTGACGGTTGATATTTTACTCCTGATGGTTGATATATTGCCGCTGACAGCTGATATTTTACTCCTGATGGTTGATATATTGCCGCTGACAGCTGATATTTTGTTCCTGACGACCGATATTTTAACGCTGACGACCGATATATCGATACGACGACCGATATTTTAACGCTGATGACCGATATATCGATACGACGACCGATATTTTAATGCTGATGACCGATATATCGGAACGACGACCGATATTTTGTTCCTGACGACCGATATATCGATACGACGACCGATATTTTAACGCTGATGACCGATATATCGATACGACGACCGATATTTTAATGCTGACGACCGATATATCGGAACGACGACCGATATTTTATTGCTGACGACCGATATATCGATACGACGACCGATATTTTAACGCTGACGACCGATATATCGATACGACGACCGATATTTTATTGCTGATGACCGATATATCGGTACGACGACCGATATTTTAACGCTGATGACCGATATATCGATACGACGACCGATATTTTATTGCTGATGACCGATATATCGGTACGACGACCGATATTTTGTTCCTGACGACCGATATATTCGGAACGACGACCGATATTTTATTGCTGACGACCGATATATCGGAACGACGACCGATATTTTGTTCCTGACGACCGATATATCGATACGACGACCGATATTTTAACGCTGATGACCGATATATCGATACGACGACCGATATTTTAATGCTGATGACCGATATATCGGAACGACGACCGATATTTTATTGCTGACGACCGATATATCGATACGACGACCGATATTTTAACGCTGACGACCGATATATCGATACGACGACCGATATTTTATTGCTGACGACCGATATATCGATACGACGACCGATATTTTAACGCTGATGACCGATATATCGGAACGACGACCGATAATTTATTGCTGACGACCGATATATCGATACGATGACCGATATTTTACGCTGATGACCGATATATCGATACGACGACCGATATCTTGTTCCTGACGACCGATATATTCGGAACGACGACCGATATTTTAACGCTGACGACCGATATATCGATACAACGACCGATATTTTAACGCTGATGACCGATATCTTGTTCCTGACGACCGATATTTCTGGAAAATGACGTTCCATTCTCCTTACAAAAAACCGAACATCGATTTTTTAATAAAAAATGCTCAAAAACGATGATGCTTTGTTTCTTCAAGGAGCATAAACGGAACAAAACGATTCCTGTTCCATTCTTCTTGGAATACAGATAACGGCGGATTGCGTTCTTCAACTAAATAACTAAGCTCCAATGTCATAGCAGGACGTTTAAAGGCTGATATGAACCAGTCCGTAAATCCTCCGCCGACCGCATTTTGATCCGGAAAATCCAGCATGTAACCTGTTAAGTCCGCGGTTTTCTTGGCAATATGGTAGTCGCGAGCCATATTTGAAGAGTTATTTTGATAATACCAATAAATCTCTCGACCTGAAGTATGGTAAGCTACTGCAATAAGAGGCTTTACCTGTTTTGTAAATCGAATCATTGCTTTTACTTCCTCGGCTTCAGCTGGATGTGTGCCACGATAAAATTGGTAATATGGAGCTTTCATTTCCTTGTCAAGTTTTTCCCATCCCGCTGGATACTGTCTGTTTAAATCAATGCCAACTCCGTTTGCTTTCCACCTCTTGAAATCAAATGAAAAATCATTCATTTTCCATATATTAAAACGCTGCCAATAATCCATTTCTTTAAATTTCCCTTGTTGAATCGCCACTCCATCTGGATTGATCATGGGAATGATTATGAGTGAAACCTCATCTAATATAGAGCTATCGTACTTCCCATACTTTTGATTTCGGGCATACGCCTTTGTATATTCCTCCAAAAGCTTCATGAGGATGTTCGATGTAAGCCATTCCCTTCCATGATGACTGCCAATTAATAACACACTTTCTTTTCCCTTGCCTATTTTGGCCGCCCATAGCTCCCTACCAAAATGACTTTGTCCGATGGAAGTAACCATAATATCTTCAGGATAGATTTCAATAAGCTTTTGTAAGCCTTCCGTAACTTTTTCATAATCGTATGGAATCGTATCATAATCAGCAATGGCCCTAATCGAAAACAGATTCAGTATTAGGAATAAGCACAAAGTACACTTTATTTTCATCATGCATTTCGATCCTTCAAGTTATTCTGCCAATAATGTACAACCGCCATTTTGCTACATGACCAACTTTTACATGACAACCTTTTGTACAAAAAAACCAAACTATAATCAACTCCTAATTAAGGAGGAGAAAAAATGAATATTACGGATTATGATCGCGCGCTGTACTATACGCACCGATCTGAATGGGATAATTTATTGATTCTTATGGTACGAACAAAGGATCATTTTTTATCCAAAAAAATCGAGCATTTTCTTCATGCTTATCAATTCGAGCATGATTACACCATCATCCAAAATAAGCTATATGCGTTATTCCGCTATTTGGATCATGCTGCATCTGTTACAACAAACGATATATCCATGTTCGGATAAATAAAAGACTGTTCACAAACCATTCTCTTCCCATAATGTGAATCGTTTAATGTTTCCAAAAACGAACAATAGGCTGTATAAAAATATTTTTTCGTTAAAGCATCAAAAATATTCCTAAGCAATTGATTTGGGGACAACTTTTAGAGGACGAAAACAGGCTGAAATAAAGAGCGAAACAAAATTGAAACCCATGATAAAAATGGGTTCTTTTTTTGGTGAAGACATTCACTTTTTAAGGCTTTGTTAAACAAAATTTAGTTCATGTTTAACATCAATAAAAAAGGGCTTCGCCGACATCCGCGACAAAGCCCTCAAACTTGATTAAAGCAACTTTTCAACTTGACTCATAAATGCCTTCATGACATCTGAAAGCTTTTCCTGTGCATCTTCCATTGAATTGGCACGTACGCCAAAATAAAATTTAATTTTCGGCTCGGTACCGGAAGGACGTAGACAGAGCCATGTACCATCCTCCAGGAAGTATTTAATAACATTTGATTTAGGCAGGTCGATCACTTCTTGGCTGTTGTTTTCAATGTCATAGCGAATACTTGTTTGATAATCCTCGAATTTAACCACTTTTAGACCGTTCAATTCTGTTGGGGTTTCTTCACGGAATTTTGACAGGATTGACTGGATCTTTTCTGCTCCTTCTTTTCCTTTTAACGTTAAGGAGCGAAGTCCCTCTAAATAATAACCATACTTTTCGAAAACACTTAGCAGACCTTCGTAAAGAGTCATTCCTTTTTCTTTATAGTAGGCGCATACTTCAACCGCTAAAATGGCAGCTTGAATGGCATCCTTATCACGGGCAAAGTCTCCAATAAGGTACCCGTAGCTTTCCTCATATCCGAATAGGAATGTGTATTCTCCAGTCTCATGAAATTCTTTGATTTTTTCAGCAATGAATTTAAAGCCTGTCAGAACATCCATTGATTTTAATCCATATTTTTCAGCAATAGCTCGACCAATTTCGGACGTTACAATGGTTTTTAATACGATACCATTCTTAGGAAGCGTTCCTTTTTCTTTCTTCTGAGAAAGCAAATAATCTAAAAATAAGGCACCCGTTTGATTCCCTGTCAATACAACATACTCACCGCTCTGATCCTTTACAGCAATACCAAGACGATCTGCATCTGGATCTGTAGCAATTAAGATGTCAGCATTCATTTCTTTTCCTTTTTTAATGGCTAACTCAAAAGCTGCGTGCTCTTCAGGATTTGGCGATATAACTGTGGAAAAATTAGGATCAGGCAGCTCCTGCTCCTCAACGACTGTCACCTTTTTGTATCCCATGCTTTGGAGCGCTCTTCTTAAAGGCTTGTTTGCTGTTCCATGTAGAGGTGTGAAGACGATTTTGATATCAGACTTCTCTGCAAGCTGTGGATTTTCGAGAATTGTAAGAAGCTTCTTGTTATAGGCATCATCCACTTCTTCACCGATTTCTACGATGAGTCCCTTTTCTTTTAGAACATGTTCAGACTCAACCTTAAGCTCTAATTCATTTTCAACCGCATTCACGTACTTAATAACCTCATCAGCAGGACCTGGCGGCAATTGTGCTCCATCAGGACCGTATACCTTAAAGCCGTTATATTCAGGGGGGTTATGGCTTGCTGTTAGGACGATGCCAGAAAAAGCATTCAAATGTCTGACCGCAAATGATAACTCAGGTGTTGGTCTTAGCTCATCAAAAATATATACTTTAATGCCATGTGTCGCTAATGTTCTAGCTGCTTCCATGGCAAATTCAGGCGATTTGTGCCTTGAATCATAAGCAATAACGACTCCTTGCTCTTTTGCTTCTGCTCCAAAAGACAATATGTATTGTGCTAGGCCTTCACTTGCTTTACGCACCGTATAAAGATTCATGCGATTTGTTCCAACCCCAATTTCACCACGCATGCCGCCTGTTCCGAACTCAAGATTTTTATAAAAAGCATCCTCTAGCTTTTTGTCATCATGCCTTAATTCATCTAACTGCTCCCTCATTTCGGGATCGAGATTTTCAAAGGAATCCCACTTTAAGTATGTATGTTTCCACTCCATATGTTCAATCCCCTTCAGAAAGTTGTTTGATAACTCAACAAAAAACGATTACGTGTTCAACGCTTGTCCCTCATTTTATCATATTATGCATTTCGTTGGTGTATTCATGGGAAATCTAAAGCGAATGTACTATTAATTTTCTTGCCTACATAAAGAAAAATATGAAATATATGAATTGTATTATTACAAAATTAAGGATAAGATAACGATTAGAGGTGAATTTATGAACGGTTTTGAAAGACGTAGGCAGCAAAAAATGGAACAAATACGACATGCGGCTCTTTCGCTTTTTACTCAATTCGGAGTTCAAAAGGTGAATATTCAAGAAATCGCCAAGAAAGCAAATGTCTCACAAGTTACCATTTATAATTATTTTGGCAGCAAGGACGAACTTGTGTTTGACGTTATTGAATATTTATATGAACAGCAGTTGAAAGAATTGAATGAAATCATAAAAAGCGACATGCCCTTTTTAAAGAAAGTTGAACAAATGATTCATTTTAAAATGAGCAATACCAAAAAATTCAGCCCGGAATTTTTAAAAGCCATCCTAATAGAAAATCCAAGATTATCAAAATTTTCCCGAGAATTTACTGAAAAGAAAATGATGCCCGTCTTGACCGATTTTTTTGAAACTGGAAAAAAAGAAGGAGCTATATCACAAGACATATCTTTAGAGACCATGATCCTTTTTTTGAATATACTGTCTGAAGGGTTGAAAAATTACACAGAATACCTAATAGATTCTGAACAAAAAAACCGTTTTACAAATGAAATCATTCATATGTTCTTCTACGGAATTGTTGGGAAAAATGAGAAATAAGAAGGCCGTACTCCCAAATAGAGAGTCACGGCATTTTATTATGAAAGCTTATAAACAATAGCTTCCCAAGGACGCAAACGGAATTGGTGAATGTCTTCCACTTCTTCTATTTCATCATAATTACCGATGAATCGTTGACTGTTTGTATAGTCTAATTTTTTGGAGCAATGAAATTCTTGTTCTTCACTTGAGAAATTTGTCACGACAAGCAATTGTTCTCCATTGTAGCTTCTTAAATAGGCAAAAATATGCGGATGCTCTTCGTTTAACAGTTCATACTGTCCGTATACGATGATTTCATTTTCTTTTCGCAATTGAATCAACTTTTTGTAGTAATGGAACACTGAATTTGGATCAGCGATAGCGGCTTCTACATTAATTTCTTTATAATTCGGGTTTACTGCCAACCATGGAGTTCCCGTGGTAAATCCTGCATTTTCTTGGTTGTTCCATTGTACAGGTGTTCTTGCATTGTCCCTACCCTTTGCATAAATGGATTCCATAACCTTTTTAGGACTTTCACCATTCTCATGGACTTTTTCTTTATACATATTTAAAGTCTCAATGTCTTTATAATCTTCAATGGATGTGAATTGGACATTTGTCATGCCAATTTCCTCTCCCTGATAGATATATGGGGTCCCCTGCATCATATGAAGGCACGTTGCAAGCATTTTGGCTGAAAGAACCCTGTACTCTTTGTCATTGCCAAAACGGGATACAACACGCGGTTGGTCGTGGTTATTCCAATACAAGCTGTTCCAGCCCTTACCGTACAGCTCAACTTGCCATTTTGACAGGATTCTTTTTAGCTTCACAAGATCGAATGGAATGAGGTCCCATTTCCCACCTGGTCCTCCATCAATGCCCATATGTTCAAATTGGAAAACCATTTGTAGCTCATTTCGATCCTCACCTGTATATAAAATTCCTTGCTCCGGTGTTACGCCCGGCATTTCTCCAACCGTTATAATGTCATATTTCGAAAGCACTTCTTTGTTCATTTCCTGTAAAAATTCATGAATTCTTGGACCATTCATGAAATACCGGCTTCCGGAAACATATTTTTTGCCAGGCTCCTCAGGTGCAGATGGAAGCCCTTCCATTTTTGAAATAAAGTTAATGACATCCATTCTGAATCCATCGATCCCTTTATCAAGCCAGAATTTCATCATATCGTAGATTTCTTGGCGGAGCCCTGGGTTTTCCCAATTAAGATCCGGCTGTTTTTTAGAAAATAAATGCAGATAGTACTCTCCTGTCAGATCATCATACTGCCAAGCCGATCCACTAAATATAGATTCCCAGTTGTTTGGTTCCTTCCCGTCTTTTCCCGGTCTCCAAATATAATAGTCACGGTACTTGTTGTCCTTGGATTTTCTTGATTCTACAAACCAGGCGTGTTCATCGGATGTATGGTTTACCACTAAATCCATCATAAGCTTAATATTGCGCTTATGCATTTCAGAAAGCATCTCTTCCCAATCAGCCATCGTGCCGAATTCATCCAGAATGTTACGATAGTCACTTATATCATAACCGTTATCATCATTTGGAGATTGATAGACAGGAGAAAGCCATACGACATCAATACCCAATTCTTGAAGATAATCTAACTTCGATGTGATCCCCTTAATATCGCCAATTCCATCTCCATTTGAATCCATAAAGCTTCTAGGATAAATTTGATAGACAACCGCTTCCTTCCACCATCGCTTCTCCATTTGAGTACACATCCTTATGTAAATTTTTTACGGACTTAAAAAAATTTTACTTTTCCTATCATAAAATACTATAATTTTTTTTGAATAACAATGAGGTGAGAAGAGAATGAACAATCATGATAAGAAAAAGGAAAACCTGTTATTCCTTGCATGGGCTGCTTCCATCGTAGCCATGTTTGGAAGCTTGTATTTTTCCGAAATTAGGCAATATGAGCCTTGCGTGCTATGCTGGTATCAGAGAATTATCATGTACCCGTTTACAGTGATTCTTGGGATCGCCACTGTTAGGAAAGATTTTGGCATAGCCTTTTACACGATGATTCTGTCCGCAATTGGCGCAACGATGTCTACCTATCATTACTTGCTTCAAAAGGTGTCATTTTTTGCCGATCGAGCTCCTGCTTGTGGTCGTATCCCTTGCACCGGACAATACATCAACTGGTTTGGGTTTGTAACGATCCCTTTCTTGGCTTTACTTGCATTTATCATCATTTTTATTTGTAGTTTTTTAGTTTGGAAAAATCATAAGGAGAGATCGTATTGAAAAAAATCATACTATTCCTTGTTATCATTGTTGCTTTATTCGCCGGCATCGCATATGTAACAAACATGCAGAATAAAGAAAAAGCAGAAGGAAACCCTTACGGAAAAGACGAGCTTAATCCTGCAACTGTCGATCAGCTTGATGATCCTAATTATCAAAACCTAATTCTGCCTGAAGAACTGGAAAAGAAGTTGAACAATAAAGAAGACGTAACGGTTTATTTTTACAGTCCTACCTGCCCACATTGTCAAAAAGCTACACCAGTTTTAATGCCACTGGCTGATGAAATGGGTGTAGATATCGTACAATACAACCTACTTGAGTTCGAACAAGGCTGGGATGACTACGGAATTGAATCCACTCCAACGCTGGTCCACTTTGAAAAAGGCAAAGAAGTAGACCGTATCGTAGGCTTCAGCGAGAAAGACGGAGAAGCTGCGTACAAAGAATTTTTAGAAAAAAACGCGAAATAAAAAATGAAGCTGACCTCCTAAATGCGCCTTGCCCTCGTATCTAGTTGCTACATATCGTTGTTTCAATATGTAGCAACTAAGGGTGACTGGCTCTTTGTTTTAGGTCAGCTTTTTACTTTTTTATCCTCTCTCTCTGTTCGTATTAAATACTACAAAAACAAGGCTATGTATTAAATAAGCATTGTGTTAGACGGTTGAGGAACCATAAAAAAAGGTTTTTCTCCCTCGAGAGGTGTTATGGATGAAAAATGTTTAAATGTTAATGGAAAGAACATGCCATACTTCTCTAATATTTTAACATTACGAACAAATAATTCTTCAAGCTTCACATCGTCACAATCTTCAAATTGATTTTTTTTCTCAATGATTGATATAATCACTTGCAGGCTAGTCATGATTTGATAAGCTTCTTTTAATGTTCCATAATAATGTGTACCTAAGCTCGGATAATCAAAGACTCTCATTTTTTTATATTGTTTAATTTCCTTTTCTTTCAAGTATTTTGTAAAAACATTCGAATAAATATAGGAAATAAGAGCTGAAATTTCTTCTTCCTGCTCATAAGTCGAAGAGTATACAATCTTCACATATAACCCACCTTTTTTATGACCTTTGAATTACAAATAAGTTTTCGTTTAATCTTTTTTTAGAATAACATAAATCTATAAAAAACAGGGTGGGATTTTTTCCCACATTCTTTTTTTTTCTAGTTATATTTACTCATAAAAATTCTATAATCTTTTAATTCAATAAGTCTTATTGAATTTATTACAACTCATTTTAAGAAGAAAGGCTTACGTTGCTATGATACCCACTAATAAAAAAGGTCGATATGCAGAAATAATAATCCCAGAAAATTGGAAGTCCTTTACGATTGATACCTTATTAAGGGATTATTGGAAAGGACCTAAAAAATTGGTACATCAATGGAGAATGGATAGAGCCATTTTACTAAACGGGAAAACAGCTTCATGGTCCATTCCTCTTACTCCTGGAGATTCCATTTCACTTCCTTTCTTTGAAAATCGAAAAAGCACCATTATCCCAACTTTTCATGATTTGGATGTTTTATATGAGGATGATCATCTCATGATCGTGAATAAACCTTCTTCTATTGATACTCATCCATCGTCACCAGAGGATTCTTCTACACTTTTAAACTTTGTCGCCTTTCATGTGTCAATGCAGGGAGAAGATAGGGAAGTGAAACATATTCATCGATTGGATCGGGACACCACCGGAGCTGTTTTGTTTGCTAAGCATCCTTTTGTCGGAGCGATACTTGACCGGATGCTAGAAGAACGTCAAATTAAACGGACCTATCTCGCTCTTGTTCATGGGGATTTGAAAAAAAACCAGTTAAAGATCGATGCTGCTATCGGAAGGGATCGCCATCATCCTACAAGAAGGAGAGTCTCGCCAACTGGCCAAAAAGCAGTTACCCATATCGAAAAAATAAAATATTTTCCTGATAAAAAGCTCACTTTCATTAAATGCAATCTAGAGACAGGCAGAACTCACCAAATTCGCGTTCATTTAAGTCATATAGGACATCCTCTAGCTGGGGACACTTTATACGGAGGAAAAAACATCTTTCCTCGCCAAGCTTTACATGCCTATAAAATGGAGCTTACTCATCCTATTACTGAGGAATGTATTACAGTATATGCACCTTTTATAGACCAACCACCTATCTTTCCTGAACTTGGTGAAAATCTTTTCATCTAATGATAAACAGAATGATTTCTACACAAGAAACCCCGTTTATTTCTTTATCGGGGTTTTTTTGTTGACTAAGTCGTTGGTTAATGAACCACAAATGCAATAAAAAAACGACCCACAAACAAGAATGCTGTGAGTCATTTTGAATTTACTACTAAACATCATATTTTTCCGGATTCGAACCGAATCTTTCGTTTCTATTCAAAGCATCGATTTGTTGCATTTCTTCTTGGCTTAATTCAAAATCAAAAATATTGGCATTTTCTTCAATTCTTGAAGGCGTCACAGATTTCGGAATTACAATAATATTATGTTGAATATGCCATCTCAAAATCACTTGGGCAGCTGTTTTATTATGTTTCGATGCAATGTGATGAATGGTCGGCTCATCAAGCAGTTTACCTCGTCCAATTGGTGACCAAGCTTCTACCGCTATTTCATGTTTTTTACAAAATGCTCGTATCTCCTCTTGAGCCAAGAAAGGATGAAGCTCGATTTGGTTTACAACTGGCTTGTGTTTCGCTTCAGATAAAAGCTCCTCTAAATGATGGATATGAAAGTTGCTGACTCCGATTGCCCTTACCTTTCCTTCCTCATATAGCTTTTCCATTGCTTTCCATGTTTCAACATACTTGCCTTTCACTGGCCAATGTATTAAATAAAGGTCTAAATAATCGAATCCAAGACGCTCTAGACTATCTTCAAATGCCTTTAATGTTGATTCATAGCCTTGGTCATCATTCCACACTTTTGAGGTGACAAAAATGTCTTCCCTTTTAATTCCGGACTCTTTAATTGCCTGTCCGACGCTTTGCTCATTTTTATAGATAGCAGCTGTATCAATAGAGCGGTAGCCCACCTCTAATGCCTTTTTTACTGCATTGACGGTTGTTTGGCCAGCTTCTGCCAAGTAGACGCCAAGACCAAACTGCGGCATTTTCACACCGTTATGTAAAGTGATCGTATCTCGAATGGAACCCGTCATTTTTTTCCCTCCTAGTTATTCATATGTTTCATTGTATCACTCGTACATAATATTATCTAAATGGTTGCTTCTATTCTACTCTTAATACTCAATTCATTTCTAAATGTCGCAATCATTCGGTAGATCATTGGCAGTTTTTAATCTGCAGGACTCTTAACAATAATCCTGCTAGTTCACGGGATGATCTCTTAAGCTTTTTAGATAATCCCGCCGATTGGTGTAATAATCCCGCGAGTTCTTTAGATATTTCCGCCAATTGGTGTGAAAATCCCGCCAGGTCACATGATAATCCCGCGTGTTTTCTACAAAATCCCGCCAAATGTTACTTTTTACACTTTTTTGATAGGTATAGGAGCTAGCTAAAAAAAGCAACCGGAAATAGTAAATTACCGATTGCTTTTATTATTTATTTAATACATTTCAGGTGCTTCTACTTTTGGTGGTTCTCCACTCAGAGACTCTAGGAATGCTACAAGAGCCCTCAAACCATCCTTAAAAGATCCTATGATATATTCCCTGCTTGCTGAAGTCGTTTTGCAATTTCTAAGAAATCTTCCTGTGAAATGCCCGGTGCAAATTCTTCAGGTAAATCCGGTAAATCCGGTATAGGTGCACCCTTTGGTGTCCCTTCATATACCTGAAGCGGACTGCCGTCGAGCGGATGATTCCCTTTCCAAATCTTTGTAACCTCACGATAATCTGTGTCGCTGAACGTATAAAGCCGAGTATGAATACCTTGTTCTTCATATTTCCTCGCGTGGTCAAATTTTTTATTATCCAAATCTGGGATCGGAAGCATTTTTGTTAAATCTACACCCGTTGCCATTTCTAGAGCCTTTGCATAAGCTAAAATGTGCACTCCTCCTCGAACCAACAAATACCCAATCATTTCACGAGCTACTGGATTGTCCGTCATCTCATAGACTCTCATTTTATGAGTTCTTGCTCCGCATTCTAAGAAGAAGTTATGCAACAAATCAAGCACTAAATTCCCGCTATTGAACACGTTATCTCCGGTCCATGGTCTTCCCATAGAATCGCCTGGTAGTGAAGTTTGTGCTGTAGCAATAAAGTGATACGTATTCCCTTTCGCTCCTTCCCGTAAAGGAGTCGAATCCGGATCTCCTGGTGAAGTAGTTCCTTCTAAACAGAGATTTATCGTGTTGCTGACAAGTTCTACATGTCCAAACTCCTCAGCTGTAATGCTTGCCACTAAATCGTAAAATGGCCTTAGCTTATTTTTATTTCGAAAATTAAAGGATTGGAACATATAATTATTTAATGTAGACATTTCTCCATATTTTCCACCCAGCAATTCCTGTACAACCCTTGCTGCCTTAGGATCTCCGTGTTTTGGTCTTGGAAGCTCAATTAATAATTTATCTATGCGTTTAATCAAAGCTGTCCCCCCCGCAAAATGTCATTACAATCCATTTTTATGCCAGGGTTCCATTTTATAGAACAATCCCTATCTATGAAGAAATTCACCTAACGTAAGACATAGAAAAACAAAACGATCGTTCTAGATTTCTCCGAATCCCAGGTACGATTGTTACACCAATGTAAATTTAACAAGCGAAAAAGGTACCTAATATTAATTTTTTGTAAATTTTATTAAAAGTAGCTTTACTTAGCCAATAATAAATAAGTAAAATATTTTTCGTTCGTCATAGTTAGACAAAGGGTCTTAAAAAATTTATTCTTCTTGGATTGTGGGGGTTAACACACATGGTATTTAAGAAAAAAGACAAGTTCGCTGTATTACTTATGAATATCTCAGAGAACTTAAAGCAAGCTGCTGATTATTTTGCGGATTATAAGCTTCAAAACGTTAGCGATCTTAAAGTTTTCTCTGAGAAAATGAAGGAATATGAACATAAAGGAGATTCCTTTGTTCACGAAGTAATCATGGAACTTAACAATGCTTTCATCACTCCAATTGAGCGCGAGGATATTCTGCACCTTGCTATGAGCATGGATGATGTGCTCGATGGTTTAGAGCATTGCTCTGCTTTATTTGAGATGTATTCTATGGTAAATGCTGATGAGTACATGTTGAAATTTGTAGATGCAATCCGTAATAGTGCTTATGAAATTGATAAGGCTGTCGATTTATTGACAACCAAAAAGTTATTACCAATTCGTGACCATGCCATTAAGATTAAGGATTTTGAATCTACTTGCGACGGTATTCTACGTCAATCCATTAAAAATTTGTTTGCTGTTGAAAAAGACCCTATCCGAATCATTCAGTTCAAAGAAATTTACGAAAATCTGGAAGAAATAGCCGATAGCTGTCAAGGTGTGGCAAACACGCTTGAGACCATTATTATGAAAAACGCATAAGGGGTATCAATTTCATGGATACATTACTAATATTGACTGTGTTGATCGTAATTGGTGCTCTTGCATTTGATTTCATTAACGGATTCCACGATACAGCTAACGCTATCGCTACATCCGTTTCAACAAAAGCATTGACACCAAGAAGAGCGATCATTTTAGCAGCCGTCATGAACTTTGTTGGCGCCATGACTTTTACAGGGGTAGCCAAAACCATTACAAAAGATATCGTCGATCCTTTTACCTTGGAAAACGGATCAATTGTTATCCTATCCGCATTAATAGCCGGAATTGCTTGGAACCTTATCACTTGGTATTATGGGATCCCAAGTTCATCTTCTCATGCAATTATCGGATCAATCGCTGGAGCAGCCATTGCTGCAGCAGGTTTTGGGTCATTAAATGTTTCAGGCTTCGGAAAAATCGTTCAGTCTTTGATTATTTCTCCGATTTTGGCTTTTGGTGTAGGTTTTATCGTATACAGCATTTTTAAAATCATATTTAAAAATAATAATCTTCCAAAAACGAACAAGCGATTCCGTTATATTCAAATCGCAACTGCAGCCCTTCAGGCATATACACATGGAACGAATGATGCTCAAAAAGCAATGGGGATCATAACGATGGCATTAATCGCAAACGGTTATGCTAGTTCGACTGACATTCCATTTTGGGTGCAATTCTCCTGTGCGCTTGCAATGGGACTAGGAACTTCTGTAGGCGGCTGGAAAATCATTAAAACAGTTGGCGGAAAAATTATGAAAATCCGCCCTGTAAACGGAGTCGCAGCTGACTTAACAGGAGCCGCGATCATCTTCGGTGCTACTTATATCCATTTACCAGTAAGTACGACACACGTCATCTCCTCTTCTATTCTAGGAGTCGGTGCTGCTCATCGGGTAAAAGGAGTTAAGTGGGGAACTGCCCAACGCATGATCATTACATGGTTTATTACTCTTCCTATTTCAGGTACTTTAGCAGCCATCACATATTATATTTTAGATCTATTCTTCTAAAAGCCCGATTTATTTCGGGCTTTTATTTTTTATGAAAATCATGCACTTCTAAAATATATATATTAAAATTTAAGTATTAATCATTCTAAAGGGGTAGTTTGTAGTGGAAGGTTCCAACCATAATATTTTCAAAGGGGTATATGGGGATTTGGTAGAGTTCGCCGATCGAGTCAGCACTGTTTTGGGCTGCCCTATTACGATTGAGGATGCCAACCACCGTTTGCTGGCATATAGCATGCATGATGACCGAACAGATCAGGCCAGAATCGCTACCATCATTGGCAGGAGAGTTCCCGAAAAAGTCATTAACAGTCTCTGGAGAGAGGGTGTAATTCCAGCGTTACTGAAAAACAGCTCACCCATATTGATTCCAGCGATTCAAAATGTTGGCTTGGGAAAACGGGCCGCGATTTCAATTAGAAAAAACAGTGAAGTTCTCGGCTTTATTTGGGCATTAGAGACGGAAAAGCCATTCACCGAAAAAGATTTAAAGTTTTTGGAGCTTGCAGCAAAAGAAGCCAAAAACCAGCTCCTGCAGCTGCAGCTTAAAAAGAAACGAAGAGAAGAAAGCTATCAAGAGTTTTTATGGCAACTGCTTACCGGACACTATGAAGAAGAAGCGGAAATCCAAAAAATACTTCAAGGCTACGGCATTACAGCTCCATCCTTGTTTTCAATCATTGTTTTTACATTCCCAACTGATATTTCTTCTGAAACGGAACGAAATATTTACTATACGTTAACGACATCTCAAAAACTGAAAGTCATTTTTTATACAATTAACCAGAGCCAGCTCATTCTCCTTGTAGGACCTATTCAATCTGATTCGTTTTCAGCATCCATTCAGGATTTTATTACTTCGTTTATTACACAGATGAAAACCCGTTTTGTTGTTGATCAAATTGCTGGGGCCGCAGGCTTACCTTATTCTAAGCTATCTCTTGCAAAAGAAAGCTATAACGAAGCTCTGTACACCTTGAAAATCAAAAAAATATTCCCAAAGGAAACAGCCCCTATCCATTCATACAATTCATTGGGAATCTATCAATATTTGGATGTTTTGTCACGGCATCCTCATAAGGCTGTACACAGCGGCATACAACTTCTAATAGAATATGATGAAAAAAATCAGAGCAACCTGATCAAAACCTTACATGCTTATTTAGAGTGTGATTCGAACCCTTATGATGCTGCAAATAGTCTTCATGTCCATGTCAATACGATTCATTACCGATTAAAAAGGATCTCAGAAATTGGAAATATTAATTTAAGAAACCCATTGGAAAAAATGGCTCTATTGCTTCAATTAGTTTTATTGAAATACGAAACTGAAAAAGATGCTGTTTCGTATAATTAAACAAAATCAAACAATCAGGAGAATGTATGGAATCAAAAGACTATTTGTTAATGGAATTAAAAGAAATTGAAGATTGGGAAAAGGATCAGAAAGGACTTTTTATCTGGGAAAAAATCGGGAGGATTCCTTTTAAAGTTCTCGATAAAATTACACCTTCCTTCAATTTGCGTCAGCAGACATTGTTGGGAAAGAAGCGATTCTCAACGAGTTATCGTCAACGTACAACCAACGAGAATCAAAAGAAATGGTCTCGCAATTACAGGGCTGGCGGGAGGTAGTTTATACGTACAGGGACCAATTCGGCTGGAAAAACTATTGCAAATGGTCCCGATCGCGGGGATGATTTTTGGAGCCTTCACCAATCGATCCATGATTCAAGATATTGCAGATACTGGAATGATGCTTTACCGAAAACGCAGAATCCTTGAGCGGCTTACTGTAGATTGTAGATAAATGTAAGCATTTATCTACAATCTAAAGGAGCATTTGTAGAAATCTACAAATGCTCCTTTTTTCATTTTTCTAGTTTCACAAACTAAAAATAGTTTCAACTGGTTATACTTTTTGTAAAGAGGTTTTCTTCTTTCTAAAAGGATAAGAAACGGACCCAAAAGGATTGGTTAGACTCTTGATCCCTACTTTCCTAAACAATTGTGATGACAAACGAATTGCCATTTTGCCAAAACCTGATGTTTGGAACAATTGACCTTTCTATTTTAAAAAGAAGAAGAACAAATGCTATGTCTGGAGGATTCAATAACATGCGAATTGGTGTTCCTAAAGAAATTAAAAATAACGAAAACCGTGTAGCACTAACCCCTGCAGGAGTAGTTGCCCTCGTCAATGCAGGCCATGAAGTATACATTGAAAGAGATGCTGGCTTGGGTTCAGGCTTTACAAATGACTCTTACATGGCTGCAGGGGCTGTGATTGTTGATGAAGCCTCTTCTGTTTGGGAAGTCGCTGAAATGATTATGAAAGTAAAAGAACCGCTTCCAAGTGAGTACAACTATTTCCGAGATGACTTAATCCTATTCACATACTTGCATTTAGCCGCAGAGCCCGAATTGGCAAAAGCGTTAAAAGAATCAGGTGTACTAGCAATCGCATATGAAACAGTTTCTGTGAATAACACTCTTCCTCTGTTAACACCAATGAGTGAAGTCGCTGGACGTATGGCAGCTCAAATCGGGGCTCAATTCCTTGAAAAGCCTAAAGGTGGAAAAGGAATATTGCTTGGTGGAGTACCTGGAGTAAAACGAGGAAAAGTAACCATCATCGGAGGCGGCGTAGTTGGTACAAATGCAGCAAAAATCGCCATCGGTCTTGGCGCAGAAGTTACCATTATTGATTTAAGTCCAGACCGTTTACGCCAGCTAGATGACATCTTCGGAAATGAAATCTCAACTCTTATGTCCAACCCATACAATATCGCTCAAGCTGTTGCGGAATCCGACCTTGTAATCGGTGCAGTATTAATTCCTGGAGCAAAAGCACCGAAATTAGTGACGGAAGAAATGGTAAAATCTATGACTCCGGGTTCTGTAATTGTCGATGTTGCCATTGACCAGGGTGGAATTTTTGAAACAGTTGACCATATTACAACCCACGACAATCCTACCTATGAAAAGCATGGTGTCGTTCATTACGCGGTTGCCAATATGCCTGGCGCTGTTCCACGCACATCTACAATCGCATTAACAAACGTAACGGTTCCATTTGCTCTTCAAATTGCTAATAAAGGCGCTTTTCAAGCGATCAAAGAAAATGCAGCTTTAGCTAAAGGAGTTAACGTTGCTTCTGGACATATCACATATGAAGCAGTAGCTCGCGACCTAGGCTACGAATATGTACCTGTTGAAAAAGCATTAGAAAATTATAACATTAAAGCATAAAAAAACTGACGAGCATCTCCAAAAATTGGAGGATGTTCGTCAGTTTTTGTATACACGTTAATAGTAAGCGGTCTGCAGACTTCTTTAAAAATGGCTGTTTTCGCAAACTTTGTTGCTTTTTAACAAGTAGTGAGGATAGGTTGATTTCCGCTCCAGGATGCTCGCTTTCCGCGGGGCGGGCGGTGAGCCTCCTCGGCGTGCAGCGCCTGTGGGGTCTCACCTGTCCCGCTGCTCCCGCAGGAGTCTCGCACCTTACGCTCCAATCAACCAACTTTTTTATCAACGGTTTTCATTCCCAGAACCTATGTAAAAACAACAATCTTTTAGAAAAGAGCCTTAAAAATAGATCCTCCATTTAGCTTATTTTTCGAACTCCCAACAGAGTAATCCATTACTTTCACTTAATCTTGTAAATCCGACTTTTTCTAAAACACGTATAGAACCGATATTATCTTCTAAGCAGTTTGCTGTAATTTTGGTTACATCTTTTCTAGAAAGGAGCCAAACTACGAGAGCTTTTGCCATCTCACTTGCATATCCTTGACCTCTATATTCCGGGACCACCCCATATCCAATATCTACTACCCCGTTTCGATCAGGTCCTCCTTTACATCCCATATCACCTATAACCATCTTCTCGTCTTTTTGAATCATTAATCCATTCCATATTGCTTTAGATGGTTCTTTCTCCAATTCATCTGCTAACATTGGTAATATTTGAGCAAAATCTGTATTGGGCCACTGTCTTGATACGTTGTGAAGCAAGAGTGCCTCTAACTCTTCACGCCCTCTCATTGCAGCAATTACATACTCAAGAGATAATGGAATTAATTGTAATCTTTCCGTTTCTAAATTAGGCATAACGCCCCTCCTATATGTAACAAAAATACAACTACATAATACTTTTTACCTATTTTATATCATATTTTCTATTACCTATGCTTCATTAAATGTCAATTTTTTAATAAAATTTTACAATTGTTTCTCTATCCACTCTTTTTTTATTTTCTTAATATAGTATTATTTTTCAAAGAATTCAATTATTATTGCTTTTTCGATTAATTGACGTCCTATAAAAGTTATTTTAAAATAATACAAGACAATTAATATTCATACATTTTTTAAAATTTTTAGGAGGTTCTTATGCAAACATCGGCAGTAGGAAATCAGCAGAAAATGAAGCATCCTCCCGGTCTCTATTTACTGTTTTTCACCGAAATGTGGGAAAGATTCAGTTATTATGGAATGAGAGGTATACTTATTCTCTATTTAACGAAAGAATTAATTAGCGGTGGGCTAGGCATGAACCCAAGCCTCGCTTTGAGTATATATGGTTTTTATACAGGTGCTACCTATATCACTCCCCTTGTAGGTGGATATTTAACAGATCGTTTTATTGGGAAGAGGCTTGCGATAACAATCGGCGGTATCTTCATGGCTCTTGGAAATTTCGTCATTTTCCTGGAGCAAGCAGAATGGGCCATGTATACAGGATTAGCTCTGTTAATTGTTGGTAACGGCTTTTTTAAACCAAACATTTCTACTCTCGTAGGGGACTTATATGAAGAAAAGGATCCGAGACGAGATGCAGCGTTTACCATTTTCTACATGGGTATTAACTTAGGAGCATTTTTAGCACCACTTGTCATCGCCTTCATTACAGACAAATGGCTTTCTGATTCAGTAAATGGAGTTTTTGTTTACGGTTATAAATATGGTTTTTTGGCATCCTCCATTGGAATGGTAATTGGACAAGTCCTATTTAATGTTTTTGGTAACCGTTATTTAGGCGATCTTGGTAAAGAACCTACAGGAAAGCCTGTATTAAGCGACAATGGTGTAAAACAGAATACTCCTTTAACTCCTAAAGAAAAAAGACGCACTGCCGTTATTTTGATTTTAGCTTGCTTTGTTGTCTTTTTCTGGGCTGGATTTGAACAAGCAGGAAGTTCTATTACACTTTATACAGATAAATTTGTCGATCGTACCGTTTTTGGCTTTGAAATTCCTACGCCTTGGTTTCAATCCATTAACCCACTTTTCATTATTCTATTTGCACCACTTGTTTCCATTCTTTGGGTAAAACTAGGTCAATCAAAACGTGGGGACTTAAGTGCACCAGTTAAAATGGGTATCGCTTTAATCCTACTAGGAATCGGGTTCCTTGTACTTGTAGGATCTGTATTAGGATACGGCAACAATGAAGCAAATTTAGTCGGAAACGTTCATATCATGTTTATTATCATCACATACTTCTTCCATACGATTGCCGAATTGTTTTTATCACCAGTCGGCTTATCCATGGTTAGCCGCATTGCTCCAGTTAAACTGGCATCATTGTTGATGGGTGTATGGCTTTCTAGCTCTGGTATAGCAAATTTTGTCGGAGGACAAGTTGCTAGATTCACGCAGTCTATGGGATACATGGAAGTATTTACAGTTATTGCGATCGCCGTAATCGCTGCCGGTTCCCTTCTTCTGCTGATTTCTAAAAAACTTGTTCAACTCATGGAAAATTAATGAAAAACGCATGGATCTTTTCAAAAGATCTCATGCGTTTTTTTGTTAGTTTATATTAACTGTCAAGTTTATATGGAGCACTCTTTAATATCATGCTGCACTTTATATCGACTATTAGCATGATAGATCGACTACTTTACATGAAAAAGGAGGGCTAACCATTTTTGTGGTTAGTCTCCTCTCATTTAAGCCTCTACTTCAAGCTCTTTTGCTGGGCTATTATATTCGTCTGTATCTAATTCTTTTGTAATACGACTTGTAAGGATACCGGACGTCATACTTCCGCTTACATTAACCGCAGTACGCCCCATGTCAATGAGTGGCTCGACTGAAATCAAGAGACCGGCTAATGCGATTGGAAGATTCATCGCGGAAAGAACGAGCAATGCTGCAAAAGTCGCTCCACCACCTACTCCAGCAACTCCAAACGAACTGATGGCGACGACAACAATTAATGTAATAATGAAGGTTGGTGATAACGGATCGATTCCTACAGTTGGTGCAATCATGACAGCTAGCATCGCAGGATAGATACCAGCACAACCATTTTGACCAATGGATAATCCAAATGAACCTGCAAAGTTTGCAATACCGTCTGGAACTCCAAGTGACTTTTGGGTTTGAATATTAATCGGTAGTGCACCGGCACTTGTACGGGATGTAAAAGCAAATGCTAATACTGGAAATGCCTTTTTGACATACGTGAATGGATTTAAGCCAGCAAATGTTAAGAGTAACAAGTGAATTCCAAACATGACAACGAGCGCTATATAAGAGGCCAAAACAAATTTCCCTAATTTTAAGATTGCATCAATGTCGCTAGTTGCAACAGTACTTGTCATAATAGCAAGCACGCCATATGGTGTTAATCTTAGGATAAGTGTTACAACACGCATGATGATAGCATAGAACGAAGCGACAATTTTTGCAAACAAATCTGCTTGCTCAGGCTGCTTCCGTTTTACTCCTAAGAATGCCAATCCAAGGAAAGCTGCGAATATTACCACAGATATAGTGGAGGTTGGTCGAGCTCCCGTAAAATCTAAAAAAGGGTTAGAAGGGATCAGTTCTAAAATTTGTTGAGGCATTGTTTTATCTTCTACTGTACCAAACTTTTCCTCAAGTTCTGCAGCACGAGCTGTTTCAGCCTCTCCTTTTTCAATTTGAACGGCTTCTAAATCAAAGACAACTGCGGAGGCAATACCAACTGCTGCAGCAATGGCAGTTGTACCAACTAAAATCCCTAAAATCAACACACTGATTTTTCCAATATTATTTGTCAATTTCAGCTTAGTGAATGCGGACAAAATAGAAATAAAAACTAAAGGCATAACAATCATTTGCAAAAATTTAACATATCCACTTCCCACTATAGAAAACCAATCAACTGAATTGGTTAAGCTCTTAGAACCCGGTTCATATAGGAATTGCAGGGCAAACCCAAACAAAATCCCTAATCCTAATGCAGTGAAAACTCGCTTTGAAAAAGAAACATGTTTTTTCTGCATATAGAATAATAGACCAATAAGTAAAAGCATTACCGCTAGATTCACTAGCATAAGTCCTGTTTCCATCATAGTTCCTCCTTTATATATAATAATGAAAAAACTATAAAATAACTATTCCTATAAGTCAAGTCAGAATTATTGTAGGATCCGTCATTTTTATTCCAACTATTCTTTGAAGTTAGTCCCTCCTTCCAGATTTATCATCCCCTTTGATTTAAAATCTATTCCATATGTTATTAAGGAGTTAAACTGCGAAAAACCGATTTTTTTCCCTCTTTACTCTAAACCGGTTGAATGATTTTAAGAATTGGGTTGAATGATTTCCAAAACGGGTTAAATTCTATAAGATCTGATAGATTAAACTGGGGCAATAAAAAGGCAGCTTTTTCAGCCGCCTTATCTAGATAACTTTTTAACTTTTTCCGTACACTTTTCCATAGCTGAAAGGATAGAGGATCGAAAACCTGTTTTTTCAAGCTCTGCAACAGCTTCAATGGTCGCTCCTCCAGGTGTACACACTTGGTCCTTTAGTGCTCCTGGATGCTCCATCGTCTCTAAAACCATTTTTGCTGCTCCTAAGACAGTACTTGCTGCAAGTCTATATGCCTGTTCACGCGGAATTCCTTGCTTTACTCCTCCATCTGCTAATGCTTCAATCATCATATATACATATGCTAGGGAAGACCCGCTTATGGAAGGAATACTATCCATTAAAAATTCCGGGATAAACTCTACTCTTCCTATGCTACTTAATAGATTTTCCACCCTCTTACAATCTTCTTTACTGACAAGATCGTTATAACAAACCGCTGTCGTGCCCTCTCTAACCAAAGACGGAGTATTGGGCATCGTACGAAAGATTTTTGTTTCCTTGTTAAACGCTTTTTCAACAAATTCTATATTTATTCCTGCAGCCATTGTTATGACAATAGCGGATGTTTTGACAAAGTCTCTGATTTCTTCAATCACCTGTTGATGAAGCTCAGGTTTAATAGCAAGAAACAAAAGATCAGCTTCCCTTGCAACCTGTGTGTTGTCCTGAGTAACGAATACATGATATGTATTCTTAATGGTAGTAAGAGTACTCTCCGTTTTAGCGCTAATGATTACATCTTCTTTTCTATGAGCGCCTGATGATAGAATTCCCTCTAAAATGGCCTGGCCCATTTTTCCACAACCGATAAAACCTATTTTCATATTGAATCAACGCTCCAGTCTTAACAAATTCCTTCTCAATTATATACAAAAAACAAGTTTGTTTTCTATCTAAGATAAAATTATTGACTTAAAGGTCATTTTACAGGTATAATCTTGACCATTAAGTCATTTTGAAAGTTAGGAGTTAGCTTATATGAAAACCCAACAACAAGGAATCAATAGAAAACTTGTATTAGCTGGATTGATAATAGGTATGTTTTTTAGTGCTTTAGAACAAACGATCGTAGGAACAGCTATGCCAACGATCATTGGAGAGTTGAATGGCTTTTCCATTTTTGCGTGGGTAACGACTGCCTACCTAATTACCTCCACAACCATTGTACCCATTGTTGGAAAGCTTTCTGATTTATACGGCAGACGGCTTCTTTATTTAATTGGAACCATTATTTTTACCATTGGTTCAGCACTTTGTGCAACAGCTACTTCTATGGAACAGCTAATCCTTTACCGAGGTCTGCAAGGTTTAGGTGGCGGTATGATCATGCCTCTTTCCCAAACCATTATTGGCGATATTTTTACAGCTGAACAGCGGGCAAAATGGCAGGGAGTCTTCGGCGGTATTTTCGGATTGAGCTCTGTTATTGGTCCTTTCATTGGGGGACTCATTGTTGACCATATCAGCTGGCATTGGATTTTCTTAATTAATGTCCCTACAGGTTTGCTTTCAGCCGGATTGATTTACATTGGTATGAAGCATGAAACCATTTATACACAAGGCAAGGTGCATATTGACTACCTGGGTATTGCAACCTTAGTTCCAGGGCTTGTATTGCTGCTTATAGGGTTGACATTTGGTGGAGATAAATTTGAATGGAAGTCTGGAACTTCCGCTATGATTTTTGGGGGAGCATTCCTATTAATCCTCCTGTTTGGTTTCATAGAAAAAAAAGCAAAAGAGCCAATTTTAGATTTATCACTCTTTAAAAATCGAGTGTTTGCAACAACGAATGCGCTCGGATTTTTACTCGGGCTAGGAATGTTTGGTGCCATCATGTTTGTACCGATGTTCATGCAAGGTATTCTTGGTGTATCTCCAACCCGTGCAGGTTCAACAATGACGCCAATGATGATTTCGATGATCATTGCTAGCATACTAGGCGGTAGACTGCTTTTGAAATTAAAATTCCGAACTGTTTTAACTACAGGAATGATCATTGCAACACTCGGATTTTACTTAATGAGCACAATGGACTTGGAATCTAGTCAATTCACAGCGTATGCGTATATGGTTGTCCTTGGAGCAGGTATGGGGCTTGTTATGCCAACTTTAATGATTGCAGTTCAAAATGAGTTTCCGAAATCACAGCTGGGTGCTGTTACTTCAGCATCAACCTTCTTCCGTTCAATCGGCGGCACCATTGGGATTACAATTTTGAATGCCGTGATGAACAGCACGTTGAAAGATAAAATAGATAGAGCTGCTGAAGCTGAATCCAATCCGATGATTAAGAAAATTCTAGGAGCTATGGCTGAGAAAACGGATGAATTATTTGGATTATTAATTCATCCTGAACTTCTCCAGCTTCCGAAGGATGTAAAAAACATTGTCCTTACCACAATAAAAACTTCTTGGACAGAATCTTTCTCTGCTGTGTTTTTGACCGGACTTTCGATCTTAGCATTAGGAATATTCGTTGCCTTAGCAGTGGGCAAAGGGAAAATTAAACGAGACAAAGCGCAGGACAATGAACCAGTTGAAGAAGCTACCTCATAAAACAGCCTGAATGTGTGTATAACATACTTTGTCTGCAATGAACAAGATTCACCCAGAGATTGGGTGAATCTTGTTTCTATTTTGAATGTGTTTCAATCACCTTTTAACCACAGAATAAAGTATTATTTTCTAATGAAGAGTTTTTTAATCTAGTGTATTGAGTTTGTTAATTTATATAGAATTCGGGAACAAATAGGATGGAGCTCTCATGGAAAGGAGAAATACGATGAGTAACAAATGGATTTGCAATCTGCCAATACAACCGCTGCCTGCTGAGTTCTTCTCTATGCCAACTTTGGAGCTTGCTCAATCGCTGCTTGGATGCTTGCTAATGAAAGAGACATCCGAAGGCGTTGCAGGAGGATTTATTGTAGAGACAGAGGCATATTTGGGGCCAGAAGACCGCGCAGCCCATAGCTTTAACAATCGAAGGACAAAAAGAACGGAAATCATGTATGCTGAAGCTGGGAGAATTTATACATATGTGATGCATACACATTGCCTTGTCAATGTTGTAAGCGGACCGATTAACAAGCCTGAAGCAATTTTAATTCGTGCGGTTGAACCGTTTATTGGACAGGAATTGATGCTCAAAAGACGAAACGTGAAAGACCTCAGAAAAACAACAAATGGTCCTGGAAAATTAACAAAGGCCTTAGGCATTACGATGAGTGACTATGGCGGCAGCTTTATGCTCCCACCATTATTGATCGCAAACGGCTTTACTCCTTCCAATATTTCGGCCGGACCTCGAATAGGCATTCCAAATGCAGGAGAAGCAAAGGATTACCCTTGGCGATTTTGGGTTACCGACCATCCTTATGTTTCAAAATAACGCTGCTTTAATTCTTGGAAAGCGTCCATAAAGCGGTGTGGAGTCAATTTTACATGATAAGCAAAAAGGCCTTGATTGGTATGAAGATATAATAAACCTGAGTCTTTATGAATCGTTCTAAATGAAAGATCATGAACTTCCTTTAAATGAAATTGATGAGTGGGTGTGGTAATATAATGGTCACATAAATGAAGGAACTCTTCTTTTTCCACTATTTTTTGCTTAAAATCCTGAATCAACCGTTCTATTTTAATATAAGGCTGGGAACATACTCTTTTCATTTCTGTCCTCCGCTTCTTTTTCCTCCATCTTAACCAATAAAGCAATAGAACTTCAAACATTAGCCACTAAAGGTGTCATCCACTCTTTAATAAAAGAGCCTAATTCTTTTGATGAATTAAATTGCTTTAAATTCTCATATGTATACCGACCAATTAATTCGCCCCTATGTATGACGATGAATTCATCTGTTAAAAAAAGAGCCTCCTGATAATCATGGCTAATAAAAAGAGTGGTTATTCCGGTTTCTTTTAAAATCGTTTTCAAATCGTGCAGAATAGCTCGTTTCGTAGGCAAATCCAAAGCGGAAAAAGGCTCATCCAGCAGCAATATTTTCGGTTCTGTTACTAACGCCCGTGCCAAAGCGATTCTTTGCGCTTCACCACCCGATAGAGTTCTGGCATGCCGGTTTGCAAGATGTCCAACGTTTAAGCGGTTTAGCCAATAGCTCACTTTTTCTTTTACTTCTTTTTTGGAATAACCCCTGATTTTTAACCCGACCGAAACGTTTCCAAACACAGTAGTATCTAGCATGAGGGGCTGTTGGAATACAACGCTGATGCTTCTTCTAGCACCTAAAGGAGCATTTGAAGGGTGGATTGATTGACCTTCGAATTGGATGCTTCCCGTTGCCGTATCTTCCAATAGAGCAATTGTTTTGATAAGTGTGCTTTTACCGGCTCCATTTGGACCAATAATAGCTGTCATTTCGCCTTCTTGAATGTCTAAATGTGGAATGGACAATATTTTTTTTCCATACTTTTCAACCGTTACATTCTGAATCGTGATCAATGTAAATCAGCCTCTTCTTTCTCTTTGCTGCAGCATAGTCAATCCCAGCGTCACAAGATAGGCTAGCAGCAGCAATATCACAGATATACCAATGGCGACTTCAGTGTGCCCTTTCGACACTTCCATCACCGTAGCAGTGGTTAATACCCTTGTGTAGCCTTTAATATTTCCTCCTACCATCATAGAAGCTCCAACCTCGCTCACAACCGCGCCAAATCCAGCAATACATGCTGCCAGCAAAGAAAATCTCGCCTCTCTGATCACCAACAAAAGCGATTGAAAACGATTTGCCCCCAGCGCTTTGATCTGAAGCTTCAGCCGATCATCCACCTGCATAATCGCCGCGCACGTTAAACCGATAATGATGGGAGAAGCGATCACAGCTTGTGCAATCACGATAGCTGTGGGGGTGTAAAGCAAATTCAAGAAGCCAAGCGGACCATTACGGCTTAGTAGTAAAAATACCCATAAGCCCACGACAACCGGAGGAAATCCCATTGCTGTATTAATCACACTCATTAATAGTTTTTTTCCAGGGAATTGAGTATAAGATAATCCAACTCCTAATGGAACTCCGATCAGTAAGCTAATAAATGTGGCCAGCCCTGACACCTTCAAAGTCAGCCAAGTTATGGAAAAAATTTCAGGATCGCCAGTAAAAATCATCCGAAATGCTTCTATTATTCCATTTATGATCATTTCCATATGAATGAATCCCCCGAATTATGAACTCTCTTTGAAAAGGGGCAGTCCAATAAGTCGAATATTCGGCTTTTGGATGCCCCTTTTTATGTTCAAGAATATGGATATATCACCATTCTTGATTTTCAATTTTTAATGAAGGTGCCCTATTTGGACAGCCCATTAGATTGTACTCTTTATTTTACTGCATCAGGGAAAAATAATGGCTCTCCAAATTCCTTTACACCGAATTCACCAATCACCTTCTGTATGTCTGGATCGATCATAAATTCAACGAAGGCTTTTGCAGCATCCCCGTTAATTTTCTCTGATTTTTCAGGGTTCACCTGCATGACGTGATAAATATTGAGTAAACGATCGTCGCCTTCCACCAAAATGTCCATGTCCAAATTGTCTTTTAATGCTAAATAAGTCCCTCGATCTGTGATCGTGTAGCCGCCTTTTTCAGAAGCAACCTTTAACGTGTCTCCCATTCCTTGGCCTGTTTCCTGATACATTTTACCTGAAGGTTCAATTCCTGCTTCCTTCCAAAGGGCAAGCTCTTTTTTGTGAGTACCAGAATCATCGCCACGTGAAACGAACAGTGCATTAGATTCCGTTATTTTTTTCAATGCTTCTTGAACAGTCTTACCTTTCACACCAGCTGGGTCTTCTTTTGGACCCACAATCATGAAATCATTGTGCATGACAAGCTGTCTGTTAACAGCATCCTTGCTTTCAACTAGCTTTTCCTCATCAGCTGGCGCATGAACTAATAGTACGTCTGCTTCGCCTGTCTTCCCCATTTCTAACGCTTTTCCAGTTCCTACAGCGATCGTTTTAACCATTACGTCCGTTTGTTCTTCAAATAACGGAATCAGTACATCGAGCAAACCGCTATCTTGTGTACTCGTTGTCGTCGCTAGAATCAACTCACCTGAAAGATTTTTATTTTCAGTAGCTGCTGAAGTCGTCTCTTTTTCTTTATTGCTTGCTGGTTGTGCCTCTTTTTCAGCAGAGCAACCAGACATCATGAAAGCTGCGAACAACAGGCATAAAGTCCATACCAACCATGATTTATTTGTTTTCATTTAAAGCCCCTCCGTCACTTTTTCTCCAATATGGATCCATTCATAGCCTCCAAGCTTGGACATCCGTTCTTTTATTTCATCTGAAAGTAATAAACTCTCTAAATTCTTCCATTGATGGCTAGCATAAAAATCCTTCTTCATAACAAGGTCATATCGTTCTTTTTCAAGAACTACAAAATCAAGGCCAAGTGCTTGTGCTGCACTTTCCGTACCTAAAGCAAAATCCACCTCCCCTCTTGAAACGGCTGAAGCAGCACTGTAATGGGTCATTTCTTCTTTTTCGTAGCCTTTGATTTGGCTACCGTCCACTCCTAGTTTTTTCAAGTGAAAATCGAGGAGTATTCTTGTACCGGAGCCTTTTTGGCGATTCATGAAGGTTAGATCATTTCTGAGTAAATCGTTCCATCCTTCAAGCCTTTTCGGATTACCTTTTGGAACAATCCATCCTATGTTTCGGGAAACAAAACGAACGACAACTGGTGTTTCACCGGGAAACAATCTTTTGATAAAAGGGATATTGTATGTACCTGTTTCCTCGTCAAATAAATGGCAGCCTACAATATCAGCCCGTCCATAATATAAACTCAATAAGCCTTCCATGCTTCCTACAAATGCAGGAATGATCAGCAATCCATTTTTCTTTTCATTCGCATAATTGATAACGCTTTCTACTAATAAATCATGACTCCCGATAAACATAATAGGAATGGGAAGTACACTTTTCGAAAAATCGTCTGGAGAATGCTGTCTTTTGCCTTTATCTATCATTCTATTTATATCATCCCGGCTAATTCTGACCTGCCTGCCTACTTTTACTGCAGATAACTCACCTCGTTTTACCATTTCATAAACGGTATATTTAGATAATTTCAGAAGATTTGCTACTTCTTCTACTGTGTAATAATTCTCGACCATTGGCAAACCTCACTCTTTATGGATAAAAAAACCAGTACGTACTATTTTTATTAAAATCTAGGAAAATCGTATTGTCAATAACATTTAGTTAGTTTTAGTTTGGTTTAGTTAGGTTTAGTTTGTTTTTGTTGTTTTAATAGGAACAAATAAAGGGTTTAATGAATTTGTGTCAAAAATAGAATAAAAATAATGGAGGTGATGATTTGAAAAAAGCTAATGTTTTTCTGTTCGATGTTTACGGAACATTATTTGATGTATATTCTGTAAAGGAAAAATGTGAAGAGTTCTTCCC
Source organism: Peribacillus tepidiphilus (assembly GCF_009466385.1). Taxonomy (GTDB): domain Bacteria; phylum Bacillota; class Bacilli; order Bacillales; family DSM-1321; genus Bacillus_BN; species Bacillus_BN tepidiphilus. The sequence continues at coordinate 5,180 of NZ_WIAQ01000005.1, read as the reverse complement.
GTCAAAGGGTGAACAAATAAGCCTTACATGGAGAAAAAAACAAATCGAATATTCTTTTTTGCGTGAGATGATGGGCCAATACACTTCATTTAGCGAAGTGACAAAGGATTCTCTTTTATATGCAGTGGAAGAAAGCAGAGAAACCATAAATGCGGAACAAATGAATCAGTTACTAATCGCCTATCGGAACCTAGAACCATTCCAAGAAACAAAAGATGTACTGAGCCAGCTTCAAGGAAAAACAGTGGCTGTTTTTTCTAATGGCTCAAGAGATATGCTGGAACCCTTAATTCATGAGTCCGAATTACATGAATGGTTACCCATCATCATCAGTGTAGATGACGTGAAACACTATAAGCCGGTTAAAGAAGCATATCAACACGCTGTTGACGTTTTAAAAGTGAAGAAAGATGAGGTGTTATTTCTTTCGTCCAATGGCTGGGATATTGCTGGAGCAAAAAATTTCGGATTTCAAACCGCCTGGATCAATCGTCAAAACATGCCGACCGAAAAATTGCCTGTTACTCCGAATTATGAATACAACGATTTGAACGGTCTTTTGGAGTGGCGGTAGATGATTATCGCTTCGTGTTATAATGTAAAACATCGATTAAGAGCAATAGTCCTGGTGGCTGAGATCCTTTATATGGTTCTGCTTTCATCGTGATAAACGACCTTTAATTTTAAATAGTAGGGCTGGAAACTGCATTCCCACTCGGAAGTACTATTTCCAGCCCTGTTATTAAGAATATTGGTTGAATGAATTTTTTAGCTTAGATGTTAAGGCACCTCATGCCCCATTGAACTATGTAGAATCTCAAACCACTGATCAAGGGTTAACTTGTGATCTAGGGATTTAACGGCACTGTCTATACGTTTTGTTTTCCCAGAACCTACGATCGGCATAATTTTCGCAGGATGTTTTAATATCCAAGCGTACAGCACCTCGTCTAAATCTTCAGCTCCAATTTCTCCTGCAATCTTTTCTAATGTACTTCGCAGTCTCACCGCTTTTTCATCATTACTGGAGAATATTTTTCCGCCTGCTAAAGGAGACCATGCCATAGGTTTGATTCTTTTCTCAAGACAGAAATGTAATGTTCCATCATCAAAATTCTCTAAATGATAAGCTGAAACCTCAATTTGATTCGTGACCAAATCGAAATCTAAATACGATTGCAGCATATTGAATTGATGATCCTTAAAGTTAGAAACTCCGAAATAACGGACTTTGCCTTCTTTTTTTAACTTCATAAAGGCTTCCGCCACCTCTTCAGGATTCATCAAAGGATCCGGTCGATGAATTAACAGTACATCGATATAATCAGTCCGTAAATTTTTTAAGGACTGCTCGGCTGATTTAATAATATGCTCTTTGCTTGTATTGTAATGATGCGATCGATGCTCAGGACGGTTTGGAGACTCCAGCACGATGCCACACTTGGTGACAATCTCCATGTTTTCACGAAGTTCAGGCTTAAGAGCCATCGCTTTTCCAAACAGCTCCTCACAAGTGTAGCTGCCGTAAATATCCGCATGATCAAACGTCGTAATTCCTTGTTCTAAACAATGCTCAATTAATGAAAGCGTCTCTTCGTTAGAATACTCCCACTCCGCCAAACGCCATAAACCATGAATAATACGCGAAAAAGATAAATCTTCTGCTAGTTGAACTCTTTCCATTTGTTCATCTCCTTATATAAATCTGGTCTTTTAGGAGCCATTTATCGACCGAAATTCTAGTTGAGCGACCATTAGGAGTAAGATATCGGCCATGATTCCATTATATCGGTCATTAAGTACAAAATATCAGTCATTTTAATATTTCAATCATAGGAGCAAGATTTCGGCCGTCAGCTTATTATATCGGTCGACAAGAGCAAGATATCGGCCGTCAGCTTATTATATCGGTCGTCAAGAGCAAGATTTCGGTCGTCAGAACCAGGATATCGGTCGTCAAGAGCAAGATTTCGGTCGTCAGAACCAGGATATCGGTCGTCTATAGAGAGTAGGTAGACCGTGAAAAAGGTTTCGCTTAAATCGAAGGGATTTTCGCTTAAATCAATGGGATGAACGCTTAAATCAAAGCACTGAACGCTTAAATCCACAAAATTTCCGCTTAAATCAATAGAATTAGAGCTTTCGGAGGAGCAAGATTTCGGATGGCATCTCCATATATCGGTTATCAGTTGCAACATATCAGCCATCAGCTTATTATATCGGTCATCAGAACCAAGATATCGGTCGTTAGAACTTAGATATCGGTCGTCAGCTTATTATATCGGTCGTCAGAAGCAAGATATCGGTCGTCAGAACTTAGATATCGGTCGACAGGTGCGCTGTTAACAAAACAGTGATCCATCATTTGTGTCTATTTCCCATTCTTCGTGCTCCAATTTTGTAAAATAGGTCTTCCTATTGAATAATAATCGACTTCATATTGCCTCATCGCCTCTAGACTAAAACAATTTCGCCCATCAAAAACAATCGGATGTTTCATACACTTAATAAATGTTTCTGCAGTCATCTCTTTAAATACGTTCCAGTCTGTCACGATAAAGGCAAGATCTGCATCTTGTAGACATTCTTCTATTGAACATGCATACTTCGTTTCTTTTGGCAGATACGCTTTTGCTTTCTCCATTGCAATAGGATCAAAGGCTGTAACGTACGCCCCTTGCTCAATTAGGCTCTGGCATATTTTAATGGCAGGTGATTCTCTCACATCATCCGTGTTTGGTTTAAAAGATAACCCTAATATGGCAGCACTTTTCCCTTTTAAGCTACCAAACCTTTCAAGGGCTTTCTTAACCAAATATTCTTGTTGGCGATTGTTAATGTTTATGACAAATTCTAAAAGAGGAATATGATGATTTACATTTTCTGCTATTCGAATCAGTGCTCGAGTATCTTTCGGAAAACAAGAGCCACCATAGCCAGCTCCCGCCTGTAAAAACTGATTGCCAATTCGTTGATCCATGCCCATTCCGGAGGAAACTTCGTCAATGTTGGCTCCCAGTTTTTCGCACAATATCGCCATTTCATTAATAAAACTAATTTTTGTCGCTAAAAAAGCGTTAGAGGCATATTTGATTAATTCTGCACTACGTGTATCTGTTTTCATAATCGGAATCTGAAAAGGACTATATAATTCCTCGATTACATGAGCAGCTCTAGGATTTTCAGAGCCAATTACAATCCGATCTCCATGGAAGGTGTCATGAATGGCAGAGCCTTCCCTTAAAAACTCCGGATTCGATACCACATCGATTCTTATGTTTTTACTTTTGTGATCCTCAAGTATTTCCTTGATCCTTTCATTTGTTCCCACTGGAACGGTGCTTTTCGTAACGACAATGCTGTCTCGAGCCAAATGCTTGCCTACCTCAGAAGCCGCATTAAAAATAAACGATAAATCCGCACTGCCATCAGACATTGGTGGTGTCCCAACAGTCAGGAAAATGATCTCTGCACTCTCAACTCCCTCTTTCATGCTAGTGGTAAAAGACAATTTCCCTTTACTCAAATTCTCCTTAAGCATTTCTTCCAAACCTGGTTCAAAAATTGGAGAAATCCCTTCAGAAAGCAACTTGATCTTATCAGCATCTATATCTATACAAGTTACCCGGTTCCCTATATGGGCGAAGGCAGTCCCCGTCACTAACCCCACATATCCTGCACCAACAATAGCTATATTTTTCATATATGTCCACCTTTAACATAATAGCTTCCCTTGGAGAAACAGTGGAAGTCTTCTTATTGGAAGCGGTTGCTCCCTCTACATTATATTGAATCATCGGTTGATCAACAATTGATGGCACTTACTGGTTCAATAGAATCAGCCAATGGGAACCAGGGAAGCGGGGAGGCTACGGATAAACCGCCTGTGTCAGTGAGTAAGCGCTAGTCCTGTGAATCTTTTACTTCTCGCCTTCACACTCACACCCAACATCCTACTTCCAAATGAGCTTTGACAAATAAAATCCTATAAAAACAAAAACCTGTACGTAATAATACCGTACAGGAAAATATATTTTTAACTAAGCATACTGCTTACTCTCTTCCTTCTTAAAAAAGCTTCTCATCGAATGGAATACATCGGATTTTTGCTTAAGGATGTAGTAGCGGAATTTTTCGTTGTTAATGTTCTTGTAGGCGCTCATGAGTGTGGAGTGACGGTTGTATTGATTCACTTCCCCATACCCAAACATATTCGAAACCTTCATAATTTCCTCTACGAGCTTGACGCAACGGGCATTGTCTGAGGTTAAGTTATCGCCATCGGAGAAATGGAACGGATAAATATTATACCTCTGAGGATTATACTTAAAATCAATGATTTCTAATGCTTTGCGATAGGCTGACGAACAAATCGTACCTCCGCTTTCACCTTTTGTGAAAAAGTCTTCCTCCGATACAATTTTTGCTTCTGTATGGTGTGCGATAAACTCAATTTCCACAGACTCATATTTCGTTCGCAAGAATCTAGTCATCCAGAAAAAGAAGCTGCGCGCCATATATTTTTCCCATAATCCCATCGATCCCGATGTATCCATCATTGCAAGAACAACCGCTTTGGATTCGGGCTTGACGACTTCATTCCAGGTCTTAAATTTAAGGTCATCCTTATAAATAGGATGAAACTTCGGTTGGCCGCTTAAAGCATTACGCTTAAAGGCCGTAAGCATGGTTTTCTTTTTATCGATATTGCCCATGAGTCCTGTTTTTCGGATATCATTGAATTCAATGTTCTCTACGAAATTTTCATCCAGCTCTTTTCGCTGCAGGTTGGGAAGCTCCAGCTGACTGAACAAAGCTTCTTCAATCTCCATTAAAGATACCTCAGCCTCATAATAATCCTCACCAGCTTGGTCTCCGGCACCCTGCCCTTTTCCAGGTCCTTTCTGCTGAGCTGATCCATCACGGGCCACTACATCGCCCACCTGACTGTCTCCGTCACCTTGGCCGACATGCTTGTTTTTATCATAGTTATAGCGAATTTTATACTCATCTAATGAACGAATCGGAATTTTGATCACTTCTCGGCCGTTTGACATAATGATGTTTTCTTCTGAAATTAAATCCGGTAAATTGTTACGAATGGCTTCTTGGACTTTTTCCTGATGGCGCTGTTGATCGTCAAATCCTTTGCGATGGAGGGACCAATCTTCCTTGGAAAT
>NZ_WIAQ01000049.1 GCF_009466385.1 Peribacillus tepidiphilus | reverse complement strand
ACCGGAAGTTTGCCGCTCGCTTCCTTCAGATTCCGCGTCACCGCGGACACCCTTGCGTTAAGCTAACTGCTACTTCTGCCTTCGCAGTTCGGGACTCTCACCCTATAGATTACACCCATGCCGGGCGCACACAAAAAAACACACCATTATAAATGCGGTGTGTTTTCTACTTATAAAAACAGCCGCATCAGTCGAAAATGGATAGTTCTCCATGGTATATAACCATGACAGTCCTGCACCTATTCGGATACAGTCCCAGCTGATCATAGCCAGAAATACTATGAACGCTTCGGCAACACATCCTTTCAAACGACATCATCGAGTTTCTGTCTCTCTTTCGTTTTACTCATATGCATTGCGACCTCTACCTCATCTCAAGCTGATGAGGAATCCTATATGAAATTACTGTAATATAATATTATATATACTAGAGTTTTGTCAAACTACTATTTTGATATAAAATTACCCTCTCTACCCTAATAATGTAAAAACCACTCTTCTTGTTAACATAATATTTTTATGTTAAATGAGTTCATTTCTTCCCTCTTTTATTGTGCTTTTTTTTATTTTATTTGTATAATAATGCTATTACGTTTTGAAAGGATGTTTTCATGATTACTGTAACTGGTCATACGGTTGAACTGATCAACGACGAATTCGGGATTCTTTCTGGGGATCGCTATGAATTTCTATTGGATATTGAGGTTCCTGAGGATGATGAATTATATAGTGAAAAAGGATTATACGCCAAAATCATCTATTTAGTGGAAGAAACTGAAAAAAAAATAGTAAAGTATGATTTGTTCGAAAAAGAAACGAATCATTACTTGGATTTTGAGCTTGAGGATGAAGAAATTGAATTGTTAGCAAATTATTGCAAAGAACACTTATCTGAAGAGTAATTTTTTTCTCTCTGTTGGTTCAATTGTCTATTGAATAGAACATTAAACCTCCTAAGATTTATTCTTTATTCCTTTGATAGGGATAAAATTCAACAATATCGAATATATATTATTGTTGAATTTTTTTAGGAGGTGTATAAAATGTCCCGTGCAAGAAAATTTATTCGTTATTTTCGGTCACATCGTGATGTGACTTTGGATTTAGTAAGGAAAATGGATGAACAACATTATGATTACAAACCTACTCCAACATCTATGTCAGCCCAAGAGTTAGTCACTCATATGCTGACATCGTTCTACCGTTTTGCTCAAGCCGCTAAAAAAGGAGATTCATCCCCTTTTAAAGAAAAAATGGAAAATTCAGAAGGAAATTTAACGGTATTAGCAGAAAAATTGACATCAGATACGATACATATGATCGAATCCATAACGGATGATGAGCTTAATAATGAAGTCGATCTATCTCAAGTCTTTGGGATAAAGCTGACGGGCAGGCAGCTATTAAAGATGGCGATGGACCATGAAATTCACCACAAAGGAAATTTGTTTGTATATGTTCGTGAAATGGGACATACGGATCTTCCTATGTATGTAAAAAAAGTCTAAAACCTCACAAAGAACCAGATTTCTATTGAGTGGAATCTGGTTCTTTCCTTTTATAGGGTGTTTTTTTGAAAAACATAAAAATGAAACTCATCTCTTCTTCCACCATTTCTTAAATTGTACCATCTACTTCATCTAATAGGTTAGCAAGTATAGCGCTATTCTCTTGATCTGCATCAAACTGAACAATGTCGTCATAATCAAATAGCTGAAAGGAATCCCCAAAGGACTTTTTCATGAAATCGATGAAAGCTTCTGGTGTATTTGCTTCATCCTTATTGCGACGAAATTCCATCATGATTGTTCGAAATTTATGTGGCGGCAGGTCACATTGGATATGGTACGAACTCTTAAAACCAAATCGGTCATCCGAATTGTATAAATTGTATATGTAAGTCAAATCTATCTCCCCTTCTCTTGGATTTCATTTGTTATCTTTTGCTAAAAATAGAAAAAATATTTTAGAATGGCACAAAGGGTTTTTTAAAGAATACAAACATCGTACCTTTCTTTGTCATACTCTCCTTAACATGTATAATGATTCTCCTTCATATATTTCTCTAGAACATCAAAAACACATTTAGGAGAGATGTATGATGTATGGTTATCATTATGTTCCCCGCTCCCCTGCTCAAACAGCTATATTTACAGTCGAAGGAGCCGGGAGTATTGCTGTGCAGCCAGATACTGTGCGAATTGTAGTCGGTGCAATAACGGAAGGGAAAGATTTAACAGACATACAGCAGCAAAATGCTTCGATCATGAATGCTATATTAGCGGGATTGAGGCAGCTGGGAATACCGGAAAGTAACATTCAAACGAATGATTATCGAATTGAGCCTCAATACGATTATTCTACCTCTTCAGGAATCCTTAAAGGCTATAGAGTAACTCATACATTGCTAATCACGATTCAAAATGTCGATCAAACTGGCATGATCATTGACAACGCTGTGAAAAATGGTGCGAACTATATTGGAAATATAACATTTACCCTCTCTTCCCCATCTGCTGTCTATAATCAAGCATTAGCGGTAGCAGTAAAGGATGCTTATACAAAAGCTCAGACCCTTGCGAGAGCTTCAGGTTTTTCGAATGATCCAGTGATTGTCGAGATTACCGAACAAACCGAGCTCCCTATTCGTCCAATGGTTCTTGCTGCAACGAAAGAATATACTCCTACTCCGATTCAGGCAGGACAAATTACGATTACAGCAAAAATTATTGTAAAATTCACAATAAACCAATAAAATAATAGGAAAATATTGTACGATAAAGGACGTGTATTCTTTGCAGCAATACGATAAAAAAATTCAAAACGAACAACAGCTTCGAGAAATTTTGGGCCACCCTAGTAAGCTCGCAAACAATAAAGTCATTTCCTTTTTAGATGATCATTGTAAGGACTATATTCGAAAAACACCATTTATTGTATTATCTACATCGGATGCAAACGGGTTTTGCGATGCTTCCCCGCTTTGAGATTGCCGTTTAATGCATTTTTAGCTTGCCAAATACAGCAATATATGATTTATTACAATTACTACAGATATCAATGGAATTTTAAAAAGATGACCCCTGTTCAATACAGAAATCATCTTCTTAATGCTGCCTAGACTTTTTTTTAATGTCCTTTACAAAAGGTACACTTTAATTTTCCAGTAGAGACGTGCACTTTATTTGGAGAGGCGGTCATGATAGCCTACTCTGGCTGAGCCAGATACCTTGGCACATCTGGCTTCATGGCTCACAATCTTGCCCGCAGAGGCTCCAAGTAAAGTGACAATGGACACGTTCTAATTCCCAGTAAAGTGTTCACTTCAATTTAGCAAAAAGTGTTCAAAGGTATCTGACCGCGACAACATTCTGGAATTTATTTCCCATTTACTGCATGTGGCCTTTTTTTGCGTCGTTTTTGTACTTATCTTGGGCTTACCCCGTTAAGGGATTGGCTGTTAAGGGTGGTAAACTTTTATTTTAGCGTTTACAATCTACCCTAAGAATAGGGGGATTCCTTAATTACTTCTATTATAAAAATCATTTTTTTTTAGTATATAAAAGAGAAAGTAAAATTATGATAAAAAAAGATTCTATTTGCCATAACGTAGGTTCATCCAAAATTATTGCTATTAAACTTATTATGCACAGTATAACGCCTATAAAAATTTTCATTTTATCATTCCTTTAATAAAAGATATTTTTTGTTATTTTTAAGTGGTACTATAAGTAAGTATAAAAATATGTGCTCGGTGCTTAAATCAATATTATTTCAATTTAAAATAATATTGATTTAAGCGATGAAATAAGCTAGATGATTTAGCTCTTAATATTTTATATAAATACCACATAACAATTAACATTATAAGTAAATTAGCAATAAATATAATTATTAAATCTACCGAAAAAAACTTTAATAATAAATAACTTACTATGTAAAAAGTAACTACATATAAAGAATTAAAAACCTGAAAACTTGTAATAGCCGTTCTGCCTTTAAATAGTTCTTGTTCCTCATTCCATAACAAGACTGGAAAAAACACATCAAAAATTATACCTAGTAAAGATCCATTTAAAGAGAGTACGAGTGAAAGTAATATATATAACAATATGAATAGATTAGATACATTAAAAAACATATAGAAAATTAAAGCATATAAAAAAATTGCTGGTATAAATATTATCCATGCAGTTAAAACTTTGGCTATTATAGTATTCTTAATTGAAATAGGCATAGTACTTTTATAAGCTATTTCATTTTTTTCTCGTGAAAATGATGAAAGTGCAATTGGATTCCAGCCAATTGTAGATATAGAAAAACAAACAAGTATTATAAATATCAACTCTGTGTTACCTCTAGAAAAACTTTTAATTAAATCCACTTGATCATTATAGGAGAATATAACAATACATATTAATGGCGTAGCTAATACCGTAACTAAAGCTTTCATATAGAGTACTGGTCTTCTTAAAAGTAATATAATTTCATGTTTAATTGAAAAAAAGAGTATGCTTGAGTTCCACAACGATATTCTTGTCTTTCTTACTATTTTTTTTCTATTTCCTTTTCTACTAAAATTAAAATCATAGTATATTGATCCAGTAACCGTCACAATAAATAAAAATGCAATTGAAATTATTAATAGTAAAAGAAGTAAAAAAATTACATGCACAATATTTGATTGCTCCAGTGAAAAAAAATTCAAAAAAGTCAATAAAAAATCATTATAATTTGAACCTAGCATTAAAAAGGTTACTGGTTTTAAATAGACTAACCCCAAAAGACTAATAATACATAGTATTACAAATAATATATATTTAAATTTGCTATTAAATTTCATAACTTTTGAGCTTATAAAAACAACTGTTAAACTTAATGCATTCGGAACAAGTGGAATTATAATACTCAATGACAAAAACAAAAAATAAAATTCAATTGGAGGGGAGAAAAACTTATCAATATAAACAAAAATTGGAGTGCATAGAAAAAGTAACAGTATATATTGCGACAATAAAATCATAATAACTCTAGAACTAATTAATTGAATTTTACTGATCGGTAAATGTAAATAATATAAAAAATTATTTTGAAAGGAATAAGTATGAAAATATTGTACAAAACTTATCAAAAAAAGTAATCCACTAACTAAAATATAGAAAAGAATAACAATTAATTGTATACCAGTATTTTCATTTAATTCATAAAAAAAATACACTACTTTTTTTATAATAAAAAAATATAAAAAAAATATATAAATTAAACTTATTGTATTTATTAATATTGTACTTCTCGAATGAAATCTGGACCTAATTTTAAATAAAAATAACTCTTTAAGTAAAGGCATTATATTCATCATTAGTTAACTCCAAAAATAATTTTTCTAAAGAATCTTTTGTTTTTAAGTTATTTTGTATTTCTTCAAAATCCCCATTTAAGATTAAATTGCCCTTATTTAATATACCAACTCTATCACAAACTTGCTGAGCAATATCTAATAAATGTGTTGAAAATAAAACAACATTTCCTTTGTCACAATAACTTCTCATTAATGTTTTCAAGCCAAAAACTGCTTTAGGATCAAGTCCGTTAAAAGGTTCATCCAAAATCCAAACTTTTGGACTTTGTAATAAAGAACCAATTATAAACAATTTTTTCCTCATACCAAAAGAATAGTTTTGAATAAAATCATTTAATGCTTTAACCATTTCAAATTTATGTGCCAATTCTTGTATAATATTCCTAAAATGATTATCATTAATTCTATAAATTTTCTGTAAAAACTCCAAATATTCTATCCCTCTCAAATGTAAAAACATATTAGAATTATCGGGAACATACCCAACTTTCCGCTTAGCATCTAGCGGATTTTGTGCGATATTATACCCATCGATTATAATATCGCCTTCATCAACAGGGTATATTCCCGTTATACAATTGATTGTTGTTGATTTACCTGAACCATTGGGACCTAATAAGCCAAAAACTACTCCAGCTTCAATTGAAAAACTTAATTTATTTATAACCATCTGATTTGAGTTATATCGCTTACTTATAGCATTAATTTGCAACAATTTAATCACCTTTTTCGATTAAGAAACCTTTCTCACAAATATAACCATCTTTAATTTCTAAAATCTTATCTAAATTTGCTATATATTTTTGGTGAGAAACAATGATACAAGTCTTTTGATTAAAAATATTTTGTATAGCAGTGTTTAGTAAATTAGTGGAATCATTATCAATATTCGATGTCGCTTCATCAAAAACTAGTATATCTGGATTTTTGGCAAAAGCTCTTAAAATTGCTATTTTTTGTTTTTGTCCTCCAGATAAATTATTTCCTTTTTCATCTAGAATAATAGCTTTTGGATCGATATCTTCAAATATTTTATCATTAAAAATATTCATAATTTTATCTAATTGTTCTTTATTGATTAAAGGATTAGCCATTTTAATATTATCTAACAAAGTACCTGAAAACAAAACGATATTTTGTGAGACTAAACCTACTCTATCTCTGACGGATTTTATATTTATATCCTTTAGGTTTATATCATTAATTAATATTTCCCCACTATAATCTGAATAAAGTCCCAATAATAGCTTTATTATTGTCGACTTTCCTGAGCCATTAATTCCTTCAATTCCTACTTTTTCACCTTTATTAATCACGAAACTAATATCTTCAAATACTGCTTTGTTCGAATTCTCATATATAAAAGATACATTTTTGAATTCAATTTTATCAATAGTATTTATTTTTGTACCTTTCTTATGATCTTCTGGGATAACCTCTAATATTTCATTCACTCTTTGCAGAGCAATAATTCCTGGCTGTATAGTCATACTAAAAGTCGCTAATAACTGAATAGGTGCAAATAACAATAATGAATATTGAGTTAGAGCAACATAATCTCCTATAGTTAATTGATCATTAATAATAAATATTCCTATAGTTAGCGTTATACAAACCTGTGAAATATTCATTAAAAATGCAATACTTTCTGAACCCATCGCTGCAAATTTTCCATTTTCCACAGTTTTAGATGAAATTTCAGTGATTTTATGTGATAACACCATAGCCGTATTATCTTCATTATTAAGATGTTTCAATTCTTGAATTCCCTCAATAGATTCCTGAATTTTCCCTTTTACTGAGGCAGTAACTTCAAAAAGTTCTTTGGAACTTAAAGAGATTTTTTTTAAAGAAATCTTAGTTAAAAAATAAAATATAGGTAAGAATATTAACGTTACAAAAGCTAACAACATATTTTTATAAAAAATAAAAGAAAAGGCACCTAAGGCTGTTATGGATGCAGAAATTAAATCGAAAATAGCTGAGGAAAAAAAGACTGACAAAGAATTAGTTTCATCTATTCTCGATAGTAGATACCCTTTTTTATGTTTATCAAAATACCCCATGGGTAACCTTAATAAATGTGTATACAAATCTTTTTTTATTTCTAAAGTAAATTTAACCGATGATTTTGTATAAAAAATACGACTAAAGTAGCTTAGAAAAAATTTAATTGTGTATATTCCTATAAGTAATAAGGAAAGACTAATTACAAAATTTACGTTTTTAGGAACTATTCCTGAATCAAAAATTTTCTTAGTAATATATGGCATGATTAAATTAATAAAGCTAGAAAGAATAGTAAGTATCACTATTAGAATGAGTATTTTTTTAAATTTTAATAAATATTTTAGGATGAATTTTATATTGCCCACTGATTTGTTCCCCATTTTATTTATTTTTAAGAATTAAGGTAACATATCTCTTTTTCATTTATACTTTTTGTTATTTCTTCTTCTATGAACCTACAATCTATGCATGCATATCTATATTTACATGACTTACACTTATCTGTCTTAGAAAGTGTGAATCGCCAAAATTTATCTATTTCTTCAGTATGATTAAATAAATCTATAAATTTTTTATCTTCTAAATCCAATAAAATACGTTTATGCATTGATGGGCATGGGACTATTTTCTTGTCAGAGGTGACTGCAATAATGCCATTCAAACAAGGATGTAAATCTTTATAATACCCGAAATTATATGCCATTTTTTCAGGAAAGTTCAAACTCGCATATTTATGGACATCATTATTCATATTTACAATCTTACTGGTAGTTACATTTCCAAAATTGTATTCTTCTAATATTTGAATTAATTGTCGTTGTGTATTTAATGGCTGGTTTTCAAATACAATATTTGCATAATATTCAACATTATTTTCAACAAGCGGAGTAAATAAATTACTTAACTCCATTGCTTTTGTTTTTAAATTTTCCATATCCATATTTTCATCTGTATGATGAAATACAATTAAAGGACTAATTTTATTCGATACAAAAGTATCTATATGATAGTGTTTTAGTAAACTTCCGTTTGTAATAAATATTATCCTTATATCATACATAGCATTTTCTCTAGTGAATTTTAAAATATCCAAAAATTCACTTTCATTTGTTAAAGGGTCGCCACCGTGAAAGATAATTGTATTCACTGGCGTTTTTAATATGTCACTAATTAACCCTTTATAAAAAATCATATCAAATTTACTTGCTTGTGCTTTAGGCTTCGAACATGTTAAACAGCTACTTAGTTTATAATCAAAACAATCATTACAATCTTTATAACATGTTGTTGGAAGTTGAATATAGCAAGTATTAAAATTTAAATCAGTAGATGGTCTTGCTTTCCCTACTCTAAAACTTTCTTCCACGAAATAACTAGAAGATAATTTTGCTAATTGATTTTCCATGAGATTCTTGATAAAAGTATCTACTATTTCCTCGTCAAATTTATTTTTTACAACCTTAATTGCATTACCTTTTTTAAGCATATTTATAATTTCAGCATGCATCACGTCTAATGAGAAAAACCTTTTATTTTTCAAATCATATATTAATGCACCATTCTCTCCTAGAACAACTTCACAACTATTGTCGATAATTAAATAATTCATAGTCGTCTCACCTTTTTATAAATTTGGTATTAGTTGTTCAAAACCAACACCATCTTCAACCATTTCCCATATTCTCCTGAAATCTGTTTGCACACTTATCCTCATCTCTTGACAATTAGGAGACATATTTTTTTTATTAAACTTACCGTCCCCACCTAATACCCCTGGATAGCACAGTTCACAATTACTTTGTATTGGACAATTAACACAATTATCCATTACTTTATCTCTATATTCTTTCAACATATTTGATATAAGTGGAACACTAAGCCATGTATCTATGTCTCCTATAGGCGCCGTTTGATTAACTCGTTCACAAACATGTAGTTGTCCTTTACTATTAACAGCTATTTTATCACCTGGCACACAAGCACCTGTATATGAAAGAAAAGGTGGTCTTCTGTTTTCAAGTGGCACATTTCTAAATCTATTAAGTATTCCAAATATAGGTGCATTAAATAAAATACTTAAGAACTCTTCTTTCTCTACATTACCTGAAAGCATCTGCTCTTTATAAATTTCTCTTAATTCATCTAAAGACGATAAAAATTTTTCTTTTTCTTCTAGTGAATATTGATCATACCAATCAGTAAAAGCACCACCAACCTGAGAAATCCTTGCTATCTTTGGTAAAATATTTTTATTTTCCTTAAAGAAAGCTCTCATACGGTGTAAATCAGTTCCAGTATCTATTGTAATTAGTAATTGGCAATAGCGTTTATAATAATCGGGATAAAGCACTCTAATTCTATTTAAATTTTTCAAGATAATATCATATGTACCCTGGTTATTTGCAAAAACTCTCAATCTGTCATTTTCATCTTTATCACCATTTAAACTTATTGAAAGTATAAATTTATTCTCTGCTAAAAAATGAATTCTTTTATCATTTAACAAAGTTGCATTGGTAGTTGTAGAAAACATGATAGGATTTTCAGAAATCTCTTTTGTATAATTTACAACTTCTTCAATAAGTCTATAATTCATAAAAGATTCACCACCATAAAAACCAATGATGGGGTTATCAAATAAATTGCTATTTTTCCTCTCCTTATAATGTTCTAAATATTTATCTACTGCACGTTTGGCTGTAGAAATATCCATATGCGTTTCTCCATGAATTCTTTGATTATCATAATTTCCAGAGTAAACACAGTATTTACATCTAATATTACAAGCTTCAGTTAATAATAATATTAACTGATTTCCAGAATTCATCTTCAGATAATTTGCTAATTCAGTTTCATTGATTGGATTATCATTAATATTTAATTTCGATTTTCCAAATACAAATTTATCACTTGGTTCATTGCCATAAAAAGATACATTTCCTTCAATATCATTATAAAAGTATGTATTACCATTCTTAGTAGAAAAATAAAAACCCCTTTGCTCCACTTAACTTTCCTCCTTATAAACATTTATATAAAACAATATGCATATAATTATTAAAATTATATGCATATTGTGTGCGCCCGGCATGGGTGTAATCTATAGGGTGAGAGTCCCGAACTGCGAAGGCAGAAGTAGCAGTTAGCTTAACGCAAGGGTGTCCGCGGTGACGCGGAATCTGAAGGAAGCGAGCGGCAAACTTCCGGTCTGAGG
>NZ_WIAQ01000048.1 GCF_009466385.1 Peribacillus tepidiphilus | reverse complement strand
AGACCGGAAGTTTGCCGCTCGCTTCCTTCAGATTCCGCGTCACCGCGGACACCCTTGCGTTAAGCTAACTGCTACTTCTGCCTTCGCAGTTCGGGACTCTCACCCTATAGATTACACCCATGCCGGGCGCACACAAAAAAACTCCCTGCTTCCTTGCAAGCAGAGAGTTTACATAACATTAATCAAATGTAATTTTATTAACCGTTTCACGATCTAGACGCTTAATGACTTCTACAATGAGTTTGACTGCGTTTTCGTAGTCATCACGGTGAAGCATTGCTGCATGAGAGTGAATATAGCGAGTTGCAATGGTTATGGATAGTGCCGGAACTCCGTTTGCTGTCATATGAATGGATCCAGAATCCGTTCCACCGCCAGCCATTGAATCAAACTGATACGGGATATTCAATTCATCGGCTACATCTGTTACGAAATCTCGCAATCCTTTATGGGATACCATGGAAGCATCGTACAGAATGATTTGTGGACCTTTCCCCATTTTCCCCATTGCTTCCTTTTCTGTAACGCCAGGAGTATCTCCGGCAACACCAACATCCACGCCAAATCCGATATCCGGCTGGATTTTGAAAGCTGACGTTTTGGCTCCGCGGAGACCAACCTCTTCTTGAACGGTTCCAACACCATATACGACGTTTGGATGCTCAGTGTCTTTTAATTGTTTTAAAACATCAATTGCAATTGCACAGCCGATACGATTATCCCAAGCTTTTGCCAGTAAAACCTTCTCATTGTTCATGACTGTAAATTCAAAGTAAGGGACTACCATATCCCCTGGTCGCACTCCCCATTCTTGCGCTTCTTCACGGCTGGATGCACCGATATCAATAAACATATCTTTAATTTCAACCGGTTTTTTACGGGCTTCAGCCGGAAGGATATGAGGAGGTTTTGACCCGATTACACCTGTAATGTCACCTTTACGCGTGACAACTGTTACTCGCTGGGCAAGCATAACCTGAGACCACCAGCCACCAACTGTTTGAAAGCGAAGAAAGCCTTTGTCGTCAATTTGTGTGACCATAAAGCCGACCTCATCTAGGTGACCAGCTACCATAATTTTTGGACCGTCTGCCTTTCCTTTCTTAACTGCAATTAAGCTGCCAAGTCCATCTGTAAAAACTTCATCCGAATAAGGTGCTATGTATTTTTTCATGACTTCTCTTACTTCTTTTTCATTGCCTGGTATGCCTTTAGCATCCGTTAAGTCCTTCAGCATCGTTAACGTTTCATCCAACTTTGCCATTTTGATGCCTCCTTCTAAAAATATGAATACCTATTTTGATTATACAGAAAATAGAAAACCCCGTAAAATTCTAGCGATTAGTAGCCTTGGTTTTGTCTATGGAAATTGATTTCATTTTTTTCAACATATGCTCTTTCTATATCGTTTGCTGAAAAGCCTAAAATCTGTCCAAGCTGTAAATATTCTTTGAACATTTCAACATAAAGCTCTGCAGTTTGAGAATTTTTGAAATCAATAATGGTTTCATACATTTTGATAAATTGTACTGTTGCTTCCTCTGTACTAGCTTCAATGCTAGCAGGCACCGAATTTTCAAAACCTAACTCTAAGCCCAATGAAAGGATAAAATGAATACCGTCAACATATTCTTCAAGAATTTTTTCTCTAGGAGCTGGGCCTTTGACACTCCAAAACTTAAAACAGCGCGTCTCGTTTGCTAGCTCACCCAATTCAACAAGAAGAGCTAATATTTTTTTATCCGTTACGTTTTCACTCTGCAAAGCGTGATTGCTTTCTATATGCTGATCAAGAGCCCTTTGCATTTGAAACAGCTTTTTGTAATTCATTGTGACACTCCCTATTTATGGTTACCTTATTTTTAAAAAATTATATCAAATCGGTGAAACCTTTTAACACAAAAAACGTATAGAATAGTAAATTTCAGCTCTCCGGGAGGTCTTTATTTATGCTTTGGCTTTTTCGGCTTTTTTTACTGACAGCATTCATTTTCATCATTTATACAGCCATCAAATATTTACTGAATCCGAAGAGAAAACTCGAGTTGGCTCATGAACAGAAAAAGTTTTTCTTTTTAGATGACCCTGAGAATGTCCGGAAAAACTTTCTCTTAACCTATAAAGGTGTACTGTTTGAAGGTGAAAAATATTTAGGCACAACCGATCGTGCCTTTGATGTCATATCTATTTTTATTTGGCCTAAAAGCAATGCTGCTCTTAAAGGACTTGAAAGAGAAGATTTTCTTGCGATCGAGCAAAGAATTAAGGAGTACTATCCGACTGCAATCATAGATTGGAAAAGCCCTATTAAAGAATTTCTTCATAAACCAAACACTTAAATAATCTTTTAAATACGATTATTACAGACAGTAGGATTACTTGACCAAGTAGGAAAATAGTAAACTGAATAATATGAGTGACAAAAGTGCTAAAGAAGGAAGTCCGATTCTGAAAGATAGATGCTTCGTCTTATGACGAAACAAAAACATGCCTGTCGTTAATCCAACTCCACCACCAATCAAAGCTATTTGCCAAAGAGCCGCTTCAGGAATTCGACGCTTTTTATGGATCGCTTTTGATTTATCCCAATGCATGATATACAGTCCGTACAGATTAATAAAAATATAATAAAGGATAAGAATTGATACCACTGTCTTTACACTTCCTTTCCATTTACAAAAAAAACCATTCCAAAACGGAATGGTCTTTTTATTATTACTTATCGAATTGTTTTTTCGCAACGTTTGCTAATTCAGCGAATGCATTAGCATCCGTTACAGCTAAATCAGCTAGCATTTTGCGGTTCACTTCGATACCAGCTAGCTTTAAACCATGCATTAAACGGCTGTAAGAAAGACCGTTCATACGAGCAGCTGCGTTGATACGAGTGATCCATAGCTTACGGAAGTCGCGCTTCTTTTGACGACGATCGCGGAAAGCATACATTAAAGATTTCATTACTTGTTGGTTAGCAACTTTGTATAATGTATGTTTAGAACCGTAATAACCTTTAGCTAATTTAAGAATTTTTTTACGACGTTTGCGAGTAACAGTACCGCCTTTTACACGTGGCATTGTTTTTCCCTCCTATTTAAATCAGTCAACCTGAGATTACTTAATGTTGTCTAACATATGACGAATACGTTTGAAGTCACCTTTTGAAACAAGGCTAGCTTTACGAAGCTTACGTTTTTGCTTAGTTGTTTTGTTAGCAAATAAGTGGCTTGTATATGCGTGTGAACGCTTAAGCTTACCGGATCCAGTCTTTTTGAAACGCTTTGCAGATCCGCTGTGTGTTTTCATTTTAGGCATCGGGATTTCCTCCTTATTACATCAATGAATTACTTATCATTTTTAGGTGCTAAAACTAAGAACATGCTGCGTCCGTCCATTTTTGGAGCTTGTTCAATAGTAGAAAGGTCGCTACATTCTGATGAAAAGCGATCTAATACGCGTTGTCCGATTTCCTTATGGGTAATCGCACGACCTTTAAAACGAATAGATGCTTTTACTTTGTCTCCTTTTTCAAGGAACTTACGAGCATTGCGAAGCTTTGTATTAAAGTCATGTTCGTCAATTGTCGGGCTCAAGCGAACCTCTTTTACATTGATGACCTTTTGGTTTTTACGCATCTCTTTTTCTTTTTTCTGTTGCTCAAAGCGGAACTTCCCGTAGTCCATAATACGAGCTACCGGAGGCTTGGCATTTGGAGCAACAAGAACAACGTCAAGATTTACACGAGCGGCAATTTCCAGAGCTTCGAACTTAGTTTTAATTCCTAACTGCTCTCCGTTTTGGTCAATGAGACGAACCTCGCGGGCACGGATGCCCTCGTTTACCATCATGTCTTTGCTAATAGTTAGCCACCTCCAAGGTTTAATAGACGAATACTTTGTTTGAGATCGAAAGAAAGACCTTTACCGCAATAAAAAAGTGTGGATGCATAAAACACCCACACTGACAGAATCATTCAGACAGAAATGCCAAATAAATCAAATCATAAAAACCTGTTAACTGCAAGTTTGCGTCGTGCAGGTGAGAAGCGGGTGCTTCTTCTTTCCTCAAACACGTATTCAATTCACCTTAGAAATATATCATACTACGTATTGGTATGTCAAATACCAAACTTATAACAGCAACAAAAAATATACTAGCAAAAGCGAAGATTTTTTGCAACATATTTTTTAACATTCTTATTGTGAAAA
The DNA here is from genome assembly GCF_009466385.1 of Peribacillus tepidiphilus. Lineage (GTDB taxonomy): Bacteria > Bacillota > Bacilli > Bacillales > DSM-1321 > Bacillus_BN > Bacillus_BN tepidiphilus. The sequence continues at coordinate 6,476 of NZ_WIAQ01000048.1, read as the reverse complement.
AATACATAAGGATGCCGGGCCACAAAAATCATGGTCCGGCTTTCACGTTTTAGCGTGCCACTTCTTCCTTAATGGCTTTTAAAAACTCTTCAAACGCAACAGTTTCTGATTTTTGCTCACCGTATTTACGTACGTTAACAGTTCTTTCTTTAATTTCATTGTCTCCCACTACAAGCATGTAAGGGATTTTTTGCATTTGCGCTTCACGAATTTTGTAGCCGATCTTTTCATTTCGGTAATCAAGGTCTACACGCAATCCTGCTGCTTGAAGCTGCTCTTGAACTTCCTTCGCATAATCTAAGTGTACTTCAGGAGATACCGGAATGACTTGTACTTGGACTGGAGCAAGCCATGTTGGGAATGCTCCTTTATATTCTTCTATTAAGAACGCTACAAAGCGCTCCATTGTTGAAACAACACCACGATGGATAACAACCGGGCGATGCTGCTTGCCGTCTTCACCTACATATGTTAGGTCAAAGCGCTCTGGAAGCAAGAAGTCTAGCTGAACAGTAGATAATGTTTCTTCTTTACCAAGTGCTGTTTTCACTTGAACATCAAGCTTTGGTCCGTAGAATGCTGCTTCGCCTTCTGCTTCAAAATACTCTAGACCAAGCTCATCCATCGCTTCCTTCAGCATGCTTTGTGCTTTTTCCCACATTGCATCATCATCATAGTATTTTTCCTTATCCGCTGGATCGCGATAAGACAAGCGGAAAGAGTAATCATTTAAGTTGAAGTCTTTATATACTTCTAGTATAAGTCTAACTACACGCTTAAATTCTTCTTTAATTTGATCTGGACGAACGAAAATGTGTGCATCATTTAATGTCATTCCGCGAACGCGCTGAAGACCGGAAAGCGCACCTGACATCTCGTAGCGGTGCATTGTTCCAAGCTCTGCAATTCGGATTGGCAGCTCGCGATAGCTATGAATATCATTTTTATAAATCATCATATGATGTGGACAGTTCATCGGACGAAGCACAAGCTGCTCATTGTCCATTTCCATTACTGGGAACATGTTTTCCTGATAATGATCCCAGTGCCCAGACGTTTTGTAAAGCTCTACACTTCCAAGTACCGGAGTATAAACATGATCATAACCAAGACGCGCTTCTTTATCCACAATATAACGCTCAATGACGCGACGGATTGTTGCACCTTTAGGGAGCCAAAGCGGTAAGCCTTGACCAACCTTTTGCGAGTTCATAAACAGGCTTAGCTCTTTCCCAATTTTACGATGGTCGCGTTCCTTTGCTTCTTCAAGCATGCGTAAATGCTCTGCCAAGTCTTCTTTCTTGAAGAATGCTGTACCGTAAATACGTTGAAGCATTTTATTATTGCTGTCGCCTCTCCAATACGCACCTGCAATGCTTAAAAGCTTAAATTCTTTAATTTTTCCAGTTGAAGGAACGTGCACCCCACGGCATAGGTCAAAAAACTCACCTTGCTCATAGATTGTCACTTTTTCATCTGCAGGAATCGCTTCAATCAGTTCAAGCTTATACTCATCACCGATTTCCTTATAAAGCTGCACTGCTTCATCACGACTTACTTCTTTACGAATAATTTCAAGATTTTCATTCACAATTTTCTTCATTTCTTTTTCAATCTCAGGTAGATCCTCTGGTGACAGAGATTCCTCCATGTCGATGTCATAGTAGAATCCGCCTTCAATTACAGGACCTACGCCAAGCTTTACGTTTTTGTACAAGCGCTTGATGGCTTGAGCCATTAGATGAGCTGTGCTGTGACGAAGGATTTCTAAAGCTTCCGGAGAATCCTGAGTGATAATTTCAATAGAAGCATCCTCTAAAATTTCTCGTTTTAAATCATATAATTCGCCATTTACCTTGCCAGCGATTGATTTTTTCTTCAAGCCCGGACTGATACTTGCAGCAATGTCTTCGGTTGTCGTGCCCTTTGAAAACTCCTTTACTGCTCCGTCAGGGAAAGTGATTTTAATCATTTCAAACATACAGATTCACTCCATTTCTTTCATAAAATATAAAAAGCCCGCCCCTGTAAAAACAGGGACGAGCTTAAACATCAAACATAACCCGCGGTTCCACCCATGTTCTATTCTTCCAATAACACAAAGGAAAAATAGCACTTAAACTGATAACGGCAGTTACCGTCAGCCAATACTTGCAAAAGCGTTCATAGCTGAAGTTTAAAGGTGGTAAGCATTCTGTCGGGTTGGAAAGCTTACAGCCGATGACTTTCCTCTCTGAAAACCGTCACATAGAATACTCATGTCCTCATCATTACTTTTACATATACAATTAATATGTACGTAATTATAGAATGATATTCATATAAAATCAAGATGAGAAACATAAATTGATCCAATATTAAATTATTTACACATACAGCTTGAATAAAATTGGTCTAGTGATAAAATTTTAGAACGTTCTTCAAAAATTCGCTGTATCGTTTGGATGATTCCATTTTCAGCACTTTCTGTATAGATTAATAATTCATTAGGTGCAATGGATATAAGCGGAGCAATTACATTAGAATCAATATAGAGCGGATTTTCTGCTAAAAGCTTTCGATCAATTAGCCTTATGAGTTCTTGCTTTCCCATTTTTTCAAAGGCTTCATTGTAAAACTCAAACGTTTCCCGATGCAATATGTGCAAAATGTTCATCTTAGGAGTCTGATTGATCATAAAATTCCGCAGCAAATAAATAAAACTCTGATAATCCTGCTCCAGCTTATATTCATCAATCGCATGTTCGACATATTGGATTAGCATTTCATTCAACTTCCGAAGTCTGAATTTGACAAACGACTCAAAAGAAAAAGACAGCTGATTTTCTGCGATGGATTGCAACCCCTCCTTGATGCTAACAATCGCTTCTTCCCAAAAAACGGTTTTCGAAAATCTTTCACCTTCCATTATGCTCGATGCAATATCCAAGATTTGATCAATTTCCTCTCTTTCTTTGAATAAGAATTTTTCTCTAATAATCTGTTCAATTACATACAACATCCATTCTTCTTTAATGTACACTTGAAATGTGTCACTAAGAAGCTCAATGATCTTTTGAAAAACGTCTGCTTCTATTTTTAATAAAATTCGTTGCTTGCCGTCATAACTCAAATATATTTGAAGTTCTGCACTCATCGGATGGGCAGAAATATATTTCATCATCGTTTTTGCTTCTTTTTCAGTTTGAAAAGAAATATATACCAATTGAACCCCCCCTAGCCATTACTCTCTGCTCCTATGTATATGGGAGAGTCCGTCCAATTAGAAGCACGAAAAGAAGATAAAGAAAAAATCCGCCATTAGATTTAGGCGGATTAAAAAATAGTGTATTCTGTCCAAAAACAACCCTTATAAGCCTTTTTCTCTCAAATTATCTCCACTCAGGTATACCGGATCTGCTAAATATCTAATTCTTTCCATAAGACGTTTGGCTTTTACCTGTTCAACCTCTCCACGCTGAGAAGTTGTCAAATGAGCTTCCAGCCCTTCAAAATCAAAATTGGACGAAAAGAACGTCGGTAGATTTTCAAGCATCCTAAATTGTAAAATCGGCCCAAGGATTTCATCGCGTGCCCAGCTTGACATCGTTTCAGCCCCAATATCATCCAACATTAAAACGGGAGACTTTTTGATCATATCAATCTTTTCATTCAATGTTTGATCACCAATTGAAGATTTCATTTCTCTGAAAAAATCGGGTACGTATACAATAAGGGTAGATATTTTCCGATCCGCAAGCTCATTTGCTATGGCACCTAATAAATACGATTTCCCCACTCCAAAGCTACCATAAATATACAACCCTTTTGTTTTCTCACCTTGATCGATTTTTTTAATAAAAATCATGGCTTTCTCAAACGCTTTTAGTCTTTCCTCCGATACATACGTTTGATAAAAGCTTTCCATAGTCGCTCCCAAAATATCTTTTGGCACATATAGACTCTTAATAAACCTTTCATGACGCTTTCTTTCGTCAGCAGCTACTTTTCGAGGGCACCTCTCGTATCGAACGTCAATCGAGTTCTTCTGCAAAATTAGCTGGGGATGATACCCTTGCATCATGTTTATACAGCCTTCTAAGCTAGGACATTTGTCACAATTTTTACTTTGGCTAGAGTATTCATATAATTTGACTAGACTTCTATCAACCATTTCCTTTGTGACAGTTGAACTGTGGCTATTGAGGAACCGATGAATATTTTCATCTTCCAAAATTTCTTTTCTAATAGCATTGTAACGCTCGTTAAATTCTTTTGTATTTGTCAGTTTATTTAGAGTTTGGCTAATTTTTTTCATACTAGGCTTCACCTCTTTTTAAGCCTTTTAAATTCTTCCTCAAGCTGCTTCCTCTTTCTTTCAAGTTCTGGTGTAATTTCAGTATTCTTAGGCTGGTCCTTATTTTCTTCCTTCATCCACTCTGGGATGTACTCCTGTCTAATCACTTTCTTTGATGTAGAAGTAGTAGCCTTTTTGTTCTTTTTTTCAACCTGCCATGATAAATACTGCTGATGCTCTTTTTTAGCCAGTTCCATCGCTTCTTTAACCGTTTTGATTTTTTTTCTTGCCCAATGGCTTGCGATTTTTTCGACATAGCTTTTTGATAGCCTCATATCTGTTTTTATCATGACATACTCAATCAAGACATTTACAACGCCTGGCGGCAGCTGCTGATTGAACATAATCCCTTCAATAATATCAATATCAGCTTTCGAAGGCTCTCCTCCACCTGAAAGCTCACTAAGCCGTTTCAATGGCGAAACGGTCTCAAGATGTCGGATATGACGTTCCTCTTCGGTTTTAGGCTCACTGCTTCCAGTGCGAAGATGAAGAGGCTGTGTCCTTTGAGCAAGAGAAGGTAGATCATCCCCATATTCAATTTGATACCAATCTCTCGCAATCTTACGAAGCAATTCAATATTTACCTCTTCCTTTTCATCGATGGCACGTAAAACAAGGCTTTGCATTTGAATAGGATTAATATCATAAAGAAAAGCAATCTTCGCAATCATTTCCTTCACTTTAGGAGTGAATGCTTTTTCTGAAATAAATGATTTACTTAGACCAGATGCAAACAGTTCAAAATCAAAAGTATCCATGAATCCTGAAGGAGCCGCTCCTTCTCCTCTTCCAATAAACGTCTCAGAAGCATCTAGTTTTATATCTTCTTTTAATTCATCAGATATATATAACGAATCAAAATGCCCAGAGGCAAATACTTCTGAAAAGGATTTTGTAATATGTTCATAGGATTCTGTAGCAACCTTTTGATCACTAAAAAACGATTTCAATTTTTGATAATGCTGCTTTCCGAGCTTTTTATGCAAATAAATATTTAGCATAGCGTCGTTAAAAAATTCCTCTGGACTTAAAGGGGGCTGCAATTCATAAAAAAAATGCCGTTCTTCTTCTTGTTTTCTACGCCAAACCTTTAATAGACCAATACCTTCAAGCTTTTTTCTCGCTTCAAAAATATCATCTAACCTTAATTGCATCAAACTCATAAGTGTCCGATGAGAGTGGATGCTACCTGAATGAATTCGATTTTGCTCTATTTCACTCCATAAAGTAAAGTATAAGCTGATAGGAAGGGCTCCAATCAGTGGTTGATAAAGCAAAGATAAAACTTTTCGATCATAATCATGAAGCATCCCATTTGAGGATACACTGTAAAAGTCAATTGGTAGCAATTCCTTCCAATGTCTTGCCATTTAAATCATACCTTTCTGATATTCCACAGCAAATTCAGCCAAAAAAGAGCTAAAGCAATCCCTTCAGCTCTCGTCCCGTTCCCTATTAATCAGCTCTTTCAATTCTTCAATGAAAACATTAATATCCTTAAATTGTCTGTACACAGAAGCAAAACGAACATAGGCTACTTCATCAACTTTAGCAAGCCGATCCATGACCATTTCGCCGATTTTTTCACTTTTCACCTCTGAGATCCCTTGATTTCTCAATTCCTTTTCTACTTCAAGCGTAATATCCTCAAGTACCTTAAGAGGAACAGGCCTTTTCTCGCACGCTTTAATCAATCCTCTTAGAATTTTATCACCGCTGAATTCTTCACGAGTACCTTCTTTTTTCACAACAATTAAAGGGATTTCTTCTACTTTTTCAAAAGTCGTAAATCGAAATCCACAAACCTCGCATTCTCTTCTTCTTCTTGTTGAACGACCCTCGTCTACTGGCCGTGAATCAAGAACGCGCGTCCCGTTGTGTTGACAGCTGGGACATTTCATAACATCAACTCCATTAGTCGCATATGGTTGAACAAGTTTTCTCTTAACTTTATCTTATAAAAAACAGCAAATGTGCACAACTTGTTTTAAAAATAACGGCTCTCTGTCAATTGTGGTGGTGTAAATATTTCCAATACTCTCTCTTTGGAAGGAATGTAGGTTAACCTACATTCCTTCTGATAAGTTGACGCCATAATATCTTTTTTCGTAATCGCTCAAAGCTTTTTATTCCATAA
>NZ_WIAQ01000047.1 GCF_009466385.1 Peribacillus tepidiphilus | reverse complement strand
TCTCGGCCGTTTGACATAATGATGTTTTCTTCTGAAATTAAATCCGGTAAATTGTTACGAATGGCTTCTTGGACTTTTTCCTGATGGCGCTGTTGATCGTCAAATCCTTTGCGATGGAGGGACCAATCTTCCTTGGAAATCACAAACTGATGATTATTCGCATCTGACATTTTTCTTCCCCTCCTAAAAAATTAGGTTCTATGTCAATTGTTGGGGTGCGCTTGATGTGAAGTGCACCTCTTTTATATGTATGAAAGTTAAATAAGTGAGCATAATACCTTATTTCTAAGTCGTTGAAAGTTGCGAATACCATAAGACATTCGTTTAATGACTTTAATTTTATTGTTAATCCCTTCTAAATAACCGTTAGTGTAGGGATAAATAAACGAATTAATGATTTCTTTCTCCCAGCTTTTAAAGGTTCGTTTCATGTACTGATATTCGTCCAGTCCTGATTCGTCAATCGCTTGATACAGTTGTTCTAAGTTCGACCTTACATTACGTTCATTGCTTTGTGTCATCCATTTTTTAAAGACTTCTTTCTCTTGGTAAGCTTTCTTTAAATCGGGGGACAACTCTAAATAATATTGCAGGAGTCCTGTTCTCTTGTGGTTAACTTCTCTTTCGGTTTATGTAAGAGAAAACGTAACTTTTTCATCGATTTTCGATCTTTGTCTTGGAACGACTTTTGTACTCTCTTTCGTACTCGTTCAAGTGCCCAGAAGTTATGACGAGCATAATGGAATTTGTCCACGATGATAATTGGATTTTGAAAGAGTTGTTGAGCCAATATTTTGTACGGCTGCCACATATCCATGACCACCATTTGAACACGATGAGTCGGTAAAGAACGAAAATAATCTTTTAACGTGGACAACTTACGGTCTTGAATCACATCAAATACCTTGAAGCCTCGAGGGTCTCTGATGACACATTGATATTTTCCTTTTTCGGTTGTCCCCTTAAACTCATCAATGGCTAAAATTTGTGGTAATGAGTGGTTCTCATAAGTATAATAACGGTCAAACCATCGAATCACCGTTGAATGTCCCAATCCAAGCTCTTTCGCCACTTCCTTAAAATTGGCCGTTCTCACTTTGATAAGAAGGGCTTGAAGGACACGTTTCGTATGACGTTGATAGTGCTCTAAGAAGGTATATCTTTCATAGAAACGCTTCCCACAGGATGTACATTTATAGCGACACTTTTTTAGAATGAGATACGTATACATTTCGCGAAATTTGACATCTCGAATCTTCTGCAGACGATAATCATGAATAGATCTTGTCCTCTCCCCGCACTGAGGACAACTTTGATGACAAGGTTTGGTTTCGATAAAAATTTCTAGGTGCGTATCCGTTTCCACAATATTTGACACAATGACATTTTCTAATCCAACCAGTTTTGTGATACAATAGTCTTGCATTTACGAAGTCTCCTTTTAAATGAGGTTTGGCCACTTTCATTATAAAAGAGAGCACTTCGTAAATGCTTTTTTATTTTATGAAATTCTTTACCCCAACATTTAGTATAGAACCAAAAGAAATTATACAAGGAGAGGGAGTTGGAATATTTTGGAATAATGAACAGTATAAAAATAAAAAATATTCATAAAAGTGGAATTTTAAGCTATTATGAAATAAATAGTATAGGAATTTATTGAGAGGGGTGTAATTTAGTATTCTAATGCTTCTTTGTGTTTTTTTAATTGCCTGTTCTAATGACATAAAAGTTATTGAAGAGCCAGATTATTATACTAAAACTGAGGACATAAAAAGAAATTATGAAGGTAATAAAGGAAAAGAAGAAATAACTAATGATACAGAAAAAGAGAATAACCAAAATGCAGATCAAAGTAATAATTCAGCAGGTAATGAAAGAAGAGAAACTATCTTGAAGGGGCAAGATGTCCATTTTACAGATGATATGTACATAGCTATTTCACAACAGGCATTTGATGAATTTATAAATAATGTAATGCAAAATAATACAGATGCTACTCATAGAATGGTAAATAGAGGGGATTTAATCCTAATTAATAAAGGAACAGAAGCTTATGTAATCAATAGAACTATTAGTGGATTAGCTGAAGTAGAAATAATTGAAACAGGACTTAGAGGGTTTGTTGTAGTAGAAGTGTTAGAGATAAAGAAATAATATTATTTTTTTCTTAAGGGGTTGATATAGTTGGTAGAATTATTAGATTTACTGCATTTTAAAGAGGTAAAGGAAAAAGGAAATGGATTTATAGCAATAACTGATAAGAATTTACCAAAAAATTGTGTACACCTAACATCTTGTTATGAAGTTAATGAAAGATATTTTAATCAGAAAGTTATTGTGAGTAACAGGAAAAATGGCTCTTATTATTTTACAGAAGATTTGAATGAAGTGTTTGCTAACTTTAATAAAATGTCAAAATGTCAAAAGTGTTTTGGCTAAACTAATCTTATAAAGGATGGATAATTATGGAAAATAAGAGTGGGGCATATCCAGAAATTAGAGTTTCTAGCAGTATGTTAGAAAAACCATATTCAATGAGAAGGCATTACTTTATTACAGGTTTAATAATAGCAGTATTTTCTTATTTTATAGGTGGGTTTATTGCTGCTATTTTTTTACCACTAATTTTAACAATTATCTTATATGGTTTTTTATTTGGATGGAGAGAAACATTATCTTGGCATTATAATTATAAATGTCCTAGTTGTAACTATAATATGAGCATTGACTTTCCAGGTAGAGAAACAAAATTAACAGATAGTAAAACTACTGGAAGGTGTCCTAAGTGTACTGAATATCATATTGTTGATTATTATTATGATGGAAAAATGGAAGTTTTAAAAGATTAATATACAATTATGACAACATTTATTTTAGAAAAATTGGTATATGTTAATGTTTTCCGCAGTCGGGATATAAGTAATATCAGCTACCCAGACTTTGTTCGGTTTATGCACTTTAAATTCTTGATTTAATTTGGTTTCAAAGACTGGAAGCGAGTGTTTTGAATTTGTCGTAGCCTTATATTTCTTAATGGTCTTAGATCTCAGGCCCTCTTCTTTCATGATTCTCGCCACTGTTTTTTGGCAAACAGGAGTTCCATTCCTTTCAAGATCTTTCGCAATTTTGGGACTTCCATTTAGCCCTCTAGACGCTAAAAACAATTTTTTAACTAGACGGACCAACGTTTTATGCCTCTTGGTACGCTCACTTTCTGGACGATCTCGCCACTTGTAATAGCCGCTTCTAGAAACTTTCAAAACTTTGCCCATCTTCTCCACTCGGAATTCGAAGCGATGCTCATGAATAAATGAGTATTTTACCGATGGTCTTTCGCGAAGAAGTGCATAGCCTTTTTTAGTATGGCGTTTTCCTCCTCTAAGTCTCGAATGCGTTTTTGAAAGGCTTGAAGTTGTTGATCTTCCGTCATTTGTGGTAAGGACTCACGGATAAATTCTGATGAATATTTCTTTTTCCAGTTATGAAGGGTATTTGGGTTGATATCTAGCTCTCTGGCTGCTTGAGCAACTGGTTTGTTCTGTTCAATCATCATTTGAACCGTACTTCTCTTAAAATCTTCATCAAATACTTGTCTACTCATTAGACACACCTCATTATTATTAGTTAGTTTTATAATAAACTGTGTCTACTTTTGAGTCTAACATCAGACTGGTATGTTTATGGCACAAGGTGCATATATCCAATCTAGACAAGATGCCTTTGGTAGATCAGTTCAGTACTTTGGTGATGTGCGAATTGCAGTTCTGGATGATTCTTATCTTCCTGATGGCGATATTTATGCATTGAAGTTCGGTGATAAAGGTATCACTGGTATTCAAGCTGGTGAAATTATGGTTAAAGATAATGGTTTAAGTGGTACTATGTACGAAACATTAATTGAATGGTATGTAACTATTGTAGACTTAAATCCAAAAGGCATGGCAAAGCTTACTGGTATTGATATTTCCCTTTAATGTGATTCAGCTGCCAAATGGTATGTTAATCGTTATTTCATTTCCCTTAACCCTTAAATATAGTTGTAATTAAAAAGCACCTTTCAGTTCCTTAAATGGTTCTGTTAGGTGCTTCTTTTTTTTGTCTTTTTTATTAAGGTTATGAAATATATGGTAAAATAGTCTAAAAGACTTATAGAGTAGAAGAAGGGGTGAAAACGTGGCAACCCAAGATAAACTTAATGCTGAAGAAATTGAATCTTTATTGACAGAGAATAGTAAAGATATTATTGAACAGTTTTTGACACACTATGGACAACGTTCAAGGGCAAATATGAGAAGTGCAGTTTATCGACTTCTATACCTTGAATTAGAAAAAGATGATGTATCAGATGTAACCTATGCAGATTACTTAAAGATTTTTCCAAATGGGGGAAAAAACCTATTAACACAAGAAAATTATCGACATAGCTTTTTTAAATTCCTTTATGCATTTGAACATTTAACGAATCCTTCAGGTTTTGAAAAGACAATGATAAAAGAACATGAAAAGTTACAGTTTATTCAGCTGAAAGAACCAAAGGTGAAAGTTGTTAAAGAAAAACGTAAAAATACTTTAACCATTGAAGAATTAGCAAAGATTCAAAAAGTAATTGAAGCTGAATCAACAAAGATAGATACCTTAAAGTTTCAGTTTTGTTGGTATTGTATCTTTGAACTTGGTATGGATGTGGATGAAGTTAAGTTTAATATCAAAAGTGATAATTTCTCAGATGGAATTTTAACGGTTAATGGAGATTCATATAAATTACCTGAAAGATACCATTATATGTTTGAACTGCTAAAAGAACGTGGTGACTATAATGGATTTGTAACGTTAAATGATTTATTTGAAAGACTTGGAAATAGTGCAAAGTTAGAAAGAAAGCTTTTACCAGTTATGGTTAAGCTTACACGAAAAGGTTATATGGTCACTTGTGGTAACTGTAAAAAACAATTTACCAATCTATCTCATAATTGGTGTTCTGTAAACAACCGTATTGTTTGTATTAGTTGTGCAGAAGCATTAAAAAAAAACTGAATTTTGAAGTTGAAATAGTTGATATTGATAACACTGAAATTCAGGATAATGAAACAGATGATCTTTCCTTCCTTTACGCTTACGCAGACTTAAAGAAGAATTTTCTCAAGAATCCAATTGACTATTTGAATCTTCATAAGAAACAAATGGAAATTGGAAAGATTGGTGAAGTTTATGTATATGAACATGAATGTAAAAATTTAAGGGGAACACCTTATATAAACAAAGTTGATGATACAATTGCTGGAAACCCTGCAAATGGTTACGATATTCTATCATTTACACGTGACGGTAAACCGTTGCATATAGAAGTTAAAGCAACTTCAGGTTCTGAAGATGTTTTTTATCTTTCCAGACATGAATGGAATACTGCTGAAAGAATGAAAAAAGAAGGATCTACTTACGTTGTTTATTTTGTGAAAGAAATATTGTCTGAAAATCCCACTCTTATAAAAATTAAAGATATAACTTCAAATCCAAAATATAATTTTGAAGAATCTGGTTACAAAGTTACAAAAGCATAGCATCACCAAAAAATGCTGGGAATGTTGCTTTAAATGAATTTAATTAAAAGGCTATGAATTTGTTTTAAGTCTGAAGGTTCAGTATTAGTTGTTTTAGGTATGTAAGGCAAGGTGTTTGACTTCCACTCTTTTTGTTTGTTTGGTTGGTTTGTGTATGCTGGTAATTCAGCAAAGGCTGGTAGCTTGGTTGGCTGCCAGTCTTTTTTATGTCTAATTATCCCAATGTACTTGTTTATACGTTGCTTATACACAGACTTCAGAAAAAAACCAGATGGTTGTTCAGGTGGTTTTATGGTGTTTGTCTGGAAGTCGTTCATGTGTTGTTTATCTGGTTGAAGACTTTGCTGAAAGGATTGAAGAAATATGTTTGAATTTGAACAATTAGTTGATACTGAAAAACTATATGAAATGCTGGAAGGTGCAGAAACAGAAGAAACACTTTCAAAGTTCAGGGAAGTTGTAAGTGCGGTTTATTTCTTATTTGATAAAAATGATAATTGCCCTTCATGATATTCTCATGAGGGGCTAATTTATGTGTATTGAAAATATTAATTCAAGGTAAAATTTCTATTACTTTTTTTAAAAATTCTATTGCAAACACTATTAAAACCTTATATAATATTTTTTGTGATTGAGTTACAAGATTCGACAAAATACAACATAGACTTTGCGGGTGTAGTTTAGTGGTAAAACCTCAGCCTTCCAAGCTGATGTCGAGGGTTCGATTCCCTTCACCCGCTCCATACATAGGTCACAACGCAGTGTTTCGTTACATGAAGAGAACGAAGCATTGCGTTTTTTTAATGTGCCTAGAAAATAAAAACTCCTTTGTCTCAAAGCAAAGGAGTGTGAGTATTGTTATTCTATGTAATGATTTTATACTCTGCTGTTCCTCCATGAATTTGGACGAACATCTTCATGAGAGATTCGGTTAATTGACTGCCTTCTTCAAGAGAGATTGATGGACGTAAATAAATGAATTGGATTGCATTTTTGGTATTTGTCGTTACTTTTGTTCTTTGGGAATCGACATAGGGACTTCCAAATGCACCGAGATTGTCTTTTGAAAGGATTATATCTTTCATACTGTTTATTCGGCCGTTAATTCCTTCATATTCGTCATGTTCGTTACCAATTGTGAACATTACATCCCCTTGTATGTGGTCCATATCATATATCCCAATCGGCACTTCGTATTGCATAGAAAAGAAATTGTTTACATCAATTGCTGAATGAACAGAGGGAAGGTAGTTTTGCTTTTTCACTCTGCGATAGAGTGCTTCAGCTGCGTGGCGATAACGGTTTGCATCTGTTCCTGCTTTTTTAAACGTTTCTTTCCATTCCTTTATTCCTGTGAAGCTCATTAGTTCTTTTTCTTGTAGTTCAAAATAAAGCGATTCCTGAAATAGCTGTAAGCGTCCTTTGAGCATTTGCGGTGATTCTCCAACGACAATGTCTTTATAAACTATACAGCCTATTTTAAATCCATGGATTTTTTCTTTTAGTAGTGCGTCGATTGTTATTACCAACTGTTCCATCTCCCATTTAGTTTTTAAATAGTTTATCATAGATAAAAGTGATTTCCTAAATGAAACCTTTCATTCAAAAGGATAAATAATAGATCAATCAAAAGTAGAAAGGAGGTAAGCTAATGAATTACGCAGAGCTAAAGAAAGCAATCATTGAATATAGCAAGGAAATTGGCATTGATAAAATTGGCTTTGCATCTGCAGATCCTTTTACTGAATTGAAAAATAAACTGATTCGGCAACAAGAACTAGGATATCAATCTGGTTTTGAAGAACCTGATATTGAAAAAAGAGTAAACCCTCATCTTCTGCTTGAAGAACCAAGGTCGATTATCTCGATTGCGTTAGCGTATCCTTCTAAAATGAAAACTACGGTTTTAAGTAAAAAAGGCGAGAGAAGAGGTATTTTTTGCAGGGCTTCATGGGGAACGGATTATCATGTTATTTTAAGGGACCGGCTAAAGAAGCTGGAGGAATTTATTAAAAGTAAAGTGCCTGATGCAAAAATGAAATCAATGGTAGATACCGGTGAGCTTGTCGATCGCGGAGTGGCCGAACGCGCAGGAATTGGCTGGAGCGGTAAAAATTGTTCCATTATTACTCCGGAATTTGGTTCATATGTATATCTTGGAGAAATGATTACAAATATACCGTTTGAACCTGACGAACCAATGGAAGATCAATGTGGAAGCTGTACGAAATGCATTGATGTTTGTCCGACTGGAGCTTTAGTGGCGGGAGGACAATTAAATGCTCAGCGCTGCATAGCCTATTTAACACAAACGAAAGGATTTCTTCCAGACGAGTTCCGAAAAAAAATCGGTAATCGATTGTATGGCTGTGATACTTGCCAAACGGTCTGTCCGAAAAACAAAGGGAAGGATTTTCATTTTCATAAGGAAATGGAGCCGGATCCGGAAATCGCAAAACCTTTATTAAAGCCTCTTTTAACCATCAGCAATAAAGAGTTTAAAGAAAAATTCGGTCATGTGTCAGGAGCTTGGCGAGGTAAGAAGCCGATCCAACGCAATGCCATTTTGGCACTCGCTCACTATAAAGATGAAACGGCTTTACCAGACTTGATAGCTGTTATGAAAAATGACCCTCGTCCGGTTATACGTGGAACCGCTGCTTGGGCGATTGGTGTCATTGGTGGCAGTGAAGCTGAACAAGCATTACAAGAAGCCTTAAATAAAGAAAAAGACGAAGAAGTCATTTTTGAAATTGAAAAAGGCTTGAAGCTGATAAAAGTCTAAAACCGAGCTGACGACCGATATAATTGAGCTGACGACCGATATAATTGAGCTGACGACCGATATAATTGAGCTGATGACCGATATAATTGAGCTGACGACCGATATAATTGGCTGACGACCGATATAATTGGCTGACGACCGAAATAATTGGCTGACGACCGATATAATTGGCTGACGACCGATATAATAGAGCTGACGACCGAAATAATTGGCTGACGACCGATATAATTGGCTGACGACCGATATAATTGAGCTGATGACCGATATAATTGAGTTGACGACCGATATAATTGACTGACGACCGATAAAATCGAGCTGATGACCGATATAATTGAGTTGACGACCGATATAATTGACTGACGACCGATAAAATCGAGCTGACGACCGATATAATCGAGCTGACGACCGATATAATTGGCTGACGACCGATATAATTAAGCTGATGACCGATATAATTGAGCTGATGACCGAAATAATTGGCTAACGACCGAAATAATTGGCTGACGACCGATATAATTGACTGACGACCGATATAATTGAGCTGACGACCGATATATTGGCTGACGACCGATAAATTGAGTTGACGACCGATATAATTGGTTGATGACCGATATATTGTCTGATGACCGAAATAATTGAGCTGACGACCGATATAATTGAGCTGATGACCGATATAATTGGCTGACGACCGATATAATTGAGCTGATGACCGAAATAATTGAGCTGACGACCGATATAATTGGCTGACGACCGATATTTTGTACCTAACGACCGATAAATGGAGGTAGGCGATTGAAATATTTGGTTGACGAGCGATAAATCGCTTCTGACAACCGAAATATTGAGCTAACGTCCATATATCAGTGCAAAAATACAACTACTGACGATACAAGTTAATTGTAAAAGCATCCAATTAAAGCGGGTGCTTCTTTTTTTATTAGGATGGTTTGTCCAATACAAACAAGAACTAAGAATTTTAATCTTCTTATATAGTTCTCTTACGTTTTGTAAAAAATAAAAGACTTAAATGAAAATCCTAATATTTTCCTCTCCTTCATATATTAGTGTTATGGGGAGGGAGAAATGATGAGAAATCAGCTTGTAACCCGGCTGAACGAAAGAATCAATCAATATGTCAATGAAACGGATTTTCTACAATATCGTGATGACAAAAAAATGGTTAATAAAATAAAATCCTTAAAAGAACGCTTTGCTGAAATTGTTCATGTAAAAGCGTGGGGGAACGTAACCGGGACGTTTGAGCAAGGGCATCGAACCGCTGTGGATTATTCTGTCCATTATCAGTATTTTATTAAGCAAAAGAAATTTTTCTATATTGAAGAGGAAGTGGAACAGAGAAGAGCATGGTTTGATCAAGGACAAATTTATGAAGATAAAGAAGTTCTAAACAATGTCCAAGAAGCAATGCTCCCTGTAGAAATACAATTAGATTCTCAAGAGCGTTTGGAGTATTCCTATGATCGTTTGAAAGCCGTGCAATATGCTGAACGATGGTGGAATTCCAGAAATCCTGCTTACAAATCCTTTGATGTGGATTGTACCAATTTTATTTCACAGTGTTTAAGAGCGGGTAATGCACCGAGATGGGGGACGCCCAATCGTTCTAGAGGCTGGTGGTATACAGGGAATAACTGGAGCTATAGCTGGGCTGTGGCAAATTCTTTAAGGCTGTATTTATCCAAATCAAAGACAGGCTTACAGGCAAGAGAAGTGAAATCACCTGAGGAGCTATTAATTGGGGATGTGATCTGCTATGACTTTGAAGGGGATGGGAGATTTAATCACAATACGATTGTGACTGGAAAAGACCATTATGGAATGCCTTTAGTTAATGCTCACACGTCAGACAGTCGCTTAAGGTATTGGGCATATGAGGATTCAACTGCCTATACTCCAAACATTAAGTATAAATTTTTTACAATCGTAGACAGTAATTAGCATCCTTGTTCCTAAGAGAATGAGTGATATAATAGCATGTAGAGTTTATGTTAGAGGTGAAGAAAGTGGCAATACATGTAGTTTTATATCAGCCAGAAATTCCAGCAAATACAGGGAACATCGCCAGAACATGTGCGGCAACAGATACAACCCTTCATTTAATCCGACCTTTAGGCTTTTCAACGGATGATAAAATGCTGAAACGTGCAGGTCTCGATTATTGGCAATATGTAAATATTATCTATTATGATTCTTTAGATGAATTTTTCGAAAAAACAAAAGGCGGAGAATATTTTTATTTGACAAAGCATGGGAAAAAGCCCCACTCTTCTTTTGATTATTCCGATGTAAAGAAAGATTATTACTTTATATTTGGAAAGGAAACGTCAGGGCTTCCTTCAGATTTAATACAAAACAATATGGATCGCTGCCTTCGTATTCCGATGAATGAAAATGTCCGTTCATTGAACCTTTCAAACACAGCGGCCATTTTAATTTATGAAGCACTAAGACAACAAAATTATTTAGATTTGTTTTAAATGCATAAATCCTGACAATTTGTAAAACATAAATTTTGTCAGGAGGGATTTATATGAAAACCTTGAGAGATATTATGACGACGGAAGTAGATTTCTGCACGCCGCTTGATAATGTGTTTGAAGTGGCGGTCAAAATGAAGGAAAACAATGTTGGTATGATACCGATTTGTGATAATGGCGAGATATTAGGCGTCATTACCGACCGCGATTTGGTCATTCGCTGTATGGCAGAGAAAAAACCAGGTTCCACAAAGGTAACAGAAGTTATGAGTGAGAGGCTGGTGACAGCCCATTCTGATATGACAGTGGAGGAAGCCAGCGAACTTATGGCAAAAGAGCAGATTCGTCGTCTTCCCGTTGTAGATGGAAAGAAATTAGTGGGGATTGTCTCACTAGGAGATCTTGCTGTACACCATAGCTCAGCGGCTAATGCTGGGCTGGCATTAAGCGAGATATCTGAGAACCATGGAGAGATTCACCATTAAAAAAAGGCTGTTTCAAAAGTATTACTTTTGGAACAGCCTCTCTTTTTGGCAGATAGGAAAGAATAAAACTGTCCTATGTGCTTAAGTGGGACTACATCCTTGCAAGGGGACAGTTCAATAAGTCGAATTTTCGGCATATTGAACTGCCCTTTTTATGTTCAAGAATATTGATATATCACCATTCTTGATTTTCAATTTTTAATGAAGATGCCCTTTTCGGACATCCCCTTTTTTATATTATTTTTCGCCTGGCTGGCTGTTGTACCCAGCTGTAAAGATAGCAGTTAAGAAAGCAATAGTTACCCCAAGAAGTAAGATTGTACCCACGTATGTATTCCTCCTTTGTCACACATAATTTACCCAATTATATAATATAAAAACATTATACCCTAAATGCCATTTTAGGGGAATGAAATCTGTGTATAATTTATGAAACCATTTTCAAAAAACAGACATCATGAACAAATCAGACAGTTTTTATATCTTAACTCATCTTTAAGACAATGGGTGCATAAAGTATATTAATCATCTCTGAAAAATACAGGGGGAGGTCTAATAATGGATATCTTGAAGAAAATTGAAAGATATAGAGAAGAAGAGCAAAAGCTGAAGTGGGAAGGAACCTTCGCCGATTATTTGGAACTCGTGAGAGAACAGCCATGGGTAGCTCAGTCAGCACATTCACGCGTATATAACATGATTAAGGATGCAGGAATTGAAGAGGTTAATGGGAAAAAGTCATATAAGTTTTTCAGCCGACAGATGTTTGGTCTTGAAGAATCGTTAGAAAGGTTAGTAGAGGAGTATTTTCATCCAGCAGCTAAAAGGTTGGATGTCAGAAAGCGCATTTTGCTATTGATGGGCCCTGTAAGTGGTGGAAAATCTACTCTTGTTGCACTGTTGAAAAGAGGATTGGAGCAATATTCTCATACACAAAGGGGAGCCATCTATGCCATCAAGGGCTGCCCAATGCACGAGGATCCTTTACACCTGATCCCTCAGCATTTACGCGAGGATTTCTTTGAAGAATACGGCATTAGAATTGAAGGGAATTTATCTCCCCTTAACTTAATGAGGCTTGAGAAGGAATATAACGGTAGAATTGAAGATGTGCTAGTCGAAAGAATTTTTCTTTCGGAGGATAAGCGTGTTGGAATTGGTACATTCAGTCCGTCTGATCCGAAATCACAGGATATTGCGGATTTAACGGGGAGTATTGATTTTTCGACCATTGCGGAATACGGTTCGGAATCGGATCCGCGTGCGTATCGCTTTGACGGTGAGCTGAATAAGGCCAATCGTGGAATTATGGAATTCCAGGAGATGTTAAAGTGTGATGAGAAGTTTTTATGGCACTTGCTTTCACTAACGCAGGAAGGAAATTTCAAAGCTGGAAGATTTGCCCTTATTTCTGCGGATGAGCTCATCGTTGCTCACACGAATGAAACGGAATATCGTTCGTTCATTTCGAATAAAAAGAACGAAGCTTTGCATTCGAGGATTATCGTCATGCCGGTGCCTTATAACCTTAAAGTGACAGAAGAAGAGAAAATATATGAAAAGATGATTGGTGAAAGTGATGTGAGGGATATCCATATTGCTCCACATACATTAAGGGTTGCAGCGATGTTCACAATTCTTACTAGATTGAAAGAACCGAAAAAGGGTGACATTGACCTGGTGAAAAAGATGCGCCTTTATGATGGGGAGAATGTAGAAGGCTTCAATTCAGCAGATGTGGAGGAGCTAAAGAGAGAGTACCAGGATGAAGGGATGTCTGGAATCGATCCTCGTTACGTCATTAACCGAATCTCTTCGACAATTATCCGAAAGGAGATTCCTTCCATCAATGCTCTCGACGTTCTTCGCTCGTTAAAAGAGGGCTTGGATCAGCATCCTTCTATCACGGCTGAATTAAGAGAGAAATATTTAAATTACATCTCCTTAGCACGAAAGGAATACGATACCATTGCGAAAAAAGAAGTGCAAAAAGCGTTTGTGTACTCGTATGAAGAGTCGGCAAAAACATTAATGGATAACTATTTAGACAATGTTGAGGCATATTGCAATAAGTCGAAGCTGCGCGATCCACTAACCGGTGAGGAAATTACACCAGATGAAAAATTAATGCGCTCCATCGAAGAGCAAATTGGCATTTCTGAAAATGCGAAAAAAGCATTCCGGGAAGAAATATTGATTCGTATTTCCGCATATGCACGCAAAGGAAAACGCTTTGATTATAATTCGCATGATCGTTTAAGAGAAGCGATCCAGAAGAAGCTGTTCGCAGACTTAAAGGATGTCGTGAAAATTACAACCTCATCGAAAACACCGGATGAACAGCAGCTGAAAAAGATTAATGAAGTAGTCGCACGTCTTGTAGATGAGCACGGGTACAGCACAACATCTGCAAATGAACTGCTGCGATATGTAGGAAGCTTGTTAAATCGATAGTCTGAATGTTTGTGAAAAATATTTGTCAATACTCTAAAAACCTGCTAATAGAGAGCGGGTTTTCTTTTTTTTGAAAATTTCATAGGCAAGCGCTAAATTATCAAAATTATCCGGAAATTATTCTAGCATTCTGCATATGATAAAGTAATCCACATTCTTTCGATGGGGAATTGAAGGTACTGAATAAGTTGTCCAAATTTTACGTTTATTTTACGAAGCACTGATTACCTTCCCGTAGGTTAATCGGTGCTTTTAACAATCGTCATATAGTATGCAGGAAAGTGAAAAGGTGTGACATAAAATTTTTTAGGAGGGGAAGAAAAATGTCAGATGCGAATAATCATCAGTTTGTAATTTCCAAGGAAGATTGGTCCCTCCATCGCAAAGGATTTGACGATCAACAGCGCCATCAGGAAAAAGTCCAAGAAGCCATTCGTAACAATTTACCGGATTTAATTTCAGAAGAAAACATCATTATGTCAAACGGCCGAGA
>NZ_WIAQ01000046.1 GCF_009466385.1 Peribacillus tepidiphilus | reverse complement strand
AGATTTCCCATAGCGTCAAGCTAGTAAGATCCCTGAAAGATGATCAGGTTGATAGGTCAGAGGTGGAAGCGTGGTGACACGTGGAGCTGACTGATACTAATCGATCGAGGACTTAACCAATGAGTCATAAAAACGTGTTTTACGCAAAAAACCTTCTGTTATCTAGTTTTGAAGGAATGAAAATTTCCTCTTGCATTTTAGAGAAAAAGTGTTATAATAATATCTGTCTCTAATGTGTATTGTCTGGTGACGATGGCGAAGAGGTCACACCCGTTCCCATACCGAACACGGAAGTTAAGCTCTTCAGCGCCGATGGTAGTTGGGGGTTTCCCCCTGCGAGAGTAGGACGTTGCCAGGCTGAAATTATTCCGCAGTAGCTCAGTGGTAGAGCACTCGGCTGTTAACCGAGCGGTCGTAGGTTCGAATCCTACCTGCGGAGCCATATATTGCTTCCATAGCTCAGCAGGTAGAGCACTTCCATGGTAAGGAAGAGGTCACCGGTTCGAGCCCGGTTGGAAGCTTTCTTAATGTGAAGTTTGGCCCGTTGGTCAAGTGGTTAAGACACCGCCCTTTCACGGCGGTAACACGGGTTCGAATCCCGTACGGGTCACCACTACATATGGAGGATTAGCTCAGCTGGGAGAGCACCTGCCTTACAAGCAGGGGGTCGGCGGTTCGATCCCGTCATCCTCCACCATATATGCCGGTGTAGCTCAATTGGTAGAGCAACTGACTTGTAATCAGTAGGTTGGGGGTTCAAGTCCTCTCGCCGGCACCAGTAACAACCAATTTATTATGGAGGGGTAGCGAAGTGGCTAAACGCGGCGGACTGTAAATCCGCTCCCTCAGGGTTCGGCGGTTCGAATCCGTCCCCCTCCACCATTTAAAATTTGTGGATCAGTTATATAAAACCTGAGTTTGGGGATTATATGATTACCACCTATTTTTTTTGTTTAAAGGTTTATCTTAAGGTTCATATTGAAGAATATAATTGTTGGGCTATAGCCAAGTGGTAAGGCAACGGACTTTGACTCCGTCATTCGTAGGTTCGAATCCTGCTAGCCCAGCCAATCGAGCCATTAGCTCAGTCGGTAGAGCATCTGACTTTTAATCAGAGGGTCGGAGGTTCGAGTCCTCCATGGCTCATTTTTATGCGGAAGTAGTTCAGTGGTAGAATACAACCTTGCCAAGGTTGGGGTCGCGGGTTCGAATCCCGTCTTCCGCTCCATTTTTTTTATTAACCTATCTTTTATCGGGGCCTTAGCTCAGCTGGGAGAGCGCCTGCTTTGCACGCAGGAGGTCAGCGGTTCGATCCCGCTAGGCTCCACCATCTAACTACATAACACCAACTTTTCGTCTTAAGCCTTCTCGGGTTTAAGACTTTTTTTATTTTCCCGAGCTTTTCATAATGAATGAAAGAGTATCTTCAAAATATATTTAATCTATTAAAATAAACGACTTACGCGAATATTCATGCATTTTTTTGTCGAGTTGAGTCACTCTCCTTTTTCGAGCTAAAATAAGGGCATAAGGGGTTTGAGGAGGGACATAATGAATAAGAAGATATCAATTATTGGGGTACCGATGGACTTAGGTCAAACAAGACGCGGGGTCGATATGGGACCTAGCGCTATTCGATATGCGGGGATAGTCGAACGCTTGGAGAATCTACAATACGAAATGGAAGATTTAGGGGATATTATGATTGGGCGTGCAGAGCGCGTTCAAAACAATGATTCAAAATTGAGAAATTTGAAATCGGTTGCAGAAGGAAATGCGAAGCTTGCTGAGCAGGTGGATGAAGTTGTAAAGAATGGCTCGTTCCCTTTAGTGTTAGGCGGCGATCATAGTATTGCCATTGGAACAATAGCTGGGGTAGCGAAGCATTATAATAATCTAGGTGTTATTTGGTATGATGCTCACGGAGATTTAAATACCTCTGAAACATCACCATCTGGAAATATCCATGGTATGTCATTAGCTGTTAGCTTGGGACTTGGGCATCCTGATTTAACAAATATTTTAGGATATATGCCAAAGGTAAAACCGGAGAATGTGGTGATCATTGGTGCTCGTTCACTGGATGAAGGAGAAAGGACACTTATTAAGGAAAAGGGTATAAGAGTATATACGATGCATGAGATTGACCGTCTTGGTATGACAAAAGTTATGGAAGAAACGATCCAATACTTGAAGGAAAAAACGGATGGGGTTCATCTCTCGTTAGATCTAGATGGACTAGACCCAGCTGATGCACCAGGGGTAGGTACTCCGGTTCTTGGTGGAATAAGCTATCGTGAAAGTCATTTAGCAATGGAGATGCTGGCAGAAGCCCAAATCATTACTTCTGCTGAATTCGTAGAGGTTAATCCGATTTTGGACGAAAAGAACAAAACAGCCTCTGTTGCTGTAGCATTAATGGGCTCGTTGTTTGGAGAAAAACTTTTATAATAGAAATAATATATTTCACGCACATTCAGACTGATTGAAAACGATTGTCAGTGGAGGAACGAAATTGTACGAGGAGCGGAGTTACCCTAAATGGTGATGAGCACTGGGGAGAGTTCGTGACGATGAATGCGAGCGTTTGTTAATAGTCTGAAAAGGGGCTGTCCGAAAAGGGCAACTTCATTAAAAATTGAAAACCAAGAATGTTGATATATCAATATTCTTGAACATTAAAAGGGGAATCCAAAAGCCGAAAAATCGACTTATTGGACAGCCCCTTGTTTTTTCATTTTAAGAATTTCTTGATAAAATATAATCGGTATTCATGAGTTTATCTAATTTTGTACTCGTTTCGATTACTTCATAATTATAGAGGAATTGAAATGATCGCGATCATTTTTTCTCTTACTTCTTCGGTTATTTGCGCTATTCATGTACGTCCACGCTCAAAACACAATCTCACTTTCTACATACTTTTTTATTAAGATACTCTCTTTAAAGAAGAGATCAACACTTTTTTGGAAAATTTGTTAAAATAAATATAATATTTTTTGAAACCTTTACGCTTACGATTCGTAAATATCGTATAGCCGCATAGGGCGGAGGGCATACAAGAATGGAGTTACTTGTTAAGCAAAGGATTAAGGAAGTCATTAAAGGCGACCAAAATGCCTTTGGAGAGATTGTAGAAATATATAAGGATAAAGTGTTCCAGCTTTGCTTTAGAATGCTCGGCAATAGACATGAAGCAGAGGATATGGCACAGGAAGCCTTTGTAAGAGCCTATGTTAACATACATAGCTTCAATACCCAAATGAAATTTTCAACGTGGCTTTATAGAATTGCTACGAATCTTTGCATCGACCGGATTCGAAAGAAAAAACCTGATTATTATTTAGATGCAGAGATTGCAGGTACAGATGGATTGGATATGTATTCACAAGTAGCAGCAGATACTCAAAAGCCCGAGGATGAAGTAGAAAGCTTGGAGCTGCAAGAAACAATCCAGCGGGAGATTTTGAAGCTTCCTGAAAAATATCGATCAGTGATCGTCCTCAAATATATCGAGGAATTGTCTTTAAAGGAAATATCCGAAATACTTGATATGCCGATCGGCACGATCAAGACACGGATCCATCGAGGACGAGAAGCGTTGAGAAAACAGCTGAGCCATTTATAAAAAAGCAGGTGATAGAATGAACTGTCCAAAAGAAATCATTGAATACATGCATGAGTTTTTAGATGAAGAAATTAGTGCAGAGCATGAAAAAATTTTGCGTCATCATTTACAGCAATGTAAAGAATGTCAATCTCACTTTCATGAGCTAAAGAAAACGATCGCGTTAGTGCAAAGCACTTCACATATTTCCGCGCCATCTGATTTTACTCAGAGAGTAATGGCGAGCTTGCCAAAGGAAAAGAAAAAGGTAGGCGTTCAAAGATGGTTCAAACAGCATCCTTTTTTAACTGCTGCCTCCTTATTTGTCTTTTTTATGGGAGGAGCGCTTTTCTCCTCTTGGAATGAAGATCATCAGTTTTCTTTCTCTAAACAGCCTGAATTGATTGTAGAAAATGACACAGTCATTGTCCCAGAAGGAAAAACAATTAACGGAGATGTTACTGTGAAAAATGGTAATATTAAAATTGAAGGGAAAGTCAATGGAAACGTAACGGTTATTAATGGGGAAAAATATTTAGCATCCGCTGGGCATGTTACTGGAGAAATTGAAGAAGTAAATCAGGTGTTCGAATGGCTGTGGTATAAAATGAAAAATACAGCTAAGGAAACTGTTAAGCTTGTACAAAATAAAGAACCATCCACGTCATCCAATTAAAGGGTGACTTTTTTTATGTGAATAAAAAAGAACGATTATGTAAAAAAAGGGGAAAATAATGAATCATAGACAAAAAGCCAAGATAGGATTAGGTTTCTTCGTGTGAAAGATTCTTTCTTAAAGGTTTTATGTTATAATAGTTAAGTTATCGGAAAAACTCGGAATAAAGAGCCTTCACTAGCTCTTATTGGCCGACAGGAGGAAGTAACAATGTCGTTGTCCAATTTTACTTTCTTTGATGTTTTTATAAATATAATTGATATTCTCGTTGTATGGTTTGTTATATATAAACTTTTAATGGTGATTAAAGGAACAAAAGCCGTTCAGCTACTTAAGGGGATTTTTGTGATTGTAATCGTCCGTAACTTAAGTAGCTTCCTTGGTTTAAATACACTCGGGTGGCTTATGGAGCAAGCTATGACATGGGGTTTCTTGGCCATTATTATTATCTTTCAGCCTGAGCTGCGGAGAGCACTTGAACATCTTGGACGAGGTAAGCTGTTTTCAAGAAGCAGCTATCAGGAAGAAGAGGATCAGGAAAAAATCGTCGAAGCTATTGCAACAGCAGCAGCCTATATGGCCAAGAGACGGATTGGTGCTTTAATTTCGATTGAAAGAGAAACCGGGCTGAGCGATTACATAGAAACGGGGATTGCCTTACAATCCAAAGTGTCTTCAGAATTGCTCATTAACTTATTTATTCCAAATACACCGCTGCATGATGGGGCGGTAATCATCCAAAAAAACTTGGTAGCTGCTGCTGCATGTTACCTGCCGCTTTCGGAAAGTCCATTTATTTCAAAGGAACTCGGTACTCGTCACCGGGCAGCACTTGGTGTGAGTGAGGTTACAGATTGTATCACCGTTGTAGTATCGGAAGAAACAGGAAATATTTCTGTTGCGAAAAACGGGGAGTTGTACAGAGATCTAAATCCAGAAGCCTTTAAAGATATGCTGGCTAAAGAGCTTATTATAGTCAATAAGGCTCCTTCCACAGCTCGCTGGAACTGGAGGATGAAGAAAAATGGATAAATTAATGAACACACCATGGTTTATCAAAATCGTAGCATTGTCTTTGGCGGCTCTTTTATATATATCCGTTAATTTTGACCCTGATTCTAGTTCTGCAGGGCTTGGATTTTCGACTCCAGCCAAGATTGACACGGAGGTTATAGAAGATGTGCCAGTCGAGCTTTATTACGATCGAGAAAACCTCGTTGTAACGGGCGCACCAGAAACGGTGGATGTAAGTTTAAAAGGACCTAAAAGTCTCTTGTTATCAGCTAAAAATAATCGTGACTTTAAAGTGTATATTGACCTTTCTGATCCTGAAATTGAACTGGGAAGAAAGCAGGTTCCAATCAAAATTCGGGATATTAATGATAAACTGAAGGTGACCATTGAACCTGCGTATGCCAATGTTTCTATTCAAGAAAAAATCACGAAGGAATTTACTGTGGAACCTGAGTTTAACCGTTCCTTATTAGAGGAAGGCTATTTAGCAGAAGAGCCGATTGTTCAACCACAAAAAGTTAAAATTACGGGTGCAAAAGATATTATTGAAACCATTTCTTATGTAAAAGCAACGGTTGAGCTGAATGGACCTGTCAATGATACGGTATACAGACAAGCAATGGTTCGAGCTTTAGACCGTGAGTTCAATAAGCTCGACGTACTGATTGAACCAAGCGTAGTAGACGTGAAAGTTCCTATAAAAAGCCCAAGCAAAACAGTATCTATCCATCCTGTGCAAACAGGTACCCCTAAAGAGGGAATAAAGATCAAAAGCATCCATGTTGAGCCCAAGGAAGTTTCACTTTTCGGCAAAAAGTCTATTTTAGACAGCATTGAAAAACTTGAAGTTCCTTTCGATGTAAGCGAGATTAGTAACACCACAGAAGTAACCATTCCGTTAAAGCTTCCTGAAGGGATTAAGGCTGCATCGGCAGAAGAGGTAAGGATTGTTGTAGAAATTGAAAAAGAGAAAGAGAATGAAACAGATGATCAAAAGGATGCTCAACAAGATGATCAAGAGCAGGATGTAAGCCAAGAAAAAAGTGTTACAAAAACGTTCTCGAATATTAAAATAATTTTTGTAGGTCTTTTACAGGGCTATAAATTAGATTTTGTCTCTCCTAAACAAGGAGCAGCCGATGTCACGATTTCGGGAAAATCAGAGGACATCAATCATGTAAAAGCTTCTGACTTACAGCTCTCTATAAATGTCGAAGGCTTAGAAGAAGGGGAGCATGTAGTTCCTTTACAGCTTAAAACACCTACTGCTGTAAAAGGATCAGTAGGTGTGAATAAAGCTTTGATCAATATAACAAAGGCCTCAGAAGAAACATAATAGAGTAAAGAAAAACAGACATAGCAATTATGATGAAGGAGCGAATTTAAACATGGGTAAATATTTTGGTACTGATGGAGTAAGAGGTGTCGCTAACAGTGAACTGACACCGGAACTGGCATTTAAGCTAGGCCGCTTCGGAGGATACGTTTTAACAAAAAATACACAACGCCCTAAAGTTTTAATTGGTCGTGATACCCGAATTTCTGGACATATGCTAGAAGGAGCTCTTGTTGCAGGACTTTTATCCATTGGAGCGGAGGTTATGCGGTTAGGTGTTATTTCCACACCTGGAGTAGCTTATTTGACAAAAGCTCTTAATGCTGAAGCGGGTGTCATGATTTCCGCTTCCCATAATCCAGTTGCAGACAACGGAATTAAATTTTTCGGTCCAGATGGATTTAAATTATCTGATGAACAAGAGGAAGAAATCGAACAGTTGATGGATATGCCAGAAGATACGCTTCCAAGACCAGTAGGCGGTGATTTAGGTCATGTCAGCGATTATTTTGAGGGTGGACAAAAGTATCTTCAATACCTAAAACAAACCGTGGACGAAGACTTTACCGGTATTCATGTTGCACTTGATTGTGCTCATGGTGCTACTTCTTCATTAGCAACTCATTTGTTTGCAGACCTTGATGCGGACATTTCTACAATGGGATCTGCTCCAAACGGGTTAAACATTAACGAAGGAGTGGGATCTACTCATCCGGAAGCTCTGGCTGCCTTCTTAAAAGAAAAAGGAGCCGATGTAGGTCTTGCTTTTGACGGGGATGGAGACAGATTGATTGCGATTGATGAAAATGGTGAAATCGTAGACGGTGACCAAATCATGTACATTTGTGGAAAATACATGAAGGAACAGGGACGTCTTAAGCACTCTACCGTTGTATCGACTGTCATGAGCAATTTAGGGTTTTACAAAGCACTTGAGGCACATGACATAAAGAGTGTCCAAACAGCTGTCGGTGACCGTTATGTAGTGGAAGAAATGAAAAAGGGCGGCTATAACCTAGGTGGTGAGCAGTCCGGTCACATTATCTTCTTAGATTACAATACAACAGGTGACGGACTTTTAACAGGCCTTCAGCTAGTGAACATCATGAAAGCTACAAAAAAACCGTTATCAGAGCTTGCAAGCGAAATGAAGAAATTCCCGCAAAAGCTAGTAAACGTACGAGTAACAGATAAGCATGGCGTTACACAAAATGAAAAAATTAGCGCTGTAATTGCACAAGTCGAAAAAGAAATGAACGGAAATGGCCGTATTTTAGTTCGACCATCCGGAACTGAACCGCTTGTTCGTGTTATGGCTGAAGCACCTACGCAGGAGCTATGTGAAGAATATGTTCAACGCATTGCAGCGGTTGTTGAAGAGGAAATGGGCCTTAAAGAATAGATCAAGTGAAACCTTCATCAACGTGGGGGTCCTGGCCATAAATAATGGGAATTCTAATTATATGCATAAGAGGAACGAAAGTGCCTCTTATGCATATCTTTATATAGAACCGCTTTTGTTCGCTGCGAAACATTGGGGGAAAAGCCCATTTGTTCTGCAAGTATTAAGCAGATCGCCAGATAGTAATTTTGTTGACTATTTCACAATCTTCATGTATGATAATCCTGTTCTAGTGATATCTTTACCAAAAACAAACCGTCCAAATTTGAAAAGAAAGGTGGATCGTTGAACAAATTAAAAATGAAAAGCGCCCGGACTAAGCATGGACGGATAAAAGCTTAGTTGACGAGGAGGAGGTTTATCGAGTTTTCGGCGGATGCCTCCCGGTTGCAGTGCACAGCCGTAGGAATTTTCTCTTTAAAACTAAGGGGCAACCCTTGGCACAAAGAGAGAAAAATGCACACTACAATGAATCAGAGATAAGGGGGACAAGAGTGTCCCCGTGCATTCTTGTTCCCTTTTCGTTAAGGAGGACAAATAATATGTGTGGTATTGTAGGATATATTGGAAATAATGACTCAAAGGAAATATTATTAAATGGCTTAGAAAAGCTTGAATACAGAGGATACGATTCTGCTGGTATCGCTGTCATGAACGACAAAGGCGTAACCGTATTTAAAGAAAAAGGCCGTATTGCAGACCTTCGCGCGATCGTTGATGAAAATGTTTTCGCTCAAACTGGTATTGGTCACACACGCTGGGCTACACATGGTGTGCCAAGTAAAGTGAACGCTCACCCTCATCAAAGTGCATCTGGTCGTTTTACGCTTGTGCATAACGGTGTTATTGAAAACTATTCAGGTTTAATGCGTGAATATTTGCAGGATGTTGCATTTAATAGTGATACAGATACGGAAGTTGTTGTTCAACTAATTGAAAAATTTGTGAACGAAGGACTTGATGTTGAAGAAGCATTCCGCAAAACGCTATCTCTTTTAAAAGGCTCTTACGCGATTGCGATGATAGATGCTGAAAACGATCAAACGATTTATGTCGCAAAAAATAAAAGCCCACTTCTAGTCGGAATCGGCGACAATTTCAATGTAGTTGCTTCCGATGCAATGGCGATGCTTCAAGTAACGAATCAATTTATCGAGCTAATGGATAAAGAAATGGTCATCGTTACGAAGGAAAACGTGACAATCAAGAAGCTTGACGGTCAAGTTGTCGAACGCAAGCCTTATACTGCAGAGGTAGATGCTAGTGATATTGAAAAAGGTACGTACCCTCACTACATGCTGAAGGAAATCGATGAGCAGCCGCTTGTTATGCGCAAAATCATCCAAGCGTACCAAAACGAAGCAGGAGAGCTCACAATCGACCAAGAGATTATCGATGCAATGAATCAATCAGACCGTGTGTATATCATTGCGTGTGGAACAAGCTACCATGCGGGACTTGTTGGAAAGCAATTCATTGAAAGAATGGCGAAAATCCCTGTAGAAGTACATGTTGCATCTGAATTTAACTACAACATGCCATTACTTTCTGAGAAGCCATTGTTTATCTTCATTTCTCAAAGTGGTGAAACAGCCGATAGCCGTGCAGTATTAGTATCTGTTAAAGAGCTAGGCTATAAGTCGCTAACGATCACAAACGTACCAGGCTCTACTTTATCTCGCGAAGCGGATTACACATTATTGCTTCATGCAGGCCCTGAGATTGCGGTTGCTTCCACAAAAGCCTACACTGCTCAAATTGCTGTATTAGCGATTTTAGCAAATGTAA
The DNA here is from genome assembly GCF_009466385.1 of Peribacillus tepidiphilus. Taxonomy (GTDB): domain Bacteria; phylum Bacillota; class Bacilli; order Bacillales; family DSM-1321; genus Bacillus_BN; species Bacillus_BN tepidiphilus. Next base: position 3,554 of record NZ_WIAQ01000046.1, on the reverse strand, counting down.
CAGCAAAATCTCGCGGCATCGATCTAGATTTTGACTTAGTCAAAGAATTAGGGATTGTTGCAAACGCAATGGAAACCCTATGTGATTCTAAAGAAGAATTCGAAAAAATTGCGAGCGAGTATTTGACTTTCACGCGCAACTGCTTCTTCATCGGCCGTTCTGTCGACTATTATGTAGGTCTTGAAGGTGCATTGAAGCTGAAGGAAATCTCTTATATTCAAGCTGAAGGCTTTGCAGGCGGCGAATTGAAACATGGTACAATTGCCTTAATTGAAGACGGTACACCAGTTATTGCCCTTGCAACGCAAGAAAATGTAAACTTAAGCATCCGCGGAAACGTCAAAGAGGTCGTAGCCCGCGGCGCAAACCCATGCATCATCTCCATGAAGGGACTCGAAGACGAAGAAGATCGCTTCGTCCTTCCAGAAGTGCATGAACTATTAACACCACTTGTCTCTGTGATTCCATTACAATTAATTGCTTACTACGCAGCTCTACACCGCGAATGCGACGTGGATAAGCCACGCAACTTGGCGAAGAGCGTGACTGTGGAGTAATCATAAATATGACATAAACACGAGTTGTTGAATGACAAAAAAGTCGAGAACCAAACAAAAAAGTTGGGAACTCAATTAATTTAACAATTAATATGAGAAAAAAACTCGGTCGAAATTTGATCGAGTTTTTTTAGTAATTTTAATAAGGAATTTTCTGTCCAAAAATGATATAATTTCCCTATTAGTTTTATAGAAATGGGAGAGAAATATGGGGATACTTAGAGGAAATGAAGCAAAAAAACAGCTTGTAAAAGATAAAACCAAAGCCCTGTTTGGTGAACTTTTAGATTGTGATGAGGATTATGCAATCGCCCTCATTGATTGGTATCTAGAAAAAACCAAAATAAACAAAAAGCATATCGCTGAAACAAATTTAAGGAATCAATTGAGTGCTCTTCGTGGATTAACAGATTCAGAAACAAGTGAAAAGATAAAAGAAATAAAGAAAGAAATCAGAAAGACTCTACCTACAAATTATCCCAATGACTTAAAAAAAGGGGATATAGTCTATGTTAATTTTGGACAAGGTTTCGCTGGTGAAATTTCTGAAGGTCATTACGGTGTAATTGTCTCCAGAAAAGGCAGTAATTTTTTCATTGCACCATTAACAAAGTCTCCTCAACCTGATGGAACAAATACAATGACAATAACAGGTCTTGGTTTACCAGGAGGTGTTAACACGGGATATGTTAACTTTGGACAAGTTAGATTTGTTCACTACCGCCGTTTGGAGAATATAATCGGATTAACTGAAAGAAAAAGTATTGCAGAAAAAATCGAAGAGCTGTTAGAAAAGTTCAATAATATACTTAACAAAGAGTAATGAACATGCTTGATTTTTTTTGCTGTGTGATTTATAATAAATTTAAGTTAACAGGAACTCAATTGGGGAATGCCGATTGAGGGAAATAATTTCAACCAGGAAAACCTTGCGGAGTGGCGAGGTTTTTTATTTTTTTGCAGAAATTAAAGGAATTATTTTTAGAAAGTAGAATAACTTGTATTAAGAAGGGAAAGTTAATAATAAATTCAATTTTAGCTTAGATGGGGAGTGCCGTCTAAGTTTATACTTTTCAATTTGGGGAACCTTGCGGAGTGGCGAGGTTCCCTATTTTTTGTAAATAAGATATTATCTTAGGTGTATATCTATTCTGTTTTGTAGGGCAAACATAAAAACTAATTAACTTCCTGAATTTCGAGCGAACTCCGTATGCTTTTACGTTAAGAAATTCAAGATTTTAAAAAATAAATTCCTTAAGGTAATACTCCTTCAATGTCCTCTGTTATTAATAACGGGATAAAACTCATATTTTTGTTGAGTCATCTGCAATGCTATTTGGATCTTAATTAAATCCTATATAGTATGAGTAAAATTATTGTGGGCAAAATTTAACCCCCTCATTTGTTGAGGGAACGTTAGAACGCTCAACAAATGAGGGGGCTACCAAGCGAAAGCGCGGTAGTTAATAAGCAAATAACATGAAAAAGAGGGTTACTCCTTGGTAGAATCTTAGTCAACCAAAACTAAATCACAAACAAAGGAGTAACCCCTCATGCAAAAGAATAACACAGTATATCCAAATTTAAAACAGATTGAGCAATTAGTTTGGAGGCAATTACAGGAAACCTTCTCAGAGGTCATGAAAACACTATTAGAGGACATGGACAAGCAGATTGCTGAAGAACGAAATAAAAAGCGTTATCGTCTACTCGATAAGCGTACCACCACTATTATCAGTCTTTTTGGCGAAATAAAGGTGAAACGGAACTACTACTGAGACAGGGAGAAAGGTAAATATGTCTATCTGCTTGATCGCTATTTGGAATTCGAAGAGACAGGCACCTTCAGTCCGCTGATAGAGGAAGCGGCTCTAGAGCTTGCCATTACGGGGCCCTCCTATCGAAAGGCAAAAGACCCTTGAAACACTTTTAGGATACCGAGTGATTAGTCACGAAGCTATACGTCAACACCTGTTACAGGTTGAAAGTATCCAAAAGAGCGACAGCCTGTAAACTATCCTGTCCTATTCGTGGAAGTGGACGGCCTATATGTGAAACGTCAAGGAAAAGGAAAACGGGGCAAGGAAGAAAAAATTGCAGCGGTTCATCAGGGCTGGGAAATCAACGGAAAACGAGTAAGTTTGAAAGACAAACGCCATTTTATTCACAGTGGTGTAGAAATCAATCAAAGTCATATCAAAGCCTAAAAAGTCGTATTAAATTCTAAATAGTCGTATCAACAAAGCCGAGCGAAACGCAGGTATCCACTCCTGTTTTTCCTCGGCTTTTTCTCTTGCCATAAGGTTCGAAAGAACCGCTCCTCCTTGATAAATTAGGCATTCTCCCGCTTCCTTCCTCAGATATTTTTCTCATATCCTTATCCCTGACCCCTGTTATTCCTCTGCCTTTGATACGACTTTATTTGCTTTTTTGACTCTGATTTTCTCTGGATTTCCTCGGTTTTTCTTCTGGTTTGTAATACGACTATAATTAATAGGGGGATTTTAGGGGCAAGGAGGAAAGAGGGGGTGGAGCCTTGCGGTTCTAAGGTTTTTGAGGTAGAGCGGGTTGGGGTTGGTTTGATACGACTTTTTAGCGAATTGACACCAGTATAGATTTAAACATTTCTAGTACCCAACTTTTTTTATAAGGAATTCGTTATGATATCGAAATGAGATTCCATTGCTCAAAATCACAAATACTATATATAGTGTTTTGATATTTTTGACATACAATATATTGATTTATTTAGAGGGGTTATAGTATAATGAATCCGTTGGTGTTTTTTGTTCCAATTTTTTCCTAATACATACATTTGTACTGTCATCATGAGCCTGAATATAGATACTTTAAACCAATGGTAGTGTCAAAAGTTCTATGAAAAACTAGTTCTAGGCATCTCCGCCAGGATTTCAGGAATAGCCAAGTCCGCAATCGCTCTTGACAAACAGTCGAAAAAGGTTGCGATACGGCCATCAAGGGCGAAGGGAACAAAAG
>NZ_WIAQ01000045.1 GCF_009466385.1 Peribacillus tepidiphilus | reverse complement strand
ACTTTTGTTCCCTTCGCCCTTGATGGCCGTATCGCAACCTTTTTCGACTGTTTGTCAAGAGCGATTGCGGACTTGGCTATTCCTGAAATCCTGGCGGAGATGCCTAGAACTAGTTTTTCATAGAACTTTTGACACTACCCACTAATTAAAAATAATGTAGTTATATCTATGGAGTCGTATCTACAGTTTTATTGTACAAGCATATGAGTACAAAATATATTCCTTTGGTTATAATTGGTTACAATTTTGTGAAATGATAAAAAATTACAATTAATTAAAATGATTTGTAGGATATAATTTACAATAGGAGGGGGAATTCATGTAGAAAATCTTTTCTATCATAAAGTTAAGTTCCAAATTATGAAGTGTAAACTATCGGAAGAGAAAGGAGTAAAGATCGTTGACTTATGTAATGGAAACAGCTAATTTAACAAAAGTCTAAGATTCAAAACCTGTAGTAAATAATATTTCCCTTCACATAAAAAGAGAGGAGATATATGGCTTTCTAGGAGAAAATGGCGCTGGTAAAACAACAACGATAAGGATGGTTAGTGGATTATTAAAACCAACAAAAGGAGAGGTATGTCTTTTTGGAAAGAAATTTACCCCAAATAATTCTCCGTAATATCGGAACTATCATTGAAATTCCCGGTTTCTACGGAAATCTGAATGCTGTTGATAATTTACGAATTAGTAGCCACTAAATTGGATTACATGATCCAAAGGCAATCGACCATATTTTAGCTTAAGTAAACCTGAAACATACAGCTTGCAAAAAAGTGAAGAGTTTTTCTTTAGGTATGCGGTAAAGAATTGGAATTGCCAAATCTTTGTTATTATTGGATGAACCAACAAACGGCCTAGATCCTGCTGGAATCAAAGAGATTCGTAAATTACTTTTCGATTTGGCTAAACAACATAATAAAACAATTTTAGTATCAAGCCATATTCTTAGTGAGGTACAACAAGTAGCAAACCGTATAGGAATCTGAAAGGCTCCAAAATTATCTATGTGATTGCCTCTTTACAACTTATAACGGTTTTACTCGTTTTTTTTTGACGGTGTCAATCCAAAGTATTCAATAACCCAGACGGGATGGAATGAATATTACAAAACAATTTATATGTTTTTTAACCTTATGACAGGTACTGCAACCTTCTATATTTTTACCGGAAACATATTTTCAAAGGAATACCAAGGGGGAACGCAAATTATATTGCTCACTAGTCCTATCCCTAAGATAAAGTTCTATGCGGGAAAACTGTTCACTGTTTTGGGGTTTATTTTTATTGCAATGCTAATCGTGCTTTTCCTTCCATTTATTTTAGGAATACTTATAACTGATCTCCCTTTTACATTTAATTTTTTTTTCGCGCAGCTGAAGGTTGTCTCCTTAATGGGGATTATGCACTTTGGTTTAATACCAATTGCATCATTTTGTGCGATCAAGTGGGTTCCTCTCCGTAGTTCTATTGCTCTGTTTAGTTTTATTTTTCAATATTATGCTTGTAAGCGTACTATGGAATGTACTATATCCATGGGTAATTCCTCTTTTATTTAGTCCCCATGAAGGAGTGGGCCGAAGTTTCGTTAACTATCCAATAGGTACTGTGAGCCTTCTGTTTATTTTTATACTAGGGCTATTTCTGTCAATATACGAATATAAAAAAATAAAATAGGCATTTAGTTAATAATTGCAACGGAAAGGAATGAGCTTTAGATTAGGGGTGATTATTTGTCGGATATAAATTCATTCGGGGAAATGATAAGAACCTTACGAAGAGAGCGACATTTGAATCAAATGGAACTTGCAAAGGGAATATGTTCTCAAGCCTTTATTAGTAAAGTAGAGAGTGGATATAAAATACCCTCTACCATTATTTTAATACAACTTGCTGATCGGCTAGATGTTGACATCAATATTTTTATTGAGATATTCCGGAATCCTTAATGGGTATTTTATACCCATGCCCCGAAAAGGTATATTAAGAAATAAATGTTTGATGCAATTTTTAACATCATAAATCCATGGTTTTTGAAAGGCTTGCCCTAAACTCTAATTGGTCAAGAGATACAGCTTATTTAAACTTATTCAGGGATTTATGCAAAAACCCCCATTATCAAAACTATCAAACAATAAAAAAGTATTTTTCTGGTTGATTCCCATGCCGGTCGTCTCACTTATTATTGGTGAAAGGGGAACATAGCCAAACAGGAAAGGCAAAGCTTGATTCCCGGTTTGAATCAGGGGGTTGCCTCCATAACTAATAAAAAAGAAGAAAATGGACACACCTTGATATAAAAAACGGAATTGATATGCTTTTGTGTTATTTTCAACACTTTTAAATTCATTTTTATATAGCCGTTTTTGTAGTTATCTTGTACTTACCCCTATAAAAGTTGCATATGGGGAATTAAACCATACTATTACCCTTTTCTACACGTATCTCGGTCGTACCCTAACTCGCCAAGCCATGAGCTTAATTGAAATAATCCTTCTATTAAAGTCTGTGCCGACTAAACATTTATTCTACACAAAATAAAAAAATAACTTCAACAGATTAAAATGTACCCTTTAGAATAGACACTTTAAAAAAGTCTACCTCTAGGGTACTTTTTTGTATAAATAAGGAAAAATGGGGATCGGGGAAAAGCCAGGATGAGTAAAAAGTTATTTACAGAGAAAGAAATCAAACTATTATCAGCTAATAAATATGTGAAATCTGTAAGTTCTAAAGGTATTACTTACACTGATGAATTTAAGAGTATTTTTATTGGATAAAAGAAAAAGGGAAGTTTCCTAGGCAAATATTTGAAGAGTGTGGGTTTGAGGTTGAAATTGTTGGAATTCAAAAAATTGAGTCTGACAGTAAGAGGTGGACAAAAGCTTACAATAACAGTGGGTTAAGTGGTTTACGTGACACAAGAGCCGGAAATTCAGGTCGTCCTAGGGAAAAGGATTTTACTTTAGAAGAGAAGAATGCTCGCTTAGAAGCACAATTAAATCTACTTAAAGCGGAGAATGAACTATTAAAAAAGATTCGTTTTGCCGAAAGGAGGATGAAGAAGTAGTACTCCCTCCTATTCAAAAGTATATTTTAATTCGTACGGTGATTGAAAAGTACCAACTAAAACATATGGTGAAATACCTATGTGAAGTAGCTGGTGTCTCACGTAGTGGTTATTATAACTATTTTTCTGTGAAATCAGAGAAGCGATGAAAGCAAAAAAATGAAAAGGATGAAAAGGTGAAAGAGGTTATCCTAAAAGCCTTCCATTTTAAAGGCCGCAAAAAAGGGGCACGCCAAATTAAAATGACTTTGGCAGCTCAATTTAAGGTTGTATACAATTTAAAACGGATACGAAGAATCATGAAGAAATATAACATTATTTGCCCCATCAGAAAGGCAAATCCATATAGACGAATGATGAAAGCTACAAAAGAACATCGTGTTGTACCTAACCTACTTAATAGACAATTTAAACAAGGGATACCAGGAAAAGTTCTCTTGACAGATATCACATATCTTCATTTTTGCAAAGGGTTCAGGGCATACTTATCAGCCATTAAGGACGGTTCAACTGGTGAAGTCTTAGCCTATCATGTGTCGGATCATATGATCCTAGATTTACCTACAGATACACTCAAGAAGTTAAAAAAGAACAAAAACTTTAAGAAAGTAAAAGATACATTGATTCATTCAGATCAAGGAGTTCACTATACAAACCCTACCTATCAAAAATTAGTAAAGAAACTAGGTTTACAACAGTCTATGTCAAGAAGAGGAAACTGTTGGGATAACGCTCCTCAAGAATCTTTCTTTGGCCATTTTAAAGATGAAGCCTCTATTAAAGCATGTTCAACTCTAGATGAATTAAGAAAAGAGATAAAGCAATATATGATTTATTACAATTACTACAGATATCAATGGAATTTAAAAAAGGTGACCCCTTTTCAATACAGAAATCATCTTCTTAATGCTGCCTAGACTTTTTTTTAATGTCCTTTACAAAGGGTACACTTTACATTCTTCTTCGGATTTTTTGATTATTTTTTGTCTGTAAGTATTCTAAATGCCGCTCCCCCATCCGAAGTGGGCTTATTGCATACAAAGTTTTCACAAACATAAATCGTTGTTTCATTTTCTTGTGTAGAATAATCACTTGTAACCGGAGCAAATTCCACAAACTCGTCTGTACTTTTACCCACCAAATAGGACTTCAGGCAGAAACTCATGTTGGTTCCGCTTAACAAAACGATCGTCAAAATCATTCGTAATCACAACAACTTCTTTCATATCCATTTGTGTTGTAAGATAAGCTTTCATGAAATACGAAATCCAGTTGGATAGGAACCTACCTCGGAAGCAAAGGCTTGAAAAATCTGCTCTACTTTCTCCTCTAACTTATAATCACCAGTCAGCCTGGCTAGCTTCAGCATTTACATAGCGGCCACACTATTACCAGATGGTTGAGCTCCATCATAAGCATCCTTTGGTCGAATTAAGAGTTCTTCATGATCTTCTCCGTAAAAGAAGAACCCACCATTCTCTTCGTCCAAAATAGCTTTTGTATATCTTCCGTTAACTGTTTTTGCTCTTTTAAAATAATCCAGATGCAGTGTGCATTCATACCTTTCTATGTTAGCCCAAAGCATGTACGCATAGTCATCTAAAAAACCTTTGTTTGCTGTTTCACCAACTCGATATTGAACCATTAACGGGCCATCGACAATTAAGTTTTTGTCAATAAACGAAATGGCACGTTCCGCTGCCTTTGTATACTCAAACCCGCCCAGCTTTTGCAAGAGTAGCAATCATCAAACCATTCCAAGCAGTTAAAATTTTCGTCCTTGTACGGATGGACTCTTTTCTCCCTAACTGTAAATAACTCCTTTCTTACTTCCTCTAGCTTTTCAGACAACTCTTCAACATCCATCTCATTACGAATGGCATAAGAATAAATACTTTCTTGAATTAAGTTTGGTATATTTTTGCCTTCAATTTTCCCTTTTTTCCGTTACGTCATACAAAGAACAAAAGAGACTACCGAGTCCTTCTCCAAGTACGTCTTTTACTTCAGAATGTGTCAAGACATAAAACTTTCCTTCTTCACCTTCTGAATCCGCTTCTTCTGCTGAATAAAAACCGCCCTCTTCATGCTGCATACCCCTTAATACACACGTTAAAATTTGTTCCGCCACTTCCCGGAATCTTTTTTGTTACCTGATAGGCTTCTGTGTAAGCGATGGTAAGCAAGGCATTGTCATACAGCATTTTTTCAAAATGCGGTACCAAACATTTTTCATCAACCGTATACCGTGAAAACCGTAACCGATATGATGGTATTTACCGCCTCTAGCCATAGCATCCAACGTTTTTTCAACCATCTCCAATGCTCGATCGCCCTTTTTATAGTGATCATGTCTCAGTAGAAATGATAGAGAATGAGGCATAGGAAACTTAGGGGCACGACCAAATCCTCTATGATTCTTATCAAATGTTCGTAAATATTGACCAAAGCTTTTTTTAATAATGTCAGGGGTGAGAGACTCTTTTATTCTATCCCTAACCGGGAGAAGCGCATCTTTATTCTGCCCGCTGATTCTTTCAATTTCATCTGGCTGTTTCGTATAAAAAGGTCATGAAACTGCACAATCACATCTATAAACCCCTGTCTCCCATACCGGCTTTCTTTCGGAAAATATGTTCCCACATAAAAAGGAACTTAATCTGGGGTTAAAAACACATTCAGCGGCCATCCTCCGTTCCCGGTCATCACCTGACAAACAGTCATATAAATCGAATCCACATCCGGCCGCTCCTCACGATCCACCTTGATTGACACAAACCTCTCGTTTAAAAGCCGGGCAACCTCTTCATCCTCAAAGCTCTCTCTTTCCATCACGTGGCACCAATGACATGTAGATATAAGCATCCTCACTTTCATCTATTGACCCCGCAGGGTCAGGAATAGCCAATAGATACAAACACTGGCTTACCTTCCCTTTTTGCTTTTTGGAAAGCTTCAGGTCCCCATGGAAACCAATCAACTGGATTATGTGCATGTTGTAAAAGGTAAGGTGATTTTTCATGGATTAATCGATTCGTGTATTTTTTCTTATGTACTGACATTTCTTAACACTTCCTTTTGAATTTTTTCATTATTTAATTATTCGTTAAAACTAAAAGGAATATTACCATACTTACTTTTAATTTTCACTCATAAATATTCTGAAAATAAAAACTTTTGGTCAATAACTTAGAATATCAAAAAAGCGCTGGTATCATCTTTGAAATTATTCAGAGGTGATACAACAATGATTAATCTTAGCAAAAAACCAATCGATAAAAAATTACAGTCTGTAATTTATAAAGACAAATTTGTAATTAAAGTTAATGCTAATTCTCCAAGTGAAAAAGCAATAAAAACATTTCAGAAAACATTGTTGGATGTAATCCAACTCTCTTTAAATCCATCTTTGAGAATCAAACCAAATGAGGTGGAGTAAGGTGCATAAATTTTCATACCATTTACAGGAATTAAAACTCGCTTTGGAAATTATCGCTATTTATTTACGTAAGAGTCGAGGTGATAAAGAGAAGGATGTTTTAATTAAACATCGAAATGCATTAACACATTATGCTAAACAACTTGGAGTCGCTTATGTGATCTATGAGGAAATTGGAGACAGTGACAGCATAGAGCATAGACCAGTGTTTAAAAAGCTCCTGCAAGAAGTTCGAGAAGGATTATATGATGCTGTACTTGTAATGCACACTGATCGGCTAAGTCGTGGAGATTGGAAAGATGTTGCGCATTATAGGGAGGCTTTTAAAGAATCAAACACTTTAGTTTTAACTCCCCATAATGTTTATGACTATTCTGATGAAGAAAAAGAAATAACATATGACTTAGAAGCTTTAATAGCTCGTCATGAATATCTTCGTATCAAGCAAAGATTTAGAGACGGTAAGATTAATGGTCTTTATCTAAAACATTGGGTAAATGGTCCTGCTCCTTTTCCATATATATACGCCCCCGAAAAGAAGGGATTAATTGTAAATGAAAAAGAACGACCAATTTATGAAATGATGAAAAATGATTATATTAAAGGTCTTTCTTTACAATCAATAGCTTTTAAATTGAATAATATGGGGATTTTAACAAGACGCAAGAATAAGTGGTCTGCAGTTACAGTTGAACGTGTTTTATTTAGTGAGGTTCACTTAGGTAGAATAATTCATGGCAAAACTACAGGAAGTGGTCATAAAAACAAAAAAACTAAGCCGCTAACTCATCACCCTCGTGAACAATGGATTATTATCGAAAATTGTCACGAAGCCGTTAAGACTCCTGAAGAACACCAGCAAATGTTACTAATTCGTGAAAGCAGACAAAAAGTAGCGAAACGTTCACGAACAGGCGTTTTCATCTTGTCTGGAATCTTATACTGTGGAAAATGTGGTTATGCTTTACGGATAAATAGAAAACAAACTAAGAATGGTGAATCTACGTATGTTGTTAAGTGCCAAAAGAAAGATCCTTTCGGTCATCAATGTGGGAATCCCGGAATAGATACTTCAGTTATTCTTGAGACTATTGAGGCGGAAATGAAGAAATATTTAAGTGACATTACAAATATGGAAGCTCTTTATGAAGAATCTAAAGATAGAATTAATGCAATAGTACAAGCAAAAGAAAAAGCAATAAAAGAAGCGAAAAGATTAATAAATAGAATTGAGGAAGGCTTTAACGCTGAATTCTATACTGCAGAAGAAGCAAAAAGACGAAAGAACGAACAAGAAGCGAAAATAAAAAAATTAGAAATGGAAATCATAGAGCTTCGTGAAACTCAGGCACATTACAAAGGTGTTTCTACTGCAGAAAGAAAGCGTAGAATTGAAGAAGTCCTAACGAATATGAATAATCCCAAAATTGACGTAACTGAACTTAACCGTCTTTTACGGTTAATTATTGATCGCGTTTCATATAAGCGTACAGAAAACGAAATTGAAGTAGATATAAAATTCTTGTAAAAAATTAGTTCAAGGCTACTTATTAGGCCTTGAACTAATTTTTTATTCATGGCTCTGTTAAATTTAAGTGTTGATTTTTAGACCACATAAAAAAACCTTTCTTTGTCTCTTGCAAATAAATAACTAAAATGATATTCCATTTTCCGTCATTATTCTTCCTATTTCGAAAATCGCTGCAAACTCCATATTTTTTACAGGAGCTATGATACCTAAATCTTCGATCCTGTAGTAATACTCGCCATCACTATAAACATAGTTATATAATTCACTAATATCATAAATTTTTTCAGGTACAATACTCCCTTCACCTTGGATTATTCCTGCAGTGATAGAATGATTACCACCTCTAACCCAACCAACACCTATCGGGAGCCATAATTCAACCCGATGATTATGATCTTGCCTCCATGATCCATTCGCTCTTCCCTGTCCGATTTGTGCTATACAATTAATTAGTCTTTTCCTTTTCCAAGGCCAAGGTAAAACTAAGTCTTTGTTCAAAAATAACTCTTTTGTTAAATTGACTTCCTTGATCAAATCATATAGTCGTCTACCGTCTTCTGTTAATGCATCTTCTAAAGGACATAAAAAGACGTTTTCGGGAAAAAGACTAGGTAAATCAGTTTCGTTTTTTTGAGTTAATAAATCAGTGATATACTGGGTTTGTAATTTTCTACCGACTAGTCTTATAATATCAATTAATGGATGTTGATCGCTTTTTAAAGGTATCCCGTCATCTCTAGAAGTTCTGTTAGTTGCATTTAAAACCGATTCGGTGAAATTTAAAATGTTATTAAATTGTTCTTTAGATGATTTACCACTTACTGATTTCGATTTAATAAATAGTTTTTTAAACAAAATATCCACCCCTTTTTTGTATCTAACTACAATTTATTAAGAATTTGTGGTGGATATTTTTAACGAAACCATAAATGTAAATATGCGCGTTATTTCAGCAAAAAACAGCCAATTTTTTTTCAATTAAAAATGTCTTACAAAACAGCCCAACAGATATATCTAATGCCTTTTTTACTTTTTCAGAACTGGAATCCAAATTTCACATTTTACAGTTGGTGAAGTTAAATCTTTGCTTCCTATCCATAAGATTTCTGGACCTTCTATTTGTTCATAGTTTGAGGTTGGAAACCATTCAGAATAAATACGTCCCCATACATCCTGCAGTGTATCAGGAAATGGTCCGATTGCTTCGAATACAGCCCATGTTGAGGCAGGAACTTCAAGTTGTGTTAGTTCATCGGGGCACTCCTTAGTTGTTGCCACGCCAATATAGTGATCAAGCTCCCCTTTTTCCTCCATTCTGCCTTCAGAAAAGTTCGTGGATGCTTGAATCAGTCCTAAAGGCTCGACATTAGAAAGTTCTTTAAGTTTATTTATCTTCTCCATATTCAGAGTTTTCCACATAGCAGTGATTTCTGGATTCTCACCTTTGAAAATAATAGGTACTCTTTTCTTAATACCAACAATGCGAAATGCCTCTTTTTCTACAATTCGATAGTTCATTTCATTTCCTCCTTTAATTGATAACTGGAAGGTCATTCGTGGATAGGCTTTAAGTGAATGGCCATTATTTCTGGCTTCTGATGGTGTTATACCATGCAAGTTTTGAAAAGCTCTTGCAAAAGAATCTGGTGAGTTGTACCCGTATTTTATTGCAATGTCAATGACCTTTACGTTGCTATCTTTAAGCTCAAATGCTGCAAGAGTAAGGCGTCTGCGGCGGATATATTCCGATAGCGTAATGCCCGTAAGGAAGGAAAACATCCTTTTAAAATGATATTCGGAGCAGAAAGCGATCCTTGCCACCTCTTTAAAGTCAATATCATGAGTAAGGTTTTCTTCAATATACTGTATTGCTCTGTTCAAGTTCTTAAGCAAATCCATTATATGACCTCCTTAACTAAAAGAATAGCAGGAGCTGAATGTATCCATCCGACATTTTGTGCACAATTATGTAAGGTGGGTACATGATAATGTGCATCTTTGAATAACCTACTCAGTTAGTTTAATAAAACTGTTTTATTATTGAACATTTTCTAATGCGAAAAAAGCTTATCTAAATAGATAAGCTAAGTTATGAAGGCAATATTTTTGTTTGTAGTATGGTGAAATCATGTTTTTTCATATCATAAATACTTTGAATCAAATCAACAACTTCTAACTCTTGTTTTGTTTCTATCCTAAATGAATAATTGTACCCATCATCAACCGCTTCTTCTTTCTCTAACGTTACAGTATTAATAAATGATAAAGGTTCGAACACTTCTATAACGTTCGAAACAGGCTTAACCTTAAAATTTATTGTAATAGCAAAAAACTTTGATTTATCTAAGACTATATCTCTTTTTTGTTTTAAGTTATTTAGTTTAGATAATATCAGAGCATTTCTGTTAACTAAATCATTTAGGCTTACAACTTCACGTAGAATATTCCTGCTGTTCATATCCTTTGAACCTATATGAACAAATTCAGGATTTTTCTTTATTTCATTTTCAAGGAATTCCTTCCCAAAATCATCAATATTATTCTGAACTTCTTTTCTTAAAGTAAATTTATCAATCTTCTCTGCCATTAAATTATGCAATTCAATATTCCTTAACCGCTGGCCCCCATGGTCATAATCATTACAATACTTTGAACAAAACTCATAATCATCAGTATGTATTAGATTTCTCTCTTTAAGAATTTTGAGAAAATGATGTCCAGATTTTCTTTTATATTTTTCTAGTAAGTCGATATAATCGTCTATAAACTCCGCTTCATTTGCAATCACCATATGTTGCAAAATTTCCTCAATGAATATAGCTATACATTTAACTGCAAAATGATCTAATCCTAACACAACCATATTTTTTATTTCATTCATCTTTTCGTGAATAAAATTAGGCAATCGTCTATCTAATTCCCATTCAAACACTTTATATCTATCTCCAATGATTAGAACTCTAGGTTTTATTTCTTTATTAACATATTTATTGTAATCACTCATATTACCACCCCTCATGAAAAGTAAATTCAATTTGATAGTGAAATACCTTCAATCGAGAAGCAAAGAAAGAACTCCTACACTGCATAAGTATTTTTGCCCCAATACACAATGAAAACACCTTTTAGGTGCTTTCTCTTTTGTTCATATATAAGCCATCTAAAAAGTTCAAATATTCTTCTCTCTTTGATGGTTCAAGTTCTTGTATCAACTTTCTAATTACTAAACGCTGTTGAATTATCGTACTCACAAGCTCTTTTCTCTTAAGTTTATTTAATCCTTTTTCAGTTTTTAAAAAAGCATCATCGTATCCCATATACTCTAAAAAATCTATTTTGAGCTTAGAGTATTCTTTAGAAAGTGACTGATAATATTCATATTCGTGTAAAGGTATGGTCACTTGCTTGCCAAATTCCTCGAAAAACTTATCTGTGTTCTTTACTTCGTCATCAATCATTCCCTAACGCCTCCTTGAGTTCTTTAATTACAATTCTTCAAGAAGGTGGAAAATCCTTTTTTATACTGCCTTTTGTGTTAGCTTCTTCTTGAGTGATAAGCACCTTACTGTGTAATTAAATCCCCTCTACCTTTAGAAATTAAATAAGCGTCAATCCCTTCTTTGAGATCTGGACGCTTGGAAATTACGTAATCGTAAGTGTAAACCCCGTCAATGATTCGTTGTGATAGATATGCCACCTATTATATGCCCCCATCAAATGCTTTTTGTAACAATTCGATTCATTCTTCAAGCGTCATTGGTTTTGCTTGTTCTTGTTCCCAAGCTAGTTGCTCCACTTTACACCGAGCCAACTCTTCTTCTGTCAATTCTACATCTTCACCTATTCCTGTTTCGCAATCAATAATAAAGTCTTTCAATTACATTTCACCCCTTAACTCTGTACAGATTAATGTTTGAACCTGCTAAAAGAGAGCCTAAACTTATCGATATGCTTATTTTATCTACATACCTTGTACCTCTGCATAACCGTATGAAATACTCATTTCTGTAACTTCTGAATATTGATATACTGATATCGCTTTGATAATCGGATACCCGCTTGTGTATCGTAAAATGTCAATTTCCACAAAACCTCTCAAGATATAGGCAGCATAATATTTCGAACCTATGTAGCCAGCATACAACCTGTCGGTGTTTGAATAGCTAATCTCACTGGGCGCAACTCCAGAGTAAAAATAACGTAGAGTTGTATCACATGAGCTAGGCGAACCTATTTTAGTCGGACCTTGAAATAATTCTAACTGTATCGTCGGTCTACCGCCGCCGGTCGTATAGTTACTTTGAATATCTGCAATAATTTTTAAAGACCTATACGATAGCCGTAGTAATGAAAGTACAAAACATAACATTAAAGAATTTTTATTATCATCATTTGTGTTTGAAATGACGGATACGTATGATAGTTTACGACTGTCAAAATTCAATGTGTAGTCCGTATTCAATGAGACAGGTTAACTCAATAATAAAACCACCAATATTGTCGGTGGTTTTGTCTGAAAGAGTTATTCATAAGGACTTTTATAACTGTGATAAGAATTTCCACTTTCAAGTTGTCGTTTGGTCTCTGCATCAATAATTGTATGCTTCCAATACTCTTCATTTTTTGTCTGAACAAAAGAAGCAAAGAAATATACTTGTCGTTCTGGGTGTATAAAAGGAGAAAGTGCTTGTTTGGGTTGACCGAAATACCTTCCTGTTTTCTTTTCAAAAGTCATAAGTTCATCAGGTACTTCTTTATAAGATATTTTTCGTCTAACACTGTAAGTAGCATCTTCAAATTCTTTATATTCGTCTTTTTTCAATTGTTGATAAAACTCATCTGCACTAATAAAGGACTTATCTTGATTAGCTGGATATTCAAACTGTTGAGCTGTTGTTGGAATTGCTAAAATAACAAATAGACTAAATGAAATAATTAAAGTAATAAGCCTCTTCACCGTATTCACCTCCAATTTTTTTAGTATTTTTCCACTAATTTAAATAACAATTCGTGGTATCTTTTTATAAATAAATAGACAGAGGTGTATTTTAATAATAATGGATAAAACTTCATATATGCGGTTTCCCTTAATTTTATTCATTTATCAACATTAACATTTAACAAAACCTAGGTTTTAAAAAAGAGTGTTGAAAATAATTTTTTTATAAGCATTACAAGGTAATAAGGGAATTTATGTTAAAATTAGGTACAGGAAGTTATTGAACGAAGCAGGATAGTTGAAGAAGGATTTTCTTATTTTTGTTGCCCAATTTTGAAAAATCTAACTAGCCAAAGTATAATGCCAATAACCAAAATGATGGCCCCATTTGCTAACGTAATAAGTCCTAACACAGCTCCACCTAAACCAGCACCCTCACCATCACCATCTAAACTATGAAGAAATAATGCCCCTGCTGAAAAACCAATGATTGGGGCTAGAAATAGCATAATTATGCCAGAAAAAATCAAGTTTAGCTTACCATTTTTGTATAGTTTAAAGACTGCAACATTAAGTAATCGAGTAGGAGGGGGTGACTAACCCCCGACCTCTCACACCACCGTACGTACCGTTCGGTATACGGCGGTTCAATTAAGTATGACGTAGAGTCTGATACCTTTCAGTTAGACTTCTTAACCCTCGGTGACTCCAATAG
>NZ_WIAQ01000044.1 GCF_009466385.1 Peribacillus tepidiphilus | reverse complement strand
CCTGAGCCAGGATCAAACTCTCCAAAAAGTTTTATAAGCGTCGAATCTCTTCGTCAGCTTTGCTCGCTCACGTCCTCATTTATCAATAATAAACTCCGGCGTTCGCTCACTTTGCTTCCTCGACCTTCTCGCTTCTAAAACTTTTTTCGCTTTAAAAGAGAGAACATCCGATTCTCAACTTCATCCTTTTCGAGCTTGATTTGCTCATAAATTGTGTTGCTTAAAAGCAACTAGAATTAACGTTGACGTATTGTTTTGTTTAGTTTTCAAAGTGCATTTTTATTTCCATCGCCCAGAAGCGACTTTATTAATTTATCATTACCACCGGATGTTTGTCAATACTTTTTTTAAAAAGTTTTACATCCAATTTATTTATATATCGCATTACTTATTTCAGCGACGTAAAGTATATTAACAGATAAAAAATATATATGTCAATATAATTTAATCATTTTTTCTTCCCTATAATAAAAACCCGGTATCCCGGGCTAGATTGTATACAAAGTTTATAGGAAAGTATATTCAGACTGATTGAAAACGTAGTGCTGTCTCAAGTATCATGTTACACGCATGCTTGACGTAAGATACTTAGGAAACTACCTCGAGGATGAAAACTAGCTAGGCGCTGTAGCTAGACAGGGTTCATACCGATGAATTCTGTCGTTTGACAAGCAATCTGAACCGGTATCCTGGATTTCTAATTCAGCCTTTATATAACCCAATATTGTATTGCCGCTAGTGCAAAAACTCCAGGTATACCAAGAAATCCTGCTATTGTTGCTGTACCAAGATTGATGGGTACATGCAATCCTAAGCTGTTACCAAAGGCGTTTAAAAAGAATAAAAAGATTGCTCCAATAATTAACTTAACGATCGCTCCACCAATCCATCTAACTGGTTTTACAGGAGTACCTAAAAATAGTAGCAATATGATCAGACTGGTTATTACAATGATAATCACTATTGGCTCCAGAAAAAAATCCCCTTTCTACATAGCTTGTACTAACAAACTATGAAAAAAAGAGGGGATTAAGAACTTGGATTAAAATGTTTTTATTCTGATCTTTCTTTTTTTTGCTTCTTTAAATAGATAAAAATACTTTGCTTCAGCTATTTTCGCATGAATGATAATATCGTCAGATGGATCCAGGCTTTTTTCTAAAAGCGCTTTTTGGTTTAACCAGCTATTCTTATTATGTTCTAGTTGCTCCAATAATTTATGGTCATATTTTTTTCGTAGCCAGCCTTTTTTTCGAAAAAACACCAAGAACCCTCCTATTAATGCCTCAAATCTCTCGTCTTCCTTCAAGCGCTTTTGATAAAGTTACTTCATCCGCATATTCAAGATCCCCACCAACCGGTAGACCATGGGCAATTCTCGTCACTTTTATACCAGAAGGTTTAAGCAACCTTGATATATACATGGCAGTCGCTTCTCCTTCAATATTCGGATTTGTGGCAAGAATCACTTCAACAATTGTATCATCCTGAAGTCTTTTCAAAAGATTAGGAATGTTGATATCCTCCGGACCGATTCCGTCCATTGGTGAAATACTGCCATGCAATACATGATAAAGACCGTTATATTCTCTCATTTTTTCCATAGCAATAACATCTTTCGGGTCTTGAACAACACAAACAACATCCCTGTTTCTTCTAGGATCTTCACATATATAACATGGATCCTGATCCGTTATATGTCCACAAACCGAACAGTATGTTAGATTTCTTTTTGCATTAACTAGCGCCTTTGCAAAATCTAACACCGTATCTTCTTTCATTCCTAATACAAAAAAAGCAAGCCGGGCAGCCGTTTTTGGGCCAATACCCGGCAATTTCATAAAGCTGTCAATTAACTTTGATATAGGCTCTGGATAGTGCATAAAAAACGCCTCCTAGAACATGCCAGGAAGATTTAAGCCCTTTGTGAATTGTCCCATTGTTTGATTCACCAGTTCATCTGCTTTCTTTAAAGCATCATTTGTTGCTGCAAGTACTAAATCCTGCAGCATTTCAATATCATCAGGATCTACAACCTCAGGCTTAATGTTTACTTCAAGGACTTCCTTGTGACCAGACACTGTGACAGTGACCATACCACCGCCTGCAGTCCCTTCAATTCTTTTTTCTCCTAGCTCTTCTTGAGCTTCAGCCATTTTCTTTTGCATTTTTTGCATTTGCTTCATCATATTTTGCATATTGCCCATTCCACGCATCATAATCTTATTCCTCCTGTTAATCTTTGATTTCTAATAATTCATCGCCCACTAACTTACGTGCTTCTGCAATAAGAGGGTCCTCTTCGATCTCTTCATATCGACCTTCAGGATTTTGTGTTGCTAAAAAACCTTCCCGAATTTCCTTCCACTGGTTTTCTGGTACTCCTTCCATAGAATAAGGGGTACCGCAAATTTTTTCCATAATAGACGAAATAGTTTGAAGAAAACGTGTATTTTCCATGGCCATTTGACAGTGGATTTCGTACTTGAATTTTAACACAAAAGCATCTGCAGAAGCAGCAACTGGTTCTGATTCATTTAAAAGTGCTGCAGCTGATTTCATATTTTGACTAGCTAACATCTCAAGCATTTGTCCCCAATGGTTTTTTACTTTATTTAAATCCTGCTTAGTGGCATTTTTTAATATATTATGAACTTTACCAACTGGAACCTTATAACTCTTTTTAGCAGCAGCTTTTGGTTTTATATCAGGTTTAGCAGTAGATGAAACAGTTATCCCTTGCGATTTTAGCACTTGTAGCTCTTTTTCTAAAGAGGCTACTTTCTGTCTCAACTCATTAACAGTTTCCTCAGAGATACTGCTGGACGTTTCAGTATGACAAAGCTTAACAAGCGCCACTTCAAGAAAAATTCTTGGATGGTTCGTCCATTTCATTTCTTGCTGAGTACTATTTAAACCTTCTATTAAATCATATATTAAATGAGAAGGATAAGCTTTTGCTAATTCAGCAAATTCCGGATCAACAATCACTCGTTCAAAAGAATAAGATAAATTAGGTGAGACTTGATATAAGAGCATATCCCGGAAATAAAAAATCATATCCTCAATTAAACGTACCGGGTCTTTCCCAATCGCAAGCAGCTCTTTTAATATTTGAAGAGCGCTGGAAACATCTTTTTCATATATAGCCCTTGCTAAATTCGTTAAAAAAGATTGACCAACAGAACCAGTAACCGTAAGCGCATCTTCAACTGAAACACTCTCATTAGAGCTAAAAGAAATTGCTTGGTCAAGAAGGCTTAAAGCATCACGCATCCCGCCTTCTGCTGCTCGTGCAATAATTTGAAGAGCTTGATGATCGCACTTTATCTCTGTTTGATTTAATATTGTCTCCATCCGCCCGATTATATCTTCAGGTTGGATTCTCTTAAAATCAAAACGCTGACAACGAGAAATAATGGTTAATGGGATCTTGTGGGGCTCTGTTGTTGCCAAAATAAAAATAACATGCTTTGGAGGCTCCTCTAATGTTTTTAATAACGCATTAAAGGCGCCAATCGAAAGCATATGTACTTCGTCAACAATATATACTTTATATTTGACAGAGTTAGGTGCGTATTTCACTTTATCCCGTATATCCCGGATTTCTTCTACCCCATTATTAGAAGCAGCGTCAATTTCAATGACATCCGGTACCGATCCATCCGTAATGCCTCTACAAGCCGCACATTCATTACAAGGCTCTTTTACCGGCGCGTTTTCACAGTTCACAGCTTTTGCCAAAATTTTGGCCGCACTCGTTTTTCCTGTTCCACGAGGGCCCGAAAAAAGATAGGCGTGGGAAATTTTTTGTTGTATTAATGCATTTTGCAATGTCTTTGTTACATGCTCTTGGCCTACGACATCGGAGAATTGTTGTGGTCTCCATACCCTGTATAATGCCTGATATCCCACTGGCTTGCCCCCTTTTTATCCTAATCCCTATTATTATACCTTATTGGAATTGATATTTTCAAAATAGACTACCATTTCGAGCAATAAAAAAACACCCGTACATACGGATGTTTATGTTATGTAAAATAACTGCCGTGCACCTTCTGTCGATTAACACCCATAAGCGTAACCCAAGCAGTTAGCTCGATCCAGGCAACCCTGCGGCACATGAGAGCTTCCACTTAATGCTGCTTCCTTCCGGACCTGACATGGTTCATGGATTCCCATTGCGCAGGACCCGGACGTCAACACCACTTACTTGGGGCAGACCCTACAGTATGTTAACCTTGAGAAGGAATTCAGTCCCGCTAGAGCGGATTGCGGGTACAGGGCACCGCTACCTCCCCACCTAGCACGGCAAATTTGCTACCTAATTTGTTTAGCGTCTTATTGACGCATATATAAGTATACTAACATTTTTATAAAAAAGCAATGCTTATCCCCTGTTAATTCCTGTATCCGTCTCCATTTCCACTGTTCGCTTCCTTCTTTTTTCCTCTTTTTTTCGATTTCTTATTTCCCGAAAAAACTCTGAAAGTAGTTGACCGCACTCTTCTTCTTTTATTCCACTTATTACCTCACATTGATGATTAAATCTTTCATCTGTCAATAAATTCATCAGAGTTCCGGCACAGCCTGCTTTTGGATCAGCCGCACCATACACCACTTTTTTAATTCTAGATAGTATAATTGCGCCTGCACACATCGGACATGGCTCTAATGTGACATATAGTTCAGCATCTTCAAGTCTCCATGTCCCTAGCTTCTTACAAGCTTGCTGAATAGCAAGAACCTCGGCATGAGCGATTGCGTTTTGATTATTTTCTCTTAAATTATGTGCAGCCGCTATGATCTCACCGTTCAAAACAATTACCGCTCCAATCGGTACTTCCATTTTATCTCTTGCTTTCTTTGCTTCTTCAATCGCATAAATCATATAACTTTGTTCATGATTCATCTTATTTACCCCTAACTTCTCTCATGACTAAACCGTTAAAACTTATACACAATAAAAGGGAGCTTACATTCATACTCATTGAAAAAATGATACCAGAAGATGACGACTTTTTCTTGATTAAACCCAAGCATTCGGCTTTTTATGGAACTTTACCATCTTGGAGCAAAAAATTTGATTTTAACCGGAATCGCAGGCAATATATGCGTATTAAATTCGACAAATGATGCTTACATGAGAGAATATTAACTCTATTGTCCAGAAGATTGTATTGCTTCTGCTGATCCCCAGGATAACACTTATGCCTTAAAGATGATGGCCCATGTTTTAAAAGCGAATACGAACGAAAGCACCCATATCAAATTGCAGTAACTTCCTTCAATTAAGGGATCCTTATAGGATTTCTTCCCTTTTCTATATTTTTACACCTCTAAACACTCTGCAAGTTCCTACGACTATGATACAATAACATTTGGTTTGTAAAGAATAACCCTCAATACTACCGGGAGGCCTATGGATAGAATGAAACAAACGCCATTTATTACTGTCGAAGGGCCGATTGGAGTTGGAAAAACAACCTTATCAAAAGCCATTGCCGAACACTTTCAGTTTCATTTACTAAGAGAAATTGTTGATGAAAATCCTTTTTTAGGAAAATTTTATGAAAACATTGAAGAGTGGAGTTTTCAAACAGAAATGTTTTTCCTCTGCAATCGATATAAGCAGCTTGAAGATATTGAAACAAAATATCTCTCAAATCAAATGCCCGTTGTAGCTGATTATCACATATTCAAAAATTTGATTTTCGCTCAAAGAACTTTAAAAAAGAAACAATACGAAAAATACTTAAAGATCTTTAAGATTCTAACGCAGGATATGCCAGTTCCAAATATGGTTATTTATCTCCATGCGAATCTTGATACTCTACTTCAAAGAATCCAAAAAAGAGGTCGAGAAATTGAAAAGAATATCAGTCCTCTTTATCTAGAGCAGCTTTCCCTTGACTACCATCAGTTCATGCATGAATTCAAGGTACAGCATCCAGAAATCCCAGTCCTACAATTTAGCGGGGACGAATTAGATTTTGTCAAAAATGAACATGACTTAAAAGTCATTCTCAAAGAAATTGAAGACCAGCTTCAAAAAGGAGTTAATCAAACATGAATTTGCGTAATAAATATGATATCCCGAAAAATGCAGTGATAACAATTGCAGGCACAGTAGGGGTAGGTAAATCAACAATGACCAACGCTCTGGCTAAAGCGTTACATTTCAGAACATCCTTTGAAAAAGTGGATACAAATCCTTACTTGGATAAATTTTATAAGGATTTTTCAAGATGGAGCTTCCATTTACAAATATATTTTTTAGCAGAACGCTTTAAAGAGCAAAAAAGGATATTCGAATACGGAGGCGGCTTTATTCAAGACCGTTCGATCTACGAAGATACAGGCATATTTGCAAGAATGCACTATGAAAAAGGAACAATGAGCAAGACGGATTATGAAACCTATACAAGCTTGTTTGAAGCGATGGTCATGACTCCTTATTTTCCACATCCCGATTTATTAATTTATCTCGAAGGCTCATTGGAGGATATCCTAAAAAGAATTCAAGAACGTGGTAGACCAATGGAGCAGCAAACACCAGTCGAATATTGGGAAGAAATGCATAATAGATACGAAAACTGGATTAACCATTTCAATGCTTGCCCAGTCCTCCGATTGAACATTAGCGATTATGATTTAATGGAAGATGAAAACTCTATTGAACCAATTGTAGAACGTATCTCTCAATTTTTAAAATACACTCAAAAACTAAGAACAGCTAGTAATTAAGAAAAGCGCCAGCTTCTTGGATCAATGAATTTTCTAACAAGGAGCTGGCGCTAAATTTTTCTTATTCTTAATAAAAAATTCACCAGCTCAAAGGCTGGTGATTTTTTAGGAGTATTTTTAGTAATGACAAATGAAAAATTCGTTACAAAATATGCAACGAATTTCAATCTCCAATATTTATGCGCTAGGTTTGTGTGATAAGTAAAATGGCGGAGGAAGAGGGATTCGAACCCCCGCGGGCTGTTACACCCCTGTCGGTTTTCAAGACCGATCCCTTCAGCCAGACTTGGGTATTCCTCCGTATCGACAATAGATAATATAACATGATTAAAATACTGTGTCAACAAAAAAATTATTTTTTTAAAGAGAGCCGAATAAAAAGGGCCACGGCTCTCTTTCAGTTTTTATTTTGCCTTAATAACTGTTTTCCCGCCCATATATGGTCGAAGAACTTCAGGAATCACGACGCTGCCGTCCTCCTGCTGATAATTTTCTAAAATAGCTGATACCGTACGTCCAATTGCTAATCCAGAACCATTTAAGGTATGAACATGTTCAGGCTTCGCTTTTGGATCTCTACGGAAACGGATATTCGCACGTCTTGCTTGGAAGGCCTCAAAATTACTGCAAGAAGAAATTTCACGGTACGTTCCATAGCTTGGCAGCCAAACTTCAATATCATACTTTTTAGCTGCAGTAAAGCCAAGATCCGCTGTACACATGCTCAATACACGATAAGGAAGCCCTAAAAGCTGAAGTACTTTTTCTGCATGACCTGTTAATTTCTCAAGTTCTTCATAAGAATCTTCCGGTTTAACAAACTTCACAAGTTCAACTTTATTAAATTGATGCTGACGAATTAAACCGCGAGTGTCACGACCTGCAGATCCTGCTTCAGAACGGAAGCAAGCACTGTAGGCTGCATAATTAATTGGAAGATCTTCTGCATTTAATATCTCGTCTCTATGAAGGTTTGTAACAGGTACCTCAGCTGTTGGAATTAAAAAGTAATCTTCACTTTCAATACGGAAAGCATCTTCCTCAAATTTAGGAAGCTGACCTGTTCCTGTCATACTGGCACGATTGACTAAATAAGGTGGTAAAACTTCTTCATACCCATGCTCTTCAATGTGCAAATCTAACATAAAATTAATTAACGCACGCTCTAAACGGGCTCCTAACCCTTTGTAGAATACAAAACGGCTTCCTGTAACCTTTGCCGCTCTTTCAAAATCTAAAATACCAAGTCCATCAGCAAGATCCCAGTGAGGCTTTGGTTCAAAGGTAAACTGAGGAATTTCTCCCCATTTTCTCACTTCAACATTATCATCCTCAGATTCACCAATAGGGACGCTTTCATGTGGGATGTTTGGAATAGATAACATCAAATTCTCCAAGTTTTCTTCTACCACTCGAAGCTCATCATCCAGAGTTTTAATTCGATCGCCCACCTCGCGCATTTCTTTAATCAAGTGTTCTGCATTTTGTTTTTCACGCTTCATAATCGCAATTTGCTGAGACACTTCATTACGTCTGCTCTTCAACTGCTCAGATTCCATAATTAATTCTCGACGTCTCTCGTCTAAATCCTCAAATTTACCAAGATCCGTCAAGTCTTCTCCACGGTATTGTAATACTTTTTTTACTTCTTCAAAATTAGCACGCAAATATTTTAAATCTAGCATACCAATGTCCTCCTTCTATAATACAAATAAATAAAAAACTCCCATCCCTATTAAAAGGGACGAGAGTTACCCGCGTTGCCACCCTAGTTAAAAGCAGACAAATCCTGCTTTTCACTTTAAAAGATAACGGCCTTTACCGAGAGTATTTACTGACCAAGACGGCGTTCCATACTCTTGCTCCAGGACGGATTCACAAGTTTCTGACATCGGTTTCCACCAGCCACCGACTCTCTTAAAGACAGAAGATCTTGCTACTACTTCCTATCAATGCTTTAACAGATTAATTTTGAATATCAATTTACTATATATTTCTCCAGTATGCAACTACTTTATACAATCTTTTCTTTTTTTGCTTCTTTAACCATATCAATAAACAATTGCATAAAGCGATGATCATCTGTTAATTCGGGATGAAATGAACAACCGAGGAATTGGCCTTCTCTAGCGGCCACAATTCTGCCATTATGTTCACACAACACTTCTACACCTTCACCCGCCTCAACAATATGAGGAGCACGAATAAAAACACCAGTAAATGGCTGATCCATCCCTTTAATGTTTAAATCTGCTTCAAAGCTATCCCGTTGTCTTCCAAAAGAGTTTCTTTCAACTTTTACGTTTAATAAACCTAAATGAGGCTCCTTATAGCCTACAATTTCTTTTGCTAAAAGAATAAGTCCCGCACATGTTCCAAACATCGGCTTGCCTTGCTTTGCAAATTTCTTAAGTGGGGCCATAAAACCATACTGATCAATGAGTTTTCTCATTGTCGTACTTTCTCCACCAGGCAATATTAAACCGTCTACTTGTTCAAGCTCTTCTTTCTTTTTAATGACAACCGCTTCGGCTCCACAGGCTTTGATGGATTCTACATGCTCGCGTACAGCTCCCTGTAAACCTAATACACCTATTTTCAGCATAATTGTACCTCTTACCAGCCTCTGTCTTGCATTCTTTGTGTTGGAGCTAATGTAGAAATTTCAATACCTTTCATAGCTGAGCCTAAGCCTTTAGATAAATGTGCAATTAACTCATAATCTTGATAGTGAGTTGTTGCTTCAACAATTGCTTTTGCGAATTTTGCAGGATTTTCAGATTTAAAAATACCGGATCCAACGAATACACCATCGGCACCTAATTGCATCATAAGTGCTGCATCAGCTGGTGTAGCAACTCCGCCGGCTGCAAAATTTACAACAGGAAGCTTTCCAAGCTTTTTAATTTCCAATAGAACTTCGTAAGGAGCCCCTAATAGCTTTGCTTCTGTCATTAACTCATCTTCACTCATGCTGACAACCTTACGAACTTGAGCATTTACTTTTCTCATGTGGCGAACCGCTTCCACGATATTTCCTGTGCCGGGCTCACCCTTTGTACGAAGCATGGAAGCACCTTCTCCAATACGACGTGCTGCTTCACCAAGGTCACGGCAGCCGCAAACAAACGGAACAGTAAATTCTCTTTTATTTAAATGAAATTCCTCATCTGCAGGCGTTAAAACTTCACTTTCGTCAATGTAGTCTACACCCATTGCCTCAAGAACGCGTGCTTCAACTATATGCCCAATACGAGCTTTAGCCATTACCGGAATGGAAACAGCCTTCATAACTTCTTCGACAATCGTAGGATCAGCCATTCTTGCCACTCCACCAGCAGCACGAATATCAGAAGGCACACGCTCAAGAGCCATAACAGCTACAGCACCTGCTTCTTCCGCAATTTTTGCTTGCTCAGCATTCACAACGTCCATAATGACGCCGCCTTTTTGCATTTCAGCCATACCCCGTTTTACACGGTCTGTACCTAAGTTCATTTCTTTTCCCCCTAGTTGGTCTATTTCTTTAAAACCTATAAAAAAAGTAGGAATACCTTTTTAAACCTTAACTTGAAAGTAAACAAAAAACCCTAATCTGTCAAGACAGAAAAGGGTTCCAACTATATTAAAACCAACCTTTTACCGTAGATGAAACGCTCCCCCAAACATCGCCGAAAAAGCCTCCAATCGCTCTCATGGAAAGAACAAACCAGTTTGCTTTTTCCACCTCTTCGGCTGCTACGAGGTCCACACTTGCAAGTTTTTCTCCTTCTTTCGTTAAATAGCCATAATCTTCATCTGTAGATTTCATCGTAATATAACCGATTTTTTCTCCCTTTTTAATAGGAGCGGTCAACTCACCTTTACTATTCAGCTTACTCTTATCAATGACAACAACCGGTTTATATTTTTCTTTTTGTCCGTTCTCAATCACCAATTCTATTGCTTCTTTTGTTACCAGCTTGACTTCTTTTTCTTTACCTTTTGTAACAGGTAATATACCTTCTTTCTTAGGAGAATAGTTAGCTGGAAGAAGCTCTTCTTTTCCGAAGTTACTAAAAGCAAAGTCTAATATCTTAATCGTGTCTGTAAAACGATCATTTTTAGAAGGAGATTTCATAACAACAGAAATGAAACGCTGACCATTTCTCTCTGCAGTTGCAGTAAAACAGTAGCCTGCAAAATCAGTTGAACCTGTTTTTAATCCATCTACACCTTCATATTGAAAGATTAACCCTGGAAGCATCCAGTTAAAGTTCGGATATTCACGACCGTCCCTGAATTTTAATTTAGGAACTTTGGAGAATTCTAGTACTTCTGGAAAATCATTAATCAATCGAAATGCCAAAGTAGCTGTATCACGAGCAGTCATGACATTCTCTTCATCAGGTTGTCCAGCAGGATGATTTCCCATTAAGTTCTTGTTATTTAAACCGCTAGCATTAACGAATTTGTAATCCTTTAATCCTAATTCACTGGCTTTTTTGTTCATTAGATCAACAAAGTTTTTCTCGCTGCCTGCAACTAACTCTGCTAAAGCAACTGTAGCTGCATTTCCTGAGAAAATCGCCATCGCTTCATATAATTCCTTAACCGTATAATCTTCTCCTTGAGTTAAACCCACATTAGATAAATCTGGAGCAGCTGATAATTTATGAACATATTCATTAATTTTTACTTTTTGATCCCAGCTAATTTTACCTTTTTTAATTGCTTCTAAAACGATGTATTCTGTCATCATTTTAGACATGCTAGCCACACCAAGTACAGTGTCAGCATTTTTTTCATATAATATTTTTCCTGTTTTTGCATCAAGTAAAATAGCTGCTTCAGCCTTTATACCTAAACGATCACTTTCCGCACGAGCAGAAGAAGCAATGGTAAATTGACTAGTAACAAGTGCAACAACCAGAGTAAAAATCAGTGAAATTTTGCTGATTTTTTTCAACTTTCTATACCTCCAACCTATTTTTCTATCTTTATATAATGAAGATTCCTCTTCTTTTTTGCATACCTTGTTTAGTTTATCACAAAAATGATAAAAAAAATAGACAGAGAAAAGTCACCCTGTCTACCAATTATTTAGGAAAATAGCATTAAGATAAAGAATAATTTGGTGCTTCTTTTGTGATCTGTACATCATGCGGATGACTTTCTCTTAAGCCAGCGCCTGTCATTCTTACAAATTGTGTATTTTCTCTCAACTCTTCTAAATTTTTGGTTCCACAATAGCCCATTCCAGCTCGAATACCACCAATTAACTGATAAATAGTATCTGCTAAAGGTCCTTTGTAAGGAAGACGACCTTCAATACCTTCCGGAACAAATTTTTTGTTGTCTTCTTGGAAATAACGGTCTTTTGATCCCTTTTCCATTGCCCCGACAGATCCCATTCCACGATAAACTTTAAATCTTCTTCCTTGATAGATTTCGGTTTCTCCCGGACTCTCTGATACACCTGCTAGTAGGCTGCCAAGCATTACAGCATGCCCGCCTGCTGCAAGAGCTTTTACAATATCTCCGGAGTATTTTATTCCGCCGTCTGCGATAATTGTTTTACCATATTTTTTCGCTTCCGTTGCACAATCATAAATCGCAGTAATTTGTGGAACACCAACACCAGCTACTACCCTTGTCGTACAAATAGATCCAGGGCCGATGCCTACTTTTACAATATCTGCACCTGCTTCAATTAAATCTCTTGTAGCTTCAGCAGTAGCAACATTTCCCGCGATAATGTTTAGGGTAGGATACGCGCTGCGAATTTGCTTTACTGTATCTAGAACTCCTTTAGAATGTCCGTGAGCCGTATCTACAACAATAACATCTACATTTGCTTTTACAAGCATTTCAACACGCTTCATCGTATCTTTCGTTACACCGACAGCTGCTCCAACAAGTAAACGTCCATGCTGATCTTTCGCAGAATTCGGAAATTCAATGACTTTTTCAATATCCTTGATTGTGATGAGTCCTTTTAAAACCCCTTCATCATCAACTAAAGGTAGCTTTTCAATTTTATACTTTTGAAGAATTTTTTCTGCCTCCTCAAGTGTTGTTCCAACAGGAGCAGTCACTAGGTTGTCTTTCGTCATAACTTCGGAAATTTTAATAGAGTAATCTTGAATGAACCGTAAGTCACGATTTGTAATGATTCCAACCAGCTTTTGTTCTTCATTGTTGTTTACTATAGGAACACCAGATATACGATATTTCCCCATTAAGTGCTCAGCATCAAAAACTTGATGATCCGGTGTTAAAAAGAAAGGATCCGTAATAACTCCACTTTCAGATCTTTTTACTTTATCTACTTGTTCAGCTTGCTGCTCAATGGACATATTTTTATGAATAATTCCAAGACCACCTTGACGAGCCATTGAAATCGCCATTTCTGCTTCCGTGACAGTGTCCATGCCAGCACTTATAATTGGAATATTTAATTTCAAGGTATCAGTTAATGAAACTTGAATCGAAACATCCTTGGGTAAAACTTCTGATTTTGCAGGTATTAACAATACATCATCAAAGGTTAAGCCTTCTTTTACAAATTTATTTTCCCACATTTTTTACCCTCCTGCTTTACAAAAATATTATTTGTAGGTTATCAATTGGACAAAATACTGTCAAGAAAGAATTGAAATGTTTGATTTTTCTATTAATTTGGAGGTTTTGCTGATGTTCTATTTACCAAATATATGGGACCAATTTTCTATATTTTATTCAACTCCATCTTCACAATCTTTTTTAAAAAAAGCCTATATCAAAAGAAATATTCAAGATGCAGAGATAAAGAGCTTTGATAATTGTTATACCTTTATTTATTATCTCGAACAGGCGAAGACCTATTATGAACAATCGAAAATTTCACCAATATCCATCCAGCCAATATTACTTTTTTACGGATTTGTACACCTATTAAAAGCTTGCGTTTTGACAATAAATCCAGATTACCCTGAGTCAACAGCCATTCTTGCACATGGTGTTTCTACAAGAAAAAGAAAAAAACAACACTATGAATTCCTTAAAGATGAAATTAAAATTCAGAAAAATGGACTCTTCACACATATGGCCGAAAAAATGTTCCACATGAAACATTTAGAAGGGGAAAGAATTACGATGAGTGACCTGATGGGCCAAGTACCAGAAATTAACTCAGTATTTCGCTTCTTAACCTCATCCAACCACTGGATCCCTATTTCTAAAAATGGAATAGATCATAATCTTGATCATAAAGTACTTGATTTATTTCATATGTCAATGGAACGATTCAGTACTTTTTTAGAGGAGAAAATAAATGTTAATATCTCCTCTTTGAAGAATTCAGATAATACTCTATCTTTTCAAACTGGGAAGAAAATATCTTATCACCATTCTGGACCCATCAAATATAATCTTTTAACTCAGCAATTCTACCTTTCATTAAACAAAAGCAGTAACTGCTTTACCTATCCAGAATTGTTAATACACTATCTCTTACTTTACAATTTAAGCATGATTGCCCGTTACGAAATAGAGTGGTGGTACGACGTACTAAAAAATATGGCGAGCAACGATTATCCATTTATCCAACAGTTTTTAACTCACTCAATCCATAAAGGACCTTATCTTATTTATACATGGCTACATGAACAATTTGATGATTTGAATTTTTAAAGGAAGCTTGAAGAAACAGTTTAAATATCAAAACTACTGAAGCATGACTAGAACGAAATACAATAAAAAAAGAGACATAAGGAGGATTTTCAAGGGGAATTTATAATTATCCGAAAAAATGTACTTTTTACAATTATTTTTATCCGATAAACTACCTAACAACTTTATAGAGCTTTTGAATCATTATACAAGGATCATCCCTTTTAAATCATACAAAAAAAAGACCAGCCTTATCAGCTGATCTTCTCTTGCCCGGCAACGTCCTACTCTCACAGGGGGAAACCCCCAACTACCATCGGCGCTGAAGAGCTTAACTTCCGTGTTCGGTATGGGAACGGGTGTGACCTCTTCGCCATCGTCACCGAGCCTACTTTATATTAAGGAATAATTCATTCCTTCAAAACTAGATAAC
>NZ_WIAQ01000043.1 GCF_009466385.1 Peribacillus tepidiphilus | reverse complement strand
TTATGGAATAAAAAGCTTTGAGCGATTACGAAAAAAGATATTATGGCGTCAACTTATCAGAAGGAATGTAGGTTAACCTACATTCCTTCCAAAGAGAGAGTATTGGAAATATTTACACCACCACAATTGACAGAGAGCCTTTTTTTATTATCATTGGCTTGTAGTTTAAACTAGGAGGAAAAGGATATGAGCTACAATCATCGAGAGATTGAGAAAAAGTGGCAGAAGTATTGGGAAGAAAACAAGACATTTAAAACAAAAGAAGACAAGGGAAAAAGAAAATTCTATGCTTTGGATATGTTTCCGTACCCATCAGGTGCAGGTCTTCATGTAGGTCATCCAGAAGGCTATACGGCTACAGATATTTTATCCCGCATGAAGAGAATGCAGGGCTACAATGTTCTTCATCCAATGGGATGGGATGCGTTCGGTCTTCCTGCTGAGCAATATGCTCTAGATACAGGAAATGATCCAGCAGAATTTACAGAGCAAAATATTAATAACTTCCGCCGTCAAATTAAATCGTTAGGATTCTCCTATGACTGGGACAGGGAAATAAATACTACGGATCCAAGCTATTACAAATGGACACAATGGATTTTCTTAAAGCTATATGAAAAAGGCTTAGCCTATGTTGATGAAGTACCGGTAAACTGGTGTCCGGCATTAGGAACGGTTTTGGCAAACGAAGAAGTCATTGACGGAAAAAGTGAGCGCGGAGGCCATCCGGTTGAGCGCCGTCCTATGAAGCAATGGATGTTGAAAATCACGGCTTATGCCGACCGTTTATTAGAAGATCTTGAAGAATTAGATTGGCCAGAAAGCATTAAGGAAATGCAGCGCAACTGGATTGGCCGCTCAGAAGGTGCAGAAGTAAAGTTTACGATTGACGGTCATGATGAGACGTTCACTGTCTTCACAACCCGTCCCGATACGCTTTTTGGTGCAACCTATGCAGTTTTGGCTCCAGAGCATCCGTTAGTTGAAAAAATTACAACGGCTAAACAAAAACCAGCAGTAGAGGCATACCTCGATCAAATCAAAAGTAAGAGTGATTTAGAAAGAACGGATCTTGCAAAAGAGAAAACAGGTGTATTCACAGGTGCATATGCGATCAACCCTGTAAATAACGAAAAAATGCCAATTTGGATAGCAGATTATGTATTAATGAGTTATGGAACAGGTGCAATAATGGCAGTTCCAGCTCATGATGAGCGTGATTTTGAATTCGCTAAGAAATTTGGGCTTCCGATTAAAGAAGTTGTCGCCGGAGGAGATGTTACGAAGGAAGCATATACTGGCGATGGCGAGCATGTAAACTCTGATTTCTTAAATGGTTTAAATAAAGAAGAAGCGATTGCAAAAATGATTGCTTGGCTTCAGGAAAAAGGAATTGGAGAAAAGAAAGTAACGTATCGTCTTCGTGATTGGTTATTCAGCCGTCAACGTTATTGGGGCGAGCCGATTCCAATTATTCATTGGGAAGATGGCACAAGCACGCCAGTAAGTGAGGACCAGCTGCCGCTCGTTCTTCCGAAAACGAAAGAAATCAAGCCTTCTGGAACAGGTGAATCACCACTTGCTAACATTTCGGATTGGGTCAATGTTGTCGATGAAAATGGACGTAAAGGACGACGTGAAACCAATACGATGCCACAATGGGCAGGAAGCTGCTGGTACTATCTTCGTTATATTGATCCAAAAAATGAAGAAGCGTTGGCAGATGCCGAAAAATTGAAAGAATGGCTTCCTGTTGATATTTATATCGGAGGAGCAGAGCATGCGGTACTTCACTTGTTATACGCTCGTTTCTGGCATAAGTTTTTATATGATATTGGTGTTGTGCCAACGAAGGAGCCGTTCCAAAAATTATTTAACCAAGGTATGATTCTTGGAGAAAATAACGAGAAAATGAGTAAATCTAAAGGCAATGTTGTAAATCCGGATGAAATTGTGGAAAGCCACGGTGCCGATACACTTCGTTTGTACGAAATGTTTATGGGACCTTTAGAAGCTTCCATTGCATGGTCTACAAACGGTCTTGACGGCTCCCGCCGCTTCTTAGATCGTATATGGCGTTTACTTGTGGATGAGGACGGCAATTTAACAGATAAGATAGTGGATCATGATGATTCTGGAAAGCTTGAAAAAGTATATCATTTGACTGTGAAAAAAGTAACAGAGGACTTCGAGGGACTACGCTTTAACACGGCGATTTCTCAGTTAATGGTGTTTATAAATGAAGCATATAAGGCAGAAAAATTACCGAAGGCTTACATTGAAGGTTTTGTGAAATTACTTTCACCTGTTTGTCCTCATATTGCAGAGGAGCTGTGGGAAAAGCTTGGTCATGAAAACACTATTGCATATGAAGCATGGCCTGCTTATGATGAAGCAAAGCTTGTGGATGATGAAGTAGAAATCGTAATCCAAATTAACGGTAAAGTAAAAGCGAAGCTAATGGTTCCAGCTGATGCGACAAGAGAAAAACTAGAAGAAATCGCCATGGGTGATGACAAAATCAAAGAGCAAATTGATGGAAAAACAGTTCGCAAGGTCATTGCTGTACCAGGAAAGCTTGTAAATATTGTTGCCAACTAAAATTTGTTATAATGGAAGGGCTAATCGAACAGATTAGCTCTTTTTGTATGATATTAGGATAAACTTCATTGTATTTGATGTTTTGAACTTTTAGGGGATGGAATACGGGGATTAAAACACAAATAAAGGAGAATTTGCTTATGAGTGACTTCAAAACAATATCCTCAATAGTATTGCAGGAAAAATTAGAAGCAGGAGAAAATCTACATTTAATTGATGTTAGAGAAGACTATGAAGTGGCGTACGGAAAGATACCAGGAGCTATGCATATTCCTATGAATACGATTCCTGAACAGCTTCAACATTTGGATAAAGAAAAGGAATATATCATCATTTGTGCAGCAGGGGTTCGAAGTGAAATGGTGTGCCGCTATATGCACGAAAATGGTTTTAAAGTTGTGAACATGGAGGGTGGCATGTATAGTTGGGAAGGTGAATTGAGCGTAGACTAGTTATTACAAAACGAAGTGTAATAAAGATGTTATAAAAATCTCTCAACCTGTCAAAAATGGATAGAAAAGATTTACTGGGAGAGAGAAATGTGATTAGAGTAAAACTTTTTGATTATGAGCATGAGAAGGATTTGGAAAGAGAGATGAATGCATTTTTGAAGAGGATTGACGAAGATCAGCTGATTGACATTAAATACAACATTGCAGCCATGCAGGAAGAGGATGAGGATCAAATTTATTGCTTCAGTGCGATGGTGATCTATAGAAGTTAATAAAAAAAGGCTGTCCCATACGTCGGTTATTCCGAATTTATGGGACAGCCCTTTCTTATCAGGAGCCAATCAGGTGCTTTTCATGTTGTTAGTATTTTTTCTCAAGACTATATTTTGCAGCATTCAATCCAGCTAGCCTTCCGGTAACAAGGGCGGATGTAATGTTGTATCCTCCAGTATAACCGTGAATATCTAAAATTTCTCCGCAAAAATACAGGCCGTCCATTAATTTAGAGCTCATTTCTTTCGGATGGATTTCTTTAACAGAAACGCCGCCGCCAGTTACAAAAGCCTTTTCCAAAGGCAATGTTCCGTTCACAGTAAAAGTAAACTCTTTACATAAAGAAGTGAAAGCTCTTATTTTTTCATTAGATAGGATGGCTCCCTGATCGGACCCATCAATCTCAGCACGATCTAATAGAAAATGTAAATACCTTTCCGGGAGTAGTCCTTTTAGACTGTTTTTTATCGCTCGTTTTGGTTCTTCCTTTATTCTTTTATGAATGGTTTGAAACAATTCTTCAGGGTTTTGGTCAGGTAGAGCATCTAGTTTCATCGTAACCTGCTTCAAATTCCATTTTTTCATAGCTTTTACGACAAACTGACTGCACCTTAACACAGCTGGTCCAGAAATGCCGAAATGAGTGAAAATCATATCCATTTTATGTGTGATCAGAGGCTTCCCTTTTGGATTCATTACGCTAAGTGCTACATCCCTTAAAGATAAACCTTGAAGCGTTTTGTTTTTAATAAACTCCTCTGAAGAGATCAGTGGCACCTCGGTTGGATATAACTCTGTTACAGTGTGGCCAGCTTTTTCTGCCCATGCATAACCATCACCGGTAGAGCCAGTATGAGGAACAGACTTGCCTCCAACAGCTAGTATGACAGCATGTGCTTCAAATGCTTGGCCATCTTTCAAAATAACCCGATGCACTGTACCATAATCGATCGTTTTAACAGGTGCATTGGTGAATATTTTTACCTTTAACTCTTCAAGTCGTCTGGTTGACAACACTTTTTGCATCATCGCTTACAGGGAACATTCTTCCGTGGTCTTCTTCTTTTAAAGGAACGCCAAGCTTTTCGAAAAAAGCAATAATATCTTCATTGCTAAATTCAGAGAAAGCACTATATAAAAACCGCCCATTACCAGGAATATGCTTAATGATTTCATCAACAGGCAGTCGGTTGGTGACATTACATCTTCCTCCCCCGGAAATAGCTAATTTTCTTCCGAGCTTATCACCCTTATCTAAAAGCAGAACTTTAGCACCTTGTTCACCGGCTGCAATTGCTGCCATCAATCCGGAAGGTCCTCCTCCAATAACAATTACATCAAATTGCATCGTAACCTCCTGAGGTGTTTTTTAAAGCAGACATGTACCCGCGTTGCTCAAACACCAGCCTATATGCGTTTTCATCCTTACATTATAAAGCAAACCAGTACGAAGTAAAAATTTATTATCCAAGATTTTAGGTACTAGAAAATAATATTTTAATTTCAGCTTGATGGCATGAATTTGTGGTAATATTAAGAACGTGTAAACATGGAGTTCTTGTTTAAATATTGCCTCATTTAATATAGTGGGAAGGGATTTTATGTCATCTAAGCTGCTAAGAGGAACCTTTATATTGACAGCAGGAATGATGCTGTCGAAGGTGCTCGGTTTATTATATGTAATACCTTTTGATGCGCTGGTAGGAGCTAAGGGGTTTACTCTTTACCAATATGGCTATATTCCGTACACATTATTTATTAGCATAGCAACTGGGGGTTTACCGCTTGCTGTAGCTAAATTCGTAGCGAAATATAATGCTTTAGGAGAATATGGATTAGGACAAAAATTATTTAAAACGAGCATGAAAATCATGCTGGCTACGGGATTTTTAGCTTTTTTCGTTTTGTATTTGATCGCTCCTGGGCTAGGAGAATATTATGCTTCATCTGACCCAGCCTATAAACCAGAAGATATTACTCAAGTTATTCGTGCTGTTAGTTTTGCGCTTATATTAGTGCCGATTATGAGCTTGATTCGAGGCTTTTTCCAAGGATACGAGTCTATGGGACCAACAGCTCTTTCACAAGTAGTTGAACAAATTGTACGTATTGTTTTCCTTTTACTCGGAGCATTCATAGTAAAGTTTTTGCTTAATGGAAGTATAGTAACAGCCATAAGTGTAGCTACTTTTGCAGCGTTTATTGGTGCAATAGGTGGTCTCATCGTACTTATATGGTATTGGAGGAAAAGAAAAGCTTATTTAGATGAGCTATTACTTCAGGATCGTGGTCAATTGCAGATTTCTTTAGTAGATATGTATAAGGAGATTCTGTTCTATTCAATACCTTTTGTTTTCGTTGGAATTGCCATGACATTATTCCAGGCAGTAGATACGTTAACTTTTGGTAAAGCGATGGCTGCGATTGGGAAAAGTGAAGAAACGACAACGGCTTTAGGTATTTTAAACATTTCAGCTAATAAACTTGTCGTTATTCCGATGACTTTCGCAACAGCTTTTGCGATGAGTATTGTACCAACTGTAACGAAGGCGTTTGTGGAAGAAAAAATGGACACCTTTTCAACTCAATTGAATCAGGCTTTTCAAGTGCTTTTGTTTTTAACGATTCCCGCAGTGGTTGGGATGTCTCTTTTAGCTGAGCCTGTCTATACGGCATTTTATGGGTATGATGAGCTCGGGGTTGAAGTATTAAAAGTGTATGCCCCTGCTGCTATACTTTTTTCACTCTTTTCTGTTACAGCTGCTGTACTACAAGGGATCAATCAGCAAAAATATTCTGTATTAAGCTTGCTCATCGGATTCTTGTTGAAGCTAAGCTTAAATATCCCACTAATCAAATGGTTCCAAACAGATGGTTCGATTTATGCAACTACGATTGGATATTTGGCAGCTACTCTCATTAATATGTATGTGATTCGTTATTTTACTGGCTATCGATATCAGCTCGTATTTCGACGAACGCTTCTTATGATCATTTTTACAGGGATCATGGCTCTAGTAGTGAGTGTTGTAAATGGCCTTCTGTACACTGGTCTAGATCCACAGCATCGTTTGCAAGCTATTTTGATTATTATGATTTGTGCCGTTATCGGGGCAGGAGTATATTTTGCTCTTGCATTAAAGTCTAAACTAGCCCAAAGACTGTTTGGTAACCGCATAGAGAAATGGCAGAAGAAAATTAGACTTCGAGCAAAATAGGAAAAAAGTGATGAGGCTAAACATTTTTATCAGCCTCTAAATATGTTTGGGCAAAATGTATTCTTGAACATGTCAGGCTGAGAAGCTGCACTCCCTAATTAAAGAAAGGAACGTAGGAATGAGAATAGATAAACTTTTAGCAAACCTAGGTTATGGCAGCCGTAAAGAAGTGAAAAGGCTTTTAAAATCAGGAGCTGTTAAAATAGATGGCGAGACTGTAAAAGATGCAAAAGAACATGTAGATCCAAAAATCAATCAAGTGACTGTACATGGAGAAACCGTTGAATACAAAGAATTTATTTATTTAATGATGAATAAACCACAAGGAGTATTATCTGCAACAGAGGATGCCTACCAAGAAACCGTTCTAGACTTATTAGAACTAGAGGATGCAATTTATAAGCCTTTTCCTGTTGGACGACTGGACAAGGATACAGAAGGATTACTCCTCTTAACGAACGATGGTCAGCTTGCACACAGGTTGTTGTCGCCTAAAAAACATGTGCCCAAAACGTATTTTGCAATTATTGATGGTGAGGTTACCGAGGAGGATGTAGAAGCTTTCCGAAAAGGAGTCACGTTAGATGATGGCTACTTGACAAAACCAGGAGAGCTGAAAATTCTTAAGTCGGGCATCCGTTCGGACATCGAGCTAACGATAACAGAAGGGAAGTTTCATCAAGTAAAAAGAATGTTTGAAGCTGTTGGAAAACGAGTAGTATATTTGAAGCGGAATTCGATGGGTCCCTTGAGACTGGATGAGGACTTAGAGCTTGGTGAATACAGAGAATTGACTGATGAAGAGATTGAAAGCCTACAAAATTAAGAAGCAAAGTGAAGTATGACGGAAGACGAAGCTTCTAGGAATTTTAAAGCAAGACTATAAAGGAAGCAAAATTCAATAAACGTTGATCTGAAAAAAAGCCGGGTAACCTTAGAGGTGCCCGGCTGTATTATTTTTAGTCATTACGAAGACATCTTTACTTTTTTCTTTGTTGCTGTCCAAATTCCTCTGCTTGGACTTTTCACCAAGTCATTGTATGCCAATACATTTAGGTCGCGCTGAATCGTGCGAGGAGTGATGCCAAATTCTTCGACAAGTTGTTGTGTTGACACCGTACCATTTCGTTTAATAAACATATAAACGGACTTGATACGGGTAAGCATACGATTTGTTGAAGGTTTCAAAAAACCACTCCCTACTATGAATATTAGCAGGCAAGAATGCCATTTCTTGCTTGCAAAGTATACCCCCGGTTCATAAAATCACCGGTCAAGCAAACATAAGGCAAGTGATACAACCGACAGACGCTGAAGAAGAATAATCTTCAATCTCATGTAGTTCCCTTACACTCAACATCTCCTTTTTTAACTTGGTGTTTCTTTCTAGATGTCTTTCTGCTTATATTGTACCGCTTTAATTCGTTGGATTCTACTAATTTAACCTAATTTACAAAATATTTAGTTGTTTTTTCAAAAACTGATTACCGCTTTATTTTATACTTATGCAGTTTTTCAAAGAAAATACAGTCCTCATCAAAATTAGAATATTTTACATTACCAATTCGTCACGCTTTTTTGTAAGTGTTTTTCTGTCTATTTATGTACAATTTGCTAGTGATTTCTTTCATTAAATTTGGCTGTGTAAGTGGAGGAGAAGTCCTATCACTTTTCAAAGATTCTTATAAAGGTTGAGTTCCTTTCGATTTTCCGTATTATGAGAGATGAGGGCAAAATGAATTAAATTGGTTCTCGGCACTTTGTATTCATAGGCTGGTCAAGAAAGGTGCAGCACATTTGAAAAAATCAATCGTAAGGAGATGTAAACTTTGAAGTACACATATTGGCAGCAAGAAACCGAAAAAATAAAGGATACCATTATTCAAAAAACACAAGAGCTTTTACGAATTAAAAGTGTTTTGGATGAGGAAAATGCCACTGCAGATGCTCCACTTGGAAAGGGAATTAAAGAAGCTTTAGATTATATGCTAGAGCTTGGTAAGAGTGACGGTTTCACAGTAAAAAACGTTGAAAACCTTGCCGGTCATATTGAAATGGGGAGCGGTAAAGAAATCGTTGGGATTCTTTGTCATCTAGATGTTGTACCGGAAGGAGATGGCTGGTCTTCTGACCCTTATGGTGCTGAAATTCGCGATGGCAAAATTTTTGCAAGAGGGGCCATCGACGATAAAGGTCCAACTATGGCAGCTTATATGGCCATGAAACTAGTTAAAGAATCTGGAGTAAAGCTTTCTAAGCGAGTAAGAATGATCCTTGGCACAGACGAGGAGTCTAATTGGCGATGTGTCGATACATATTTTCAAAAAGAAGAAATGCCATCACTTGGTTTTGCTCCGGACGCAGATTTTCCGATTATTTATGCAGAAAAAGGAATATGGGATTTCTATATCATACAAAACACCGAAATCAATAAAAATGAATCGGCTGACATTATAGTACAAAGCTTTTCTTCTGGTCGCCGTTTTAATATGGTCCCAGATTTTGCAAAGGCGGAATTGGAAACGAAAGATCAAGAGTGCACCATTACACAGGCATTTGAGGGATTTTTACAGCAGCATTCATTAAAAGGAAGAGCTTATGTTGATCGTGGTACTTTAACTTTAGAAGTCGAAGGTGTTTCAGCTCACGGAATGGAACCGAACAATGGCATCAATGCAGGACTCTTTTTATCTGCTTTCATCGCTTCATTGAATGTAAATGAAAAAGCAAAACAGTTCTTTGCTTTCGTACAGAAGTTTTTGTACCAAGACTCACGTGGAAAATCTTTAGGAATCTCCTATCACGATGATATTACGGGAGATTTAACAATCAATGTAGGAACTTTACATTACAACGATAAAGATGGCGGAAAAGTGGGGGTTAATCTCCGTTACCCGGTCACCTTCGAGTGGGAAAATGGAAAAGCCAAATTAGAAGAAGTATTGAAAAATGAAAAGATGAAAATGGAAACCATTTCTCATTCCAAACCGCATCATGTTGATCGCAACAGCTTTTTAATCAAGACGTTGTCAAAGGTGTATGAAGAACAGACTGGAGAAAAGGCAAAATTGATTTCCATTGGTGGCGGTACGTATGCAAGATCCCTTGAAGCTGGAGTAGCGTTTGGTCCGCTTTTTCCTGGCAGAGAAGATGTTGCACACCAGAAAGATGAGTATATGTATATAGAAGACTTAATAAAAGCAACGGCCATTTATGCTCAAGCTATTTATGAATTAGCGAAATAGAAATATACTTTGTCTACAACCTAACTCTTTTCTAGTTTTGAAAAAAGGAGTATCATGGAAAAAAGGACATGGTTTGAAAATTTTTCTGACCTGTAGTCTGGTATATAGAGGGGAGTTGGGAAGATGGAAAAGGTCATTTTTGATGGTCAACTAATCAATCGATCAGAGGCTTCTGTTGATATAGAAGACAGAGGCTATCAGTTTGGCGATGGGGTTTATGAAGTGATCCGTGTATACAATGGAAAGATGTTTACCAGCAAAGAGCATCTTCAACGTTTGTTTGAAAGTGGAAAAAAAATTGGCATGGATATTCCATATGGTCTAGACGAAATCAAAGCGATGCTTGAAGATCTTATCCAAGCCAACAATCTTACGCTTGGGACAGTTTATTTGCAGGTGACAAGAGGGGTAGCACCAAGAAATCATATGTTTCCATCAAGCGATGTAAAACCGATGTTTGTTGCCTACACTCGTGAAGTAGCACGACCAGAAGAAAACATGATGAACGGAGTTAAGACAATCTCCGTGGAAGATATCCGTTGGCTGCTTTGTGATATAAAGAGCCTTAATTTGTTGGGGAACTTATTGGCTAAGCAAAAAGCTGCTGATGCTGGCTGTTTTGAGGCGATTCAACACAGAAATGGCACTGTAACAGAAGGAAGCCTTTCCAATGTTTCAATTGTAGTAGACGGTGTCGTAAAGACTCATCCTGCTAATCATCTCATATTAAATGGCATTTCAAGACAGGTTATGCTAAAAACATGTGAGAAAGCAGGAATCCCATTTGCAGAAAAGCCATACACACTTGATGAGTTAAAAAATGCGGATGAAGTATTTTTGACTGGAACCACAGTTGAAGTGATGCCAATTATTGAGGTTGATGGACAAAGAATCGGAAATGGCAAGCCAGGAGAAATAACGAAGAAGCTACAAGAATTATTTAAAGCGGAAATTGAAGAGCAATGTGGTCAATTGTTTATTCAACAATAATATAAAGAAAAAACGAGGGTAACTTATCATTGTGCTTTTTACCTTTTAGTGCAAGGTCTGATGTGCACGAAGGGTAAATCTGGGAATGAAAAGAGTGCCCTCTTTTTTGTAGAAGGAATGGGTATGCTAGATCAATAGAATACCTGTTTCTGGAATGAATGATAAAATGGTGTTAGAAAGGTTGTATTCTATTTTCATGCTATGAGATTAGTAAACCGTTTTCATCTGTTAAAAACGATTCCCTTTTTGGTAAAATAAAGATCAACAACAAGGGCAGATGGACGACTCATGCAGTGGAACGATTTCATTGTATGAGCTTTCCTGTCTAGAATCAAAGAGATATTACTTGAATGTTGTTGAGCAGTAAAAGGCCTACTGCTCTTTCAAAAACGGATACATAAAGAGGATTATCAAGCATTTATATAGAAGATAGGTAGTGTTATGAATGGGACAACTGATTAAGCTTCAAGATTATATATCAAGATATGAATTAGATATTTATCATTATCCTACACAATATGTACGCTTAAAAAAGCAACAATGGAATAAATGGAAGAATGCATATTACGATGGAACGTTAGAAAGTCATTTTCAGTATGATAAAAATGAGTTACCGGATTGGCATGAAAATGAGGAAAAAACAACTTTATTCAATCGCTTCAAAAAATTCTTCAAACGAAATGATAAAGAAACGATGGATCATGAATATGTACAAGATTTCCCTCAACATGACGAAGAAGGCATAGATCTAGATGTAAGGATTCCATTATTACCGTCAAATATTGAAGAACTTAAAAA
Organism: Peribacillus tepidiphilus; assembly: GCF_009466385.1. GTDB lineage: Bacteria > Bacillota > Bacilli > Bacillales > DSM-1321 > Bacillus_BN > Bacillus_BN tepidiphilus. The sequence goes on along the minus strand of NZ_WIAQ01000043.1, from coordinate 6,073 downwards.
ATCTTTTCTCAATCAGCTTTTTCGGTTTCAGTTAAAATGGGCTTCTTCAACACTAAGGGAAAAATCATTTGTCGATCAAAAATATTATTGGGATGAAAAACTCCGTTTCTTTCTTCAAAGATTTCCCGACACATTCTTAATTTTGTATCACCCTGTTTTCTTATTGAAAAATGCTCCAGTGGAAGTAGAAGTGATTGTATTGAGTCCTACAGATGCATGGTGCATCAGCTTTTTAGAAGCAGAGGAAGATGCAGCTTTCATAGGATCTAATGAGAAATTCTGGATAAGAAGGCATCATAAGCATAGTGAAAAAAAATTCCTTAGTCCGCTTATATCATTAAATAGAATGGAGAAAATCGTGAGTAAATTGTTTTCCTTATATGAAGTCAGCTTGCCAGTGAAAAAGGTCATACTGTGCAGAAATGGTTATATTGATTACCCAACTCAGCCTTTTGACGTACAAATATTAGATAAGAGGAGTTTTCCTGGGTGGTTTGAAAGAATGCGTAAATTAAGTTTTCCATTAAAGCATCAGCAATTAAAAGGAGCTGAAGTCTTATTAGATTATTGTCAAACAACATCCGTAAAAAGGTTGGATTGGGGCGATGAAGATGCCGTCGAGACAATTGACTGAGACAGTCTACAGTCAAAAGCTTGTATTTATCGTAAATCCTAATGCTAGCAATAAAGGCTCAATCAAAATATGGAAAAAAATCGAAAGAGAGCTAGCAAAAAACGGAAAAAGGTACGAGGTTTTTTTTACTGAAAGATCTGGGCATGCCAAGGAGCTGACAGAACAAATATTAAAGCAATCTCTTGAAGAAACGTTAATTTGTGGTGTTGGAGGGGATGGGACAATTCATGAAATTATGAATGGTGCTGCCCCCTTTCCACATGCCATCATTTCAAGTATACCAGCTGGTTCAGGCAATGATTACGCCCGAGGTCTACAGAAAACTACTAAGGTTCATAAAGCTCTAAGTCTTATACTTCAAGGGCAATCGACATCAGAGGTTGATTTAGGCTGCTATACTTATCAAAACAATAAACATTATTTCATTAATAGCTTAGGTATAGGATTGGATGCTGAGATTGCCAATGGGGTAAACAAATCACGCTGGAAAAAATGGTTCAATACATTTAAAGCTGGAAAGCTCATTTATTTATATTTTTTTTTCAAAAAGCTGTTCACCTTCAAGCCTTTTGAATTGCATACCGAAATCGATGGGAAAACTTATATTTTTAAAAATACTTGGTTTTTAGTCGCTGTCAACCAAGGATATTTTGGTGGAGGGATAAAAATTTCTCCTGACTCTGCGACGAATGATGGAAAGCTCAATATAATAGTGGTGCGCGAGTTTAAAAGGTTTGAATTATTGTTTATGTTTGCAACTGTTTTTTTGGGAAAACATCTGAAGCTAAAAAATGTGGATTCATTTTTGTGCGAAAGAATTTTTTTAAGAGCAGATTCCAATGTTTTCATACAGGCAGATGGAGAAATTGTCGGTAACAGAGAAATTACTGCAGAAATTTCACCACGCATGATTACAATTGTAGCAGGAGTGGGGGAAAACAACTAATGATAGCAATAAATCGGGCTTTTTTTGCATATTTAGATGACGTGAAGCTCGTTACAATTTTAATTCCATACTATCATTTTAATGGTCATTCAGACAGTTTTTCGCTCATAACGAAAGACCAGGCTGAGATCCCTCTCCTTATAAATCAACGTATACCATTAAAAAATTTTATGAAATATGTATGTGAGTTACCTTTCGAGGTTCCTCTTGGGGAACGGTATGAAATTCAAAATTCCAATGGTTATAAGACGGATCTTCAAATTGGAGCGGTAATCCGAACGAAAGACTTTGATGAGAATTATTACTACGAGGGCGATGATTTGGGAGTAACATATTCAAAAGAATTTAGTTCTTTTAAGCTTTGGGCTCCTATTGCCACTTCAGTAAAATTAAAGCTAATTGATCCAAATCGAAAAGAGCTTCCTCATGTAGAGATGGCTAGAGGGGAGAAAGGAGTCTGGCATGTAAAGCTTGAAGGGAATTATGATAGGTTCGAATACTCCTATCTCGTTTGCAACAATCTTCTCTGGAAAGAAGCTGTAGATCCATACGCGAAAGCAGTATCTACAAATGGGGAAATGGGAGTTATTATTGATCTGGAACAAACAAGAGTTCCTTTTACTAGGCTGCAAAAAGTTCAATCACCTGTTGATGCCATTATTTATGAAACGCATATTAGAGATTTTTCCATTCATCCGGAGAGTGGAATACAACATAAAGGAAAATATTTAGGACTTACAGAAGAAGCTATTGGAACAGATAGAAATTCAACCGGATTATCTTACTTAAAGGAATTGGGGATTACACACCTTGAGCTGCTTCCGTTTAATGATTTTTATGGGGTGGATGAAGCCAGAGATACTGGTGAATATAATTGGGGATATAATCCTCTACATTATAATGTTCCTGATGGGAGCTATAGCACGGATCCCAGTGATCCGTATAAAAGAATTATCGAGCTAAAAACGATGATTACTTCCATTCAATCTAAAGGGATCTATGTCATCATGGATGTAGTATATAATCACGTCTACCACCGTGAAACGTCTCATTTTGAAAAAATTGTCCCTGGGTATTATTTTCGTCACGATGATTTTGGAATGCCATCGAATGGAACAGGTGTCGGAAATGATATAGCTTCTGAACGAAAAATGGTAAGAAAATTTATCGTGGATTCTATTAAATATTGGATGAAAGAATTTAATGTGGACGGCTTCCGCTTTGACTTAATGGGAATTCTCGATATTGAAACAATGTGTGAAGTAAGAAAGACAGCGGATGATTTGAAAGAAGGCTGTATCATTCTTGGAGAGGGCTGGGACTTAAATACCCCTTTGGCTTCCGATTATAAAGCTACGATAAAAAATGCAAAGAAAATGCCAGGTATTGCATTTTTTAATGATTATTTCAGGGATACCGTAAAAGGAAGTACCTTCAATTTATATGAAAGAGGCTATATCCACGGAAGCTCCCAAAAATCTCAGGCTGTGAAGCATATTATTACAGGAAGTATACAGGCAAACGGGAGTAGTGGTCTTTTTTCCTCGCCGGAACAGAGCATCAACTACGTAGAGTCGCATGACAATCATACACTTTGGGATCGTATTAACCTCTTTGATCCGAAAGAAGCTACGGACATAAAACGGAAACGCCATCGCTTGGCAACTGGTATGGTCATTCTTTCTCAAGGAGTGCCCTTTATTCATAGTGGCCAAGAGTTCTTTCGCACTAAGCACGGGATTGAAAATAGCTATAAATCACCTGATTCTGTCAATCAGCTTGATTGGAGTGAAAAAATAAGGAACTTTGATCATGTCCAATATATTAAAGGATTGATCTCAATTCGGAAAGCACACGGTGCTTTTCGCCTCCGTAGTGCGAAAGATATTGAAAAGTATATGAAGTTGATCGATTCGGGTTTTTCTTCCATCTTATACCTTCTTGAAAATGTCGAGCAGTTCGGTCCATGGAAGAATATTTTTGTCGCATTTCACCACCTTGAAACATCACGAGAAATCTTTTTGCCTATAAAAGGGACATGGCAAATGATCTGTAATGATCAGGCTGCTGGGATAAAGCCTTTAAATACAATTACGGAACACAAATTCACATTGGAACCATTAAGTATGTATGTTCTAGTACAAGAATCTTCATGAGATATCTGAATTTTTTAACCCTTGACGAAAAAATACTTTATACACTAAAATTTAGAAGGATAGCTATGGCATTCTTGTGATTGATAGCTGTCTTTCTTTTTTTATAATGATTTCTCTAGATGAATAAGGCGCTGCAGCTTGAATAGCATAGTTCATAGATCATTGCGCTTTTTATATAGCTATAGAAGGGTTAGCAAAGAAATTGAAGGTGACCAGATTGGAACATTTATTAGGTCAAGAATGGGAAATAATTCCTGCTGGTGGTGCTACTGGGGAAGCTTTTATAGCTCAGCATGACAAACAAAGGCTTTTCTTAAAACGTAATTCCTCTCCATTTTTGGCGGTTTTGTCTGCAGAGGGAATTGTTCCAAAGCTTGTATGGACAAAACGTCTAGAAAATGGCGATGTGATTACAGCACAGCATTGGTTAAACGGAAGGGAATTGAATCAAACAGAAATGAATGATGAGATGGTGGCACAGCTGCTTCGCAAAATTCATCAATCTAAGCCTCTGTTGTCCATGCTAGAAAGATTGGGGAAAACTCCTTTAAAACCTGAAGATATTTTAAAACAATTAGAAGCTAGTCTTGATCAGGAAGTGGCTTCTATTGGTATTGTAAAAAAAGCTTTATCTTTTCTTGAGAGAATGCTGCCAGAAGTCGAGTGCAATGAGACTGTCGTCTGCCATTGCGACGTTAATCATAATAATTGGCTACTCTCTGAAGAAGATGAATTGTACTTAATTGATTGGGATGGAGCCATGATTGCTGATCCAGCGATTGATCTGGGCATGCTCCTATATTCATATATCCCGAAGGAAGAATGGAGCTCATGGCTCGAGAAATACGGATTGAAGTTAGATGAATCGTTGCAGCGAAGAATGAAATGGTACTTCATTTCACAGTCGCTGTATTCCGTTCAATGGCATAAGACAAAAGATCGACTGGAAGAAATGAATAGCTGGCTTCGATATCTTGATATCGTGATAAACACAAATTAAGATAAGGAGTCCATGTTTTCAACCCATTGTGAAAGCTGTTCCAGATGTGATGAAATATGTTCACCTAGATTAGAAGCATTCACACCATTTTGGCTGTACTCGTATATTTCAGTCAGAAAGGATATAGCGTCTTGACTATAATTTCCGTTTGCCATTAAGGATTTTACAAGCCGTTCAACTTGTTCACATTCCGCTACGGAGCCACAGCAGTCGCTTTGCTGGTTATTTAATAGATCTTTTAAAAGCGAAATTTGATGTTCTTGGGAAAGCGGCATGAAAACACACAACCTTTCTAATAAATGGAAGCTAATGCCTAGTCATTAGCTTCTTTCTTTATATAGGTTGTAATTTCTTTTTTAAAATTATACAGAGAATCGACCATTCTTAAAAAATGCTACCCCTACTGTATCCAACCACATGTTTCTTTACAATGTCTTGCGCAACTTACATGAACATGGTATGTTTTTGAACGAAGATTAGATTAGAGGTGTAAACATGCGATTACGAAACAAGCCTTGGGCTAAGGATAAATTAATGGCATATCCTCAATATGTCATAGCAAACCCTGAACAATGGAAAGGGAAATGGTATGAAGTTTTTGGTAACAACAATCCGTTATATATAGAAGTTGGAACTGGGAAAGGGCGATTTATTACAGAAATGGCAAAGGCCCATCCTCACATTAACTTTTTAGGGATTGAACTTTATGAGAGTGTTATTGTTCATGCGCTCGATAAGATCATTGAAGGTGAGCTTCCAAACGTGAAGCTATTGACCGTAAATGCTAAAGACTTAAGAAACTTCTTTCAAAAGGGAGATGTTTCAAGGGTCTATTTAAATTTCTCAGATCCATGGCCAAAAAAGCGTCATGAAAAAAGACGACTTACGTACAAGACGTTTTTGAGTATTTATGAGGACATTCTTCCGGATGGAGGAGAAATTCATTTCAAAACAGATAATCAAGGATTATTTGAGTATTCTCTTGTCAGTATGTCTCAATATGGAATGCTGTTGAACTTTGTAAGCCTTGATTTACACAATAGCAATTTCGAAGGAAATATCATGACGGAATATGAAGAGAAGTTCTCAAGTAAAGGAAGCAGAATTTATAGGCTGGAAGCTCAATTCAAAGCGAATAAAGAAGGCAATTAGATGAAAAGCCAAAAGGGCTGAACAGTGTCCCTTTTGGCTTTTTTCGTGTGCGCCCGGCATGGGTGTAATCTATAGGGTGAGAGTCCCGAGCTGCGAAGGCAGAAGTAGCAGTTAGCTTAACGCAAGGGTGTCCGTGGTGACGCGGAATCTGAAGGAAGCGAGCGGCAAACTTCCGGTCTGAGGAA
>NZ_WIAQ01000042.1 GCF_009466385.1 Peribacillus tepidiphilus | reverse complement strand
AACTTTTGTTCCCTTCGCCCTTGATGGCCGTATCGCAACCTTTTTCGACTGTTTGTCAAGAGCGATTGCGGACTTGGCTATTCCTGAAATCCTGGCGGAGATGCCTAGAACTAGTTTTTCATAGAACTTTTGACACTACCGATAGTTTTTACCGTTTCAATTATATTCGTAAAGAGCATTTTTCATGTTAACTAATCATGATACAGAAAAACGACAAAGAGAGAGATGCATGTAAATGCAAAAAGAATAGCTATTGCTTTTTTATGTGAACAAAAAAATAGGCCTTTAACTTCATCTGTGTTATAAATCGTATATTTCTACTAACCAAAGTAACAAAAAGATCCCCTTTCTTAAAAAAGAAGGGGATCGCAGGCTGCCCGCAAACGCTATGTTATAATTCATCAAACCCGTTGTCTACATGATTCACTTTCACATATTGTCTTGATTTTTGTTCAAAGAAATCGGATTTTCCTAGATCGACTTCTTCATAGGCAATAATCCAGCGCAGCGGATTGGAACGATAGCCTTCAAATGGCCGTTCAAATCCGAGCTGGTTGGCTCTTACATTGGCATAGAACTTGATATAGTCCTCCACATCCTTCAAAAAAATCCCATCGATCTTGTTGCCGATTATATACCTAGCCCATTCGATTTCTAAATTTGCCGCTTCTTCAAAAGTATGTCGAACAAAATGTGCAAGTTCTTGAGTGTTTTGTCCTGGATATTGCTTAAGCACTTCTTTGAAAATTTTTACAAATAAATCGACATGGATTTGTTCATCACGATTAATGTAATTAATCATCGTGCTTGTAGCCACCATTTTTTGATTCCGTGCAAGATGGTAGAAGAATGCGAATCCAGAATAGAAAAATAACCCTTCCAACACTACATCAAATACGATGGACTTTAGTAGATTTTCAACTGTAGGATTCTCAGCAAACTCTTTGTATCCATTCGTGACAAAATCATTTCGTTTCTCTAAAATTGGTTCCGTCCGCCAAAATTCAAAAACCTCTTCTTGTTTTTGTTTGGAAACGATACTAGATAGTACATATGTATACGAATGATTATGAATGACTTCTTGCTGTGCCAAAATAATCATAAGGGCTGAAAGACTAGAATCGGTTAAATAATCGGCCACTTTACCAGCATAATCGGTTTGAATACTATCCAATAAGGCAAGGAGGCCAATGATCTTTAAAAAAGCATCCTGTTCATTTTCGGTTAGGGAAGGGAACTGCTTGATATCTTGTGACATATTGATTTCAAAAGGTGTCCAAAAGTTTGCCAGCATCTTTTTATACTTTGGAAAAGCCCACTGATATTGAATGTCATCCCAGTTTAGTATGTTGGAACATTCACCGTTAATAATAGCTGTTGAACGATTAGGGGCCGTTTTATTCATAATGGGTCGTTTTTTTACTTGCATGGTACACACTCCTTTTTAGCTTGAACAAGAATCACAATCTTCTATGGCAGAAGAAGTAGATCGTAAATAGTAGGTTGTCTTCAATCGATGTTTCCAAGAGGCTAAATGAAGATCTAATAGCTCTTTAGCCTTTATTGTGTTTTGGACATACAAATTAAATGAAATTGATTGATCAATGTGCCGTTGTCTCTTGGCATTTTGTTTAATGCTCCAATGCTGGTCAATCAAATAAGCAGACTTATAGTACCAAGTCGTGTTTTCTGATAGGTCGGGTGCAGTTACAGGAATTTTATAATCCTTTTTCTCTTCTGAATAAAACTTCTTAAAGACTGGATCAATGCTTGGAGTACTGCCTGCAATTAGAGCAGTCGACGCATTCGGAGCTATCGCGAGTAAGTAGCCGTTTCGAATGCCGTTTTTCATGACAAGTCTCTTTAAGTGATCCCAATCGAGCGTTGAGTTTTGATTGTTGTATTGTCGTGCTTCAAAATAATAGCCTTTCTCCCAATCAGAGCCTTTATAACCAGGATAGGCACCCTTTTCCATCGCTAAAAGCATGCTTGACTTGATCGTTAAAAAAGCAATTTTTTCGTACAGGGTATCACTGTATTCAACAGATTCTTCTGATTCCCATTTCAGCTTTTTCAAGGCAAGCAGATGGTGCCATCCAAACGTTCCAAGTCCAATGGCCCGGTATTTTTTGTTCGTCAATTGTCCTTGTAAAACGGGGATTGTATTTAAATCGATGACATTATCAAGCATTCGAACTTGAATTGGAATAAGACTCTCTAATACATCGTTTGTTACAGCCTTTGCTAGATTAATAGAGGATAGGTTACAAACGACAAAATCGCCTGGAATTTTTTCAATGATCATTTTCCCGTCTTCCACACGCTGCTCGATCATTTCCGTTGCGCTTTGGTTTTGAAGAATTTCTGTACATAAATTGGTACAGTAAATCATCCCAAGATGGCGATTCGGATTCATTCGATTAACTTCATCACGGTAAAACATAAAGGGAGTTCCTGTTTCCAGCTGGCTTCTCATGATTCCTTTCATGATGTCAATCGCAGGAACTTTTTCTTTAGTAAGAAAAGGATGCTTAACGCACTCTTCATATTTGTCCCGGAAGGAACCAGCTCCCCATTTTTCATCATAAAAATCTTCCAACGAATAACCCATTACTTTTCGAACTTCATGTGGGTCAAATAAATACCATTCTTCACGTGCTTCTACTTTTTCCATAAATAAATCAGGAATGCATACACCCGTAAATAAATCATGGGTACGATAGCGTTCATCACCGTTGTTAAGTTTTGCATCAAGAAAGGAAAAAATATCTTTGTGCCACACATCCAAATAAACACTGATGGCACCTTTTCTTTGACCGAGCTGATCTACACTAACAGCCGTATTGTTTAATTGTTTCATCCAAGGGATGACACCTGAAGAGGCGCCCTTAAAGCCTTTAATATCACTGCCTCTGCTTCTAATCTTTCCTAAATAAACGCCAATACCGCCGCCGTTTTTCGAAAGGTTTGCAATGTCCGTGTTACTGTCATAAATGGATTGCAGGCTGTCATCGATTGTATCGACAAAGCAGCTAGAAAGCTGTCCCCAGTTTTTGCCCGCATTCGCGAGGGTAGGGGTTGCTACGGTCATATATAAATGACTTAGTGCCCAATAGGCTTCCTTAATCAACTCCATTCGCTTGTCTTTCTTTTCATTTCGCATTAATGTCATGGCGATGATCATGAAACGCTCTTGTGGCAGCTCAAACACGTTTTTATCATGATCTCGAGCTAAGTAACGATCCGCAAGCATGCGTATGCCTATGTATGTAAAGAGCTTGTCCCGCTCAGGAACAATAGCTGCTTGAAGCTCTTCTATTTCATTTCGAGAATAATGTTCTAATAGAACAGGGGAATATATTCCCTTGTTTGTTAAGTACAAAATTAAGTGGTAAAGAGATCCGTATTTCTCATACTGGCGATTACGACTAGCTTGCTGATACAAATCCGATAAATAAAGGTGAGCGGCTACATACGTCCAATCTGGTTCTAATTCGCTCATATTGGCTAGACATTCTAAAACGATCTGATGGGTAAATTCTGTTTCATCTAGATGCTCCTTTTGCCAAGCCATTTGCTCTGCTCTGTTTGATAATTTTGAAAAATCTAGGTGAGGAAACCCCTTTCTAATATCCTCAAGTGCTATAGTAGGTTTCTGAATCGTTTGATTCGCCAATTGAACTCCTCCTTCAATTTTTACATAAAAAAATCCGCTCAAGGTATGAGCGGATCAAACGATAGTCAAAAGAGAAGTAATGCCCAATTTTTCGACCATCGTTTCATCTTCTCAATCCCCGAAGAATTGAAACTTAAACAAGCTTTGGCAGGTCTCCTGACTTGTGCATCATCCTACTTTAAGACCTTCCCATACAAGAACCATAAAAGAAACTTGTACAGTGGCATTCTTATTTCGTACGCACTTACAGTTGCGGGGACAGTTCCGGATTTTCACCGGATTCCCTTTTAAGTCCATATCGGACACCAACTCTTGCGGATTTCAATATGTAGTATTAAATTGTTATAAATAATCAATATATTGTGATTATAGCATAGGAAGAAACTTCTGGCAATGACAAAATAGAAGTGGAGCCACAAAAAGTCCCGATCCTTTAGAAGTGGGTGAAAAAAAAAGAAGGAGTTAATGCTCCTATGAAATTATCAATATAGTTTTGAAGGAAAATCATTTTTATCCTGTTATATGCAAAATTGCATATGCATTAATGAAAAAATATTAGTAAAATTGAGAATATTTGATATAATCTGATAGAAGTGGAGCTTAATAAAAAATCATACCAGCTTTATTGAACAGATTATGAATAGCTCTTACGATGGCATCTATGTAACTAATGAAAAAGGAGATACCATGTGGTTTAACAATGCCTTTTTGAAGATTTCAGGCATTAAGGCTGCGGATCTTCTTGAAAATAATGTTAATCAACTACTGGAAAAGAACTTAATTCCTAATTCTTGTGTCATTAATGGCGAGTAGAATGCTTCCCTGATAAGGAATTTCTCGTTTTTGAAGGGCCTGATGGGCATTTAGAATGCTTTACTTATCGTGACATCGACTTTAGAATCAACCAATTTGCCCAAATGTGCTTGGATTTAGGAATAACCAAAGGGGACAAGGTCAATGTCCATTTGCCTAATTGTCCTGAATTTTATTTTGCTTGGCTTGGTTTAGCCAAGATTGGCGCAGTGATTGTGCCGACTAATATCCTCCATACCCCGCACGAAATGGAATTTTTGCTTCAGCATTCTGGAACCAAAATAGTACTTGTTGCACCAGAGCAACTGGAATTGATTCGTCAAGTTAAACCGCTTTGCCCAAAACTTCAATATATCATATCTACTGGCAGCCAAGAGCAGGAAGGAGCTTTGAATCTTACTAACCTGATGAACCGGCAGTCAGGAGATTTAGAGCCGTGCGAACTTAAGACTGAGGATGCAGCGGCGATCCTCTACACGTCAGGAACAACCTCCAAGCCTAAGGGAGTCATTATAACCCATGGGAATTACATTTTTGCAGGAGAAGCCATGAGCCGCTCCATCGCCCTCCAAAGCCATGATCGGCAGCTGATCGTTTTGCCTTTGTTCCATGGAAATGCCCAATACTACTCGAGCATGTCGGCGATTTCAGTTGGAGGGAGCATCGGGCTTACGCACCGGTTCAGTGCTTCGAGATATTTTAAGCAGGCTAAAAGGCTTGGGGCAACCGTAGGCAGCTTATTTGATGCCCCGATTCGGATGATCCTCGGCCAATCGTATGATCTGGAGGAAAGGGAGAATCCTATACGTTTGATTTGGTTTGCTCAAGCGTTATCGGAGAATCAGCTGACGCAATTTGAGGAAAAATACCAAGTTCAGCTTTTACATTTGTACGGTATGACTGAGACCATCGGCACACCATTAATGAATCCTTTAATAGGAAAAAAAGATAACCAAAGTATTGGTCGGCCTACCCTATATTATCAGGTTCGTCTGGTCAATGAAGAGGGAGTCGACGTTTCGCCAGGTGAAGCAGGTCAAATCATCGTCAAAGGAATACCCGGGCGGACCATTATGAAAGAGTACTACCAAAACGAAGAAGCAACCAAATTAACCATCCGGGATGGGTGGCTGTATACAGGGGATAAGGCACGTTTAGATGAAAACGGTTTCTATTACTTCGTGGACCGTGTTAAAGATATGATCAAGCGATCTGGAGAAAATGTGGCCGCCAACGAAGTGGAACTGATTATTAACCAACATCCGAAGGTCTATGAGTCTGCTGTTGTGGGTATTCCTGATCCAATTCGGGACGAGACCATCAAAGCTTTTGTCATTTTAAAGCCGGGAGAAAAAATGAAAGAAGAAGAATTGATCAACTATTGCCGTCTTCATCTTTCCAAATTTAAGGTTCCAGAGTTTGTAGAGTTTGTTACCGATTTTCCACGAACGTCCGTAGGAAAAATCCAAAAGCATTTATTAAAGAATAAGGGGGTACAACCATGTTAGTTAAAGTAGGTTCATTTTTCTCAGCCATTGTACGTAAATATCTTCCGGATGCATTTATCTTTGACCTGTTACGGAGACAATGTTTAGTATTCAGACTATTGTAACCGTTCTCATTCTCTTTATCACAATGCCTTTTGTGATGCGATTCATGATTCCTAAAGATAAACATGAAATTATAGAGTTAAAGACTTCAGCTAAAGAGGAAATGGCTGCCGCAACTGGTGTATCTGCTTCCAATGAAACAAAGGGTTACATCCAAAGCACATGGGCAACAAAGGTAGAAAACAACCGCTTCGGTTCCGTTTTCTTAGGCCTACTATTCTTGAGCTATCTCATCTATCACTTCTACCATAATGGTGGCCTAACCGCTCTCAACCTGGATGTGGTGAACGGAATCTTTTTTGCAGCTGGCTTATTATTTGTTGAATCGCCAAGACGCTATGTTGAAATGGCGGGTGACGCAGGTCGATCTATGGCTAGTATCGTCATACAATTCCCTCTCTATGCTGGAATTATGGGTATGATCATTTCATGTTGGGATATTACCTACTGTCATAGCATGGTTTTTTTCTTCATTTTCAACTCTAGAAAAATGAGCAGCTTTATTTAACTGTTGATAAAGTTAGAATTAATCTAAATATTTTTTCAATGGGAAAAAAATTGAAACCTATTATAAATAGGTCTATAATACTATTAAACGCAGGAGTGAAAATATGTCTAAATACCCAAAAATAGTAAAACGGAGTGAACGATTATGTTATTTTCCATTACAAATACATTTGAAAAAAAGCAACGAAAGCTCCGACAAATTAAAATGACAGAATTATCTTCTGAGAGAGCCGTAGAAATTAGTCAACAAGTAGATGTATTTATCAACCTTTTCCAACGAAAATATCCTTATCAAACTTTTCAAATTTTGTGTAGAGAAAACAATTCAACCATTATTCTTACTCTAGCTGGACATTTGGATATTACATCAGCTGAACAAATGGCTATTTTTCGTTCGTGCTTTCAAGAACGATTTCAAGGCTTTACTAATTTAGAAATTGATTTGTCTCAACTCTCATTTTTGGATTCAGCTGGAGCAAATGAGCTGTATAAATTAATATTGACGGCTTACGAAACTAGCATTAAAACCAAAATAAAGGAAGCCGAAGGAACGGTTTACGATTTGTTAGAAATGTTAGGTTTTTTTAAATTACTGAAACATCTTTAAATAACAAAATGAAGAAGGAACAGTTCTACATAAGGACTGTTCCATTGTTTTTAATTATTGGTTCTATCCTGAAATTATCTTAGAGGTTAGGTAAAGTGCTAGGCACTACCAGCAGTTTAATAGATTTTGTCGAAAGATTGATAGTGCAAGAGATTCAAAGTGTTTGTGTAAAATGCCTGTTTTAAAATGCAAGTTGGTAGACGATCCTAAATACTCTTCATTAATTGGAGGACTCTAATCATTACGTTAGTGTCTTTTTCTTTTTATTGGGTAATATTAAGAAAATGGAAGAAAAATTAATTTTTGTAAAGAGGTTGTGTCATGTCAACAAGTAAAAGTAAGCCCAATAGATTAATCAATGAAAAATCCCCATATTTATTTCAACATGCCCATAATTTCGGTTGACCGGTATCCAGGGGATCCGAGGCATTTGAAAAGCTGAGCAAGAAAACCAACCAATATTAGTAAGTGTATTGGCTGTTTCATTGTCTAAAGTTCGAATATCGAAGTTTTCTTTAAAATGTTTAAAGTTATTCCTTTTTTCTTCTAAAGATATAGGAACATTAAAGAGGATAGTTTCTTGAAGTCGTTTTATTTCATTTTCCATTTTCAATAATTCATCATCAAATTTACCTATTTGCTGAAACAACCGTTCTGATGGCCTTTTAGAATAAAGTTTAACAATATTCTCATATTCCTCTTGTCTTTTTTTAAATTGTTTTTTCATTGCCTTCAATTGTATTTCCGCTTCTGTTAGATTTTTCTTTTTATCCGTTTTTTCACTTTTTAGTTCTTCTTCATATAAATCTAACCATTTTATAACAGACTCAAGAATGATATCCGCTTTAATTCCGGGATTGCCACAGACTGACCCGTCTGATAGGAGTGCTTGGCATTTTTTAATTATATGTTCAGTTCTTTTTAGTTTCTTTGACTCTCTTATGTTTGAAGTCATAGCCTTTCCACATTTTCCACAATAGATTAACCCACTTAATGGCTGTTTTCCTCGTTTGGTATGTTTTGGGACTTTTTGGTTCATTGCCAACTGTTGCTGTATCTTCTGAAATTCTTCTTCTGTCATCAATGGTTCGTGCAATCCGTCTGCTACAATCCATAACTGACGATCAAGTTCTCTAAGTTGTTTTCTTTTATCATTCTTATTTTTCTTATGACCGCTGCCCTTTGTTTTCCATAGACGATTTTGCCTATATAGATTTCGTTACTCAACATTCTGCGAATAGTGTTATCATGCCAGTCTTTTCCTTTTTTAGTTTTAATATTTTGTGAGCGAAGATAAGCCGTAATCTTCCATAAAGAAGTTCCATTAAGGTACATATCTACAATCATTCGAAAGACTGCTGCCTCGTCAGGTTCTAATTTCTAGCATTCTTTCTAATCTATTATATCTGTATCCGTATGGGGCACTTCCATTTGAATATCGTCCTTCACGTGCACTGTCCTTTTTTCCTTCAGATAAGCGGCGGGTTATTTTCTTTAATTCGCTTCTGGAAATACGATGTTCTATATCAATAAGGATATCGTCTTCATTCAAGTCGTATGTTCTAGATGTAGTAATATGAAGGACATCGTTCTGTTCGAAACAATCACAAATAATTCCATATTCTTTTCTTGAACCCCGCGTAATACGGTCTAAATCCACTGCTACAACTGCATCTAAGATACCTAGATCCATATCGTCCATTAAACGGCAGAACTCTGGGCGATCACGGATTGTATCAGAACTTCCCACTTCTTTATATACTCCTACAATCTCCCTGTTAAAAGGAGGTTTAAGGTTAGGTTCTAGGAAACTCATAAGCCGCTCTTCGTGTCTATTTAAAATTTCCACACCTAAACCTTCTTCGTCACGACTCTTACGAAGATATAAAGCAATTCGCTTAACATCTTGATGTCGTGGATGATAGTGCATAACGTGTCACCTCATTGTAATATATCTAACTATGAATATATTCCTACACAGGTAGCGGACAGGGAAGGAAAATCGAGGAAAAATATGGGTAAATAGCCTCTGCAATTGGAGTTGGAGCAGAAGGTAGGTAAATACATAAGAAAATAAAAAAGAACGGCTATATACCCGCTCTCACAATTAAGATATGAAATCACTTATTACTTCTATTATATATTTCATTTCTCCCTTCTTTTTATTCGTCATTAAATCAGTCGCTTGTTCTCTAAAATCAAACAGCAGGACAAAGAGAATTCCACTGTTCTTTACTTTTATATTCATTTCTTCATTTTCTTCCAGACAATAGCGGAGGGAGTAGCAGCAATCAGCCGTTTCCTTCACTTGGAGGAATGGGATAGTCTCATTATTTATATTTAGCATCTTATTACCTTCTTTCTGTTTTATGTAGAACGAATAATAGGGCAAAAATCACGGGTAAATGCCTTCTGCAATCAGAGTAATAGAGGAAGAAAGGTAAATATATAAGAAAGGAAATATGGACGAATATAGACGAGTTTCTTCTATATAAGATATAGGAGCGGACCGAGAATAAAAAAAGACACAGTTCTCACTGCGCCTCGCTAAAATATCTTATTTCGAATTTTTCCCTGTTTAACAATTGGCTTATCAATTGTCTGTCAAATTCATCTTCAACTTCTTTATTCATATATATGTAATCAATTTCATAAATGGGAGAGTTCAACAATTCCATTAGTTCAGTGCTTTCATTAGGTAAATCCATAAATACACCTTTAATCGCGTGGTGGATCTCCAATTGTTGTATCAAACTGTTGACACGGTGAACCGCCTGTTCTGTGCTTTCATCCCGCTCTTTTTTATAGTAAATTACTACATTTGCCACTTGTTTCACCCTTTCCTGTAGGGTATTGTAAAAAAGCAACTTTTATATTATAGCATAAAATTCAACAAAAGAAACTCGATCTTTGTTATAATAACCATAGGACAAATGTTCGGAGGTGACAACATTGTTATATCGTTTCATAGACCTTTTCGCTGGAATCGGTGGAATTAGATTAGCATTCGAGGAGTACGGAGAGTGCGTATTCTCATGTGAGTGGGATGTTAAAGCCCAAGAAACCTACGAGGCTAACTTTGGGGAAAAGCCTCATGGTGACATTAGAAGGATAGATGCAAAAGATATTCCAGATCACGATATCCTCCTTGCAGGTTTTCCGTGTCAGCCATTCTCGATTGCAGGTGTAAGTAAAAAGAAGAGTTTAGGCAGACAACACGGCTTTTTAGACGAAACACAAGGGACGCTGTTTTTCGATATTGCTCGTATTCTAAAAGAAAAACAGCCACAGGCTTTTCTACTTGAAAATGTTAAGAATTTAAGAAGCCACGACAAAGGAAAAACATATAAAGTAATTAAGAAAGTGTTAGAAGAAGATCTGGGCTACACGGTATATGATAAAGTTATCAATGCGAAAGGTTTAGTTCCACAGAATAGGGAACGGATCTACATAGTAGGTTTTAAGAAACCACTGAAATTTGAATTTCCAGAAGTACCAATGGAAGGACCCGCTTTAAGAACTATCTTAGAGGAAGAAGTAGATGAAAAGTATACTCTTTCGGACAAGTTATGGGAGTACTTACAAGCCTATAAAGAAAAACATGCAAAAAAAGGGAATGGTTTTGGATATGGGCTTGCTGATTTAGATTCTTATAGTAGAACATTAAGTGCAAGATACTATAAAGATGGAAGTGAGATTCTCATTCCACAAGAAGGAAAAAATCCAAGAAAATTGACTCCAAGAGAATGTGCCCGCTTGCAGGGATTTCCAGAAACGTTTAAAATTGTAGTAAGTAATACTGCCGCTTATAAACAGTTTGGAAATAGTGTTGCAGTACCTGTTGTTCGGCTAATTGCTGAGAAAATGATACAAGCCATTGAACGGGACGAATTACTACAAGAAACCGTGGAAGAGGGTCGGTTAGAATATGCAACAAAATGAGTCAGAAAAACTGACGAATGCAATTAAGGCGGCCGAGAAATACGGCCGTTTTTATTGTAAGTTCATTTCTGCAAATGATGTAGATTTGACCGGGGGGCATCAAGTAGGGCTTTATATTTCAAAACAGGCATGGAATATCTTTTTCAAAGAAGAAGGAATAAAGGGCGAAAATAAAGATAAATATATTAAGATACATATTGATGGGTACTACCCCTTTGAAAGTCGCGTAAATTACTATGGAAAAGGTACGAGGAATGAATATCGGATTACCCGCTTTTGGTCTAATTCACCATTTGATAAAGCAGAACAAGTAGGAAATCTTATCGTATTTATACCAATAGACGAAGAAAACTATAAAGTTTATATTTTTGAAAAAGAAGAAGAGATTGAAAACTTTATAGATACTTTTTCACTTTCATTGGTAAATAACAATGCCGTTTATATAAATGGAGAACGGAACGACGTTGATTTAAACGAAAAATTAGAAAAAAGAATATGGGAAGAGGCAAAATTATTTGAAGATTTCCCTGAAACTATTAAACTTGCAGAATTAGCAAGAGATTTACATAGAGAAATATATCGAAAGAAAAAATTTACACCAGACAACATTATATTAGACTGGGTAAAAACAGAGTTTAGTTTATTCCGTGCAATCGAAAGAAGTGTGTATAAAGAATATCTAGTTAAACCATTCCTTGATTTAGATCCTCTTTTAGCATTTGCTAACAGTGCATTGAATAGAAGAAAAAGCAGGGCAGGAAAATCATTAGAACATCATATTGATTTTTTATTAACTTTTCATAGAATACCGTTCAGTCATCCCGGAAAGTCTGAAGGAAATAAAAAGCCAGACTTTATTCTGCCGTCTAATTCAGCATATGCAAATTCAACTTTTCCGGATGACGATTTAATCTTTCTTGGTGCTAAAACAACATGTAAAGATAGATGGAGACAGATTCTAAATGAGGCAAATAGAATAGAAACTAAGCATTTATTTACATTGCAACAGGGGATTACTACAAATCAATTAGATGAAATGGAAGATGAAAAGGTTATCCTTATAGTACCCGCTCCATATCATAACATGTATCCCGAAACACACAGAGACCGCCTCTGGACTGTTGATAAATTTATACACTTTGCTAAAGAAAAATATACAGTTTAATTGTTCAATTGGTTGTAGTTGGCAACAAGAGCCAAATGCAAAAAATAATTAGAGATGTAAAATTTGCGTAAAATTTGTAAAGTTAAAGATTAATGATTTGTACATAGCCCAAGAATCAGAAATTATTTATAGCAATAACCTTTAACGGTGGGAAAACCAAAAATAAATTTGAATATAAACTGTTTTATAAATTTTCAATAGGAGAATTTTTAAAGTGTAGAATTTGGTGATATTACATAATTATCCAATTTGGAGGTCGAAATGGCTACTCTATCTCTAGATGTGATGAGGAATTACCTATCAAGAAGTATATCTAGTAACAATACTAGACAACTAAATAGAAATAAGTTAAATGGATTACTGGCTGAAGTTGACTTTAGGAATTATTTAAATTCTTTAGGTTTTGCTGACAGGATCTCTGTTGGGGGATGGATTGCAAGAAGTGTAGGAAGAGGTAATTTTGGGGAACATACTGTTGTAATGTTTCCTGAAACTATACAACCTGGCCAAGATTATTCCCCTAATAGAGAACTACCTAATCCAACACATGGATTACATACAATTTGTGCAACTTTTCACCAAATTGGAATAAAGAGTTATTTTTGTGTGCCGTCTATCCACGACAATAATAATACTGAAACAATTTCTTGGAAGGCTGTTCAGTTAGGACTTCCCTCGCAACAAAATTATAATGATTTTCCAAGTAATATTGTTGGGTTTACGGAAAGACCAAGACGATATAATTTTTTAAAGTATAATACTGATGTTTCTCAGATTCCATCCTATGCAGTTCCAGAAGAGTTTACGAAAGAACATTTAAGGGTTACGTTCCAAAACAGTTATATGCAGGAAATGTCAGATATCGACGGAATTTTATGGGGGAATCAATACACATATCCAATTGAAATTAAAGAAAAGACTCCTGCTGTGGATCCAAAATTGGGTGAATATTTTGGTTTAGATTTGGGTCCTTTTGTGAAGTTGGCATACTACGCTTCAAAAAGAGGAAATTTACACTCGCTTTTCATTGTCAGAGAAATAGATAATACTGAGGATAGAAATTTAGTAAATTGGTGGTACATTACATTTGAAAAATTAGCAAAGTATGCCTCATGGGTACCAAGTGGGGGAGGGACAAATATGACTGGAGGATCAAGTACAGTAGTTAAAATACCTAAGAATCAATTTGAAGTATTGAACTATGATACAATTACTCAATTGTAATAGCAGCGTGTTTTTCGCTGCTTTTTAATTTTAATTTATATTCTATCTTTGACTTAATACTTTTTGTGGATTGTATTTAATAATTCATATCTATATTTACTGTATATGGTTGAAACTATCTCATTATAATGTCTTATGCTGATACTCTTTATCAATTTATACTTCTGAAAATTCCAATTTCTTTATTATTGTTTCTTTATTTTTTGCAATATCTCTTCAGTATCTAACTCCTCCTTTTAGAATTATATTTCACTTTAATCAACTCTTTTCCATAAAAATTAAAACGGTGGCGGATGTATTACCGGTAATTTAGATTAATAAAGATATTACCTTTATAAACTATAGATGGCTTCAATTCTCTTTAATTCTTTTTTTGTACAATTTTAATGTCCGCAGTTTGATTTAAGAAGTTAGTATTCATTTTTTTTATAAATAAGTGCATATTTTGTTATATAATGGAACCAGAATTGTAAAAAAACTAAGAAGGAGGTAAAAATTTGAAGAAATTTGCGGAGTTTTACAAGTGTGCATTGCAAGTCAATCCTTATAGTTATGTTGCCTACAGAGGAGAAGAACATGTAATTACTGAAGATGAATATAATCAATCAATTTTAAGTAATTGCCTTTCAGAAGATATTAAGGTAGTCGGGCTAGCAGACCATGGCAATGTGCAAACAGCAGAAAAACTAAGGAAGTTACTTAATGAAAACGGAATTATTGTATTTCCGGGTTTTGAGATTGCAACTGCTGAAAAGATACATATAGTGTGTCTATTCTCAGAGAACACAACTCCAGAACAACTAAATAGATATCTTGGAAGATTAGGATTAACTGATGTCGAGAATGGCGTTATGCCAAGTCATTTATCCTGTTTAGAAATTGCTAAAATTATTGAGGAAGAGTTAAAAGGTTTTTGGTATGCTGCACATATTACTAGTGATAATGGAATATTAAAATTGGGGCAGATGAATCATATATGGTCTGATCCAAGACTTAAAGCAGCACAAATCCCGTATAGTCTCGATGAAGTGCACCCAAGATATATTAATATTATAAAAAATAAGGAACCAATGTATAAGAAAGAAACACCATTTGCGTTTATAAATGCAAAAGATATTTGTAAGCCTGAAGACATACTTGAGAAAAACGCCTATTGTTTAGTAAAAATGTCAGAAGTGAATTTCACATGTTTTAAAGAGGCTTTTAAAGATCCAAGTGCAAGAGTGAAACTTTCTTATGACCAAAATGAGCGTTTTCATAGCAGTATTGACCGAATTGAGGTGTTTGGGGGATACCTCGATGGTTTGTCTATAGATTTATCTAGGAACTTAAATACAACTATTGGTGGGAGAGGTACAGGTAAATCTACATTATTAGAATTGATAAGGTATGCTTTAGATTTAGAACCAAAAAGCATTGAATCAAAAAAATACTTTAGAGAATTAATTAAAGCCAATTTAGGATTAGATAATGGAAGAGTAGAATTGCATGTTACATCATACCAACGATATGGACAAAAGTATAAAATAATCAAAAGGTTCGGAGATCCAACAGTAGTTGAGAATGGTGACGGTACAGTTTCTAACCTAAGTGTAAAAGATATTTTACCACATATCGAGATTTATGGACAAAATGAAATAATAGAATTAGTATCGAATGAAGAGGCTAAATTAAATATATTAAATAGATTCCTTCCAAATCAAGAAGATTTAATTACAGAGAGAGAAGAAATTATTAAGGATCTTAAACAAAATGCTGTTAAATTGGTAGATAAAATTCAGAGGAAAGAAGAAATTTCTAACAAAATTTCAAAATTGCCAAAACTTGAAGAAAAGGTAAGTTTTTTTAAAGAGACTGGAATTGCTGATAAATTAAGTACAATAGAACATCTATCAACGGAAGAAGAATATATAAAAAAGTCTTTAGAGATTATAACACAACATAATGTCCAATTTCTTGAAGTAGAAACTCCGTTTACAAAAGAGTTTATGGAAGGAACTCCAAATGGCAATAAATTCGAAAAAATTGCGGAAGTAATTGCCAACTTCAACTTAGAACTTAACAAATTAAAAGATGAATATGAAAGGCTGGTTAAAGAGACTGCAAGAAAGGTAGAAGATATCAATACAGAGTGGCAAGAGATAAAAAAGGAATCAGAGGGGGAGATAAAAAACTCCATTAAGTCTTTGGAGGGATTCAATGGAAAAACAGGTCCAGAAATCGCCTTAGAGTATAGAGAAACAGTAGGAGAAATTGCCCGAATAAATCCAATAAAAAGCGAGTCTAAGAGAATAGAAGAAGAATTGAATACAATTATACAAGAAAGAAATTCATTGTTAGAGAAATTAAAGAAAAATCAAGATGAATCTTATGATTCTCTTAGAAGGGCAGTAAAAAAGATAAATAAGGGAAAATTAAAAGGAAAAGTGCAAGTAGAAGTTCACGCCGGTAAGAATAGAGATGAATTAATTGAAAAGTTATCTGAGATTGAAGGGTTAGGTCCCAAAAGTTTAACTTGGATAAAAGAAAAAGATGACTTCTCGTTATTTTCGTTTATACAACATTTAAATCAGGGCAGCGATAAACTTATGGAAGAATATAATTTAACTAGGTCAAAGGCTGATATACTGGCCCAATTGTCCTTAGAAAAAAAACTAGAACTTGAATTGGTCCAATTATTAGATATAATCGATGTCAAATTAAATACTGCAGGGGCAGGTTCTGAAGGAGAAAACTTTAAATCTCTTAGTAAACTTTCCAAAGGACAACAGTGTACTGCTATTTTAAATATATTAATGTTAGATAATAATGACCCTTTAATAATAGACCAGCCAGAAGATAATCTAGATAATTCTTATATAGCAAAAAATTTTGTTGATGGTTTAAGGGATTATAAATTAAATAGACAATTTATTTTTGCAACACATAATGCGAATATTCCTGTATTTGGTGATGCTGAGTTAATAATCGTAATGGAAGAAGTCGACGGACAGGGTTCAATTAAAGAAAATTGTATTGGTTCCGTTGATAATCAAAATGTAAAAACTGCCGTTGTGAATACACTAGAAGGAGGAGATACAGCATTTAAAATGAGAAAGGCAAAGTATAATATATAAATAGGCAAAAGTTGTTCAGTTTAAAGAGGAATCTAAAAGAGATGCTATGTGGCACTTTCTCATAACATTTAGTTTGGGCAATGAATTTGTTATTAACAGAGAACAAAAATGAGACAGGTTAAATACTGGATGCCTGTCCCATTTTTATTTTTTGGCCTCTTTACCATGAAAATTATATAAAAGCGGATTATTAATAGTGGTAAAACAAAAATGGAATTATGCTATATACATGGTATTAGGTCAATATAGTAGACACAATTTTTTAGAATTTAATCCTCTACCGCGCTAACGCTTGGTGGCCTCTTCATTCAAGTACAGAATGTCTTCTGTACTTGAATGAAGAGGAAAAGGTTGGTCTTGTGTTAACTGGCTAACTTCTTATAGTACGTTTGTTCGTATTCTAAAGGCGATAAATACCCATTTGAAGAGTGTATTCTTTTTGCATTATAGAATACCTCGATATATTCATAGATTTCTTTTTTAGCCTGTTCCCTGGTTTTGTACTTCGTTAAATAGATCAGTTCTTTCTTCAATACACTAGGAAACGATTCTATACATGCATTATCATAACATCTGCCTTTTCGGCTCATACTTACATCCATTTTGTAAGATTTTAATAGTTTTTGATAATCCTTCGAACAGTACTGGCTTCCTCGATCAGAGTGATGGAGAACAGATTCCTTTGGTGGTTGTTGCCGATTGTATGCTCTTTTTAGAGCTTGTATGACCAATTCCTTTGTCATAGTTTTGTCAACCGACCAACCTATAATCTTACGAGAATATAAATCCATAACGCTTGCCAAATAGAGCCAGCCTTCCGCAGTCGGGATATAAGTAATATCAGCTACCCAGACTTTGTTCGGTTGATCTACTTTAAATTCTTGATTTAATTTGTTTTCAAAGACTGGAAGCGAGTGTTTTGAATTTGTCGTAGCCTTATATTTCTTAATGGTCTTAGATCTCAGGCCCTCTTCTTTCATGATTCTCGCCACTGTTTTTTGGCAAACAGGAGTTCCATTCCTTTCAAGATCTTTCGCAATTTTGGGACTTCCATATAGCTCTCTAGACGCTAAAAACGATTTTTTAACTAGACGGACCAACGTTTTATGTCTCTTGGTACGATCACTTTCTGGACGATCTCGCCACTTGTAATAGCCGCTTCTAGAAACTTTCAACACTTTGCACATCTTCTCCACTCGGAATTCGAAGCGATGCTCATGAATAAATGAGTATTTTACCGATGGTCTTTCGCGAAGAAGTGCATAGCCTTTTTTAGTATGGCGTTTTCCTCCTCTAAGTCTCGAATGCGTTTTTGAAAGGCTCGAAGTTGTTGATCTTCCGACATTTGTGGTAAGGACTCACGGATAAATTCTGATGAATATTTCTTTTTCCAGTTATGAAGGGTATTTGGGTTGATATCTAGCTCTCTGGCTGCTTGGGCAACTGGTTTGTTCTGTTCAATCATCATTTGAACCGTACTTCTCTTAAAATCTTCATCAAATACTTGTCTACTCATTAGACACACCTCATTATTATTAGTTAGTTTTATAATAAACTGTGTCTACTTTTGAGTCTAACATCACATTTCCTTTGCTATTCTATATAATTCATCGCGTAACAAGCGTATCGCACTTGGATGGGCGAATGCCTCTGGCTCTTCGAATAATATGAATTTTCTCCTTGGTTTAAACTTCAGTAAATCGTTTACATCAGAAGAATGTTCAATGCAATCAAAAAAATCCTTATTTAAAGCCCATGCTAAAATTAATTGTCTTTTTATAGCGTCTCCAAAGTTGTGTACTCCTAGAATTAATTCATGATTTTGACTACCATCTTGAATTGTTACTTTTATCTTTATATGCCCTTTCTCTTTTAATTCACTTCTTATTGTTACATTTTTATCAGGGTCCATATAGGGTAAAAAACTCCTTTGAATACATTGGAAATACTGATATTTAACTTCTCCTCAAGAGATTTCATAACGGGACTTTCACGAACTACATCATTAGGTTCTTGGTTAAATTGTAATGAAAGGCCAATTCCTTTTTTAAAAATAGCATGAAGTAGTTCTGAAACTGCGTTTGTAGTGTTACCTATCTGTTCTAATCCCGGAATCCTAACTGGCATTGGTAATTGAGAAATAAAATATTTTGCAGTTGCAGTAGGGAATTTTTTAAATTTGTTTTCTTCTTTACTCCAATAGAGAAAATCCCTAGTATTATCAGGATAGATCTTTTGCTTGATTTTTAATTTGTTCTCTTTATAACACCAACATTTGAAATCTTCAGTATAAACCTCTACTGTAGCCTCAATCTCTATAGGATTATCCTTCTTGGTCCAGTGAAAATCATATGTGTCTACATGTTTGCTTGTGTTCCAAAAAAGTTCATAAGTATTCAGAATATTAGATTTCCCTACTGAATTTTGTCCAATAAGAAAGAGAATATTAGATGAACTAAAGTCAATTTTAACTTCATCTTCGCCTATGCTCCTATAATTTTTAATAAAAATTTCAAGTATCCTCATTATTTTCCTCCTAATTAGATATCTGAAACTACTATCACTTTATAAATTTCTATATTGCCCTGCTTTTCCATTATATACTAAACTTGTTCATGAGTCTTAACTTCGTCAGTTTTTTATACCCTGTGTATTTACTTGTACCAAATACGTTTAGGTAAGGAATATAATACCAATATTGGAACTGTTTAAGTTGAGTAACAATATCTATTTCTTCTGCTAGGTCTCTATTAAACTGCTCTACATTTCTAATAACCTTTTTCTAATGACAATACCAATACCGCTCCCATGTTAACACCCGACCGGGATAATATGTTATAAAAAGTCTAATAAACCAAAAAAAAGAAATGAATACAACTAGGTATGCAAGAGGAAAAGGAAAAACTGGCGTTGATACCAAGAAAGGAATTAAAGCGATGGTTTGTCAAACTTATACAAAGATTTGAGAGAAACCAAGAACTAATAGAGGAACTAGAGAGTTTAGTAAACATATATATGGAAAAAGATTCGCAGCGATGCCTTTATACACGTGTTAAAGAGAACGGTATTCAAGTCAAAAGAGGTGGTAAATGGAAATTTAATATTTGAAAATTATAATTAAATAGGAAGGAGGCATTTATTTATGAATATATCCAAAAGTTTAATAGATATTTTTTATGAAGTTTTAAGGAAGCAAACCACTAAGACTTATCATGGGTATAATTTACGGTTTTTGAAAAGAAAAAAAGAGGTTCGACTGGAGAAGGATTCCAGAGTCTTAGTAAGTTGGTTAATTGAACCGAATGAATTTGTTACATATGACAATCATAAGTCAACAGCGGAAAAGTCTTTTGTTAGAAAGTTTCTTTATTTACCTCAGGCTGTTGAGTTAAAGTTCCAAGAAGAACAGAAGAAAACTGAAAACTTATCTAATAAAGATAATTCTGTAGTTATTGAGTTGAAAGATCATCTTAAGAAGTTGAAAACAGAAGAGATTACTTTTGAAAGTATAGATAGAATTGTTAGTCTTGTTGCAAGTAAATATGTAGATGAATGGTATAACGTAGGATACCATCCTGATAAGTATGCAGATAATTTTCATATGTACTATTCATTTGCAAAATCAAGGGTATGGTCAGAACTAACATTCATAAGAAATGCTAGAGTTGAAGAAAATTTAATAAAAAGGGCAAAATTAGTCCCTTTACGTGCTCAACGAGAGGGCAATTTGGTTCTTATTAGCGAGTTAGATCATAGAAGATTTTTATCATTAGTAGATCAAGCAATTGAATATGCAGAGGGTTACATTCAAAGTTTAAATCCATTTACTTTTTTACCCAAAGGTAAAATACAAATTTATTGGTGGGAAAAACAGGGTATTTTCTTTTCTGATCTAGATAGAAATAACGAAGCAGAGCCAAAAACATTAAGAGATCATGTATTACAGGTCTTGTCACCTAAAGCAAGGAAGCAAGCAAAACCATCTCGTATTGAATTAGAAGTAATTTTCCCCGGCGAAGATAAACATGTAGAAGTTAAAAGTTATTGTCCTCAATATGGAATAATTGAGTGGACAAGAATGATTCGTGAGATGGAAAATAAGGATTGAAGGGTAGTGTCAAAAGTTCTATGAAAAACTAGTTCTAGGCATCTCCGCCAGGATTTCAGGAATAGCCAAGTCCGCAATCGCTCTTGACAAACAGTCGAAAAAGGTTGCGATACGGCCATCAAGGGCGAAGGGAACAAAA
>NZ_WIAQ01000041.1 GCF_009466385.1 Peribacillus tepidiphilus | reverse complement strand
CTTCTCTCCCTTTGGTTTCTATTGTTGGCAACTTTAGATTATCAAAGAGAGAGAAGAAGGTGTTATTTTTTAATCATTTTTTGTGAATTATCTGAGCCCTTGAGATGATAAGCATGACCACCACATTTAGTATAGAGCCAAAATTCCCTGGCTTTACTCAGCCTGACCCAAGCTACAATAATATCGTTTATGCAGAAGCGCTTGGTGCTGCGGCTTATATCGCAAAAGCAAGAGTTCAACTATTGCGCGATTTAGGTCCAGCGATCAGTCCGTTCAATGCTTTCCAATTTAACTTAGGTCTAGAAACGTTGCACGTTCGTATGAAGGAGCATATCGCCAACACGAAAAAAGTAGTGGAATATTTGAAAAGTCATCCTGCTGTTAAGTGGGTACTATATCCGGGAGAAGCAAACCACCCAGCTCATGACTTGGCAAACAAATATCTTCCGAAGGGGGCAGGAGCGGTTGTTGTTTTTGGAATCGAAGGTGGAAGAGAAGCAGGGTCAGTGTTAATTAATTCAGTGAAGTTATGGTCTCATCTTGCAAACGTTGGGGACGCTAAGAGCTTAATAATCCATCCAGCCTCCACAACCCATCAACAGCTTAATCCAGAAGAAATTAAAGCATCAGGAGTAACGGAGGACCTTGTCCGACTATCTGTAGGAATTGAAAATGTGGATGATTTGCTAGAGGATCTAGAACAAGCGATTGAAAAAGCGACCGGAGTTACATCGTTATCTGCAAGAGTATGATTGGAAATTCATCCCGCATGAACGGGAACTAAGCCTTCCACTTTAAGATTTAAAGGATCGGTGAAGTCTAACTTGGTGGACAATTGCCCCTGATGTTAACTGGCTAATTTAAATAGGCTTTGTCTATCGAAAAATAAAACCTTTTTAACACAGCGAATTTTCTACAAATTCAAAACTTTTTGTTGACAGCCAAAAATTGACATGATAGAATCACTCTCGTACCATACATTTATTATTGTAATACAATAATTGAATTATTTTTAGATGCTCTTATCCAGAGTGGTGGAGGGATGTGCCCTATGAAGCCCGGCAACCGTCAAAGTTCGTAATGAATTTTGAAATGGTGCCAAGTCACACAAAGTCTATGGACTTTGAAAGATGAGAGAAAGGACTAATAGTATTTTACGCCTTTCTGCTCACTAGCAGAAAGGCTTTTTTACTATAAGAAATTGTATATAAATACTATAGTCTATAAGGTTTATTGGAAGGAACGGGGTGAACATCATGATTACCTTGTCGAAGGTGACGAAGGTATTTAAAACAGGTTTTTCGGCATCAGATAGCATTAAGGCGGTAGACGATATCCATTTGAAAATAAATAGCGGTGAGATTTTCGGTATTATCGGCTATAGCGGGGCAGGCAAGAGTACACTGATCCGGATGCTTAATGGATTGGAGCTGCCTACTGAAGGTCAAGTGATTGTAGGAGATAAAGAAATATCCAGAATAAAAGGCAGCCAGCTGAGGAAGGCTCGTCAGGAAATCGGGATGATTTTTCAGCATTTTAATTTGCTTTGGTCAAGAACAGTGATGGAAAATATTGCTTTCCCCCTTGAAATTGCTGGTGTCGGAAAAGAGCAAAGGAAAAAACGTGTCGATGAATTGATAAAGCTTGTCGGCTTGGAAGGAAGAGAAAACGCCTATCCATCTCAGCTAAGTGGCGGTCAAAAGCAAAGGGTTGGAATTGCCAGAGCTTTAGCGAACAATCCAAAGGTACTTCTTTGTGACGAAGCCACTTCTGCCCTTGATCCACAAACAACGGATGCTATATTAGAACTTCTTGTGGACATCAATAAAAAATTAGGTTTAACCATCGTACTTATTACACATGAAATGCATGTCATCCGAAAAATCTGCCATCGAGTGGCCGTGATGGAAAAAGGACGTATTGTTGAAATGGGCGAGGTACTTGATGTGTTCAAGAATCCTAAACAGCCGATTACAAAAAGGTTCGTACAGCAGGTTACAGAGCCAGAGGAAACGAAAGAAGCCATTGATCACTTGTTAGAGCGCTATCCAAAAGGAAAAGTCATCCAGCTTACTTTTGTTGGAGATGAAGCGGAAAAGCCACTCATTTCCCGACTGATCCGTAATTTTCACTTGGAAGTCAACATCGTTCAAGGGAAAATTTCTCAAACTCAAAAAGGATCTTATGGAACATTGTTTATTCATGTTGATGGCGAGGAGCATGAAGTGAATCGCGCCCTTGCTTATATTCAAGAACAGCATGTCAGTGTGGAGGTAATCAATCATGCTTGAGACATATCTTCCGAATGTAAAATGGGACAGGATGTATGAGGCGACGGTTGAGACCCTGTACATGACAGGTGTATCTGTGCTGGTAACATTTATTTTCGGTATCGTACTTGGACTACTGTTATTTTTAACATCAAAGGGTCATTTATGGGAGAACAAGGTGGTTAATCTTGTTGTAAGTGGCTTGGTGAATATTTTCAGATCGATTCCATTCATTATATTGATTGTTTTGTTGATTCCTTTCACGAAAGCAGTGGTCGGTACCATTATCGGGGAAGACGCAGCCCTTCCTGCTTTAATTATTGGAGCAGCACCATTCTATGCAAGAATGGTTGAAATTGCCCTACGCGAGATTGATAAAGGTGTAATTGAGGCAGCAAAAGCGATGGGAGCCAAAACGAGTACAATTATTTTGAAGGTACTGCTGCCAGAATCAATGCCTGCCCTCGTATCAGGGATTACCGTTACAGCTATTGCCCTTGTTGGCTATACTGCGATGGCGGGCGTCATCGGCGCCGGAGGACTTGGAAATCTTGTCTATCTAGAAGGTTTTCAGCGTTCACGAGATGATGTAACGCTTGTGGGGACTATTATTATATTAATCATTGTTTTCATCATCCAATTTTTTGGAGATATGATTACATCAAAATTAGATAAAAGATAAAAGGAGTATGGTGACATGAAAAAGTATTGGAGTTTGTTAGTTGTTTTAACCCTTTCTCTTCTGTTAGCTGCTTGCGGCACAAGTAAAGAAGAAGGAAAAGGTGGAGCTGAAGGAGAAAAAGAAAGCAAGAAAATCGTTGTAGGTGCATCAAATGTTCCACACGCAGAAATTTTGGAAGAAGCTGCACCTCTACTTAAGGAAAAAGGAATCGAGCTTGAGATTGTTCCTTACCAGGACTACATTATGCCTAACAAAGCTTTGGATGAAGGAGAGCTTGATGCAAACTACTTCCAGCACATTCCTTACCTTGAGTCTCAAATTAAAGAACATGGTTACGACTTTGTAAACGCTGGCGGCATTCACATTGAACCGATCGGGGTATATTCAAAAAAATATAAAAGTTTAGAAGAGCTTCCGGAAGGTGCACAAATCATTATGAGCAGCTCAGTAGCCGACCATGGACGAATCCTTTCCATGCTTGAAGCCAAAGGTCTTATCACTTTAAAAGAGGGCATCGATAAAACGACTGCTACAGTGGATGATATCGTTGAAAACAAAAAGAATTTGAAATTTAAAACGGATATTGAAGCATCACTTTTACCGCAAGTATATGAAAACAATGAAGGTGACGCAGTTTTAATTAACTCAAACTATGCAATTGATGCAGAATTAAATCCTGTTGAAGATTCGATCGCTATTGAAGATTCCCAATCACCTTACGTTAACGTAATTGCTGTGAAAAAAGGCGATGAAACTCGCGAAGAAATTAAAGCGTTAGTTGAAGTTTTACACTCTAAAGAAATTCAAGAATTTATTAAAAAACAGTACAAGGGAGCCGTTGTACCTGTATCTGAATAAAAATAAAATAAGAAGTCGACATTCGTTATAGATGTCGGCTTCTTTTTTAATAGGAACTATTTAAAAGCTGGTGAATATTCACTAGCTTTTCCTATTTGTATAAAGGTATTTTGGGTATAGTAAGGTAGTATACAGAACAAAGTAAAAAGGGCATAAACACAGGATTTATTGGACTTCTACTGTTTTTCACTACTGATGTAGGGAAAACCATCTCTTTATTAGTTGCTAACAATTTTCATTTGTTATAAGATTGTAATGAGAATAAATTGAGAATGACTATAGCTTTATTATATAAAGCAACAATGACGGAGGTATAAATATGGCAGGATCAACTTTAACAATTAAAGATCTTCATGTATCAATTGAAGGAAAAGAAATCTTAAAGGGCGTTAACCTGGAAGTAAAGGGAGGAGAAATCCATGCAATCATGGGTCCGAACGGTACGGGTAAATCCACTCTTTCCTCTGCGATTATGGGTCATCCGAAATACGAAGTGACAAGCGGAAGCATTACTTTAGATGGAAAAGACGTTTTAGAAATGGAAGTAGATGAGCGTGCTAGAGCGGGTCTATTCCTTGCGATGCAATATCCGAGTGAAATTTCAGGCGTAACGAACGCTGACTTCCTACGTTCTGCAATGAACAGCCGTCGTGAAGAAGGCGACGAGATTTCATTAATGAAGTTTATCCGCAAAATGGATGAAAAAATGGCATTCTTGGAAATGGATCAAGATATGGCACAGCGTTATTTAAATGAAGGTTTCTCTGGTGGTGAGAAAAAACGAAATGAAATCCTTCAATTAATGATGCTTGAGCCAAAGATCGCGATCTTAGACGAAATTGATTCCGGTCTAGATATTGACGCATTAAAGGTTGTTTCCAAAGGAATTAACGCAATGCGTGGAGAAGATTTCGGTTGCTTGATTATTACACACTATCAACGCCTTTTAAACTATATTACTCCTGATTATGTTCACGTCATGATGCAAGGTCGTGTAGTAAAATCAGGCGGTCCTGAGCTTGCACAGCGCTTAGAGGCAGAAGGCTATGACTGGATCAAGAAAGAATTGGGTATTGAAGACGAAACTGTAGGCCAAGAAGCATAAGCGTTAGGAGGATAAGCATGACGACGGAAACTAAACTACCGATCGAGAAAGAGTATGTGAGCTCTTTTTCAAAAGAAAACAACGAACCGGGCTGGCTTGCGGAGCTTCGCGTTCAAGCGCTTGAAAGCTTCGAGAACTTGCCAATGCCTAAGCCTGACAAAACAAAAATCGATAAATGGAATTTTACAAACTTTAAGCAGCACACTGTGAACAGCGAGAAATATTCTTCATTGGAAGAACTTCCTGAAAGTGTTAAGTCTCTTTTGAACACTGCTGAGGGAAGTGAAAATCTTTATATTCAAAGAAACAACACCCCGGCATATTCAACATTATCCGAAGAATTGAAGAATCAGGGTGTTATTTTCACCGATATTTTGACTGCTGCAAAAGAACACAGCGACTTAGTTCAAAAATATTTTATGAAAGACGGAATAAAAGTAACTGAACACCGATTAACTGCTCTTCATGCGGCGTTAATGAACGGCGGAGTGTTCTTGTATGTACCAAAGAACGTAGAAGTAAAAGATCCAATTCAAGCAGTTTTTGTTCATGACAACGCTGAAGTGGCACTTTTCAACCATGTATTGATTGTTGCAGAAGATAATAGCTCTGTAACGTACGTAGAAAACTACATTTCTACAGTAGAAGGCGAAAACGGAATTGTTAATATTGCGACTGAAGTCATTGCAGGTACAAACGCAAAGGTAGCATACGGTGCAGTGGACGCCTTATCTAAAGGCATTACAACTTATGTAAATCGCCGTGGAGTTGCAGGAAGAGATGCTAGAATTGAATGGGCACTTGGATTAATGAACGATGGTGATACGATTTCTGAAAATATCACACATTTAGTTGGCGACGGCTCTTTTGGCGACACGAAAACAGTTGTTGTTGGTCGTGGTGAGCAAAAGCAAAATTTCACAACGAGTATCATTCATCATGGAAAGCATTCTGAAGGGTATATTTTGAAGCATGGTGTTATGAAGGACAGTGCTTCCTCCATATTTAACGGAATTGGTAAAATTGAGCACGGCGCTTCCAAATCAAACGCTGAGCAAGAATCCCGTGTTCTTATGCTAAGCGACAAGGCTCGTGGGGACGCTAACCCAATTCTTTTAATTGATGAAGATGACGTAACAGCTGGTCATGCGGCATCTGTTGGTCGTGTTGATCCAATCCAGCTTTATTATTTAATGAGCCGTGGTATTCCAAAAGTGGAAGCCGAGCGTTTAATTATTCATGGATTCTTGGCACCTGTTGTCAACGAACTTCCAATTGAAGGAGTTAAAAAGCAGTTAATTGAGGTTATTGAAAGGAAAGTAAGATAATGAATGCATACGAAATTCGTAAGCTCTTTCCTATTTTAAACCAGGAAGTGAATGGTAACCCGCTTGTCTATTTGGATTCTGCCGCTACTTCCCAAAAACCGGTGCAAGTGATCGAAACACTTGAAAAATACTACCGAGAATATAACTCCAATGTTCACCGCGGTGTCCATACATTAGGAACGAGAGCTACTGACGGCTACGAAGGTGCACGTGAAAAGGTTCGGAAATTTATAAATGCCTCATCTATTGAGGAAGTGATTTTTACAAGAGGAACGACTACCTCTCTTAATACGGTTGCAGCAAGCTATGGTCGTGCTAACCTGTCAGAGGGCGATGAAATCGTAATTTCTTATATGGAACATCACAGCAATATCATTCCTTGGCAGCAGGTTGCAAAACAAACAGGAGCGACATTAAAATACCTTCCTCTTCAAGAGGACGGCACCATTTCTTTGGAAGATGCCCGAAAAACCATCACTTCAAATACGAAAATTGTTTCAATCATGCATGTTTCGAATGTGTTAGGGGTAATCAACCCAGTTAAAGAGCTTGCACAAATTGCTCATGAAAATGGTGCAATAATGGTTGTAGATGGTGCACAGGGAGCTCCTCATATTAAAATTGACGTGAAAGATTTGGATTGCGATTTCTACGCTTTCTCTGGTCATAAAATGTGTGGGCCGACTGGTATAGGTGTACTATACGGTAAAAAAGAGCTTCTCGAAAACATGGAGCCGATCGAGTTTGGCGGTGAGATGATTGATTTCGTGGACCTTTACGACTCAACATGGAAGGAGCTTCCGTGGAAGTTTGAAGGAGGAACGCCAATCATTGCTGGCGCCATCGGGCTTGGTGCAGCCATTGACTTTTTAGAAGAAGTGGGACTTCAAAATATTGAAGCGCATGAGCATAATCTGGCCGCTTACGCGCTTGAAAAAATGTCCACGATTGAAGGCATTACGATTTACGGTCCAAAAGATCCGTCTAAGCGTGCAGGAGTGATTACATTTAATATTGAAGATGTGCATCCTCACGATGTAGCTACTGTATTGGATGCTGAAGGAATTGCCGTCCGCGCAGGTCATCACTGTGCACAGCCGTTGATGAGATGGTTAAAGGCTTCTGCTACAGCGAGAGCAAGTTTCTATCTCTATAATACGGAAAAAGATATTGATAAGCTGGTTGAAGGGCTTATCAAAACAAAGGAGTATTTCAGCAATGTCTTTTAACAATTTAGATGCTCTTTATCGCCAGGTGATCATGGATCACTATAAAAATCCGCGTAATAAAGGGGCATTAGAGGAAGGCAATTTAACGATAGATATGAATAACCCTACTTGTGGCGATCGCATTCATCTAACGATGAAAGTCGAAGATGGTAAAGTAGTGGATGCCAAATTTGATGGGGAAGGCTGTTCTATTTCCATGTCTTCCGCATCCATGATGACACAAGCCATAAAAGGGAAAGATGTAGATACGGCACTGAAAATGTCCCGGATTTTTTCTAACATGATGCAAGGCAAGGAATATGATGATCATGATCTTGACCTTGGAGACATCGAGGCTTTACAAGGAGTTTCGAAATTTCCGGCACGAATTAAATGTGCTACGTTAGCTTGGAAAGCGATGGAGAAAGGCCTCAAGAATTAAAATACAATAACGGCAGAGAGTGAGCGCCATTCTCTTGCCGTTTTGAAATGGAGGAATCGAGCTATGGCGAAAAAAATGCCAGAGATCGGCGATTATAAATACGGTTTTGCGGATAGAGATGTTTCTATCTTCCGTTCTAAGCGCGGTTTAACAAAAGAAATCGTAGAAGAGATTTCGCGCATGAAGGGAGAGCCGCAATGGATGCTTGACTTCCGCCTTAAATCATTAGAGCATTTTTACAAAATGCCGATGCCACAATGGGGCGGAGATTTGAAAAGCTTAAATTTTGATGAAATTACCTACTATGTTAAGCCATCTGAAAAATCAGAGCGTTCATGGGATGAAGTTCCGGAAGAAATTAAGCAAACATTTGATAAGCTTGGAATTCCTGAAGCTGAGCAAAAATACCTTGCGGGAGTTTCTGCACAGTATGAATCTGAGGTTGTATACCACAACATGAAGGAAGATTTGGAAGCTCAAGGTATCATCTTTAAGGATACTGACTCTGCCCTTAAAGAAAATGAAGATATCTTCCGTGAGCATTGGGCAACCGTTATTCCACCAACTGATAACAAATTTGCAGCACTTAACTCAGCGGTTTGGTCAGGTGGATCGTTCATCTATGTACCAAAAGGAGTGAAAGTGGATACTCCGCTGCAAGCGTACTTCCGTATCAATTCTGAAAACATGGGTCAGTTCGAACGTACGTTAATTATCGTAGATGAAGGTGCTCATGTTCACTATGTAGAAGGTTGTACAGCACCTGTTTATACAACGAACTCCCTGCACAGCGCAGTTGTTGAAATCATCATCAAAAAAGGCGCTTATTGCCGCTATACGACCATCCAAAACTGGGCGAACAATGTGTTTAACCTTGTAACAAAGCGTGCGGTTTGTGAAGAGAACGCAACGATGGAATGGATTGACGGAAACATCGGTTCTAAGTTAACGATGAAATATCCGGCAGTCATCCTTAAAGGAGAAGGCGCTCGCGGAATGACTCTGTCTATTGCGATTGCAGGTAAAGGACAGCATCAGGATGCAGGAGCGAAAATGATTCACTTAGCTCCAAACACGTCTTCTACAATTGTTTCCAAATCGATTTCAAAGCAGGGCGGAAAAGTAACATACCGAGGTATTGTTCACTTTGGCCGCAAAGCTGACGGAGCTCGTGCGAACATTGAGTGCGACACGTTAATTATGGATAATCAATCAACTTCTGATACGATTCCATACAATGAAATCCTAAACGACAACATTTCTTTAGAGCACGAAGCAAAGGTTTCTAAGGTTTCTGAAGAGCAATTATTCTACCTCATGAGCCGTGGAATCTCTGAGCAAGAAGCGACAGAAATGATTGTAATGGGATTCATTGAGCCATTCACAAAAGAGCTTCCAATGGAATACGCGGTAGAAATGAACCGCTTAATCAAATTCGAAATGGAAGGCTCCATCGGATAATCTATTGTAAGAGGGGCTGACCCATAAATCGGAATAACCGACTTATGGGCAGCCTTTTTTACATACAGCTAAAAATAAATAAAAATGTTGACAATTCTTTTTATTCAGCATAATATAAAATCTATAATTTAATAAGCAAATCTCTTATAAAGAGTGGCGGAGGGACTGGCCCGATGAAGCCCGGCAACCGTTCTATGCAATCATCATGTTGCTTAGAAAAGGTGCTAAATCCTGCAAAATACGAATGTATTTTGAGAGATAAGAGAGGTACGGACTTTTTTATAGGTTCTTCTAATGCCTCTCTTTTGGAGAGGCATTTTTTATTGGCATGACCTCTCTAGCTTAAGGTAGAAGGAGGGAATAGCGATACCAACTATTTTAAATGGTACATTACGATTTTTTTTATAAAACCAACTAAAAATATAAATTTAATCAGAAAAGAGGTAATGAAAAATGAAAAAATGGATATTGTCTATTTTACTAGTTGTTGTATTAGCTGCCTTAGCAGCATGCGGAAGCGATTCTGCATCATCTAAACAAGAAAAAGCAGAAGGTTTATTGAGCGACGGTAAATTGGTTGTGGGCGTTACAGCAGGCCCTCATGAGCAAATTTTAGAAAAAGTAAAAGAACTAGGTGAAAAGAAAGGTTTAAAGATTGAACTCAAAGTCTTCAACGAATATGTAATGCCAAATGTAGCTTTAGCTGAAAAAGAATTGGATCTGAACGTATTTCAGCATGAACCGTATTTGAATGCTTTCAAGGAAGATCGAAACTTAGATTTAGTAAAGGTAGGAGATACTGTTAATTTCCCTATGGGGATATATTCTACATCCGTTAAAGATGTGAAAGACT
Organism: Peribacillus tepidiphilus; assembly: GCF_009466385.1. GTDB lineage: Bacteria > Bacillota > Bacilli > Bacillales > DSM-1321 > Bacillus_BN > Bacillus_BN tepidiphilus. The sequence continues at coordinate 8,933 of NZ_WIAQ01000041.1, read as the reverse complement.
TGAAAAAAGGTGCGAAAATTGGACTTCCAAATGATCCGACAAACGGTGCACGCGCATTAATTCTTTTTGAGCAAGCTGGATTGATTAAGCTAAAAGACGACGTAGGAGTAAAAGCGACATTAAAGGATATCGAAGAAAACAAAAACGATTACCAATTCATTGAATTGGAGGCTTCACAGATTCCTAGACAGCTTGAAGAGCTTGATGCTGCTGCCATTAATACAAACTTTGCGATCGAACATGGATTTGTACCATCAAAGGACTCTATTTTCATCGAGCCAAAGGATTCACCTTGGGTAAATATTGCGGCTGTCCGTTCAGAATCAAAGGATGATGAAGCCGTTCAACAATTTTTGGATTTGTATCACTCTGATGAAGTGAAGAAATTTATTGAAGAAACATTCCAAGGCTCAGTTGTTGCTTCTTGGTAAGAATGAATTAAAATCAGATAAACTTGGATAAAAAAAGCTTGATACCATTACAACTCACCTGAGTTTTTTGAATACAAAGCTCAGGTGAGAATCAGCTTGCAGAAGGGAGTTTTACAAATGATTGAATTAGAAGGCATCTCTAAATCCTTTTCAAGTAAGAAAGGAAATATTGAAGCTTTAAAAAATGTATCATTATCTGTGAAGAAAGGGGAAATTTTCGGGGTTATTGGGTATAGCGGAGCCGGAAAAAGTACTTTAATTCGTTGTGTGAATTTATTAGAAAAACCTGATAAAGGGAAAGTAAAAGTAAAAGGTGTAGATTTAACTAAGCTCTCGCAAAGTAAGCTCCGTGAAGCAAGAGGAAGTATCGGCATGATTTTCCAAGGATTCAACTTACTAAAAACGGCAACGGTTTATGAAAATATTGCTTTGCCCCTGCGTTTAACTGGATTAGATAAACATACTGTGGAAGAAAGAGTCCATAAATATTTGAAAATTGTAGGCCTAGAAGAAAAGCATCATGCGTATCCTGCTGAGCTTTCTGGCGGTCAAAAGCAGCGTGTAGCGATTGCCCGTGCCTTATCTTTTGAACCGGAAGTGCTGCTAAGTGATGAAGCAACGAGTGCACTCGATCCGGATACAACGGAAGCGATTCTTGATTTACTCTTAAAAATCAACCGTGAGCTTGGCATAACCATTTTGCTCATCACCCATGAGATGAATGTTATCCAAAGAATTTGCGACAGAGTAGCAGTGATGGAAAATGGGCAAGTCATTGAAGAAGGACGTACGAGAGACATTTTCACATCACCACAGCATCCAACAACGAAAAAATTTGTAAACAGCCTTTTTTCACATAATGTTCCGGATGATTTATTAAAGGAACTAAATAAAACAGGGCATGTCGCCACACTGTCCTTTTTCGGGAAATCTTCAGGAGAGCCAGCCCTTGCACTGGTCAGCAAAAAATATGATGTATATCCAAATATTTTGTCAGGGAGTATCACTCGCTTGAAAGAGGAGTCATTTGGTCAGCTAGTTGTCCATTTGAAGGGGAACAATCATGAAATCGAAAAAGCTGTCAGTTTCCTAGAGGAGCAAGGTGTACATGTGGAAGGAGTGAAGAAAAGTGACATCCAGAATAAACGAATTTCTTGAGCTGTGGGGAAGTGATATTTGGCTAGCGACCATCCAAACCTTTCAGATGGTTGGGATTTCTTTAACCATATCCGTATTGATCGGACTTCCTCTTGGAGTTCTACTCGTATTAACTCGACCAGGAAAGGCCCTTGATAATAAAATGATTTACAATTTTTTAAATGTACTAATCAACATTATTCGTTCTATACCATTTATCATTTTACTGTTCTTTATCTTACCATTTACAAAGCTTATTGTTGGGACGTCCATTGGAGTAAAAGGAGTCATCGTACCGCTGGTTGTCTATACAGCTCCTTACATTGCTAGATTGATGGAGACTGCGCTTTTGGAAGTCGATCGGGGTATCATAGAAGCTTATGAAGCGATGGGTATTAAAACAAGACATATCATTTGGCATGTGCTTGTTAGAGAAGCACGTTCAAGTATTGTTTTAGGCTTGACGATCGCCACAATTGGATTAATTGGTGCTACCGCAATGGCAGGACTTGTCGGTGGAGGCGGACTAGGAGACCTGGCTTACCGCTTCGGTCATCTGCGCTATGAAGTCGATGTGATGTATGTAACGGTAATATTACTGATTATTCTGGTGCAAGGTCTGCAATCACTAGGCAATAGACTTTCAGCAAAACTGAAAAAAGATTAACGAAAAAATCTCAAACACTTTATATGGGAATCCCCCTTTACCATATAAGATTTCATCTCCTTATCCCATTACCAGAAGGCTCAGCTGAAATAGGCTGAGCCTTCAAGTTATCCTCTCATACAATTTGTATTCCTAATGATTAACTGATTTCCTTGTGCAAGTGTATTCTATTTAGGAAATATATTAGATAATGGTTTGGTGCAGTATCTGTGATAAAATAAGTATATGAATGATGTAAGAGTGGGTGCTTATGATTAAGATTGGTGTAACAGGCTGGGGCGACCATGACTCGTTATATACCGGAAGGATTGCACAGCGAGATAAGTTAAAGGAATATGCATCACATTTTCCTATTGTAGAGGTAGATGCAGCTTTTTACGCAATTCAGCCGAAGAGGAACGCAGAGAAGTGGGTATCAGAAACGCCAAAAGCATTTGAATTCATTGTGAAAGCCTATCAAGGAATGACAGGCCATCAGAGAGGAGAAATTCCATTTGAAAGCAGAGAAGCGATGTTCGCTGCTTTTCGAGATTCATTAACTCCTTACCAAGAGGCAAACAAGCTGGCGATGGTTTTGTTCCAGTTTCCACCTTGGTTCGACTGTAGGAAAGAAAATGTTGAATATTTAAGATGGTGCAAATGTCAAATGGAAGGAATACCTACGGCCATTGAATTTAGAAACCAATCCTGGTATTCTCCGAGGTTTAAAGAAGGAACCATTTCTTTTTTGAAAGAACAAGGGTGGATACACAGTGTTTGCGATGAGCCTCAAGCGGGTGAGGGATCTATTCCTTTTGTGCCAATCGCAACGACCAAAGACAAGACACTCGTACGATTGCACGGACGAAATGTACACGGATGGCAAAAGCCTGCTGAGGGCAACTGGAGAGAGGTTCGTTTCTTATACCGGTACAACAAGGCTGAATTAGATGAACTGAAGGACAAGCTTTGCATGCTGAAAAAACAGACAAAAGAATTGTATGTTTTGTTTAACAATAATTCTGGTGGGGATGCTGCGGACAATGCAAAGGAAATGATTGATCTCCTTCAAATCCAATATAAAGGACTGGCTCCAAAACAGTTGGATCTCTTTTAAAGAACATATTATGTAATAATGATCCATAGGATAACAAAGGGTATGATTCTAAATGATCATGCACTCTAGCGTTCTGTTACTCTATAGAAAAGGTGCTGTTAGCTTTGGAATGGATAGTTGTTTTACTTGGAATAGGGCTTATAGCTGGAGCTATAGGTTCAGTAATTGGCCTTGGTGGGGGCATTATCATTGTACCGGCTTTACTATTTTTTAGCACAAATACAGACATTTTAGATGGAATTACTCCGCAAGTAGCGGTCGGTGTATCCACTGTTATCATGATTTTTACAGGATTATCCTCTACGCTAGCCTATATGAAACATAAAACGGTTGATTATAAATCAGGTCTCATTTTTTTCGCTGGATGTGGACCTGGAGGAATCATTGGGGCTTATGCAAATAAAGCGCTGGATTTACATGCTTTCAATGTATACTTTGGTAGCTTTGTTATTTTAGTTTCCATTATTTTAATGATAAAAGATCGCCTTAAGCCTTTATCATTAAAAGAAAATATAAAAATAAGGAAAAAATTTGTTGATAAAGACGGTAACGAGCACACATATGGTTTTAATCCGATTACGGCCATTATCATATCATTTGCAGTAGGATTTTGCTCCGGCATATTTGGAATAGGCGGAGGATCTTTAATCGTACCAACCATGATTCTTTTATTCTTATTCCCTCCACATGTGGCTGTAGCAACATCTATGTTCATTGTTTTCTTGTCATCGTTAACCAATTCGATTACGCACATTACACTAGGAAATGTTAATTGGCCATATGCTTTTGCCCTGATCCCTGGGGCTTGGTTCGGAGCAAAAATAGGAGCCTTTATTAATACAAAACTAAAAAGTGCCACCTTGGTTAACTTTTTGCGGATCCTATTACTATTTATTGGATTACGACTTATTATTCAAGGTATTAACGGGTAAAGAGGCATGAAAATGGAAGAAATTATTCATTTTTATCATACAAATGATTTGCACAGTCATCTAGAAAACTGGCCTCGTATTCAGCAATTTTTATTAGAACGAAAAAAGTGGCATCAAGATGTGAAAGAAGAAGTGTTTGTTCTTGATATCGGAGACCACGCAGACAGATGGCATCCTTTTACAGAAGGTCTTCTTGGAAAAGGGAATGTAAGATTACTAAACGAAGCGAACTATGATTATGTGACGATTGGAAACAACGAAGGCATTACACTGCCATTCAATGGTTTAGAAATGCTATATAATGAGGCAAATTTTCAGGTTCTTGTTGCAAATCTTTATTATCAAAACGGGGAGCGGCCTCATTGGGCTTTACCGTATACTATATACACGACCAAACAGGGTACGAATATTGCTTTTATTGGAGTAACTGCCTATTTTAAGCAGTTTTATGAAACCCTTGGCTGGAAGCTGACGGATCCTTTTGAAGAGCTTGCGATCCAAATAGAGAAAGTAAAACAGGATGCTGATGTGATTGTGCTGCTCTCTCATTTAGGATTGTCGGATGATGAAAGGATTGCAGAGCTATTTCCAGACATCACAGTGATTTTCGGCGGACATACCCATCACATCTTACATGAAGGAAGAATCGTTAACAAAAGCATGCTTTGCGGTGCAGGTAAGTTTGGCATGTATGTTGGTCATGTCGAATTGAAGCTGAAGCTGGATAGTGTGCCAGTCATTCGAAATCTTAAGGCTAGGCTGTATGATACCAATGAGCTTCCGGAAGCAAAAAACGAAAAAGAATTAATCGCTTCTTACATCCATGAAGGAAATGAAAAACTAGATGGCTTTGTAACGGAATTAGAAGAACCTATGCCGGTTGATTGGTTTATATCTAACAAATTGATTGAACTCTTATGCGAAAGCTTAAGAGAATGGTGTGAAGCGGATTGTGCCTTTTTAAATGCAGGGCTGCTCCTAGAAGGGCTTCCCAAAGGACCTGTAACAGAAAGGGACCTTCACCGAATTTGTCCACATCCTATTAATCCTTGCTTGGTGACGTTAAAGGGGAGTGAACTGAAAGAGGTGCTGCTGCAGTCACTAAACGAGGAATGGCCTCATATTCCATTAAAAGGATTGGGCTTTAGAGGGAAAATCATCGGCAAAATGGTATATGACCGTGTTCATTTTCAAAAAGAAACAGGTTCATTAACACAGATTTTCATTAATGGGAAAGAGCTTGAACCGAAAAAAAACTACAAGCTTGCGATCCCTGATATGTTTACATTCGGGCATTTCTTTCCTGAAATTAGACGATCTACAACAAAGAAATATTATATGCCAGAATTTTTACGTGATCTTTTGAAACATAAGCTTTCAAAAGATCATGTAAATTAAAGAATCTATACACCCATCCCCCATGGCTTTCATACAGTATGAGTGTCAAGGAAAGGGGTGCATTGCCATGATGAGCATGGTACCGATTGATATTGAAGGACGAACATTTTTGGGCATTTCTGTACAACTGCCCAAAACAACCCTGCTAGTGGTAACGTCCGATAAAGGATATATTATGTGCGGAGCTCTAGATGTTGCTCTATTAAATGAAAAGCTGCAGGACCGGAAAATTATTGCTGGCCGAGCAGTTGGAGTAAAAACTCTTGATCAATTATTAGATGCTCCTTTAGAATCTGTCACGCTCGAAGCGGAAAATTTGGGAATTAAAAAAGGAATGCTTGGCAGAGATGCGTTAATGTATATGTAAAAAGAAAGACCCCTTTAGGAAGAGCCACCTTTCTAAAGGGGTTTTATTCATGTTAAAGGAAGGATAAGTAGGCGTTTTCAGCTTTGTAATAATATGTATATTTTGTAACACTTATTTCCTATTATTGCTTGAATTACTAGAATTATGATCAGATCCTATTGAATATATGCTCAAATATAAGATAATAGCAATATAAAATATTTGGTAAGATCGGATAATTTTCTTAAATTTGAATGATAAATAGGAGAAAGACATGAGATTCATTTCAACGGAAAGCTTAAAGCCTGGTTTGAGATTGGGAAAAAGCATATACAATGAACGTGGTCAGGTGCTCTTAAATGAGGGTGTGGAGCTAACAGATCGGTTAATTCTGAGACTAAAAGAGATGGGTATTCCGTTTGTTTACATATCTGATCAAAAAACAGATCATTTAAATCCTAGAAATTCTATTTCAGATGAATTAAGAAGAGAAGCGATCCAAACGATTGAAAGCACGTTCGCACAATTAGAATCAGCAGATCTTGCCTCTAGCTTCGTCATTGAAAAAGCTTCTAAGCGTTTAATGGAATTGATCCGTACCATTATGAATGAAATTAAAGGAAATCAAGAGCTGCTTTCTTTACTCTCAGATGTATATACATATGATCATTATATTTTCACTCACTCATTGAACGTAACATTATATACGCTTGCAATTGGAATGGAGCTAAAGTTGAACCAAAAGCAGATGGAAGTGTTAGGAATGGGGGCAATATTACATGACGTAGGAAAGATGATGCTTCCAACTGAAATTTTGATGAAACCAGGCAGATTAACGGATGAGGAATTTGAAGTAGTAAAAAGGCATTCGGAATATGGTTTTCAAATTCTCAGGGGGGTTCAAAATCTCCCGCTTCTTGTCGCCCACTGTGCGTATCAGCATCATGAGCGGCTGGACGGTTCTGGATATCCGAGAGGTCTAAAAGGCGATGATATCCATTCTTTCGGGAAAATTATTGCAGTTGCTGATGTGTTTGATGCTGTTACCTCAAATAGGGTATACAGGAGAGCCATGCTACCACATGAGGGTTTGGAGATCCTCTATGCGGGTGCAGGAATACAATTTGATAAAAAAGTTGTAGAGGCTTTTAGGAAAGCAGTCGCCATCTATCCTGTTGGGTTGACAGTTGAATTGAACGATAGACGAAAAGGTATTGTTTCAAGGCAAAACATGGGGATCAGTGATCGACCTGTCCTTGAGATTTTGGAGGAAAATGGCATAGAACTGAATAAACCATATGAACTTAACCTTAAAGATCATCTAGATCTTATCATTGTAAACTGCGAAACTACATTTCTATCCAATCGAAAAAATTGAAGATAAAAGCCTAATTCCCTCTATACAAGCATACATATAGCTTGTAAAGGAGGGATTTTTTTGGGGTTTTTTAGACGCAAGGGACGATCCCGTTTGAAAGGTCCTTTGCCGATTCGATATGTCTTTTTGCTTACTTTTGTCTTCTTTTTTTTGTCGACAGCTGGAGGTCTCTTCGTTATTAACAAAGGGATACAGCCTACTTTAATGAACTATGCTGAATCTCAAACGAGGAAAATTGCTTCACTCGTCATCAGTAATGCCATTAATAAAAAAATAGCAAATGTCATTGATTTAAACGATATTATTGAAATTGTTCCTAATAACAATAATGGAACATCTAAAATTAAATTCAATACGGAAATTATTAATAGAGTAAACACAGAGACAGTTAATCTCGTCCTTATGAATTTAAAGGAAGCGGAGCAGGGTAATTTGTCTTCTTTAGAATATTTAACGGATGTAGAAATGGATTTGGAGGAAGGTAAAAAGGCTGAGGGGATCGTATTTTTTGTACCTCTCGGTCAAGCGACCAATAATGCTCTCCTAGGAAACTTAGGGCCAAAAATTCCGGTGAAATTTAATGCAATTGGAGATGTGCGTTCTAATGTCATACCAAAGGTCAAACCATACGGGATTAATAATGCATATGTTGAGATCATTATACACATTGAGGTAAATGTACAAATTATTATTCCGTTTGCAACAGAAGTCTATACCATTACGCAGGATATACCAGTGGCAATGGTTAACATTGAAGGGCAAGTGCCACAATTTTATAATGGTGGAGGCGATGCTAACCCGTCTTTTGAACTACCTTCTAATCCATAGACAGAAAAATACTTTTTCAAATTAAAAATTTTTAAAAGAATATGTATGAAAAAACTACTTTTTCGAAATTGCTACCTTTTGTTGACATTTTGATGGTAATGCTGATGCTTTCACTATTGGCGATCACTGTGAATTGTAAACCACTTCGGCTTTTGCTGAAGTGGTTTTTTAGTACGCCCAGTACTAGCTTCTGCGTCTCTCTAAAAAGTACGTAGCTTTTCGAAGCATTGTGATGTCGATGTTTTTCTATTTAGATGCGCTTCAACTTTTCTTATTAAAATATCTTTTTTTATAAATTGAATAGGAATAATTTTATTCAAGCATAATATCGATTTTTTTTTATTTTTTTAAGTTATATCAGCAGACGAAAAAAATCGCAGAAATTTGTGATTCTGAGGTAAAAAATTGTAAAAAAATTTCATAATAGGATGTTATTACTATATTCATGTCTTTAATACAGAAAAATATCATTATTCTGAAAAATTTTGTTTTGACATATAGAATAATAGCATCTATACTAATTTGTAGATTACATTTAATAATCAGAAAATTTGGATTGTTCGCTAAATATAGTGAATAAGTCGTATCAGGTAGTGTCAAAAGTTCTATGAAAAACTAGTTCTAGGCATCTCCGCCAGGATTTCAGGAATAGCCAAGTCCGCAATCGCTCTTGACAAACAGTCGAAAAAGGTTGCGATACGGCCATCAAGGGCGAAGGGA
>NZ_WIAQ01000040.1 GCF_009466385.1 Peribacillus tepidiphilus | reverse complement strand
TTGTCGTCGTCGCACAGGTCTAATTGTCAATAAATTTCCAAATGGATGGAGTCACCTATAATTGGGTATTTACCTTTTTGGCTCTAAACAGAAAAAATAATAAAACTGAAAATTGCGACAATATTTATGCAACACTAGTGGGTCTATCTATATTTGTTTTACCCTACTATTGCTTTTTTAATCTATATTTTAATATTTCACAGAAAATTCTTTAAATTTATATAACAAAATAGGTAATAGAATAAAGGAAAGGAGAGAAATAGAATGAGAAATCCTTTTTTTTATTTTATGGGCTTTTCAGTTGTCGGGAGTAGTATTTCACAGATGACGGGCAATTGGTCAAAATCATTAGCCATTATGTTATTGGTTTTGTTGACATTTGATCTAATTACCTATCTCTCTAGTCAGTGGATAGGAGGAACATTAAATTGGAATCATTATGCAAAGGAAACATTGAAAAAATGTATGGTTGTTACAATAATCGTCATTGCGTATTTTTTAGATCAGCTGCTTTCAACAGAAGAGCTGCTGTTAAACGCTACTTTACTCTTTTATATTACAGATGAAATTTTCATTGTGATCCATCAAGTAAACAAAATGGGGATCCCAATACCAGGTCCTATCTTAAAAGCTGTACAGTATTTAAAAAATTTGAATGAAGAAGCGGATTCCAAGGGAAAATAACACAAAGTAATTAGAGAGGGTGTTTCTTTTGGAACAAATAAAACGGGATTACTATATTTGGCTTCCAAATGGCCAAATATCTCAAGATCCAACTGCTTCTCCTTGGAATTTTAAAATTGAAGCAACCGATGAAGAGATTACAGAACTAAGAGAATATTTCGATCAAAATTATTCGAATGAGTGGCGAAATTTTTTTCGGGCACATGTTCCGTATATACAGTATCATTATGATAGGGAAAATGATGACTACGACGAAACATTATTGAAAATATATGAGTGCATTTACAAGCTAGGGGATGAAGAAGCGAAAAAACATATTGAGAGTATGGGGATCTTAAAATAATTCTAATCTTGAAAGGCAAAGTATTCTGCATATGCTATGATGGAGGTAATTCTCATAATTGGAGTGAGAGTGCTAATGCAGGAGACATTTAAAGATGTAAACGGAAATGTTGTCACCTTTACAACAAAAAAAGGGGCATTTCTTAAAGAACCCCAACATGTATTGGTGATTTGTCGGTACAACGACCAGTGGCTGCTCACCAAGCATCCTCAAAGGGGACTGGAGTTTCCAGGCGGTAAGAGAGAAGGCAAGGAACTTATTCAAGAAACCGCAATAAGAGAAGTATTCGAAGAAACAGGCGGTATTGTTTCGAAATTATTATTTATAGGAGAGTATGAAGTCAAATTAGAAACTGAATCTTTCATTAAGTCCGTTTTTTTTGCTTCGGTAGATCGCTTGGAAAACAAAAAAGATTTTTTGGAAACAGAAGGTCCGGTTCTATTACAATCTTTGCCCTCTGATTTTTCGGGTAAGGAATTTAGCTTTATCATGAAGGATCGTGTTGTGGAATTATCTCTTAATGAAATTAAGAACATTATGGAACTGTAAAAAAAGTTGGCGAATCATGAGATCGCCAACTTTCCGCTTTTCTTAATGCTTGATTAGTTTTCTTTCTATCAGTTCGACGAGTTGATACATAATGGTTGCAAAAACAGCAATGAGTAAAAGGGATAGAAGTACAAGCGTGAAATTGAATACTTGGAAGCCGTAAATAATCATATATCCGAGCCCTTTAGATGATACTAAAAATTCTCCTACGATGACACCAACCCAGGACAGGCCGACATTCACCTTTAACGTTGAGATGATTGTAGGGAAGGATGAGGGCAATACAGCTTCTTTAAAGCACTGATAGCGTGTTGCACCAAACGTTTGAAGAACTTTTACATAATTTGGATCGACTTCTTTAAAAGAAGTGAATACAACAATCGTAGTAATGATAACGGAAATGATCGTGCCCATTGCTATGATAGAGGTAAAGCCAGGACCAAGGGCAACGATTAATATAGGACCAAGGGCAACCTTAGGCATTGCATTTAATATGACAAGATAAGGATCAAGGACTTTTGATAGAAATGGAGACCACCAAAGCAACGCAGCAAGCATAGTACCCAGGAAGGTTCCGAGAATAAATCCTATCACGGTTTCAAAAACAGTAACACTTAAATGAGTGAAAAGCGATCCGTCATGAAGCTTTTCGATTAACAAACCCCATACTTTAGACGGGGAGCTAAAAATAAGCGGGTCGATTATATTCATTCTGCTTGAAATTTCCCACCCAATAAAAAATAAGAAAAAGATGAGGATTTGATAAAAGATAACCCACCTTTTTTCTTTTGTCAGCGAGTCCCTGTATTGTTTATGAAGGTGCTGAATGTTTTTTTCTACATTACTCAAAGGCTCTCAAACTCCTTCCATATCATTTGGAAAAGGGAAGAGAAGACAGGATGGTTTCTTGCCTCAAAAGGAGTCAAGAATCTGAGTTCATCTGGAACGGTAATAATTTTATGGATTCTACCAGGATTTGCTGCAAACATAAAAATACGATCGCTCATGCAAATTGCTTCTCCGATATCATGCGTGACAAGGATGGCTGTTTTCCTGTAAGTTTTTAAGATAGAGGAAACCAAATCTTCTAGTTTTAGCTTTGTTTGATAGTCGAGTGCTGAAAACGGTTCATCCAGAAGCAATAATTTTGGATCAGTTGCCAAAGTTCTTGCCAGCGCTACCCGCTGACGCATTCCCCCTGACAATTGCTTCGGAAATTGTTCTTCGACGTTTTGTAAACCAATTTCTCCTAGCAGTTGCAGGGCTTTATCTTCTGAAAGCTTTTTCTCATTCCTTAGTTTCAATCCCAATAGAACATTTTCCTTAATGGTTTTCCAAGGAAACAGATAGTCTTGTTGAAGCATATAACCAATTTCTTGATTATTTTTTAAAACGATTGGCTTTCCTTCAAGTGAAACAGAGCCAAGTGTCGGAGTTAGCAAGCCTGCGATGATGGATAGAAGAGTCGTTTTTCCACAGCCGCTAGGGCCGAGGAAGGAGATGAACTCGCCTTCCTCGATTGTAAGAGATATATTGGTTAAAGCTATATTAGCTTCAGTCTTACCAAAATAAGTGTGATGGATATTTTCCAAAGCGAGAAAGCTCATAAACTGTGGCCCCCTTATTTGTTAGAGACCTTTTCTGCTACCTCAGTGTTGACTAATGTGCTGTGATCTACTTCTTTAGGAAGCTCTCCGGCCTCTTTCATAATGGCTTGTAGATTATTCCATTCTTCTTCATCTAGAATTGGGTCTGTAGCATAAGAGCCTTGACTCTTGTAGCGATCAACAACTGTAATAATGGTTTCTAATTCCGTGTCCTTGAAAAATGGTTGAATCGCTTTGGCAATATCCTCTGGGCTGTTTTCAGCAACCCAATCTTGCGCTTTTTTAATAGCTCTTGTAAACTTTTCAATTGTATCGTTATTCTCTTTCATATAGCTTTCTTTAGCCATGAAGGTCGTATAAGGGACATGACCAGATTCTGTTCCGAATGATGCGACAATGTGTCCTTTTCCTTCTTTTTCAAAGATACTTGCTGTAGGTTCGAAGAGCTGGACGAAATCTCCCGTTCCAGATGCAAAGGCATTTGCAATATTTGCAAAGTCTACATTTTGGATCAAGGTAAGGTCAGCTTTTGGATCAATGCCATGTTTTTTCAAAACAAACTCTCCAACCATTTGTGGCATACCGCCTTTACGTTGACCAAGGAACGTAGTCCCTTTCAGCATATCCCAATTAAAGTTGTCGATCTTTTCACGAGATACTAAAAATGTTCCATCTGTTTGTGTGAGTTGGGCAAAATTGATAACAGGATCGTTAGAACCTTGTGCGTACACGTAAATCGATGTTTCGGATCCTACGAGGGCAACATCAGCTCCATTTGAGAGTAGGGTGGTCATCGTTTTGTCGCCGCCCCAAGTGGTCGTGAGTTCGACATTCAAGCCTTCTTCTTTAAAGAACCCTTTTTCTAACGCAACATATTCAGGTGCATAGAAGATCGATCGCGTTACTTCCGCAACTCGTACGGTTTGGACTTTTTCCTTTCCACAAGCGACGATGGATAACATAAAAACAGAAATGATAAGCATGCATAATCCGGCTTTCCACCATTTTTTCATGCAACATCCTCCCTTTAATAGGTGTAATATTTTTGGTGAAGGTTTACCATATCGTATGATGGAGAGAAAAATGTGTGAATGCCTATTAGGAAAATTGAATGGAAAGAGGATTGCAATGAAAAAGCAAGATGGCACAATTCTTGAAAAAACACCCTTCCCATCCCCACATCCTAACATAAAATTGTTCACAGTCACTTATTATTCACAAGGCTTGAAAGTAAAGGGCCTGCTTGCTGAACCAATAGAAGAGGGGATGTATGACGGTTTTTTGTATTTAAGAGGTGGCATAAAAAATGTAGGTAAAGTGCGACCTGCCCGTATTGTTCAGTTTGCGGCACAAGGCTTTGTCGTTTTTGCTCCCTATTACCGTGGAAATCAAGGTGGAGAGGGAAATGAGGATTTTGGTGGAGAAGACCGAATGGACGCGATTTCAGGATTTCGATTGTTGGAGAATCATCCAAAAGTATCCAAGGATCGAATACACGTTTTCGGATTTTCAAGAGGTGGTGTAATGGCGCTTTTCACAGCCATCCATTGTCCTGAAACAGCTTCTGTTGTCACTTGGGGTGGGGTTTCCGACATGTTTTTAACATATGAAGAACGAAAAGATCTGCGACGGATGATGAAGCGAGTCATTGGTGGAACTCCACAAAAATATCCTGAGCGATTTCAATACCGTACTCCCCTTTTTGAATTGGAAAAACTGCATGCACCTGTTTTGATTATTCATGGTGTGAAGGATTCGAATGTTTCGGTTGAACATGCTTACCGATTGGAAAAAAGGCTTCATGCACTTGATAAGGAAGTGGATAGCTGGTATTTCGATGAGTATACGCATTATTTTCCTCCTGCTGTAAATCGAAAAATTGTAGAAGATTTAACACATTGGATGAAAACCAAAAGTGTAAAATGATAAACTAGAAATAAGACAATGTGAGGGGGTTTTAGCATGGGAATGCCTCTTGAAATGAATACAATGATCGTGACGAAGGGAAAAGAAAAAAGGATTAATCATAACGATTTTGTACTGGTAAAAGAAGGATATCGATTATATCCGATTGACATTCCGATTGAAGTGAAAAAGACTATACAAGGTGAAACGACCGGAACAGGTTTAATTAAAAAGGTGGAATGGGAAAACAACAGTACAACGATCACGTATCAGCTTGTTTCGTTGAATTCGACCAATTAATAAAAAAAGTGCCATTTGGGCACTTTTTTGTTTTTGAACTTTTCATATGATAATTTATCGGATTTTTGGTTTTAGCTACCTCGTGAGAATTACTAGACTTGGGTTGTTTTGCATGCGTTTTTATCATAAGTACTTCAATGTACCGCCACAAAACAAATAGGACGACTCTATCGCGTCGTCCTTTTCCGTATATTATATTAAGCTCTTGGTCCGCCAAGCTCTTCAATTTCACTTGGTACGTTTGAAAATTTCTTGAAGTTTTCCCGGAATTGAGCTGCAAGTTCTTTTGCTTTTGCTTCATAAGCAGCTTGGTCAGCCCATGTTTTGTTAGGTTGAAGCACATCATCAGGTACACCAGGTACGTGTAGTGGAATTTCAAGACCAAAAATTTCATCTGTAATGGTTTCAACGTTATTTAATTCGCCTTCTAAAGCAGCCTGAATCATTGCACGAGTGTAAGCCAGCTTCATACGGCTTCCGGTTCCATATTCTCCACCAGTCCAGCCTGTATTGACAAGGAATACCTTTGCGTTATGTTCTTCCATTTTGCGTCCAAGCATTTCTGCATATGTTGTAGCAGGTAGTGGAAGGAACGGTGATCCAAAGCAAGTTGAGAAGGTTGCTTGAGGAGAAGTGATCCCTCTTTCGGTTCCTGCAAGCTTACTTGTATAACCGCTTAAGAAATGATACATCGCTTGTTCTTTAGATAATTTGCTGATAGGAGGCAATACGCCAAATGCATCAGCTGTTAAGAAAATAATTGTGTTTGGATGTCCTGCAATGCTCGGTTCAACAATGTTGTCAATGGCTTGAATTGGATAAGCCGCACGTGTATTTTCAGTTAAAGAATTATTATCGTAATCTGCTTCACGTGTATTTTCATCTAATACAACGTTTTCTAATACGGATCCGAAGCGGATTGCATCGAAAATTTGAGGTTCTTTCTCTCGGGAAAGACCGATACATTTAGCATAACAGCCGCCTTCGATGTTAAATACTCCGTTAGAAGACCATCCATGCTCATCGTCACCGATCAACTTGCGGTTAGGATCAGCGGAAAGAGTCGTTTTACCTGTTCCGGATAATCCAAAGAACAGAGCTACATCTCCTTCTTTGCCTACGTTAGCTGAACAGTGCATAGGAAGAATGTTTTGTTCAGGCAATAAATAGTTCATAATAGAGAAAATGGATTTTTTCATTTCTCCTGCATACTCGGTTCCGCCAATCAAGACTGTTTTATGCTCAAACGAAATAATGATGAACGTTTCAGATCTTGTTCCATCGACAGCAGGATCCGCTTTAAAGTTCGGAGCGGAGATAACCGTGAATTCTGCTTCATGTCCGCGAAGCTCTTCTTCATTAGGACGGATGAACAGCTGATGGGCAAAAAGGTTATGCCATGCATATTCGTTTACGACTTGAATGGGAAGACGGCATTTCTTATCCGCTCCTGCAAATCCCTTAAAGACAAAAATTTCATCTTTCTCTTTTAGGTATGTTAACACTTTATTATATAGTTTTAAGAAAGTTTCTTCTGAAATTGGTTGGTTGACTGCACCCCAGTCAATTTTATTTTTTGTAGATGTCTCTTCAACAATAAATTTATCTTTAGGGGAACGGCCTGTATATTTTCCGGTTTCAGCTTTCACGGCTCCAGTAGAAGTAAGCACACCTTCTTTGCGGTTTAGAACTTTTTCCACTAATTGAGGAACAGAAAGTTGAACATGTACGTTATTTCCTTGTAATAGTTCGTGTAGCTCACTAGAAATGCCAACAGAATTCATTATGAGATACCATCCTTTATTAATTTTTTAATAGCTATTATTTTCTCTTTAATTAGTATAACACATTTAAACCAATAGTCTATACTAATTTACGAAAAATTTTCATCGATAATATCACGTCTGTTTCTCGTCCATATTCCTCCTTCGTATTTATATATTCTTTAAATCTTGTTTTTCTATTTATGTTATAAAGCTTTTTCTATGATAGCAATCGTTACCAAAAGTATAGCACTTTGACCAGTCAGCAAAAGTTTCTTTTAAAACGAATTTTTTAGAAAAAATATTGACATCATTTTATCATTTACGTTATGATATTACCTTGTACGGATTCTCTTATCCCGAGCTGGTGGAGGGACAGGCCCGATGAAACCCAGCAACCTGCTAAACGAAGAAAGCGGTCGGAAAATAGACGATTCAAAATGAAATGTTATAGCTCTTTCTTTCCGTTTCATTATAATAATGAGACTGGAGAGCATAAAAGTCTAAGGAACATTTCTAAAAATAATGTTCGTCTACTATCCGAACCCATTCCGGAGCAACGGTGCTAACCTGATGCAAGGCAAAAGCCCTTGAACGATAAGAGTGAAAGGCTAGATGTTAAAACAAGCAACCTTTCCTCGCAGTCAAGGAAAGGTTTTTTTATTGACTTATCATTCCGCTTACTTTACATAGTACGGAAACGGTGAGGGATACTATCAATGGGAAAACGAGTTCCGTCAAAACAGAGAGGTTAAAGTAATACGTTTTGTGATGTATCATTGGATGGGATCATATTGCGTGTTTCATGCTGGCGCCTCAAACTATCATTCTTTTTGAGGAGGAAATAAGATGTCCAAAAAACGTCGTCTTTTTACTTCTGAGTCTGTAACGGAAGGTCATCCAGATAAAATTTGTGACCAAATTTCAGATTCAATTTTAGATGCTATTTTAGCGAATGATCCAAATGCTCGTGTAGCATGCGAAACCTCTGTGACAACAGGATTAGTTCTTGTTTCCGGAGAAATTACTACATCCACTTATGTAGACATCCCGAAAATTGTACGTGATACAGTAAAGGAAATCGGCTATACCCGTGCAAAATACGGCTTTGACTCTGAAACATGTGCTGTATTAACTTCTATTGATGAGCAATCCCCTGACATTGCAATGGGTGTTGACAAAGCATTGGAAGCACGTGAAGGCCAAATGACCGATGAAGAAATCGAAGCGATTGGTGCAGGTGACCAAGGCTTAATGTTTGGTTTTGCTTGTAACGAAACAAAAGAATTAATGCCGCTTCCGATTTCACTTGCACACAAGCTTGCTCGCCGTCTAACAGAAGTAAGAAAAGAAGAAATTCTTCCTTATCTTCGTCCAGATGGAAAAACTCAGGTTACAGTTGAATACGATGAGAACGACAAACCAGTTCGTATCGATACAATTGTTATTTCTACTCAACATCACCCTGAAATTACATTAGAGCAAATTCAACGCAATATTAAAGAATATGTAATTAATCCAGTTGTTCCACAAGAATTGATCGATGAAAATACAAAATACTTCATTAACCCAACAGGTCGTTTCGTAATTGGAGGACCTCAAGGTGATGCTGGATTAACAGGTCGTAAAATCATTGTTGATACTTACGGTGGATATGCTCGCCACGGCGGAGGTGCATTCTCCGGTAAGGATCCTACAAAGGTAGACCGTTCTGCTGCTTATGCTGCTCGATATGTTGCCAAGAACATTGTAGCTGCAGGATTGGCTGACAAAGCAGAAGTTCAGCTTGCTTATGCAATTGGTGTGGCTCAACCTGTATCCATTTCTATTGATACTTTTGGAACAGGTAAAGTAAGTGAAGAGGTATTAATCGACGTAGTTCGTCAAAACTTTGACCTTCGTCCTGCGGGCATTATCAAAATGCTTGATCTTCGCCGTCCAATCTACAAGCAAACAGCTGCTTACGGTCATTTCGGAAGAACGGATGTTGATCTTCCTTGGGAACGTACAGATAAAGCTGAAGCTTTAAGAGCACAAGCATTAAAATAATAAAAAAGAGGCTGCCCCATAAGTTGGAATTACCGACTTATGGGCAGCCTTTTTTGAATACAAAAAAAATTGCCTTGGTCCTGACGACTGAATTCCTGAACATTTAGGAAGAAAATACCGAAAAAAGTATCGAGATAAATTAATTTTCTTCGGGGTTTTCTTCATAAGGGCTTACTGAGACAGCCTGAATTCAGATCATAATAAATCAGACTCAATGTTTCCTGAGTAAACTAAGGTATATAAACAATTGAAACGATCATTTTAAACTTTTGTAATACTGAGCTTTTTCTTCGTATTCACGGCTGATACGAAGCATGTCATTGATATCATCTTCATTAAGCTCACGGATCACTTTGGCTGGACGTCCAAATGCAAGAGTATTAGGAGGAATGATTTTACCTTGAGGTACTAAGCTTCCTGCTCCAATAAAAGCACCTTCACCAATTTCAGCCTGATCCAAAATAATCGAACCCATCCCAATTAGGGCACCTTTACGGATTTTACAGCTATGGAGGATGACCTGATGTCCGATTGTTACTTCATCTTCCAATATTAAAGGGTTGTTTGGGCTTTGATGAAGAACAGAGTTATCTTGTATATTTACTTTTTTACCAATTATGGTTGGAGCGACATCGCCGCGTATGACTGTATTAAACCATACGCTTGATAATTCGCCGATTTTTACATCGCCCGTAACAACAGCACCATCCGCTATAAACACGCTTGGATGAATATCGGGGATTTTGTCTTTATAAGGGTAAATCATAACCATTCAACTCCTATGAAAAATCATGTATAATCAAATACTACCATAAAGATCAGTAGACATATTCAAAGTCACTATAAATTTTTACATATTTTTCTTTATAGAGTGCGTTAAAAGGAGGGATGCCTATGTGGAAATGGGAAGCGGAAGGAGATGCAAAAGCTGTTATCATAATTGTTCACGGTGCATTTGAGCATCATGGCAGATATAGTTGGCTTATTAGAATGTGGAGACTTGCAGGCTATCATGTTTTAATGGGTGATTTGCCGGGACAGGGAATGACTTCTCGATCCAGAAGAGGGCACATTGATTCATTTGATGAGTATATTATTGAACTGAAAAAATGGGTACAGGAAGCATATAAGTACCAATTACCAATCTTTATATTAGGGCATAGTATGGGTGGTCTTGTCACGATTAGATTGCTTCAGGAAGAAGAATTGAATGTTGCAGGAGTCATTCTTTCTTCCCCATGTTTAGGTTTAGTGAAAAGCCCTTCGAGGTTTTTAAATTCTTTGTCCTACTTGCTTAACATAGCCTGGCCAACGTACAGAATGAATTCAGGCTTAACTGCACAAATGGCTACTCGAAATAAAGAGGTATGGGAAACTGATGCGAATGATACGCTATATGTGAAAAAAATATCAGTTCGGTGGTATCGTGAATTGGCAAAGTCCATTAAAATAGCTTTTGAAAAAATACAAGAAGTTCAAGACGTCCCTTTGCTTGTCATGCAGGGGGGAGACGATAAAATTGTTGACAAAATTCTAGTTAGAGAATGGTTTAATGCCTCAATAGTAAGTGAAAAGCTGTACAAAGAATGGCCAGATCTTTATCATGAAATATTCAACGAGCCTGAAAGAGACGCCGTTTTTGAATATACGAAAGGTTTTGTTGAAAACAGGCTTAGGATTTTGGGATATGTTGTTTAAGGGAGAGCTTCAGTAATGGGTATACCTAGTAATTCAATCAAGCTAATGAATCGCGTGTATAAGGAAATTTTTCCGACGGTTCAAAAAGAGCTCAACTATTGGAGAAAAAAAGCGGAAAACATTCCGAATGAGGAATTGAGAAAACAAGCTTTGGCCAGTATTGAATCAAAGGATTTTCACTGTGAGGGCGGGGCGATTTTGGCGCTGATTGCTGAAGAAAAAAAGGTAGATGCCATCCGCTTTATAGTGGCTTATCAGACAATCAGCGATTATTTGGACAACCTGTGTGATCGCAGCACCTCACATGATCCGAATGATTTTTCAGCCCTGCATGAATCAATGTTTCATGCGCTATTAACACATTCTGAGGAAACAAATTATTATCGATATCGATTGGATCAAGATGATAACGGGTATTTAGAGAGCTTAGTTCAAACTTGTCAGGAATTCAATAGAAGTTTAACAGCATATCCTAAAATTGCTCATACATTATGGGAGCTTTGCGCCTATTATTGTGAATTGCAGGTACATAAGCATGTGAAAAAAGAAGAGCGCGTTGACAGATTGAAGCAATGGTTTGCTCTTCATGAAGATAAATTGCCGAATTTGACGTGGTATGAATTTTCTGCTTGCACTGGATCGACTTTGGGCATTTTTTGTTTAATCTCATATGCATTAAGGGACGATTTTCGTGAAGAGCATGTAGACCAAATCAGGAACGGTTATTTTCCTTATATTCAGGGTCTTCATATTATGCTTGATTATTTTATCGACCAGGAAGAAGATTTAGAAGGCGGAGACTTAAACTTTTGCTTCTATTATCAGAATGAGCAGGAGCTTTTCAAGCGATTATCACATTTTGTTTTGAAGGCAGATCTGCACACAAATAGCATGCCGCATCAAAAATTTCATAAGCTGATTCATCGAGGGCTTCTTGGGCTATATCTTTCAGATGAAAAAGTAGAAAAAAGAAAAGATTTAAAAAGCTTAGCAAAAAAATTAGTGAAACTCGGAGGAAGGCAATCTTGGTTTTTCTATGTGAATGCCAGGATTTATCGAACGATTAAGAGAATGGCCTTCAAACCAGTTTAGAGGATCATTGCGTGAGGGATTTCAAGAATCCCTCCGGTTAAAACAATAATCCCGTGAGTCTTGGCAAGAATCCCGCCAGTATTAATAATAATCCCGCGAGTTTTACCAAAAATCCACCAATGCTAGAAAGGGGCTGTCCAATCAGTCGAAATTTCGCTTTTGGAAGCCCCTTTTTTGTTCAAGTATTCTTGATTTTCGATTTTTAATGAAGTTGCCCTTTTCGGACAGCCCCTAAATCATTTGATTAAGCAGCTTCGGACTCCTTTGAATGTACTTTTCGCATAAAGTCATTCACGTCGGCTGGAACTTTGCGGTCCAGTTTAGAAACGATATAAACTGACAAAAAGCCAATCGGAACTGTAATAATGCCTGGAACTTTAAATTGCAAAAAGACAGGTAATGTTTGCGGAAGGAAAATCATGTACATGGATGCTAATAGACCGATGACTAATCCTGCAATCGCCCCTTTTTCTGTCATGCCTCTCCACCAAATTCCAAGAATAAAAATGGGAGTAAAAGTACTTGCTGCTACTGTAAACGCAAGAGCAACTAAGTGACCGATAGAAGCGTCTTTTACCATTAAACCAAGCGCTCCATATAGGATCCCAAGGATAACGATAGCAACTTTTCCTGCTAAAACACGTTCTTTTTGAGAAATGTTTTTACGGAAAAACGTAGCATATAAGTCATGCGCTAAAGCCCCTGAACTAGCAATAAACAATCCTGACAGGTTTGAGAAAATAGCCGCAAATGCACCAGCTATAACAAGTCCAAGCAGCCATTCTCCTCCTAGTGCTTGAGCGGTTGATGGAATAACCATATTATTACCGCCTGCAACCATGTCTTTCATAACTTGTTCGCTTGCATCCCCAGATAAGAAGATGGAGCGGCCAACAGTACCAAGATACACAGCGAAGAAAAAGAAAACGCTTGCAATTCCGATCGCCATTAGGGCAGATTTACGTGCTGCTTTTGCACTTGGATTTGTGTAAAAACGTAATAAAATATGTGGAAGTCCAATAGTACCTAGTGATAAACCGATGGTCATCGAAATGGTTTGCCAGAAAGACGGGAAGAAGTTTCCTGTACCTGTCCAAGTCTTACCATCAAATGCGACATCTTTTCCATCTAAAGCGTATTGTCCTGTATTTGGAATTATACCTGTGTAATCATTGATTGCAGCTAAGATTTTGTCGTAATGCAATCCTCCATAAATGGCTGCAGCAACCATTAAAATAAATGCACCAAGGCGAATCCAAAGCTCTAATGCTTGGTTGATTGTAGTACCTTTCATACCACCTACGCCAACATAGAACACCATGACTGAACATGTGAAAATAATTCCGAATTCATAGGTTGTCCCAAAAAACATACTTAAAATCTGAGCTGCACCTAATAGCTGCGGAGCAGCATAGAAACCTGAAATGGCCAAAACTACGGCTACTGCAGCTACACGAGCACGCTTACTATGGAAACGATAAGCCAGAAAGTCTGCAACGGTGTATGCTCCAAAACGACGAAGTGGACCTGCGACAAAAATCGCTAATAACGTTAAACCAATGGAAAAACAGAATGCATAATATGCCCCGTCATAACCAAGTTGGAATGTAAGACCTGCAATACCAAGGAAAGTTGCAGCACTTAAGTAGTCTCCTCCAATTGCTGACCCATTTGTGAACCAGCCAAAGCTTCTTCCACCAACAAAATAGTCTGAAGCTGTTGCACTTCTTTTCGTTAAGTAAGTAATATAAACAATCGTTCCCATCAAAAGGATGGTCATGATCATTTTAGGTTCAAGCAATGTTTGCATCATCCGAGCTTTCTCCTTTCATCTTCCTTCATGGATGAAGGAGTGGATTGATCATATTTTTCTAGACGCTTTTCATAAAGAGAAGTATGAATATATGCAATGATGAAGGCCATAGCCATTGCAACTATACTAGTCAAAAACCATGAGTATGTCATACCTCCCCACATTCTAGAAAAAGCAAAGTCAGAAGCGAACCAGTTTAAAATTGGAATAAAGAAAATAAATACATAGTAAAACAAACTTAGCTTAAATCCTGTACTAAATTCATCCTTCATAATTTTCTCTGTGGTGGGATCCAGCGGTTCAAGTTCACTTACATCAATAGTACCGGCTTCTACATAGGCGTATTCTGAGTATTCATGTGCCATAAAAAATTCCTCCTCCTCAAATGAATTCCTGCGATCGTTATTTCCCCTTAAATAACGATTCAGGTTATTTGTTATATAATTGTACTTGAGAAAGTAAACTGTTACCTTACAGATTATTGTCTAAAATGTATAAATATTTGCTTAATTGCGAAAAATTTGTGGTATATTATCAAAGAGGGGAATGTTTTATAAAAGCTCAATTTCAAGTTCTGATATGGCTATTTATGCATTTCCATTCAGACCTTAGGGCTTTTAATAGGGGGTTTTTTTTTGCTTAGCATTCGATTAAACATGAACGACGAAACAGAAAAACAGAAAATCAGGTCATGGCTTTGCGATGAATTCCCTGATGGATGCCGCTTTATTGAAGGTTCAGACAATGAAGAACAAGCTAATATTATCATTATTGAAATTCAAACCCTATTTGATTGGGTTAGGATTCGCCGTCTTCAAAAAAACAATAACAGATGCATGATTTTCCCACTGTTGACACCAGACTGGATTCATACCTCACCATTAGCTATTGAATTAAATGTACAATCCATGTTCATCAAGCCGCTGAAGAAAAATTATTTTCTAAGAAATATTAAAAAAGTCATGAATAAGGTGAAAACGTCTTCATTTAGCTTCAGTGAAGTGTATGAGCAACTTCAAGAAGAGGGAACTTTTAATGAAGAAGATACGCCATTTCAAGAGGCCTTTTTACGCCGTCTGCTTCGTGGAGAAATTTCTAGTGAGCAAGAGGTGATACAAGCGCGTTCATTCTTAGCAGGTAATGCAATCCCGAATGTTGTTGTCTTTATTCAGGGATTTGTTAGTGATCCCGAAAAAGAAAAGGCGGAAGGATGGGAAGCACCGTCTATTATTATTGATTCTTTAAGGAAAGAATTTTCAAAATGTACACCCCATGTTTCATTTTTATCATACAGAAAACATCTCCTATTATTAATGAGAGTACCGGTAAATTATACTTCAATAAAGTATTGGAAAAATGGCGAGCAAGCACTAATAAACGTAATTGAACAATTAAAGAATACATATGGAATCTATTTATATATAGGGGTGGGATCCATATATAGAGAGGCCTTGCATTTACATCATTCATATCGTGAGGCAAGGAAGGCAAGGAGGACTCCACCATATAATAGGATTCATTTACGGTATTTTGATGACATTACAAAAAATGAACAGCTAAAAAAAGTATTTGAGTATATTCAATTACATTTCAATCAAGAAATTCTCGTTTCAGAGGCTGCAGCCCGTGCAAACTTTAGCCCCACTTATTTTAGCCGCCAGTTTAAAAAAGAAACGGGGAGGAGCTTCGTTGAATATGTTACCTTTGTGAGGCTTCAGAGAGCGATATGGTTAATCCGCCATACAAATGATACAATTGAGCAAATTTCTGATGAAATTGGCTTCAATACGCCAAACTACTTTAGTGCAATTTTTAAAAAATATGTCGGACTTTCTCCAAGTGAATATCGTGCGACAAGGGAGATATTATTTATTTAGAATGAAAAAGCAGCATTGTTAACAAGATGCTGCTTTCGTAGCTACTTATCTCTTTTCAACTGCGATAATAAACGGTGGATTATTCTTTTGATTCATGAATCGATATTCTAATACGTGTGCTTGATCTTGGGGAAGTGAGCAGACATACTGAAGCAATGCATCTCTTTCAATTGCCCCTTCTTCATGTCCATGATAAATGACTAGTACAATGATTCCTTCAGGTGCCATTATTTCAAGAAGCTGATCGATTGCTGAAATGGTCGTATCTGCGTTTGTCACAATCGTTTTGTCACCGCCTGGCAAATAGCCAAGGTTGAAAATAGCGGCTTTCACTTTACCGATAGCTTCTTTTGGGATTAGATTCTTTAATTGTTCATGCCCTTTTTGAAAAAGTGTAACTCGATTTAGTACCCCATTTTCAGAAAGGCGGTTTGTTGTGTTTAGGATAGCCTGCTCTTGAATATCGAAAGCATATACATGGCCAGAATCACCCACTAAATTTGCAAGAAAAAGTGTATCATGGCCATTGCCTGCAGTGGCATCAATCACAATGTCGCCTAAACCCGCAGCTTTTTGAAGGAGTGTTCTAGCAAATGGCAAAATACGTTCTAGCTTCATAGCATCACGCCTCCATTTTTTGCTTACTATAAAATTTCCCTTGCCAGCTGTTTCGTCTCTTCAGTTCAGCATCAATAGCGTTCAACACTTCCCATTTATTTACACTCCACATAGGTCCAATCATTAAATCAATCGGTCCATCACCTGTTATGCGATGCACAATCATCTCTGGGGGTAAAATCTCTAACTGGTCACAGACGAGATTCACATAATCTTCGAATGAAAGGAATTCAAGCATTCCCTTTTCAAATTGCTTAACCATTGGTGTGCCTTTTAATAAGTGAAGCAGATGGATTTTGATTCCCTGTACATCTAATTTAGCAACTTCTTTTGCCGTCTCCATCATCATTTCAGGTGTTTCCAAAGGAAGGCCATTAATAATATGTGAGCATACGCGGATTCCGTGCTTTCTTAATTTTTTCACACCTTCAACATATGTCGGGTAATCATGCGCCCTGTTAATTAAAAGGGCTGTCCTTTCATGCACAGTTTGTAACCCAAGCTCCACCCATAAATAAGTACGCTCATTCAACTCTGCCAAATATTCAACGACATCATCAGGAAGGCAATCCGGGCGAGTAGCTATCGATAATCCCACAACTCCATCCTGCTTTAGTACGGTTTCATATTTTTCTCGCAACACATCAACAGGAGCGTGTGTATTGGTGAAAGCTTGGAAATACGCCATATATTTTCCATCTTTCCATTTTTGATGCATTTTCTCTTTGATCTCTGCAAACTGTTTTTCTAATGGTTCTGCACGATTGCCTGCAAAGTCACCAGAACCGGCCGCAGAGCAGAATGTACATCCACCAAAAGCGACTGTACCATCACGATTTGGGCAGTCAAAGCCGCCATCCAAGGCTACTTTAAAAACTTTATGTCCAAACACTTGACGTAAATGATAATTCCAAGTGTGGTATCTTTTATCATCACTTGCAAAAGGAAACGGGTTATTCTGATTCAATTCAGAAACCTCCTTTTATTAAAATTCCTTTTAAATCGCATAAAAATTATTTTAGCATGATGTCGGGATTATTCCAATTAGGGATCGTTCTGATTGTTCATGACGTCAATTTTTCCATCCATAATCCTTAATAAAACAAGGCAAAATAAATAGGATGATTCATCATCAACCCACCCAGGCAGGGAAAAGATGTTTGGGAAGAAAGATGGAGCCCATCACAGGAGGGAAAAATTATGGCAACGAGAGCATCAATAGATCATTGCTTACAAAACTGTGAAGACGTTTTACGGAATGCTCAGGAACAATATAAATTGGCATCCAAACAGGAGCATTATAATGACGATTCTTTCCTGCAATGTCAGCAGCAGCTCGAATCAGCCTATAACGAAATTCAAAAGCTGGCCCATAGCTCCAACGACCAGCAGCGTGAACAGCTGAACCGGATGAGGATGCAAATCATGAAGATGCAAAGCAGTATGTCTCATTTAAGACATTAAGGAGGAAAGCGGTATGAAGAAGAAGTCTAAGCAAAATAATCCTGAGCAAAAAACAAGAAATGGCATAAACAATCAAGATATTGAGTTAGGTCAGGATTATGATCCAGTAAAAGAAGCAAAAAAACGCTACGAGCAAAGTGGCGGACAACCGGTAAAATCTAAGCAAAGACAAGAATAACTTCTAGGGGAGAGTACCCTTCTAATAAAGGGACTCTCTTTTTGTCTATGTACCGAGTTTATTAGGTGAAATGAATGTTCCTTTCCGAACGTGTGATTGAAAAAATATGTGACCGGTTTTGTTGACGGTACTTTTCAAGTAACTGAAACTTTTTCATTTAATTACTCGTAAAACAAATGATTCGAAATATAAGACACGGGGGAAAAGAATATGAATAACCATGAAATTGATTTCAAAATTTATGGCGATGATATGCAATTCGTTGAAGTGGAGCTTGATCCGAATGAAACAGTTATAGCGGAAGCAGGAAGCTTAATGATGATGGAAGATGGGATTAAGATGGAAACGATTTTTGGTGACGGAGCTTCCAGCAGTGGCTTAATGGGAAAGTTGTTTAGTGCAGGTAAAAGAATTCTTACGGGTGAAAGTCTGTTTATGACGACGTTTACAAATGTGGATCAAGGAAAAAGACATGTTTCTTTCGCTTCTCCGTATCCGGGGAAAATCATTCCAATGGACTTAAGCGAGTTAGGTGGCAAAATTGTTTGTCAAAAGGATGCTTTTTTAGCGGCTGCGAAGGGAGTTTCCGTAGGAGTTGAGTTCCAACGAAAAATCGGTGCGGGTTTCTTCGGCGGTGAAGGATTTATTATGCAAAAGCTTGAAGGTGACGGAATGGCTTTTGTACATGCTGGTGGTACCATACACAAAAAAGAGCTTGCTCCAGGTGAACTATTGCGTGTAGACACCGGATGCCTTGTTGCGATGACAAAAGGTGTTGACTATGACATCGAATTTGTGAAAGGAATCAAAACAGCCTTGTTTGGCGGAGAAGGTTTGTTCTTTGCAACATTAAGAGGTCCTGGAACTGTTTGGGTGCAATCCTTGCCATTTAGCCGACTTGCAAGCAGAGTGTTTGCTGCTATGCCTGCAGCAGGTGGTTCAAGAGATGAAGGCAGTATAGCAAGAGGGGTATTTGATTTGTTTAATGGAGATTGATATAAGCTAGGGCTAAACGGTTATGTACCACTGGCCCTAGCTTATTTTTCATGGAAGATTCATTGGGATGAAGTCCTGTATTTCTTTAGTAAACCTTTCTAGAACTATCCCATGTAATTATTCAACCCATTCGTGGCATAATTCAACCCATTTTCGAAATAATTCAACCCATTCGTGGCATAATGAATGAGCCCATTTTTTTTATAAAAGTAGCATTTTTCATACGAAAGGAATATAGTTTGAAAAAACTGATCATAATGTGGGAAAATGCATTGTTGCAATTTCCTTTAAAATTTACTAGAATAACATCATATAATGACGAAAAAGCATGGATAAGGAGTAGTAACTGTTAGAACCCGATTTAGAGAGTTGACGGCTGGTGAAAGTCAACCGGGAATGACGGTGAACTCGCCTTTGAGCTGCCTGCATGAAGGATAGTAGTGCTGGCCGGTTTGTCCACGTTACGGATGAATGAAGCGGGATGCTGAAATAAGCATCAACAAGGGTGGTACCGCGGGAAGATTGTACATAATCCTCTCGTCCCTTTTTAGGGATGAGAGGTTTTTTTAGGCTCTATACTAAATGTGGTGGTCATGCTTATCATCTCAAGGGCTCAGATAATTCACAAAAAATGATTAAAAAATAACACCTTCTTCTCTCTCTTTGATAATCTAAAGTTGCCAACAATAGAAACCAAAGGGAGAGAAG
>NZ_WIAQ01000004.1 GCF_009466385.1 Peribacillus tepidiphilus | reverse complement strand
GATATTGGCGGATTGCCTGCAGTCCCATTCTACATAAAACCCTCGACAACTCCTATTGGAGTCACCGAGGGTTAAGAAGTCTAACTGAAAGGTATCAGACTCTACGTCATACTTAATTGAACCGCCGTATACCGAACGGTACGTACGGTGGTGTGAGAGGTCGGGGGTTAGTCACCCCCTCCTACTCGATTGATAAAAGTAAAAAATCTCTTAACCGCAATATGGGTTTAAAAATTTTGGTAAGTAAAATTTCAGCATTAAATATTTATTTTTGGTTGATTAGCTGTTATTTCATCAAGTAGATCTTTCTTAATAGGTTCTTGTAGGTCTTGTGCATTTTTTTTGCTTCTGGATGCTAAAAGAAATAAATAGGTTAGAACTCCAAACAAGCACGAAATGAAAAGGGCGTGAGCAAGCGCGATGTAAAGGTTTAGTCTCGTTAAAATGATCAATGCACCTGCCAGAACTTGAAGCAAAACAAGAATAAATGAAGTAATCCAACCCCAATAAACAACCTTTTGGTGTTTGTAATGCTTAACAGCAATATATGCTGCATAAGTAATCCATAAAAATGCCAATCCGGCAAAAATTCTATGACCCATTTGCGCCCATTCATACAAGTTAGATGGTAAAGTAAATTTTCCATTCACGCACATTGGCCAGTCTATGCATACAAGGCTTGCTTTTAAATGACGTACAAGGGCACCTGTATAAACAACAAAGTACGTGTAGACTAGGATTCCGATAATGTGAAACGTCATTCTTTTATCAATGACAACTTTTTCAGCTTCAAATTTTTTATCAACCTCAAAAATTAATAGGGTTAATAGAAATACCGCAGAAAACGAGATTAAGGAAATTCCAAAATGCAATGCCAAAACAAAATCTGATTGTCCCCATTTAACTGCAGCAGCCCCGATCATCCCTTGTAATAACAGGAAAAAAAATGATAGAAAAGAGAGAAATTTTGTTTCCCTAATATGACCAATTTTTTTCCAAGACCAGAAAGACAAGATCAATACCATAAATCCAACAACAGCAGAAACTACTCGGTGAGCAAGTTCTATGATAAGTTCAGGTGTAATATCACTTGGAATAATCTCACCATGGCATAGCGGCCAAGATTTACCGCAACCCATACCAGAGTCAGTCTTAGTGACCAAAGCTCCACCAAGCAATATAAACAACATCCCCATGGTTGTAAGAACCGCAAACCATTTAAGAGTTTTAGGCACTAAAATTCACCTCTAAATGGAATTAATAAAAAAATATGTATTTGAATTTTGTAATGAGTCTACAACTCAACTATATAGAAAAAATAAAAGGCTTTCAAATTTTGATAGCCACAAATCTTATATTTTGTCAAAAATTGCAGAAGATTGATACATACCCAACGATCTTACACAATTTGATTCCTTTTTACAAGATTTTTGTAGCAGAAATATTTATTCTATTTTTATAGTAAAAATAGTTGAAAGTTTTCACTAATTTTGTTAGATATAGTAAGAGTATGAAGAAAAACCTAATTTACATTTTCGTAATTCCTTTGTTAGATACTAGGTTTTTGATTACAGGGATGAATGAAATTAAGGCATATTCTTCATTCAATAATTTGGGATCCGTAAAAAACTCCTTTCAAAATGAATGCTTTGTTTCCATATTGGAAAGGAATAGCTATAAAAAGCAAATTTAGATAATAAGGCTTAAAATCGAAAAATATTGGCAAATATTTTTGAAAAAGTCATTTCCTCTTAAGTACGACACAATTTAGACAAAAAATATCCCAAAAAAGTTCACAAAACGTTCTTTAAATGTGATTTAATATACTGAGAACGGTTTGTATTTATTATCTTAGGCAAACGTTTAAAAGATTTACAACGTACAAAACTTGTTAATTAATTTCAGTCGATTCGTTTGCCGTAGCAACTGATCTTCCCAATTATTACAAATATAGAAATGTATGAAATAATGTTTTATAGTAGAGAGATAGATACATTTTTATATTTGTGGGAATAGCCAGAGGAGGAAATGAGATGACAAATACTAAGGCTTTGGCACAGGCTTCTATAAAGAACAGTGAACCAGGCCTTCATGCTGATATACCTGAAACTTCTGCATGGAAGGACTTTTTAGCATTAATAAAAATAGGCATTGTTAATTCCAATATGATTACAACCTTTACTGGTTTGTGGCTCGCATTACATTTTTCAGGAGCAAGCTTTTTGAAAAATTTGGATACAGTGTTTTTTGCTCTTGTAGGTTCCGCACTTATTATTGCGGGTTCATGCAGTTTAAATAATTATATAGATCGTGACATCGATCATTTAATGGAAAGAACAAAGTCTAGGCCAACCGTAACAGGAAAGGTCAATCCTAAAAAAGTTTTATTATTAGGATTTACTTTAACGATTCTTGGATTAACTTTCTTGGCTTTAACAACCTTTACAGCGGCACTGATTGGTTTATTCGGAATCTTTGCATATGTCGTTCTATATACGATGTTATCAAAAAGAAGACTTGTTTCTAATACCATTATCGGGAGCTTTTCAGGTGCTGTCCCACCATTAATTGGATGGGCAGCGCTTGATGGTAATTTAGATCCGCTGGCATGGACACTATTTCTTATTATGTTTATTTGGCAGCCACCACATTTTTATTCATTAGCTATGAAGCGATGTGAGGAATATAGAAGAGCGGGAATCCCAATGCTTCCTGTAGTAAAAGGGTTTGGCAGAACAAAAATTTCCATCATGCTTTGGATTCTTCTACTGATGCCAATGCCGTACTTTTTGACAGAATTGGGAGCACCATTAGTAGTATTAACGGTTATTTTAAACGTGGGCTGGCTTGCATTAGGCATAAAGGGGTATAAAATGAAAGACGATTTAAAGTGGGCAAGAATGATGTTTGTCTATTCTTTAAATTATTTGACCATTCTATTTGTGGCAATGGTTATTGTAACACTTATTTAAAACTAGGAATTCTTTCTTAATTTTTATTTAAGAAATTTTTATAGAGAGAATTCTCACAACTAGTGAACCTGTGATTGACTTGTGAGAAATTTATACGAAAGAGGGGTTTCAAAAGTTATGAAAAAACGGCTACAAAAATGGCGTCTGTTTGCATTATTCTCAACGTTGGCGCTGATCCTTGCCGGCTGTGGGGAACCGTTCCTGTCCACTTTAAAACCTGCCGGTGAAGTAGCAGAAACACAGTTTAACCTAATGATGCTCAGCACAATCATCATGGTGCTTGTCATCATTGTCGTTACTGTCATCTTTATTTACGTAATCGTTCGTTTCCGTCGTAAGGGAGATGACAAAAGCATTCCAAAGCAAGTGGAAGGAAGCCATAAGCTAGAAATTATTTGGACTGTTATTCCCATTTTACTATTACTTGTTCTCGCAGTTCCAACTGTATCTTATACATTCAAGCTGGCAGATGTGGCTCCAATGGAGAAAAAGGACAAAGATGGAAAAACAAAAGATGCTCTTGTTGTGAATGTGAGAGCGAATCTTTACTGGTGGGAATTTGAATATCCAGATCTAGGAATCATTACAAGTCAAGACTTAGTCGTTCCTACTGATGAAAGGGTTTACTTTAATTTAACTGCTTCCGATGTTAAGCACTCTTTCTGGGTACCTGCTGTCGGAGGGAAAATGGATACCAATACTGATAACGTGAACCAATTCTGGTTAGAATTCGACAGTAAGAAGGCACAAGAAGCAAATAATCTATTTTATGGAAAATGTGCTGAATTGTGTGGACCTTCACACGCCTTGATGGATTTTAAAGTAAAAACAATGTCCAAAGATGAATTCAACCAATGGGTAAAAGACATGCAGTCTGTTAAAGAACCTGTTGTTGCAGGTGACTTAGCTAAAGAAGGGCAAGAAATATTTAATAAGAGCTGTATTGGATGTCATGCAGTCACTCCTAACGACAGCCGTCCAGAGCAAGCACGTCAAGCACCAAACTTGGCTAATTTTGGTGAAAGAGAGCGTATTGCAGGCGTAATGGAGCATTCAGAAGAAAACCTTAAAAAATGGCTGAAGGATCCTGAAAAATATAAGCCTGGAAATACAATGACAAATACTTATGGAAATCTTTCTGACCAGCAGATTGATGCTTTAACAGCATATTTGATGGGTTTAAAGGTTCAAAAGAAATAAAGGGGAAAGCTTTTGATAAAAAGGGAGGTTAAAGCGTGAGTACATACGCTCAAAAAAAGGGTTTTGGCGCAACGATTTGGGATTACCTGACTACGGTAGACCATAAGAAAATCGCCATTTTATACCTGATTGCCGGCGGTTTCTTCTTTGTAATCGGTGGATTGGAAGCTATGTTTATCCGCATTCAGCTAGCGGTTCCAAACAACGATTTCGTTAGCGCTGGTTTGTATAACGAGATATTAACAATGCATGGTACAACCATGATCTTCTTAGCAGCGATGCCATTGATTTTTGCATTTATGAACGCCGTTGTGCCTATTCAAATTGGGGCACGTGACGTTGCATTCCCATTTTTAAACTCTTTAGGATTCTGGTTATTCTTCTTTGGAGGATTATTCTTGAATCTATCTTGGTTCTTAGATGGAGCTCCTGATGCTGGATGGACATCATACGCTTCCCTATCTCTAGAATCAAAAGGTCATGGAATTGACTTTTATGCACTTGGCTTGCAAATTTCAGGGGCTGGTACCTTAATTGCTGGTATTAACTTCTTGGTAACAATCATCAATATGCGTACGCCTGGTATGACGTATATGCGTATGCCACTGTTCACATGGTCAACTTTTGTTGCATCAGCATTAATTCTTTTTGCATTCCCGCCACTTACAGTGGGACTGTTCCTATTAATTTTTGACCGTATGTTTGGCTCTAATTTCTTTGATGTAGCAGCCGGAGGTAACACGATTATCTGGGAGCATTTATTCTGGATTTTTGGGCATCCTGAGGTATACATTCTTGTATTACCTGCATTCGGTATTTTCTCTGAAATATTCTCGACATTTTCTAGAAAACGTTTGTTTGGATATTCTTCCATGGTATTCGCAACCGTTTTGATCGGATTCTTAGGTTTCATGGTATGGGCTCACCACATGTTTACTACTGGGATGGGACCAATTGCAAACGCAATTTTTGCAGTAGCTACTATGGCCATTGCAGTCCCTACTGGTATTAAAATCTTCAATTGGCTCTTAACTATGTGGGGAGGCAACATAAAGTTTACAGTTCCAATGATGTATGCGGTAGCATTTATTCCTTCTTTCGTAGCCGGTGGGGTTACAGGGGTCATGAACGCTGCTGCAGCTGCTGACTATCAATACCATGATTCTTATTTCGTAGTCGCTCACTTCCACTACGTAATTGTTGGTGGTGTAGTGTTTGCATTATTAGCTGGTGCTCATTTCTATTGGCCAAAAATGTTTGGTACGATGTTAAGCGAAAAGCTTGGTAAAATAACTTTTTGGTTATTCTTTATCGGGTTCCATTTAACTTTCTTTATCCAGCACTTCTTAGGCTTAATGGGTATGCCGCGTCGTGTATTCACATTTTTGCCTGGTCAAGGACTTGAAACTGGAAACTTGATTTCGACAATTGGTGCATTCTTAATGGC
Source organism: Peribacillus tepidiphilus (assembly GCF_009466385.1). Lineage (GTDB taxonomy): Bacteria > Bacillota > Bacilli > Bacillales > DSM-1321 > Bacillus_BN > Bacillus_BN tepidiphilus. The sequence continues at coordinate 159,848 of NZ_WIAQ01000004.1, read as the reverse complement.
AATTGCAACTGTGGTTTTACTAGTGAACGTAATCATTACATCTGTTAAAAATGAGAAAGTCGGAAACGATCCGTGGGGTGACGGTCGTACCCTTGAATGGGCAATCTCTTCTCCACCACCTTACTATAACTTTAAGCAGCTTCCGCTCGTTCGCGGCCTGGATGCATATTGGTTAGAAAAAATGGAGGGCAAAAAGGAGATGACACCAGCAGAGCCGCTTGGTGATATCCATATGCCAAACAACTCTTTCACACCGGTGGTTATTTCGTTTGGTTTATTTGTTGCTGCATTTGGCGCTATGTATCGTGTAGATGGCGATAAAGAATGGGCACTTCCAGTATTAATTATCGGTATGGCAATTACTTTGCTTGCAATGTTATACCGTTCAGTTAAGGATGATCTTGGATACCACATTCATAAAGAAGATTTAATCGATGAAGACAAGGGAGGTAAAGCATAATGCACGTAGAAGAAAAATTTACGGAAGCAACTTGGCCTTCTTCTCCGGAAAAAGCTACGCTTGAAGGAAAAAATAAATTTATTGGCTTTTGGCTTTTCCTTGGCGGAGAAACAGTACTTTTCTCTTCCTTATTTGCTACCTACCTTGCTTTAAAAGATAAGGTTCCTAGTTCAGATCATGCTTTAGCAAAAGATTTATTTGAACTACCGCTTGTTTTTGTTGCTACGATGTTACTATTAACAAGTTCATTAACAAGTGTATATGCAATGTATCATATGAAAAACTATGACTTCAAAAGAATGCAGGCTTGGTTATTAATCACTGTTTTGTTAGGTGCGGCCTTCCTTGGGCTCGAAATATACGAGTTCAATCATTATGTTCATGAATTCCACCATACTTTTACAAGCAGTGCTTTTGGATCTGCTTTCTACACTTTAGTTGGCTTCCACGGAGGTCACGTAGCATTTGGTTTATGTTGGATCACAGCATTAATGCTCAGAAATGCTAAAAGAGGCTTAAATTTATATAACGCTCCGAAATTTTACGTAGCGAGCCTTTACTGGCACTTTATCGACGTTGTTTGGGTATTCATTTTTACCGTTGTATACTTAATGGGAATGGTGGGATAAACTGATGGAAAATAACCATGTAAATTCAGCGAACCCGAAAATCGACCTTGAGTACCGCCGTAAAAAGAATGCTGAAGATATGAGATATCAAGTAATCTCCTTCAGCTTGATGATATTCTTAACGCTAGTAGCTTTTGTTGCAGTGGGTTATGAAGGTTTTTCTCACTGGTTTACTGTTCCTTTCATCGTATTGTTAGCGGCTGTTCAAGTAATCTTCCAGCTTTACTACTTTATGCATATGAGTCATAAGGGTCATGAAGCACCAGCGTTATTCCTATATTCTGGTCTACTTGTTGGTCTTATTACGGTTCTAACGTTCGTTACAATCGTTTGGATTTAATATCGGGAAAAATCGGCTTTTTCATTAGGCCGATTTTTCTTTTACAATGAAAATTTTACATAATATAATTGGTAATTCCTGTTGTTTGGTAGAATCTTACTTGTCCTGTATAATGGTATTAATAGGATTTGTAAAGCAGAGGTGAAAAAAATGCTGTCACTCGAAATGTTCGGTTTTCGTGCAATGTGGAGCCCTTATTTTTTTGTTGTATTAACAATTGTTACGTTATTATTTTTTCTAGCAGTTACAAAATATAAAGATCAATTATCGTCTGAAGCAGAAGCGTTGACTAAGAAGCAAGGCATCCTTTTTGTTTCGACGATTGTTCTATTATATGTCATTAAAGGTTCACCACTTGATTTGCTCAGCCATATTATGTTTAGTGCTCATATGACACAAATGGCATTTTTGTATTTGGTGATCCCTCCTATGTTGATAGCCTCCTTACCGCATTGGATGTGGAGAAAGCTGTTGGAAATAAGACTGGTTGGTGGAGTATTTCATTTTTTCACAAAACCACTCATTGCATTAGTAGTATTTAATGGATTATTTTCTTTCTACCATATTCCATTAATATTTGATGTGATAAAGGTAGATATGGTGTTGCATGCTACTTATACTACAATATTATTCATTTCAGCCATTTTTATGTGGTGGCCATTGGTGAATCACTTACAAGAATATCAATATTTATATGGAATCAAACGAATTGGGTATATTTTTGCGAACGGTGTACTATTGACACCAGCATGTGCGTTAATCATTTTCGCCGATAATCCGATGTATGCGACTTTTTCCGATCCCCGCGCTTGGGCTCAGGCTTTAGAGTTGTGTGTACCGACATCCGCTTTATCAGGTCTGTCATTAAGTGGGCCTGAAATGTTTAATTGGCTACCTTTATTAGAAGATCAGCAACTTGGTGGAGTATTAATGAAAATTATTCAAGAAATCGTATATGGAACGGTTCTGGCACAAATCTTCTATGAGTGGTATCGAAAAGAAAATGCTGATGCTGAAAAAATTGATCCGATTCCTGATCTCCAATCAGTAGAATAACAATTTTGGGAGCAATTATAGACTGAAGCAATCTCTCGGAGGAATTGCTTCTTTTTTTGGGTGGAGAACTGCTTTGGCTTTTCATGGGATAATGATATTGAATTTTCATGATTACTCGAATACAATGGATACGAATGAATACATAATAGAGAGGACGTTATGAGTTAAATGTCGGTGCCAATTTTACCTACAATTAGTACTAGCTTTATTGTTTTAAGTGCCATTACTGTTGCAATCGGCTGGGCTCAAATTAAACAAAGAAAAATTGAGACACATCAAAAAACAATGATGCTTGCAGCAGTTTTCGCTGTCATCTTTTTTTTAATTTACGCTTCAAGAACCATATTTATTGGTAACACTGCTTTTGGTGGTCCAGAAAACATCAAAATCTATTACACCATTTTCTTAATTTTTCATATTTCGTTAGCTACCATTGGTGCTGTAATGGGAATTATTACACTTTGGTCAGGCTACAAAAAAAATCTAAGTAGACATAGAAAAATCGGTCCTGTGACAAGCATCATTTGGTTTTTCACAGCAATTACTGGTGTTGCGGTCTACTTATTGCTTTACGTATTTTATGAAGGCGGAGAAACAACATCCGTAATAAAAGCGATCTTGGGATTCTAAATAAAATATAGGAATGAAGTGTAGATTCTGCTGAATAGAATATAAGGCAGAATCTTTTTTTATTTTGGGTAACGTGTTTGAAGATCATAATCAAACTGACAGAATACGTATTTCTCAAAAAAATAAAGGGGGCGGGAATGTTGAAGGATTTTAAGACGGAAAAAATCATCATTATGTCCTGCTCAAGTGAAATGGCAAAGTCTATTTTATTATTTCGAAATGAACTTACATCAAGGTCCCCTATTACAATCCCTCATGAATGGCCCTCCTATCGATTCAGAAGTTTTCTTCCTTTGTATTTGGAGTTTTTAGAGAACAAAGATGATTCATTGCATTTGTGGATCACGGCTGATTTGCTGGAAAAAAGAATGGTAGGAGATATCATCCTTTATATGAAAACAGAATATCAAGAAACTGGTTTTTTAGAACTTTATTTTCTAAATGAAAAGGATGAGAAAGTGTATTTCAAAGAATGCATCTATTTATATATTAGATTTGTACTAAAACAACTATCAGGAAAAATGACAAGGATCCGAACAGAAACCTTAATGTCCCAAACGTTCAGAATCCATATTTTAAGACAAATCGGTTTTAAATTGAAGAAAAGGGAGGATCCGTATTTAATTTGGGAATTGGAGCCTGATGATGGATAATATCAATAATATAATGAGGATGTCCCAAATTGTCATTCATTTATAACATTTTGGGATATCCACTTTTTTCCTTATTAGAGTTTAAATTGAAACCTAATAATCCCAGCTTCTCTTGCTGAATTAAAGGCAATTAGCAAAAGCGGTCCAATAATGAATCCTAGAATGCCAAAGAGTTTTAAACCTAGATACATGGCAACTAGTGTAGATAAAGGGGATAGGCCAATATGGCTTCCCATCACTTTCGGTTCAACAGTTCTGCGGATGATTAGAAGGACGGCTGCCAGTACGGATAGCTGTGTTCCTAATGTTATATCACCTGTGATAAGATGAAAAAGTGCCCATGGACCTAGTATTACGATAGATCCAATGATTGGAATAAAATCGATAACCCAAATGATAATAGACATTACGAGTGCAACTTCTGGTTTTATTAACAGCAGTCCAATCAGCGAGCTGATAAAAATCAAAACACTCACAAGAAATTGAGCTTTTAAAAATCCAAAAACAACATAGGAAAGACGGGAAGACATAAAGTTCACTTTATCTGCTGTTTTTTCTGTTAAATGATTATAAAATCGTACTCTCAATCTTGGTAAGTCAAGCAAGAACAAAAATAGGGCTATCAGGTAAACTAAAAAGCTCACTAAATAGTTTGGGATTTCTTTCATGATCTTTGTAACACTTTGAATGTTAATGGAACTGGCAACATCATTCTTAATTCGGTCGAATGTTTTCTGGATCTGGGTACTGATTTCGATGACAATATAATCCGGCAATTCTTCAGAAGCATGAATTAAATCCTTTTCATATTTAAGCCAGGCTTTATTCACTTCATTAACATAATCAGGTGCATTTTGAACAAAGTTTACTGCTTCAGTGATCACTTTTGTGGTTAGAAAAAAGCTTGAGATTCCGATAAATGCCACAAAAAGGATAAAAATAATCGTTACAGAAAGCTGATGTTTCATTTGAGTTCTTTTTTGAAGGACTTTGGCCAAAGGTTCCAATAATAATGCTGTAATAAAGGCAGCAAGCAACGGTACGGAAACTGGTAAAATGAAAAATCCCACCATAATCGTGAGGGTTATCACAGTAGCGAGTTTAAGTATTTTTTTTGTAAGAAGACCAGACAAGGTGACGCTCCTTTCTATCGAAAGCAAAATGAACTTTTTAATCCAGCACATGGACAAAATGTACATTAAATCAATCATTAAATTACAGATTAAATATAACAATGACTTCTAACTAAAAAACAGGAGTCGGTTAATTTGACAACTGTATCACAAATTTGAGAGAATCCTTTTCATGTTGCAAAACTGATCAGAACTCTAATAGAAAAACGCATGAATAGCTTCATGCGTTTTAAAAAGACTTAGACGGTGGCAAATTTTTCAATATCTGCTTTAACATCAGCCAAGATTTGCTCGCATTTTTTTACGAGACTAGCAGGGAAGTTTTCTCCTTCTCCATACTCTACACCATGTGGATAGTAGTGCTTGCCAAGAAGAGGAATCATTAATTGAATAACCGCTCTATGTGCTCCTACGTCTCCTTCTACGGCATATCCTTGAACACGGAGATAGAAAACGCCTTCTTTTAGTTCAAATTTTCTGTCATAGTTTACTCTTTCATAATCCCATTGTTCTGCACGAATCAGTCCGTGTTCGCTCATTACTTCATCAAGACGGTTTAAATCCGCTTTCATTTTTTCAAGACCTGTGTTTTCAAATCTCACCAATATTCCCTCCTATAACAATCTTTTGGGTGGAAAATAGATTTCAATTGTAGCTTGCTATGTATTCAAAGGTATGATTTCCAGTGATGCAAAGCTTTTGTAAATTTTCCTCTTGTTTAATAATATTACGAATCCAATCAAGTTGCAATGACAAGCATGATAGTTTTTAACTATTCACAAAAATGACAATGCTTTCAATAGATTTATTATTGACTTTTCATTGAATTAGATATCTATTAATAACTACCTGAACAGTGTTATAATATTATTAAAATTATATAATAAAGGCTTGGGGGGAGTACTCTGAAGGCACTCAGCAAAATTTTATTTCTAGCTGCACTTTTGTTTGTAGTAGGTATCTATTTAAATATAGGCAGCAATAAAGAGGACGGTCCGCTAATTCAAGATAGCTCAGTTCGGACAAAGAATTGGGATTCAGCCTTAGAGTCATCCAAACAAAGTAATAATCAGAATCAGGATGGACAAGCCGTTACAATAACGGAAGGTTTAGGAACTTTAATAGGAAAAAAAACGAATGAGCTTATTAAATTGTACGGGAAGCCCTCTAGAATGGATCCTTCTTCCTATGGATATACTTGGTGGGTGTACAACCAAAAAGATGATTATTATTTCCAGGCGGCAGTTCAAAATGGGAAAATCGTATCCGTTTATGGATTAGGAGAAAAATTGAATCTGTATCCTTTTTCAATCGGCCAATCAGTGGAAGAGATTTATAAGAAGAACTTTTTGGAAACTGCTGTCGATATAGAGTGGAATGGCAGTTCCTATCGTTTTGAATTGTCTGAAGATGACTTGCATATGCGTCCGCTTGTTAAATTAGGTAATGTTTTTGCTCAGATATATTTGGATAAATATACTGGAAAGATTTCAAGCATTCGCTTTAGCAACGAAGAAACATTAGTAAAGCATAGGCCATATGAACTTACTTATCGCGGGAAGCTTGCTGAGGACGTTATGTTAACCGAGAATGAATGGGCAGCTGTTCAAGCAGGAGATGAGAAACAAATATTTGATATTACGAATGTCCTTAGAAAAAGATATGAATTGGAGCCTCTTCTCTGGGATGAGAAATTGGCGGAGGTAGCTTTTTCGCACAGTAATGAGATGTTTGAGGAAAATTATTTCTCTCATACTTCACCAAATGAAGGAGAATTGGCAGATAGGCTTAAAAAGGCGGATGTACAGTATGAGATGGCAGGAGAAAATATTGCTGCTCATTACGTAGATGGAATTGCAGCTGTTGCAGGTTGGCTTAATAGTGTCGGTCATCGCGAGGCAATGTTGAATCATGATTTTACTCATCTTGGTGTTGGAGTATATAATAAATACTATACTCAGAATTTTATTAGGCAGTAAAAGCAATTATATATATTATTTTTTTAATGGCTCAAAAAATCGACAAAGTGGTTTGATTTTTTGAGCCTTATTCAATTTACAAGACCTGCCTTAAGCCACTTTTCTTTTTGCTCTTTCAATTCTTTGGATAACAATAGCTGTTACCAACTTGATCACCTCTTGTTATTATTTTTTTGGAATAATAAAAAAACTACCCGTTGCAATGGCACATACCTTTCCATCTTCTTTTAAGACTTTTCCTTCGGTTACTACAATATTTTTTCCTTTTTGAATGATTCTACTTTTACAGGTTAGTTCTTTTCCGTTGGCAACTTTTAAATAACGAATTTGGAGGTCCACTGTGACAGTAGCCTGCTCTGGTAAAATGGAAGAGTTTGCATGAGTACCCATCGTAGTATCGAGCAAGGTTGCAATAATTCCCCCATGAACAGCACCCAAGGTATTATGGGATAAAGGAGTGATTGGCATCCTCATGATCAGGGTATCATTTCTCCATTCTTTTTCCAGACCAAGGATTTTATGAATATAAGTATTTTTATTGTCTTTGTTAAGGACCAGCTTTTTTACAACGTTTTGGATGATTTCGATATCTTCATTTGGCAGATTTATTAATAAATCCTGTATTTCTTGTAACGATGCTTTTTGCACTATATCACTTCCTAAAATTGTTTATATCCATTTTTATTATAGAAATAAAATATCAGACTCGTCAAAGTATTTTAAAATTTCAAAAATCTTTATTTTCTTTCTGTCACAACTATTTTTCAGCTGCATATTCTGAAATAGGCGAAAGTCTTTGATAGGAGTGAAGGGAAATGGCTGACAGAAGACGAGCATCTGTTGAAGAATTTAAAGCATTTGTTAAAAAGCATCCTTCATTGGTTTCAGAAGTAAGAAGAGGGAAGAGTACATGGCAAGAATTGTTTGAAGAGTGGTATATGCTCGGAGAAGACAATGAAAGATGGAGAGGTTATCCAGAGGTTTCTGCTAGCAAGGAAGATCAACCCGAAACAGAAAAAAAAGATGATAAAAGTGACATGATTTCAAACATATTAGGTTCATTAAAGACAATGGATATGAATACAATTCAACAGCACATCTCCAATTTAAATCAAGCCCTTGGAGCAATTTCTGGTGTCATTTCTCAATTTCAGAAATCAGACGTAAACCATAAAGAAGAAAACAAAAGAGAGTCTCATCCATTTGCTATTCGTAAGGATTAACAAAGAAAGGATGATAGGGTTTGAGACAAGATATTTATAAAGTCATACAAGGGAACGAAGATTTGAAAAAATATATCAGAACCCAACCGATCTGGTATCGTCGATTATCGAGAAATCCACAAGAGCTTGAAAAAATGGAAACAGAAGCTAAATACTTTTTTAAAAAATCGATTCCTCATCACGTTTCCAAGCTATCTGATGGAGTCCAGATGGCATCTCTGATGATGAATATGTTTCAAGCAATGAATTCAACAGGGCAATAAAGGTACATGAAAACCCCTCTTTTTGCTAACTATAAGGGCAAAAGGAGGTTTTTTTATGAAGAAAATGATTGTTGCTTTCTCCGCTTCCATCATCATGCTGTTTGGATGTCAAAAAAAAATCCCAGAACCTGAAAACAAAATAATCCCTATGGAGTCAGTTGTTTATTACGGACAGGATGTAATAGAAACAACAGGGAATGCTTTGGTTGATAAATGGCACGTACAGCATTTCGTTAAAGGAAATGATCTGTTTATCGAATGCTTTGTAAAAGGTATGAGCTTTAGTCAATCAGCTTCAAGAAAAACAAGGGCTAGTATTGTATTGTATGTGGATGGAAAAAAATCAAAAGAAATTGGAACAGCTGCTTTTATCGTAAAAGGCTTATCTGAAGGGAAACATACAATTTCCCTTTATTTATACAATGGAACGGAAAGGAATTTTATTAGTAAAAAGGAGTTTATTGTACATATCAAGAACTCTCTTTAAGATCATATATTAGCTTCAGATATTTTCCTATGGTAAAATAGTGGTGGAGGTGAGCTTTTACATGCTTGCTACATTGGAAAGGGTAGAAATATTAAATGCTGCCGAGGAATTGGCAAAAAGTATTCTAGAATCAGAAATTGGAGAAGATTATTTTATTTCTTTATATAAAATGAAGAGCGACATGGAAGCTCAACGAAAAATCGCCGCCTTTGTAAAATTAAAGGATGCATACGAAGAAGTACAGCGGTTTGGAAAATACCATCCCGATTACAAAAAGGTTAGTGAGGAAACAAGGCTGGCCAAAAGAGAGATGGACCTACACCCCACTATTGCAGCCTTCAAAAAAGCTGAAACGGCACTGCAGACAATACTGGATGAAATTAGTCAGATCATTGGTCATGCGGTTTCTCCTCATATTAAAGTCCCTACCGGAAATCCATTTTTCGATACTGGCTGTGGAGGCGGCTGCGGTTCAGGAGGCAGCTGTGGCTGCTCAAAATAAAATCTAGGGGTTGTCTAAAAAGTCCCTAAAAATTAAGCAAGTAGAGAAAAACGATCCATTTTTCTCCACTTGCTTTTGTTTTGGTATTTTTTAAACGTAACCTTTCTTCCATTCGGGCAAAAAAAAACAATCCTCTTGCTCATGATAGGTCCAGTTTTTCGCGTTTTTGATGTCTTTTTTGTATTTGCTGGAGCGGAAATCAACGGGCAAACTTTATAGTCTAAAAACATCATTCTATGTGAAAAGAACTTTATTTTTTAAATATAATGATAAAAAGAGGCTCCAGAAAGTCAGGAAAACTGACTTTCTGGACAATCCCTAACTGTATTATTAGCTTTGATCAGTATACCTGATGCAATCAGGACATAAGTTTCCGCAGCAGAACATTTTTCTTTGTGGAACGAAAAAACGATGCCTAAACACGAACAAGATACTCTCTTGTCTAACAAATGTGGTTTCACAATGCAGTTGTTTTCCTTTCATAACCATTGAGGATGATCTTTGAATTTCTAGAAGGATTTCATCTACAGGATCTGACGTATAAATGTATAAAAATGGTATACCTGCAGATTTTTTATAGCATGCTTTTGAGATGGATGGTAAGCTGTTTAATTCATTTATAAAATGCTGCCAGATGATATTCAAGTCCAAATCGATCACCTCACTTTATGGAAATAATAATAATGGGAAGGATTTATTTTTTTCACTAAAAAGCATGGACCGTTTTATTTATTGAAAGTGAAAGAAAGGGTATGCTACACTTAATACAAATGTTTTCTGGGAGATTGAGATATGTTCGGAGCGAGACAAGGGATTATTGCTTATTTACACACTTTAAAGCAAGTGAAAATGCTAAGAAGATTTGGTAATGTACATTATGTTTCAAAGAGACTGAAATATGTCGTTCTTTATACAAATGTTTCTGATGTGCAAGCGACAGTTGAAAAGCTTAAGTCCTTTTCCTTTGTCAAAAAAGTAGAGGTTTCCTACAAGCCATTCTTGAAAACAGAGTATGAAAACTCAAAGCCAGATAAGGCGAAAGAATATGATTATAAGATGGGGTTATAATAATAGACTGAAAGTAGCAGGCATCCGCCAGCTCTTATCAAAGAAAAATCGAAATACACAAAAGCAAGTGGAGAAAAAACGGATCGTTATTCTCCACTTGCTTTATTTAAGGGACTTATTAGACTGCCCCTTTTTCTTATTTCATAGGCGGTATGATACGATTCATTCTGAGAATGCCAATTAAGTGTTGATAGAATAGTTCTTTTTCAGCGAAAAAATCGGAAGACTTGATGTCTAACTCAATGATCGGGACATTGATGGCTTCAGATAGTTCCTTAAATAGATCGTACCTTTTGCTTGGTTTTATATGCGGATTTGGAATGCCTTCCCGGCAAATATAGATTGGCTGGAAATCCCCAGGATCAGTAGGGGCAAGCACAATCGCTAGAGAAGTGACATCATTTTCTTTTTTCTTGCTATGAAAAGCTATGAGGCTCGAAACTCGATGCCTATTATTTTTTCCGATTTCAAGTAATTCGTATAAATCTGAATAGCCCTCACCGAGTTCAATAAATCTTTGAATCACTGCATCTCTCTCCCTTATTTCTATTAAAACTCCTTTTAATGTATCATCTTTTAAACGAACTTAAAAGAGACCCTCTTCTAAATATTTTCCCAAGATTGTTAAAAATGGGGTGCCCTTTTCCTATTATATTTGGTAAGTTAGTTATAGGAGAAATAGGTAAGGAGTCATGAATATGATGAGGACATTTCTTACAAGTATGCTGCTATTAATGATGGCGATTGGTGGAATGCTTTTTTGGCAGTGGAATGTCTATTCAAAAAAAGAAGGTTCACCTATTCAAGAAAAGAAGCTTTTGTTAGAACAGGTGTTGATCATGAGTGATGATAATCGCGTATTAAATATTAAGCATACGATTAAGAAAATTCAAAAAGGATCGTACAAGCTATTGAATCCGTTGAATGTCGATATAAAGTGTGAAAATCCAAAAGCTTGTGAAATTACAACTGATGGCCAATTACTTGTGAAAAAAAATAGTTCAGAAGTCACATTCCGATATTCCATCCCATTTACTTCGAACGCGAGAGCTTTCTTACTTCAAAACTGGGCAATACAATTGAATGGTATTGATATGGGTAAAACCAGGGTAGAGCTAACCTTGAAGTTTAATCGCAAGGGGGATTGGGGAGCAGGTGGGCAATTAATAGGTAAGACAAAGAAGGAATACATTAATTATTATGTATTTCAAAATGACGGACCGATCTTTCCAATTTACCATCAAGTAAATGAGCTGGCATATCATAACATTTCTGATAAAATTCATGTATATTATGATACATCTATTCCTTTTGAGAGAGATAAGCTGGAAAAAGTATTAACGGATTTGCCTCAGTTTTCTTCTGCTACAGTAATCCTAACGAATCAGCATAAAGAGGTTTTGGATGATACGTTTATGATTTTTCCTGCAATGCCAAATTATCAGGCTCTTTCTGAAAAGCTGTTTGTCCATCATATTGAAAAAATCTTTCCATTTAAAAACAAAAATGAAAAATGGCTTCAGTCAGTATTGGCAAATGTGATGTATAATCAGTCGTTTGGCGGGGAAAAAGTGAAATTATTAACGGCAACATTAAGGAAGGAACTTGGAGCAAATGGTATTGAGACCTTTGCTGACACAGTGAAAAATATGAAAAAACCTCTGTCAGCTGTTAGTCTTGATGATGCCTTTTCAAAGGTTAAAGGTCTTGAGACACATTTCTTTTCTCAAAATCATAGAGAAAATACTCCGTTCTATCCTTTGAGATATGAGGACAATCGAAAAATACTTGTTAATCGGAATGGTATTAAAGATGGACTGATTTATTTTGAAAACAAACGGTTATACCCATTTCAGCAAGTTGTCACTATGCTTGATTATGAGTATAGTGTTATTGACCAAAATCAGATCCTCCTTAGCAAAAACGACAATCTTCTTCGATTTTTTTTAAACGAGAATGTTTTTATTTATAATGGAGAGGACTATGGTGTGCGAACCAATCCCCTCACTAAAATTGGCAATAAAATTTATATTGAGGAAGAGTGGCTTCAGGATCTATTCGGTGTAACCATCAAAAACCAAGCTGATACGATCCTTATTGAAGAAACGTAAGCAAATGATAAGTTGTGTTCAATAAAGGTGTTGTTTAATAGTTTGAAAAGTCACTAAGTCCCTTTCGATATTTAAAGGAATTCCATAATACGTATAAAAAAAGCCCTGCAGAATCTTTCTGCAGGGTCCTTCTATTTCCAAATTGGATAGAAGGGAAAGGGAGAGGAGAAACCGGAGGAAGAACTTATGGGGAAACGTAAGTCTTCTCCGCGGTTGGCAACAACATCCTCGATTTGAGATGCTGTTACTAGTCATTATGGCCAATTTTCTGGTAGTTATACGTTTGAAGAATATTATTTCAGTATAATTATAAAAATGTTTTTATATTTCTACTTCTTCATTCGTATTGCTTTTACTATTGGCTGAAAAATCACGAATATGTTAGGATAAGAAAGGATTATGAAAATGTGAAAAATGGGTGAATCAATATGAGGGTCGTATCTGGTGAATGTAAAGGAAGACCGTTAAAGGCTGTACCGGGGAGCTCCACTCGTCCAACCACTGACAAAGTAAAAGAATCTATTTTTAATATCATCGGCCCATATTTTAATGGCGGTCTTGTTTTGGACCTTTTTGCTGGCAGCGGTGGCTTGGGTATAGAAGCACTTAGCCGAGGTATGGATAAAGCGCTTTTTATAGATCGTGAATATAAAGCTATACAAACTATAAAACAAAATTTAGAAGCGTGCCATTTTACAGATCGAGCTGAAGTTTATAAAAATGATAGCGAACGTGCTTTAAAAGCTATTGTAAAAAGAGAGTTATGCTTCGATTTAATTTTGCTTGATCCCCCATATAAAAAACAAAGGCTAGTAGAATTGTTGGAATTCATTGGCAACCACAACCTTTTGACAGAAAACGGTTATATCGTTTGTGAGCATGCAGCAGACGTTACGTTGCCTGATAGGGTCAATCATTTTGAACGTTGGAAATTTGAAACGTATGGAATGATCTCTGTTTCAATCTATAGAAAAACATTGGAAAACTGGGAAGAGTAGGAGGAAAATCAATGTCGAAAATTGCAGTGTGTCCTGGAAGTTTTGACCCGATTACGCTTGGTCATTTAGATATTATTCAAAGAGGCGCGAAAGTATTTGATGAAGTGTATGTAGTAGTTCTTAATAATTCATCAAAAAATCCGCTCTTTTCAGTAGAAGAAAGATTGAAGTTGATTAATGAAGTTACAAAGCATATTCCTAATGTGAAAATTGATTCTTATCAAGGACTGCTTGTCGATTATGCGAAAAGTAAAAACGCCAATGCAATTATTCGTGGGTTGCGAGCAGTTTCTGACTTTGAATATGAAATGCAAATAACATCCATGAATAGAATTTTAAATGACCATATTGAGACGTTTTTTATTATGACGAATAACCAATACTCTTTCTTAAGCTCCAGTATTGTAAAAGAGGTTGCTAAATACGGTGGGAACATTTCAGAGCTTGTACCTAAAGTCGTTGAAAATGCCCTGAAAGAAAAATACAGTAATAAATAATAAAGAGCATGGTTTGCGAGGAATGCGAGCGTTAGTCAATAGTCTGAAGCACCCCATTATGATCATAAAGGGGTGCTTATTTTATAAAATGACGTTTCCAATACAACCACACATAAATCGATATTCCAAGTATGGTGATCAGTGGGCCTATGGTAGTCATCATTTCATAAATCTCAGTTAGCCAAGAACTTTGTCCAAGGTTCATTACAGGGAGTGTGTTGGCAGGATAGTCATTAAATTTCTCCCCTTCATAAATGGGTTTCCATATCAGCATGGTAAAAATACCGGCAAGGCATCCATGTACGAGTCGTGCTGTAAAAAATGGGAGAAAGCGAATATCGGTTTCAGCCAGAATACTAGCTACTTGCGCTTGGACACTAAACCCACTAAAAGCAAGGATAAAACTTGTAATAATGGCTTGCTGCATCAGAGAAGCTTCAGCTACTTGGCTAGTCATTTGTGAACCTAGGGTTATTTCAAATAGACCTGAAATAAATGGGATACTTAGTTTTTCAGGAAATCCCAAAATCAAGAGTAAAGATTTTAAGCCTTCAGCAAGAAAACCTGTAATATTCGTATGATAAAGAAGTTTATTAAGTACTGAGAATAAGATAATAAAGCCGCCGATCATTAAGAGTGTTTGGATGGAAGAAATGACTGCGTCACCCAAGAGCTTTCCGAAAGGACGCTTTTCCTTCAATCTTGTCCTATGTAAAGCACGTAATGCTTCTTTAATTGACATCGATGACCTTTTTGAAATGGAATTGTCTCCGCTTGTACTACCATGCCATCTCATCAATAGACCAACACATAGATTCCCCGCATAATGGGAGAGGGCAAAGATAACTCCCAGTTTAGGATTATGAAAAAAACCAACGGAAACTGCTCCAAAAATAAATAATGGATTTGAAGAATTGGTGAAGGATACGAGTCTTTCTGCTTCTATTTTGGAAAGTTGTCCCTCAATTCGAAGTCTTGCAGTTAGTTTTGCACCTGAAGGATAACCTGAAGCCATTCCCATTGCCCAAACAAATCCCCCTACTCCTGGAACCCGGAAAAGTGGTTGCATGAAAGGTTCAAGTAACACACCAATAAATGTAACTACTCCAAAACCAATCAGCATTTCGGAAATGATAAAAAATGGAAGTAAGGATGGAAATACGATTTCCCACCACATCGTTAATCCCCTAATGGACGCATCAAAAGCCTGCTGAGGGAATGCTATTAGAGAAGCTGCAAACACGGTTGCGATAAAAGCCAAAGCTAATGTTTTAATGATCGATCTATTCAATGAAACGGCCTCCCTGCGGCATTGTTCAATCTTTGCATGGTATTTGTACCATGATAAAATATACATAACAGAACGAAAGTTCGTATGAATAAACCTTCTGTTCCAACAAAACCTTGTCCTCATATAACAAAATATACTTTTTAGATACATAATTTAGAACATGAGCTTACATGAGAAAATCATTTGAACCATACAATGACAATATATAGAAAGGAGGGCTTAATTTGGCAAGTCGTGAACCGAAAATTGGGTTGGCACTTGGTTCTGGTGGAGCTAGAGGATTTGCCCATTTAGGGGTGTTAAAGGTTCTAAAAGAAAATCAAATAAAAATTGACTATATATCTGGCAGCAGTATGGGTGCATTAATTGGTGGATTTTATGCTGCAGGTACCGATTTAGAGCAACTGTACAAAATATCTACTCATTTTAAAAGAAAGTACTATCTTGATTTTACTGTACCGAAAATGGGCTTTGTCGCAGGGAAAAGAGTAAAGGAATTTATCAAAATTTTTACAAAAGGAAAAAACATAGAGGATTTAGATATTCCACTACGAGTTGTAGCTACAGATATCAAAACCGGTGAAAAGGTTGTTTTTTCAGAAGGGCCTGTATCTGATGCAGTGAGGGCAAGTATTTCTATACCGGGGATTTTTGTTCCTGAAAAAATCGATGATCGGTTGCTTGTAGATGGAGGTGTGGTGGATCGCGTACCGGTTTCAGTCGTAAAAGATATGGGTGCAGACATTGTGATTGCAGTTGATGTTGCCCATGTCAAACAAAACATGGAAATAACCTCGATTTACGATGTCATCATGCAGAGCCTTGATATTTTGCAGATGGAGCTGGTTGAGCTTAGAAGTATTGCTGCTGATATCATGCTTCGTCCTAGAGTTGAAAAATATAATTCAAAAGCATTTACAAATATAGATGAAATTATTAGTATTGGAGAAGATGAAGCAAGACGAAACATTTCCAGAATACTGGAATGTATTGAAAAATGGAAGGAGTCCAAAACGGATGAACAGCAGAATTAGATTTCGCTCCTTTCTTATCATTTTAATACTTTTTGCGATTTCTTTTTTTTATCATTTGCCATTTTATGTTAGTCAACCCGGAATAGCAAAAGAACTTGAACCAATTATTCACGTCGAAGGTGGAAACGATGCAAAAGGTGCATTGATGCTTACTACAGTCCGAATGGGCAAGGCTAATATTTATTCATACTTATTGGCAAAATGGAGTGAATATCAGAAAATATACCCTGAGCATATGATTAAAGAAGATGATGAAACAGAAGAAGAATATTCTGTTAGACAGCTGCAAATGATGGAAGGCTCAAAGGACGCTGCAATAATCAATGCTTATAAAGCAGCTGGCAAAAAAATAAAAGTATCGTATGATGGGGTTTATGTAGTCAATGTATTAGAGGGTATGCCGGCTGAAGAAAAACTAATGCCTGGTGATCGAATAAGTAAAATTGATGGAATTAAATTTACATCCTCTAAACAATTTATTGAATACATATCTAGAAAACAAGAAGGAACGACGGTGTCCATTACTTTCACAAGAGGTGATACCAATATGACTGAGAGGGTTATGTTAAAGCCCTTAAAAGGGACAGACAAAGTAGGAATAGGTATTACACTTGTGGATGACCTAAAAATCACTACTGAACCGCGAGTAACAATCGATACCGATCAAATTGGGGGACCTTCCGCGGGGTTAATGTTCTCGTTGGAAATTTATAATCAGTTAACAAAAGACGACATTACTAAGGGTTACAAAATTGCCGGGACAGGAACGATTAATGAAAATGGAGAAGTGGGACCGATCGGAGGTATCGAGCAAAAAATTATAGCGGCTGATAAGTCAGGTGCGGATATTTTCTTGGCACCAAATGAAAACGGGGCAAAGGATTCAAACTATCGTGCAGCAGTGAAAACAGCGAAGAACATTGGATCGGATATGAAAGTCATCCCTGTTGATAGCTTTAAAGAAGCCTTAGATTTTTTACAAACGTTAAAACCTAGGTAAGTAAAAAAGGGAAATAAAAGAAGGGGCTGTCCAATAAGTCGAATTTTCGGCTTTTTGGATGCCCTTTTTATGTTTAAGAATATTGAACGATCACCATTCATGATTTTCAAATGAAGTTGCCCTTTTCGGAAAGCTCCTTCTTTTTCATAAAAAAATCGGAGGCTGAAATTCTCTCTTTCTTAATTTTTTTTGTGAAGGGAAATCTAATGCTAAGGAATGTATAAAAGCTGAGGAAATATCTAATTCTAGTCCTAAATGCTGAACTGATGAAATTCTTGAAATTAGCGGCAGCTCGATCTTTTTCTTGTTCAGATTTAAATATTTCCGTCCTTTTTCTGTCATTCCTAAAATCCGCAAATAGCTGTTTTGGTTCATTGCAGATTTCATCTGCTCTTTTTTCACATGATTAAGAATATGAACACATAATCTTTGAATTCTTGTCCAAGTATATCGCTTTGTTTTGACTTTAGAGACGAATTCGTTGAAAGAAGAGGCTTCAAGGACATTTTCTTTCATTCGGTATTGGATGCCTTCTTCGGCTTCATAAATGGCTTCTAACTCATCTGTTGAAGACGACATAATCTTATACTTTAGGAGAGGCCAATATTTTTCCCAATCATGAAATTCTCCGTATGATCTAAGCAGTAAAAAGCTTTCAGAAGGAAGGTAAGATGAAGTGGATTCTAGGTCCTGTTGTCTCATCAGAGCCTTCCTGATACTTGTCGCACTTGCGATGGGCTGATCCGGAAGTTCCTGATCGTGATAATCTGAATGGATTCTTCGAATCGTGCAGGGTTTAATGCGGAAGGAATGGTCTAACGCTGCCTTCACGTATTGAAAACCAAGGATATTATTCGGTTTTGTTAGGTCAGGTAAGTCTAAAACGTCTGATACAAGTTCATAGAAGGCGAGTGAAGAGGCTTTGGGATAACTGTTGCCTTCGGATATATATTTGACCACGTATTGATCATATTCTGCTTTCTTTTCTTTTATTAATTGATAAAGCGATAGAAATGGCTCGATTTTCCCTTGTTCACTGCCGAAGCAAAAAGTATCACAGCCTGCAGCCTCAAGTAAAAGAATAGCGCCGTAGGCAAAATGCTCAGCGTGCTGCGTACAATAAACGTAAGGAAGTTCAAAGACAAGATCTGCTCCTCCACGCAAAGCCATTTCCGTCCGAGTCCATTTACTGACGAGTGCAGGCTCTCCTCTCTGAAGGAAAGAACCACTCATGACTGCTATAACTACGTCAGCGTTGGTTTCATTTTTACTTGTATGTAAATGATATTGATGACCGTTATGAAACGGATTATATTCGACGACTAAACCTACAGCCTTCATTTTAATCCTCCGTGTATGTTTATCTTCATATTAGTGGTAAAATATATACTTATATAAATAAAAACAGTCGGAAATAAGACTATTTCTGACTACATTGTACTGTAAAGAAAAAATATTGACAAACGGTAGAATGACAGCTATAATTACCTTTGTTGCCTTGAGGTGATTCATTTGAAATGGACAATTACTCAACTTCAAAAATATCGGGATAAAGGTCTAATTCTTGACGAAAAGTTAGATGTCTCTGACTTGAAAGAATTGGATAAACAAATTCGTGACGTTTCGGAAATTCAAGTTTCCGGTAAAGCAGATATTAGTCCTTCTAAAGTCACTTTCCATCTGCATTTGAAGGGTGAATATATTTTACCTTGCTCACGAACGCTTGTTGATGTTTCTTATCCAATCGACATCAATACTACAGAAACCTTTCTATTGAAGGCTGATTATGAGCCGGATGAGGACAACGTGTATGTTGTGGAAGGTGATGTAATTGACCTTGTGCCGATCATAAAAGAGAACTTATTGTTAGAAGTTCCAATGCAAGTTTTTTGTGAAGAGGCAAATCCAAAGGGGGCAGCCCCTCAATCAGGAAACGACTGGACCGTACTTTCTGAAGATGCTGTAAAACAGGAGAAGAAAGTCGATCCTAGACTTGCTGGTCTTGCAAAATTCTTTGAAGATGAAAAGTAAACGTGAAAATGAAAAAGAAGATTCGGGATTAATCTCCCCTTTACTTCTTAACTCTTTTTAAGGAGGTGGGAATAATGGCTGTACCTTTCAGAAGAACGTCTAAGACTGTAAAAAGAAAACGTCGTACACATTTTAAGCTTCAAGTTCCAGGTATGGTAGAATGCCCAAACTGCGGTGAAATGAAATTAGCTCACCGTGTATGTAAAGCTTGTGGAACATACAAAGGAAAAGAAGTAGTTAACAAATAATTTCTTTGACGATAAAAGAGACCATGACTTGATTTGAAAATCAAGTCATGGTCTCTTTTTTTATTATTCTAAAATCCCTAAGTAGCTTAATGGTTTTTAAAGGAAATATACAGGAATTGAAGAATATTAAGTATGAATCGAATTTTGTACAAGAAGGGATCGACAATGAATGGCTGTACTTAAAAGAAAAATGGAAAATGGTCTTTTCACATTACAATTTAACCGCCCTGAAAAAAGAAACGCGATAAATTTTGCCATTATGGATGAATTAAATCAGTCTTTATCCGAAGCGGCTGAAAATGACCAAATTAAAGTTGTTATGATTCGGGGGAGTGGTGATAAAGCCTTTTGCTCGGGTGGAGATTTGAGTGAATTCCATGCATTGAAAACGGAAGAAGAGGCGTGGGAAATGCTATCAAAAATGGGTGGAATCTTATATAAATTATTGACATTACCAAAGCCAACCATCGCATTTATTAATGGAACTGCAGTGGGTGGAGGATGTGAAATTGCAGCTGCCTGTGATTTTCGTTGGATGAAAAAGGAAGCAAAGTTTGGGTTTGTTCAAGGAAACCAAGCGATTACTACAGGGTGGGGAGGTGGAACCATTTTATTCGAAAAGCTTCTACCATACACTGTATTGGAGATGCTTTCTTCTGCCCGTATTTATTCAGCTAAAGAAGGTTTTGAGCTAGGGTATATAAACAAAATAATCGAAATAGAAAGCGTTGAATCAGCTCTTGAAGATTTTCTATCAAAAGAGGTAGATGTTTTGATGGCCTATAAAAAAATGCTTATTCGAAAATGGGAGCAAACTCAGCTTCGAGAAAGGATCATAGAAGAAATTAAGACTTGCTCTAAGCTTTGGGAGAGTGAAGCTCATCATGCAGCTGTTCGGAGGTTTATTACAAAAATTTAGTAAAATTTACTAAAGTCTAGCTAAAGACATTCTATCTTTTCTAGCAAGTGCATAATCATTTAGTAACACTTGTTAGGAGGGACGTAAAATGTCAATAACGAGACAAGATGCTTGGAGCCAAGATGAAGATTTATTGCTAGCTGAAGTAGTTTTGCGTCATATTAGAGAGGGCAGTACTCAGTTAGTTGCATTTGAAGAAGTTGGGAAGAAATTATCTCGTACCGCTGCAGCATGTGGCTTTAGATGGAATTCATTTGTGCGGAAGCAATATAAAACAGGGATTGAATTGGCAAAAAAGCATAGAAAAGAAAATAAAAAAAGAGTAGAAATTTCAAACGTTAAACAGAGTGAATTAAAAGTTGAAATGATTCCTATTCCAAAAGAAAACAACGATTATCCGTTTCAAACCGATATTAGTATGAAAGAAGTGGTGGCTTATTTACAATCCATTGAAAGCAAAAACAATGAGTTAATACAGACCATTAAAAAATTGGAAGCAGAAAATATGAGTCTATCTGAAGAAAATAGTAAGCTAAAATTTCAATACGAAACGATAACAAATCAACTGTCCCATGTAGAGGAAGATTATCGAGCACTTCTGGATATAATGGAACGGGCACGTAAGCTAGTAATTTTGGAAGATGATAAAAAGTCAGAAAAAGTAAAATTCCAAATGGACCGAAATGGTAACTTAGAACGCCTGAAAAAGTAATAAAAGAGGGAGAGCAGATTTTCCACAACTTGATATTGTGGATTGGGTAAGCCCTCCCTCTTCCTATTATTTTATTTATGGCTTCCAAACTAAAGGATTTTGTCCGAGATCTCTTTCCATATTATATGTTACCGTTTCGAAGCCCATCTTCCTCCAAAAATCATGTGATTGTAAGCGAGCGTTTGTTTTAATTGGCAGATTATAATGTTTGGCAAATTCAACAAGTGCTCTTCCATACCCTTTTCCTTGATAATCTGGAAGCACTTCAAGCTTCCATAACTCCAAATAGTCTTGTGGCGGCTCGAAATATTGATCAAACTTGGCACTTCTACGATATAAAGACATTCTAGCTACGAGTTTGTCTCCAAAATAGATCCCGTAGAATGGAGATTCACTATCGTTTTCAATGATATTTGCTTCTAAGTCCTCATGCATAGAAAGCTCTTGGATTCCATACTCCTTAAATTTTTTGAATTCCTCTAATGTCTTATAATTGACCAATAATGGTTCAACATTATATTCCATCCTTTTATCCCCCTTTGTCTTGATGTACAGTCTTGTTTTTTTATCTGTATAATTTCATTATATAATAAATTCTGAAAAAATCCTCTTAAAAAGTAAACGCTTTCTGATGGAGTGGACGATAAGGTGAAAAATCTTTTGAAATGGTATTTTTGGCATAGGCTATTTTCTTTAATAGGATGAATTTGTTAAGATATGTACATGAAACTTATTGATACGACAGGACCCTGCTCCGATAAGATAATGAAGCATGAAAAACTGGAGGGGTGAAATGTGAGAGTTGGAGTAATTGGTGGAGGTTCAATTGGATTATTATTTGCTTATTATTCATCCGATCAGCATGATGTTACTATTTTTACAAGAACCAAAAAACAGGCCGATTCTATCAATCAAAAAGGAATAGTTTGCATCAAAGGAGAAAATACATATAGAAAAAAAATTCAAGCTGTTTCAATTGAATTTGGAAAATCCCTCCTTGAGCAAGACTTGATTGTTGTTTCCGTTAAGCAATATCATCTTAATGGGATTCTCCCTCATCTTCAATCGACCAAAGCGGACCTTTTATTTTTACAAAACGGCATGGGACATTTGGAGAAAATGGTTCATTTGCATAATCCTAATATTTTTCTTGGGATTGTTGAGCATGGGGCATTAAGACTTGATGAAAATGTTGTCAAACATACGGGTATTGGCCAAATAAAAATTGCTCCATATAGAGGGGAAAAAAAATCTTTTCTGTTGCAAACTCCGCATAAGGATTTCCCTTTCATTCTTGAAGACCATTATTATGGGATGTTAATTGAAAAATTACTAGCAAACGCTGCCATTAACCCTTTGACTGCTATATTAGAGGTAGAAAATGGCAAGTTGATTTCAAATCCATATTACAAAGAATTGATGGGTGCATATGTGAAAGAGCTATGTGACATATTAAATCTTCATGAAAAAGAAGGTTTGGAGTATATCGAAGAAATCTGTAAGAAAACAGCCCGCAATCGTTCCTCTATGCTTCGAGATATAGAAGAGAAGAGGGAAACAGAAATCGATGCGATAGTAGGCTATGTGTTACATGTAGCACAAAAAGAAAGCAAAAATGCTCCTCTGTCAAAAATGCTTTATTCAATGATAAAGGGGAAAGAGCTTTTGGGGAAGGGGAAATAGATGACTGTTGTTTTTTCTTGGCTGGTGGCCACATTCATAACCATTCCGGTTCTCGGGTATATCGTTTTTTTTGTCATTTCCAAGCAAATAACAAAAAATCATCGAAAAGCTGTTCAAGCTTCAATCGATTTGAGTACGATCCTTTTTATTTGTTCTGTTCATTATTTAATAAAAGCCATTTGGGGACTGTCTTTAATCTGGGTAATAATTCTAACGATGTTGATCATGGCGATTATAGTCGTTCTCGTGCACTATAAGGTTAAAGAGGAAATTGTTCTGGATAAAATCTTTAAAGGTTTTTGGAGAGTGAACTTTTTATTGTTTTTTTGTGCTTATCTACTACTGGTGCTATACGGTATGATTGTAAGAGTGAGGGATGTCTTTTAAATAAGCTCCATCCAGTAGCGGTCCTACAAGCTGATAGGCAACTTTTTTTCTTTTCTACATTGGAAATGGTATACTCTAAAGGGTGTTAGTTGTATTGGAAAGGAAGTACTGTGATGGAAGTTAAAGAAATGGCTTTGCCTTCTATAAATCCATTTGCTTCGGATTACATAAAAAGCAAAATGAATATTCGAGATTTTTTTCATTATGATTTAGCTGAAGTGAATGTATATAATAGAAGAATTCAGGAATTAAAGGAAAAAAGATTTCAAAGGGAAGAACTCTCAAATACAATAGCTCAATATATGAACCGCTTTGGTATGAGTGAAGCAGTTCGAGATCATATAGAAGCCCTAAAAGATCCCGACAGTACTGTAGTGATTGGAGGACAGCAGGCAGGTCTTTTGAGCGGTCCTCTTTATACGATACATAAAATCATTTCCATTATCAAATTGGCGGAAAAACAATCAGTCGAGCTTGGGAAAAAAGTGATCCCTGTTTTTTGGATTGCTGGTGAAGATCACGACTTGCAAGAAGTGAACCATGTGTTTGCTTTAAAAGGCGATCATTATGAGAAGATAACTTATCCATATCATCAGAAAACAAAAACGATGGTTTCTGATACGCCATTAATTGAAACAGAGGCTAGTGCATGGATCCAAGAAATCTTTCGATCGTTCGGGGAAACGGCTTATACAAAAGATCTTATTGTTTCATTAAAACAGAAGATTTCTTCTAGTTTCAGCCTAACTGATTTTTTTGTATCCATAATAAATGATTGGTTTAAGGAGTACGGTCTATTATTAGTGGATGCAGCTGATCCTAGATTAAGAAAATTGGAGTCTAGCTATTTTGAAGCAATGATTGAGCATCATAGTGAGATTACAAGCGCCGTATTAGAGCAGCAATCATTCCTTTCAATCCAAGGCTATAAGAAAACAATTGAAATGGAAGCGAACTCAGCAAACCTTTTTTACTATGACAAGGAAGTGAAAAACAGAATCCTTTTACATTTCAATAAAGACTCATCCGTATTTTCAGATAAAGCCCATAAACTGGAGTTTTCTTATAAAGAATTGCTTGAAATGGCAAAAATACATCCAGAGCGTTTAAGCAACAATGTAGTTACAAGACCGCTTATGCAGGAAATGCTATTTCCAGTATTAGCCTTTATTGCCGGTCCTGGGGAAATATCCTATTGGGCCGAGCTAAAAAAGGCATTTGAGCTTTTTGACATGAAAATGCCACCGATTGTTGCTAGATTAAATATGACTTTTGTTGAACGGCAGATAGAAAAAGAACTCCATGAACTCGATCTGGATTTGTATGAAGTGCTTACAAAAGGGACAGAAGAAGCAGAAAAGAGATTTCTTATCAGTGAAAAGGATGAAAGCTTAGAGCTTTTGTTCTATCAAATGAAGGGACAATTGAACAATCACCATAAAATGTTTTCGCAAGCCGCGCTAGTCCATGACAGAGGATTAGAGCCGCTTCTCAAAAAAAATGCTGATTTCATTAACGAACAACTTGACTTCATTTATGGGAAAATCATTGATAGTATGAGGCAAAAGCATCGACACATCCTCGATTCCTTTAAAAATGTAGCAAACCATCTTTATCCTGAGGCATCACTCCAAGAAAGAATTGTGAATATATACTATTATCTCAATAAATATGGGGACACGTTCATTGATGATTTGATGAAGCTTGAACTGGAATTTAATAATCAACATAAAATTATATATATTTAAAGAATCGACTCACAGCCTATTGCTAGCGAGTCGGTGATTTTTATTTGTAGATGGGATTGTCCAGAAAGTCAGTTTTCCTGACTTTCTGGAGCCTCTTTTTTATCACATAGAATGATGTTTTTAGACTATAAAGTTTGCCCGTTGATTTCCGCTCCAGGCACTTGCTTTCCGCGGGGAGGGATGTCACTCCTCGGCGTTCCCGCCTGCGGGGTCTCCCACTTCCCTCTTTTTCCCGCAGGACATTGAATAAGCTTCCTCGAATAAACACCGCACGAAGGAAATGCGAATGCATTTTCGAGGAGTCAAGTACCCTCCGCTACAATCAACTCAGATCGTATCGTTAAATTACACTAAAAAAGTAACAAACTTTACGAAAACGGCCAAAAATAAAAACAAAAAAATCGTCCTTTCTAGTAAAATGTAAGTGAGCGCAAAGTCGAAGTAGAAAGTGTGTTCGGTTACATCAAGGGCAATCGGTCGTTCCGCAGATTTTCTTTGCGGGGTCTCGACAAGGTGTATATCGAGTTTGGGATTGTGGCATTAGCCCACAACATACTGAAAGTAGCAGGCATCCGCCAGTTACTTTCAGAGAAAAATCCAAATAACACAAAAGCAAGTGGAGAAAAACGGAGCGTTTTTCTCCACTTGCTTCATTTTAGGGACTTTATAGACAATCCCATCTGCATAAGTGCAACTCAAGGCTCATCAATTGGTGAGTTTTTTTAAAAAATACAATAGTATACTTTCTGCATATCTAAACAAATCATGATGTGTTTCGAGAAAATGATTCCTGGTTTCAAATTTAATCGTTTTAGGATCTGTCTTTCTTTGAAGGTTTGTGACGAAAAGCAAAAATTTTGTTAAAAGGATATTTCAAAGTAAAAAAGAATATTAAAAGTGTGGAGAAAAGTGGGGGGATGTGGTAAATTTGAGATAGAAAGTGGGGGTAGTGGATATGTTCATGGGCGAGTACCATCATAACATTGATCATAAAGGCCGCCTTATTGTTCCTTCAAAGTTTAGAGAACAGTTGGGGGAACAATTTGTATTGACGCGCGGACTGGATCAGTGTTTATTTGGTTACCCTTTGGACGAATGGAAGCTACTTGAAGAGAAACTAAAAGCCCTACCTCTAACAAAAAAGGATGCCCGCGCCTTTACGAGATTTTTCTTTTCAGGCGCAACTGAATGTGAACTTGATAAACAAGGACGAATTAACATTCCTTCTCCACTCACTGGCTATGCCCAACTTGAAAAAGAATGTGTGATACTTGGAGTATCAAACAGGATCGAGATTTGGAGCAAGCCACTTTGGGAAGACTATTTCCGAGCATCTGAAGACTCATTCGCTGAAATTGCCGAAAATATGATTGGTTTTGATATTTAATTCAGTGAATAACAACAAAAACCAAAGGAATGGAGTGAATGGTTTGTTCCAGCACACAACCGTATTATTAAAAGAAACAGTAGACGGCTTGAATATTAAGCCTGATGGAATATATGTAGATTGTACTTTAGGAGGAGGGGGACACAGCAGTTATTTGCTTTCCCAACTTTCTGATCGAGGAAGATTATTTGCCTTTGACCAAGATGAAACCGCTATTCAAAATGCGAAAGATAAGTTTAAACAGCATGGTGAAAAAGTCACACTAATCCAAAGCAATTTCAAACATATAGCTGAAGAGTTGAGCAAAAGAGGGATTCATAAAGTAGATGGCGTGTTATATGATTTGGGTGTTTCTTCCCCACAATTAGATACACCTGAGCGAGGCTTTAGCTATCAGCATGATGCTCCGCTAGATATGAGAATGAATCAGCAGGCTGAACTATCTGCATATGACATTGTAAATAAATGGTCTTTTCAAGAATTAACAAGGATCTTTTTCCAATATGGGGAGGAAAAATTCTCTAAGCAAATTGCCAGAAAAATTGAAGCTGCTCGAGAAAAGAAGCCAATTGAAACAACTTTTGAATTGGTGGAATTGATTAAGGAAGGAATTCCGGCAGCTGCTAGGAGAACGGGAGGACACCCTGCTAAGCGAGTATTTCAAGCCATTCGAATTGCAGTGAATGATGAGCTTAAAGTATTTGAAGACTCATTACACCAAAGTATTGAATTGCTTAACCCAGGCGGTAGAATTTCTGTGATTACCTTTCATTCGCTCGAAGATCGGATTTGTAAAACTGTGTTTAAAAAAGCTAGTGAAACACCGCCGTTGCCTCCGGGGTTGCCAGTAGTTCCAGACGAGTTTAAACCAACATTGAAAGTGATTACAAGAAAACCAATCCTTCCAAGTGAGAAAGAACTGGCTGAAAATCATCGTGCTCGTTCTGCAAAACTACGAATCGCAGAGAAATTACCGAATTAATATAAAAAACAGGAGGGGAAACATTTGAGTATGCTAGCTAGAAAAATCCAACAGCAAAATTTGCAACAACAAGATCAGCAAACCACTGTACAAACTGTAGTAGTAAGAAAACCGAAAATTACTATTGGTGAAAAAATTTTGTTTGTTGCATTTGCTTTCATTATGACTGTTACAGCAGTAAAAATCATTTCTAACCAATATGCTATTTATGAAGTAAATAAAGATATCCAAAAAATGAATACTGCAATTGAAGACCAATATCGTGTGAATAACGATTTAAAAGTCCAGGTGAGCGAGTTAAGTACATATGAGCGCATTTGGGAAAAAGCGTCTAAATTAGGTTTAAAACTAAATGAAAATAACGTTAAGGTTGTGCAGAAATAATGTACATAAAGAAAAAAAGTATGAACTACGGAGCAGCGGGATTATTTATATTATTCGGTCTGCTCTTTTTTATATTAGCCTGTCGTTTTCTTTATATTCAGTTTACTGGAGAAGCTGGCGGGGAAATGCTTGCGGCACGCGCAGAGATGAAACATACAAAATACCGGACATTGGAGGCATCGCGAGGAAGCATCCTTGACAATCAAGGGGAGGTTATTGCGGAAGACACACCTTCTTATACTTTGGTTGCCATTTTGGATGAAGACATAACTACGGATCAAAACAATCCGAAACATGTGGTGGACCCTGAGATGACTGCAGAAAAGTTGTCTAAATACATCGACATGGATCAAGAAGAGATATTGGAAAGGCTTCAAAAAGATCATTTGTTTCAAGTTGAATTTGGTATTGCAGGAAGAAATCTTTCACACAGCACGAAGGTCAAAATAGAAAAATTGCATTTGCCGGGAATTACGTTTAGAAGAGACTCAAAGCGTTTTTATCCGAATGGTGTCTTTGCATCCCATGTCATCGGTTATGTTGAAACAAAGGAAGATGAGAAGACTGGAAAAGAAAAAACTGTAGGAATGCTAGGACTTGAGAAAACTCTTCAATCTCAACTCGAAGAGCGAAACGGGAAAGTAATTTATGAAAGTGATAGATGGGGATTCCTTCTTCCTAATAAGAAAGAAAAGGTCATCCCTCCCAAAAACGGAAACACAGTCCAATTGACGATCGATAAGAAAATCCAAACCTTCCTTGAAGATTCAATGAATCAAGTTCAAAAAGAATATAAACCGAAAAAAATCATAGCGATTGTTGCTAATCCCAAAACCGGTCAAATTTACGCAATGGGACAAAGACCGTCTTTTGATCCGACAACAAGAAAAGGATTAAATGATAATTGGAAAAATTTAGCGATAGAAGAGAACTTTGAGCCTGGTTCAACGATGAAGGTGTTCACTCTAGCAGCAGCAGTAGAAGAAGGGAAGTTTAACCCGAATGATACGTTTATTACAGGCTCCTATAAAGGTGGACCAAGTGATCACAGTGGTATTAAAAGAGGGATGAAAATAACTTTTCTGGAAGGTTTGCAACGATCTTCAAACGTTGGTTTCGCAACGATTGCAATGGAAAAACTGGGAGAGAAGAAATTTCGGGAATATCTTACAAAATTCGGATTTGAAAAACCTACAGGTATTGATCTTCCAAATGAAGTAGGAGGAAAAATTTTATATAGATATCCTATCGAAAAAATTACAACAGCCTTCGGGCAAGGTACTGCCATCACCCCTATACAGCAAATTCAGGCATTTACAGCTATTGCTAATAACGGCAAGATGATGAAGCCATATATTATTGAAAAAATTATCGATTCGAATCAAAACGTTGTAAAAGATACCAAGCCTGAAGTTGCAGGACAACCGATTTCAGCAGAAACCGCAAAAAAAGTACGTGATTATCTCGAAACAGTTGTGACTTCAGAAAAAGGAACGGGAAAACCGTACCAAATAGAAGGGTACAAGGTTGCAGGGAAAACAGGTACAGCTCAAATCCCAGGAGAGGACGGGAGATATTTAAAGGGGAGAAACAATTATGTCTTTTCTTTTCTAGGAATGGCACCGAAGGACGATCCTCAGTTAATCATGTATATTGCTATACAACAGCCAGAATTACCTGAAACAAAAACAGGTTCTGATGCCGTTTCTTCTATTTTTAATCCTGTTATGAAAAACAGTCTGCAATATTTAAATATAAAGCCTTCGAATGTAGAAAGTAAAACATCATCACGAATCAAGGATTTTAGTGATGGCAGGGCAGAAAGTGCGAAAAAGGAATTAGAGAGCTCAGGATATGAAGTAGTAATGCTTGGGAACGGTAACAGGATTATTGATCAATCCCCTAAGCCTGAAAGTGACCTCATTAAAGGAGAGAAGGTTATTTTAAGAACGGAAGGGGATATAACCATGCCTAATATGGAGGGGTGGTCATTAAGGGACGTGATGAAGGTTGCACAAATTGCGAAGCTTGATTTAAATCCTGTTGGAAGCGGCTATGTCGAAAAGCAAAATGTAAAGCCTGGGTCCGTTATTAAAGAAGGAGACTATTGTATAGTCCAATTAAAAACACCTGAAGACTCTATAGAGCAAGAAGAAGTCAATAAAGATCAAAACGAGGTGTATGATTGATCTTCGACAGTCTGTAGCCTGCACTATATACGTGCAGGCTTGTTCTATTTGCCGGTGTACAAGCATACACTTAAGCAAGTGTAAGTTGGAGGTGCTTATTGTTGCGTGTATCCAATGTGACCGTAAGAAAAAGGTTATTTATCTCATTAATTGTCGGACTATTCATATTTTTTATTATTGATGTTAGGTTAGGATTTGTACAATTCTTCCTAGGTGATATGCTTACTGAAAAAGCGAAGGATTCTTGGAGCAGGAATATTACATTTGAGCCAAAAAGAGGCGAAATACTTGATCGTAATGGAGTTGCTCTGGCTACAAATAAAAGCGCACCTACTGTCTTTGTTGTACCTAGGCAAATTAAGAATCCACTGGAAACTGCTGAAAAACTGGCTGCTGTATTGAATGCTCCAAAAGACCAACTTTATAAAGAATTGACCAAAAGCGAGATGAGTGTTCGGTTAAAAGCCGGGAGGAAAATTTCGCACGAAAATGCAAAAAAAATAAAAGAAATGGATTTAAGCGGTGTATATATAGCCGAGGATTCTATAAGACATTATCCGTATGGAGAATATCTTTCTCATGTACTAGGGTTTACAGGAATTGATAATCAAGGGCTAATGGGAATTGAGTTATCTTATGAAGAGCAATTAAAAGGGAAAAAAGGGTATGTACAATTTTATTCGGATGCTAAGGGACAAAGAATGAAGAGTATGGCTGATGATTACGTTCCTCCAAAAGATGGAGCCAATTTAAAGCTAACGATTGACAGTCGGATCCAAACGATAATGGAACGCGAGTTTGATATAGCTGAGGCTACATATAATCCAGATGGTATTATCGGGATTGCCATGAACCCAAATAACGGAGAAATATTGGCCATGTCCAGCCGACCTACATTCCATCCTTCCAAATATCAGGACGTTCCGCAGGAAATATATAATCGGAATTTACCGGTCTGGAGCACTTATGAGCCGGGTTCTACATTTAAAATTATTACGTTGGCAGCGGCTTTGGAAGAAAAGAAAGTGAATTTAGAAAACGAGCATTTCTACGATCCAGGTCATGTAGAGGTTGCCGGAGCGACCTTGCATTGCTGGAAAAGAGGAGGACATGGCTCTCAAACTTTTCTTGAAGTAGTACAAAACTCATGTAACCCGGGCTTTGTGGAGCTTGGAAATCGTGTAGGTAAAGAAAAATTATTTGATTATATTAAGCAATTCGGCTTTGGTCAGAAAACAGGAATTGATCTTCAAGGTGAAGGTACAGGCATTATGTTTAATATGAAAAGGGTAGGCCCGGTAGAACATGCTACAACTGCCTTTGGTCAGGGTGTTTCGGTCACTCCGATTCAACAAGTAGCAGCTGTATCAGCAGCGGTTAATGGAGGAACACTTTATACTCCTTATATTGCAAAGGAGCTAATTGACTCTGCAACTGGAGAAGTCATTATGCGAAAAACTCCTGAATCAAAACGGAAAGTAATTTCTGAACAAACTTCAGAGCAGATCCGATATGCGTTAGAATCAGTAGTAGCAAAAGGGTCCGGTAAAGGGGCATTCATCGATTCTTATCGTGTAGGTGGAAAGACTGGTACTGCCCAAAAAGTAAAGGACGGCAGATATATGGAAAACAACCATATTGTTTCCTTTATCGGTTTTGCACCGGCTGATGATCCACAAATCGTTATTTATGTAGCGGTTGACAATCCAAAAGGAACGGTCCAGTTTGGTGGGGTCGTTGCTGCTCCAATCGTAGGAAATATTATGGAAGACGCATTAGTGGCACTTGACGTAAAACCAAGAGAAAAACAAATCGAAAAAGAAAAATCGTGGCTCGATCCGATTATGATAGAAGTACCTAATTTAGTAGGAATGACTAAGAAAGAACTGACAAATCAATTATTTACATTAAAACTTGATATTGCAGGGAAAGGGAACAAGGTTGTTAAGCAAGCACCTGATGCAGGAGTCAAGGTAAAAGAAGGCTCCACCATTCGAATTTATCTTGGCGAATAAGAAATGGGAGTGTACAATAATGAAGCGGCTGATTTAGATCAAGCCGCTTTGTTTACGAATGAAAAAAATTGAGGTATAAAAGAGTTTGTGGATGAAGGGAATAATTGTATGGGGAGAAAAAGTTAGAGTACAGAAAAGAAATATTACATTTGCATTTAAGTTTTATAACCACGCTTGCCAGTTGGAGAACGAGTTCGGACGATAAGTGAGTAATCCCTAAAGGTAATAAGCCGTAGTAAAGAGTTCTTGATGATCAATCCGAGCGTTTCCCGGCAGTCTGAAATATGTTACTCTTATCACATAGCAGTAACTCTATTTTTGCGTTAAAATAATTTAGTTACCTCATTTTAGATTGAGAGGAAGGGAAGAATGCATTTACTTACATTGTTAGAGAATCTTCCTTCATATGAAGGAGATGTACTAAACAATCCAATCATTACATCCATTGAAAATGATAATAGAAAAGTTCAAAAAGGAAGCCTCTTTATCTGCATTAAAGGCTATACGGTTGACGGTCATGATTTTGCCCAATCAGCTGTTGAAAACGGAGCTGTTGCTGTTCTAGCAGAAAGACCGCTTGAAGTTTCAGTTCCTGTCATTATTGTCAAAAATACAACGCGGGCAATGGCTGTCCTAGCAGATGCCTTTTATGGTCATCCTACACAAAAACTTCGTCTAATTGGAATTACTGGTACGAATGGAAAGACAACGACCAGTCATTTGATTGAAAAGATTTTTAAAGATCATGGTCAAAAGACAGGCTTAATTGGCACAATGTATACAAAAATTGGCGATGAAATCTTTGAAACAAAAAACACCACACCAGATAGTGTAACTCTTCAAAAAACTTTTCATGAAATGGTGAATCAACAGGTAGAAACTGCCGTTATGGAAGTATCTTCACACGCTCTTGAGCTTGGGCGCGTTCACGGCTGTGACTATGACATTGCCGTATTTACGAATTTAACTCAAGACCATCTCGATTTTCATAAAACAATGGATCGGTATAGGTTTGCCAAGTCTCTGTTATTTTCTCAGCTAGGGAATACGTATGAAGAAGGGAAGAAAAAATACGCTGTTTTAAATGCGGATGATGAAGCTTCTAAAGATTTTTCCAGCTGGACCGCGGCCCATGTTATAACGTATGGCATCCACCAAAATGCTGATATAATGGCCAAAAATATTAAAATTCATTCTTCAGGCACCCAGTTTGAATTGCATGCCTTCGCACAAAAGAAGGTTGTCAATTTGAAACTTGTCGGAAAATTTAGCGTCTATAATGTATTGGCAGCCATCACAGCGGCATATTGTGCAGGATTGCCACTTGATTCCATTATTCAATCCATTGAGGATGTAAAAGGAGTTTCTGGCAGATTTGAGCTTGTAGATGCTGGACAGGAATTCACTGTCATAGTAGATTATGC
Source organism: Peribacillus tepidiphilus (assembly GCF_009466385.1). Classification (GTDB taxonomy): domain Bacteria; phylum Bacillota; class Bacilli; order Bacillales; family DSM-1321; genus Bacillus_BN; species Bacillus_BN tepidiphilus. Next base: position 126,385 of record NZ_WIAQ01000004.1, on the reverse strand, counting down.
TCATACTCCCGATAGCTTGGAAAATGTGTTGAATACTGTGAAGGAATTTGCTGAAGGCGATATATATGTCATCGTAGGCTGTGGAGGTGACAGGGATCGTACAAAACGACCAATTATGGCAAAGATAGCATGTGAAAACGCAACCTATCCAATCTTTACTTCTGATAATCCTAGAAGTGAGGATCCAGAATCGATTCTTGCTGATATGGAAAAAGGAGTGGAAGGGCAAGCTTATAAAACGATTGTCGATCGCAAGGAAGCAATTGAATATGCTGTTTGTCATGCAAAGAGCAAAGATGTCATTTTAATAGCTGGAAAAGGTCATGAAACCTATCAAATTATTGGGAATCAAATATTAGATTTTGATGACCGTTTAGTGGCAAAAGAAGCGATCGAAAAAAGATTAAAAAATAATGAAAATAAATAAACGAGTGTGAATAGAATGTGTGTGGAATTTTTAGCAAATAACAAAGAAATTATACAAAAATATACAAGCATTATTTTTAGCCTATTCAAGGGCATTAAGAGGGAGGGAGAAGGCGTATGCTAGAACAGGTTATATTCTTTACCATTATTACCGGGTTTTTAATTACGGTTCTTCTTTCTCCAGTCTTCATTCCTTTTCTAAGAAGATTAAAATTCGGTCAAAGCATCCGAGAAGAAGGACCACAATCGCATCAAAAAAAATCTGGAACACCTACTATGGGTGGAATCGTCATTCTCATATCCATTACGGCATCAACCATGATTATGATCGGGAAATTTTCAGAACCATCAATTAAAATGTATTTGCTCCTTCTTGTTACCTTGGGGTTTGGTCTATTAGGTTTCCTTGATGATTTTATTAAAGTCGTCATGAAAAGGAATTTGGGTCTTACATCCCTTCAAAAGCTGATTGGTCAGATTGTCATTGCTATTATTTTTTATTGGGTTTATAAAGGTACAGAAGGTTTCAATCCAGAAATAGGGATTCCGGGGACAGATTTATCCATTAACCTAGGCTGGCTGTATATTCTATTTATCATCTTTTGGCAGGTTGGTTTTTCAAATGCAGTCAACCTAACGGATGGATTGGATGGATTAGTTTCCGGGACTGCTGCTATTGCTTTTGGAGCATACGCTGTTCTTGCTTGGAATAATGCACAATACGATGTTGCTATTTTCTCTGTAGCTGTTGTGGGAGCAGTGCTCGGCTTTTTAGTGTTCAATGCACATCCTGCCAAGGTATTTATGGGAGATACCGGATCTCTAGCATTGGGAGGAGCTTTGGCTACAGTAGCATTGTTGACAGACCTTGAGCTATTACTTGTCATTATTGGAGGGGTTTTTGTCATTGAGACATTGTCCGTAATCCTTCAAGTGGCTTCGTTTAAAATGACAGGTAAAAGAATTTTTAAAATGAGCCCGCTCCATCATCATTATGAGTTAATTGGGTGGTCGGAATGGCGAGTTGTAGTAACGTTCTGGTCTGTTGGACTATTATTTGCTATTTTAGGAATATATTTAGAGGTGTGGTTATAATTGAAAGAGACAACAAAGTTCTTAAGGAAAAAAGTTCTTGTATTAGGCCTTGCCAAAAGTGGTGTAAGTGCAGCTTCACTTTTGCATAAGCTCGGTGCTTTTGTAACCGTGAATGATAAAAAGCCCATCTCTGAAAATCCTGAGGCGCAAGGTCTGCTGGAACAAGGAATAAAAGTGATTTGTGGAGACCATCCAATTGAGTTGTTAGATGAAGGATTTCAATATATCGTTAAAAATCCGGGCATCCCATATAGCAATCCTTTAGTGAAAGGGGCGCTAGAAAAAGGAATTCCGGTCATAACAGAAGTAGAACTTGCCTATTTGGTCAGTGAAGCTCCGTTTGTTGGAATTACAGGAACAAACGGTAAAACAACAACGACAACCCTTATATATGAAATGTTGAAAAAAGGTGGAAGCCACCCACTGATTGCTGGAAATATTGGTACTGTTGCTTCAGGGGTGGTCCAGGAAGCAACTAAAGAGAATACGATCGTCATAGAGCTTTCTTCTTTTCAGCTAATGGGGATTGAAGAGTTTAAACCGCAAATAGCGGTAATAACAAACCTGTATGATGCTCATTTGGATTACCATTCGAGCAAGGAAGAATACGCTTCTGCTAAAGCGAATATAACGATTAACCAGTCGGAAGAAGATTATTTGGTATTTAATTATGATCAAGATGATGTTGTAGCACTAACAAGGAGGTCAAAGGCCATCTTAATTCCGTTTTCGACAGAACACAAGGTGGAAAACGGCGCCTATTTAGAAGGTGGATTCATCATGTTCCAGGGAGAGCCGGTAATGTCTGTATCAGAAGTAGCTTTGCCTGGAAAACACAATCTAGAAAATATATTGGCGGCAGTCGCTGTTTGTAAACTAAAGGGAGTTTCGAACGAGGCAATTCATTATGTATTAACTTCTTTTCACGGTGTAAAACACCGTCTTCAATATGTAGCGACGATCCAAAATAGGAAATTTTATAACGATTCTAAAGCAACGAATATTCTTGCTGCCACAAAAGCTTTAACTTCTTTTGATGGTCCTGTTATTTTACTTGCGGGAGGACTTGATCGGGGAAATGAATTTGACGAACTGAAGCCTGCCTTAAAACATGTAAAGGCGCTTGTTACATTTGGTCAAACTGCAGAAAAAATTGAACGAGTGGCTAAAGAAGTTGGAATAACTCAAATTAAACGTGTCGATAATGTAAAAGAAGCCGTTCCTGTCGCTTTCGGACTTTCTGAAGAAGGCGATACGATTCTTCTCTCCCCAGCCTGTGCAAGCTGGGATCAATATAAAACTTTTGAAGTAAGAGGAGACATTTTTATGGAGGCTGTGCATAAACTGAAATAAGAGCTTGTTTTATAGGCCGGACGATCATCCTGGACAGTGCGAGCTTAAAGGGTAACAGAAAACCCTGCAGACGCCTGCATACAATCATTTCGACATCATAAGATAAGAGGCTGACCCAAATAAATGCTAAATGTAAGGATGGACTTTTTTTAGTGTGCGAAGATTTGGAAAGTGTACACTTTTTCAGTCTACTTGTAAGCATGGATTTTGGATGTTGTCAGTCTCTTTTTTTGCCTATAATTCAATAAGGCTCTAATCTTGAGTTAGAGGTGTGTTTTGTGCCCTTAAAAAAATCAAATCCTGACTTCATATTAATCATTGTTACTCTCACACTTTTATCGATTGGCTTAATTATGGTATATAGTGCCTCAGCAATTTGGGCTACCTACAAATTTGGAGATTCTTTCTATTTTGCGAAAAGGCAAGTACTGTTTGCAGGTGTTGGTGTTGCTGCCATGTTTTTTATTATGAATATCGACTACTGGACATGGAGAACATGGGCAAAAGTATTTGTAATTGTCTGCTTTGTTTTACTGGTTATGGTATTAATCCCCGGTATTGGGGTAGAGCGCAACGGATCACGTAGTTGGATTGGAGTAGGTGCCTTTTCGATTCAGCCATCCGAATTTATGAAGCTTGCGATGATCGCTTTTCTGGCAAAATACTTATCGGAAAGGCAAAAATATATTACGTCTTTTAAAAAGGGATTGGTTCCCTCTCTTTCTCTTGTATTTTTGGCCTTTGGTATGATTATGCTTCAGCCTGATTTAGGGACTGGAACAGTTATGATTGGGACATGTATCGTGATGATTTTCATTTCTGGAGCGAGAATTAGTCATTTTATCGGTTTGGGATTGCTAGGGGTTGCTGGCTTTGTAGCTCTGGTGCTGTCTGCCCCTTATCGGATGAAAAGAATCACTTCATTTTTGGATCCATGGGAAGATCCATTAGGAAGCGGATTTCAAATGATTCAATCGCTGCTCGCTATTGGTCCAGGTGGTCTTTTTGGCCTTGGTTTGGGTCAAAGCAGACAAAAATTTTTTTATTTGCCAGAACCACAAACAGATTTCATATTTGCTATTTTAGCAGAAGAGCTTGGCTTTATTGGCGGATCTTTTATTATCTTATTATTTTCCTTGCTTCTTTGGAGAGGAATTCGCATTGCTTTAGGAGCACCAGATTTATATGGAAGTTTTCTGGCAGTGGGAATTATTGCGATGATTGCAATTCAAGTTATGATAAATATTGGAGTGGTTACAGGATTAATGCCAGTGACAGGAATTACTCTCCCATTCTTAAGTTATGGTGGATCATCACTTACTCTAATGTTAATAGCAATTGGGGTTCTATTAAATATAAGCCGATATTCTCGATATTAATGTTGATAGAGGTAGCTCATAGTGCTGAATGCCTGAATTTGTGTAAACTTAGATATTGATTCAGGCGAATCAGCGCTTTTACAGGGCATCCTTTTTTTTGTTTAAAAGGAAATTATTTTGAGGGTTTCCCTTGTATCTTTCATTAAATTATTTTAGTATAATTTAATTTTGCTGGATAAATGATAAAAACTTTAATTATTGCAGAATTATTATTTTGTTACAATATAGTTAAAAAGGGTAATTCGTACAATGCCCTAGTTTCATTTATAAGATAAAATGTTATTATTGTACAGAAGTGACATTTATTTTCCATTATTACATGATTCCTTTTTGGGAAAGAAAGATCGCAGAATTATTTCGATACATAGCTGGGGTGAATGAGATGAAGATTGTGGTTAGCGGAGGAGGAACGGGTGGACATATCTACCCTGCACTTGCACTGATCAGAGAAATAAAAAAACAGCAAAAAGACTGTACTTTTCTTTATATTGGAACTCAACAAGGACTTGAAAGCAAACTGGTGCCTAGAGAAAATATACCATTTAAATCTATTCATATAACAGGCTTTAAAAGAAAGTTATCGTTTGAAAATATAAAAACAATCGTAAGATTCCTAAAAGGTGTACAGGAGAGTAAAAAAATACTCAAGGAATTCGGAGCAGATGTCGTCATTGGTACAGGAGGTTATGTATGTGGACCTGTTGTTTATGCCGCTGCAAAGCTAGGTATTCCAACAATCATTCATGAACAAAACAGCGTACCAGGATTAACGAATAAATTCTTGAGTAAATATGTCGATAAGATCGCAGTTTGCTTTGAAGAGGCGAAAAATTATTTTCCGAAACAAAAAACAATCCTAACGGGAAATCCGAGGGCATCAGAAGTTTTAAACCAGGATGGTGAAAAGGGTCTTCGATCTGTGGGACTTGATCCACATAGAGCAACTGTGTTAATCGTTGGAGGAAGCAGAGGGGCAAGGCCAATTAACGAAGCAGTACTAAAGGTAATGTCTGAGCTTGGTGAAAAGCCATATCAAGTATTATATGTAACGGGAGATGTGCATTATGAAAAGGTCTCAGAAGAGATCCGTTTAATAGGTAACCCGGCTAATGTTGTAATCAAACCGTTTGTGCATAATATGCCAGAAGTTTTGGCGGGCGTCGACTTGACAGTTGCGAGGGCAGGAGCCACTACATTGGCTGAGCTGACAGCCCTTGGAATACCTAGTATCTTAATTCCAAGCCCGTATGTTACAAACAATCATCAAGAAAAAAATGCACGTGCATTGGTCAGTCATGGAGCTGCTGAAATTCTTCTAGAAAAAGATCTATCTGGTAAAAGCTTAGTATCTATGATTGATTCGATCTTACTTGATAATGAAAAGCTGCACAGCATGAAAACAGCGGCAAAAAAACAAGGGATACAAGATGCAGCAGATAGGCTGTTCCATCTCATAAAGCAATTAACCAAAAAGAACTGATTTACATTTTTCACATAGTATGTCAGTAACCGATCTCTTGTGATGGATATGGAGGGTTATGTATGAAGGAAGTAATGAAAGAATTAATGGACTTGCAAGTAGGAAAAGTATTGGAACAAGAACCGCTTGCTAATCATACAACGATAAAAATTGGGGGACCGGCAGATTTATTTGTTGAGCCCTCTTCTATTGAAAACCTAGAAAAAACAATGAAGATTATTAGAAAGTATAATTTGAAATGGCGAGCAATAGGTAGAGGTTCCAATCTTCTTGTCTCAGATAAGGGAATTGAAGGAGTTGTCATCAAGCTTGGTGCCGGCATAGATCATTTAGAAATAGATGATGATGTGATAAAGGTTGGCGGAGGCTATTCATTAGTAAGCTTGGCAACACAAATTAGTAGAAAAGGATTGTCAGGTATGGAGTTTGCTGGAGGCATTCCTGGTTCGGTAGGTGGTGCGGTATATATGAACGCAGGTGCCCATGGCTCTGATATTTCAAAAATCCTTGTAAAAGCTCATATTCTGTTTGAAGACGGAACTTTTGAATGGCTTTCAAACGAAGAAATGGAATTCTCCTATCGCACTTCAGTGTTACAAAAAAAGCGGCCTGGTATTGTAATTGAAGCAGTCTTTAAGCTTGAGAAAGGAAATCGAGAGGAGATTGTTGCGAAAATCCAGGAAAATAAAAATTACCGTAAAGAAACACAGCCTTACAACTATCCTTGTGCAGGTAGTATTTTCCGAAATCCATTGCCACAATATGCTGGGAGATTAATTCAGGAAGCAGGCCTAAAAGGACATCGTATAGGCGGCGCCAAAATTTCTGAAATGCACGGGAATTTTATTGTCAATGCAGGGAATGCAACATCTGAAGACGTCCTTGCTTTAATTCAACATGTAAAAGATGTCATTTTAGAAAAGTATGGCGTCAAAATGGAGACAGAGGTTGAAATAATTGGAAGAAAATAAATGAAAATCTCTGTTACTTTTTAATTATACACATATTGATATTGTAACAATATGGTATAATAAAAGCCTAGAAATCACCATTTCATACATTGAATGTTCGTTTTTCATAAGATAAAAATCATTTTTTTGTGTTGTAGATAAAAAAATGTAACACCTATTCAGGCTCATTGAAAAACGCTTTTCATTGAGAAATTTGAGCGTTTTCTAGAGTCATTGAGGTTGGATGGACTAGCTTTAGTCATACTAGTCCATCCATAGCAAGTTTTGCAATAAAGGCAATTACAAGAACCTTATTTTTAGGACAAGCTTATTGTGCAGGGAAGTAAAGAGGTGACATGGTGGAGCAAAAAAAAGTTATATCGATTGAAGAGCGCATTCCAAAGCTCAAACAAATGAGGAAGAAAAAAACAAATAGACGACTGATTTTTTTACTGTCATTCTTTTTCCTATTACTCATCTGTGTTCTTTATTTTCTTTCTCCAATAAGTCACGTCCGAAGCATCTTAGTAAAAGGGAATAAATACATAACATCTGAAAAAGTTTTATCTTATGCACAAATAAAGAAAGATGAAAGTATTTGGAAAATTGACCGTGAAGAAATCATACGCACTCTAGAAAAACAACGTGAAATCCAAGATGCGAATGTTTCGGTGCGGTTTCCTAATAAGGTGATCATCACCATTAAAGAATATGATAGGATTGCCTATTTATCTAAGGAATCGAAATTCTTCCCTATTTTATCCAACAGTGAAATACTACCTCCATTAAAGGACGGTGAAATTCCTGTAAACGCACCGGTTCTATTCGGTTTTTCAAAAGGGCCTGCCTTGAAACAATTAATTGAAGAACTTGAACAACTTCCTGCAGAGATAAACAATTCCATTTCAGAAGTACATCATAAACCTAAAACAACGGATCCCTATCATGTCCAAATTTTTATGAATGATGGCTTTGAAGTGAGTGCTTCTTCTAGAACATTATCTCAAAAGCTGATCCATTATCCTTCTATCGTCAGTCAACTTGACCCGAAAATAAAAGGAGTTATTGACCTAGAAGTAGGATCATATTTCAGAGCATACGACACAGAGGAGCAAAAGACAGAAGAGAAAGGGAGAAAAGATACAGATCATGAAAGTGATGGGTAAACATGTCGTCCTTTCTCTAGTTTTGCTCGTATTAGGTTTTATGATTGCTTTTTCTTATAACATTACGAACAACGAAAGTACTGCTGATATTAATAAAAATAGCTGGGAAAAAGAATATCAGCTTAGAAAACAGTTGATTGAGCAAGAAGAAAAGAACAGAAAACTCCAACAGGAAATTCTTGAAAAGCAGGAAAAGATTACAAACATTGAGAAAGAACTAGCACAAGAAGAACAAGTTTTTTTTAATCTCGTTGAAGATACAGAAAAATACAGATTATTTCTCGGGAAAGTAAAGGTGAAAGGAAAAGGGGTAGAGGTGACACTGGCAGATGGAGAATATGACGCCGCAGAAGAAAATGTGAACAATTATATCGTTCATGAACACCATATTTTTAAAGTAATCAACGAGCTTTATATTTCAGGAGCTACTGCCATTGCGATCAATGGCCAGCGACTTAAGCACAACTCTTATATCGTTTGTAACGGTCCTGTCATTAATGTAGACGGTAATCAACAGCCAGCTCCTTTTGTCATAACTGCTATAGGCGATCCGAATGTACTCGAATCAGCCCTTAATATCACAGGTGGAGTAAAGGACCAGCTTGTGAATGAAAATATCCTATTTACCTTAGAAAAAAAGGATGAAATTATTTTAGATCCAATATTGGGTAGTTAAAAATTAATAGGGTTTTAGAAAGATTGGTGTAATGTAGTGACAAAAAGGAACAGGCTTGAGTTTACGGTTGTGACAATCATTATTGGATTTATGATTGCCATACAATTTCAGAGTATAAATGAACCAAAAATTCGAGATACGAGAGATGTTTGGGAGCTAAGAGCGGATTTACTGAAAGAGCAAAAGCTACAAGCCAATTTAATAAAAGAAGCAAGGAACCTTGATCAAAAGCTAGCAAGCTATGAAACGGAAAAAAAGCAAAGCAAGGAACAAGTACTTCGGCAGACTTTACATGAACTAAAAAAAGAGGCAGGACTTATAGCCATTAAAGGACCAGGTGTTATTGTTAAGATTGAGCCTCTCGAAGAAGAATTGATAAGGCAAGAGGTTGACTCAGAGATATCTCCAGAGCTATTAAAAAGATTGTTGAATGAATTGAATATGTACGGGGCACTTCATGTCTCGATAAATGGACAAAGAATGATTCATACAACCGTAATAAGAGATATAAACGGTATCACTAAAATGGATGGTTTCCCATTAACACAATTTCCGATAGAAATTAAGGTAATTGCGGAAGATGCCAACAAATTACGTGATCGATTAAAAGCTTCCCAGATCATTGAAGATTTTTTTATCGAAAATTTAAAGGTTCATGTATCGGTTGTAAGTCAAGAAATTACATTAGAGCCATATGGAAGTGTCATTCGAATAAAACATTTGGAGCCTATTGATGGAGAGAACGGAGGGGATTTATAAATGTGGCTTCCGTTTTTCGGACTCATGGTAGGAATTGTCCTCGGTTTGTTGACCGATTTGAAAATTCCCTCTGAATATTCTAATTACTTATCCATTGCTGTATTAGCTGCTCTGGATACGTTATTTGGTGGGATCAGGGCCCATTTGCAAAATTTATATGATGAAAAGGTATTTGTATCTGGATTCTTTTTTAACATCATTTTAGCAGCAAGTTTAGCTTTTCTAGGTGTGCATCTTGGTGTAGACTTGTATTTAGCAGCGGTATTTGCTTTTGGAGTAAGATTGTTCCAAAATATAGCCGTCATTAGAAGAATTTTATTGATAAAATGGTCTGATTCGAAGAAATCTGTCTAATTCTAGTAAAATATGTTAGGATCGCTGCATTTCGAAAAATAGCATAATAAGAAAATTCCTTTGTTTTTTAAAAAAATTCCCGTAATTTTAAAGGGGAAAAAAAAGCCTGTGACGAATAGAGTTTCTATAGTATTTTGTGAACAAATATACTATTCTATAAAAAAAGAATTATTTTAATAATTATATTGTTGTTCTTACATATTATTTATTTTTTGAGGAGGTGCCATGGGATGAACAGCAATGAAATCTACGTAAGTCTTGACATCGGTACATCCAGTGTAAAGGTAATTATTGGGGAAATGGTCAATGATTCCCTGAACATTCTTGGCGTCGGGAATGTAAAATCAGAAGGCTTAAGAAAAGGATCTATCGTTGACATAGACGAAACCGTACACTCAATCCAGAAAGCTGTAGAGCAGGCCGAAAGAATGATTGGCATGGAAATTAAACGGGTTGTGGTGGGGATCAGTGGGAATCATATCATGCTTCAACCCTGTCATGGAGTTGTTGCGGTTTCAAGTGAAAATAAAGAAATAACAGAACAGGATGTTGCTAGAGTCCGGGAAGCTGCAGAATTAATGACCATTCCGTCCGACCGAGAAATTATTGATGTCATACCGATCCATTATAAAGTGGATGAGCTTGATGAAATCAATGATCCACGTGGAATGATTGGCGTCCGATTAGAGATGAAAGGGATTTTGATCACTGGATTAAAAACAATGTTACATAACACACTTCGATGTGTAGAACGGGCTGGACTTGAGATTTCAGAAATTGCGCTACAGCCAATGGCAGCCGGCTCCCTAGTCTTATCAAAAGATGAAAAAGAACTAGGTGTAGCTCTTGTTGATATTGGCGGGGGCTCGACAACAGTTGCTCTATTTGAAGGCGGACATATGAAATTTTCAAGCGTCATTCCAATTGGAGGAGAAACCATTACAAAAGATCTTTCGATTGTTCTGCGTACTACCATGGAAGATGCGGAACGGATCAAAATAAAACACGGACATGCCTTCTATGACGAAGCTTCGGAAGATGAAGTGTTCAATATTCCGATTATTGGTAGTGATCAAATGCAGTCCTGCAATCAGTTGATGATTGCTGAAATAATTGAAGCTCGTTTAACTGAAGTCTTCGAGATGATTCAAGATGAAATTAAACGACATGGTTACCAGGATGTTCCAGGTGGTTTTGTTCTAACCGGAGGAGTTGTTAAAATGCCGGGTGTTCTAGAACTATCACAATGTATTTTCCAAAATCGGGTTCGGACAGCTGAGCCAAATTATATCGGAGTAAGAGAGCCGCAATATACTACAGCTGTCGGATTAATAAAACACGCTTGTAAAAAAGCACGTTTTCAAGGAAGTTCACTTAACAATTCTCCTGTAGCTGTATCCGTTTCTGAAAAACCTGAAAAGAAAAGCATGAAGCCACATGAACAGTCACAAAGCAGGGAAAGAGTTGAGAAAAAACCGGGTGAAAAAGGGAAATTCAAAAAAATACTCGGGTATTTCTTTGAATAAACAGCCTAATTGGGATTATGTGAAACTAGGAGGATTATCATGTTAGAGTTCGATTCTAATTTAGATCAATTGGCAACTATTAAAGTAATTGGTGTTGGTGGCGGTGGAAATAATGCCGTAAACCGAATGATTGAGCATGGAGTTCAAGGTGTTGAATTTATTGCTGTTAATACAGATGCACAGGCTCTAAATTTGTCAAAAGCTGAAGTAAAGATGCAAATCGGCGGAAAACTGACAAGAGGTTTAGGAGCTGGTGCGAATCCTGAGGTTGGAAAAAAAGCTGCCGAAGAAAGTAAGGAACAAATCGAAGAAGCACTAAGAGGTGCAGACATGGTATTTGTTACTGCCGGAATGGGTGGTGGAACAGGTACAGGTGCTGCCCCTGTTATAGCGCAAATTGCAAGAGATCTTGGTGCACTTACTGTTGGCGTGGTTACGCGTCCGTTTACATTTGAGGGTCGTAAGCGTGCAACCCAAGCTCAAAACGGAATTTCAGCCATGAAAGAGGCAGTTGACACGTTAATCGTTATTCCTAATGATAGATTGCTAGAAATAGTAGATAAAAACACACCAATGCTTGAAGCATTCCGTGAAGCGGATAATGTATTACGTCAAGGTGTTCAAGGTATTTCAGATTTAATCGCAGTACCTGGATTAATCAATTTGGATTTTGCAGATGTCAAAACCATTATGTCTAACAAAGGATCTGCTTTAATGGGAATTGGTGTTTCTTCAGGTGAAAACCGTGCAGCTGAGGCTGCCAAAAAAGCGATTTCCAGTCCATTGCTCGAAACTTCAATCGATGGTGCTCAAGGCGTATTAATGAACATTACTGGAGGAACAAACTTAAGCTTGTTTGAGGTACAAGAAGCGGCAGATATCGTAGCTTCTGCTTCAGATCAAGATGTAAATATGATATTCGGATCGGTTATTAACGAAAGTCTTAAGGACGAAATTATCGTTACGGTTATTGCTACTGGCTTCAATGAAGCTGAAATTCAACCTCGTCAAACACGACCGACTTTTGGTCAACAAAGGCCAGTTCAGTCCGTAAGTTCCGTAAAACGTGAAGTGAGAAGAGAAGAGCCTGTAGAGTCTACTAGAGCTACAAGCTTAGCAGATGATACTCTAGATATTCCGACATTCCTTCGTAACAGAAATAGAAGAAGATAAAATTTTCACCAAAAATCTCAGGAGTAGAGCTCTTGAGATTTTTTTTTCCATAAAATAATTAAAAGAGACTATTTTTATACAAAAATTTACAGTAACGAGTAAGTTTTACATAAAATTTTCTAAATCTTCATATAAAGGTATGTAGACTTCGTTCGACAAAATCACTAAAAAAATCTCTTTTTTGCCATACAAATAGTGACACCTTTTTATCGTGAAGGTAATGTATACTTTCAATAAAGTGAATAAGTAAAGAATCATTCCATAAGGGAGGACAATAGGTTGTATGTAGATTTGATTTGGCTATTAAATTGGCTATTTGATTGTCTGCTCCTTTATTGGACATCTGTTCTAATGAAAATTAGGCCCAAGCTACACAAATTGATCCTTGGTGGTTTGGTTGGTTCCATTATCATCATATTGTCGTTCAGTTCTTTTTATGCAGTAGCTAATAATGTTTTGATCAAAGTTTTATTTTCTGCAGCCATGATCTGGATTGTATTCGGATATACACGTATGAGTACATACATGAAAACCCTAATGCTTTTTTATTTTGTCACCTTTTTATCAGGTGGCATCTTACTAGGTGTTCATTTTTTATTTCAAAGTGAAATTTCATTGAATTCTAATTTGTTTTATGGTTTGAAAACTTATGGGGATCCGATCAGCTGGTTATTTGTGATCATCGGATTTCCGATTGGATGGCATTTTTCCAAGAGGAATTTTCAAAATATTGAAATGACAAATATCTCCTTTGACCAGCTTGTCAAAGTGAGGGTAAAGATAAAAGATTTTGAAATCGAATGCAAAGGACTTGTGGATAGCGGCAACCAATTATACGAGCCGTTTACCCGCACACCAGTAATGGTCCTGTCTGCAAGTAACATCATTCATTTTCCTGAGGATATAAAAAAGGTAGTGGTAAACAAAGAGACCTGGCTGAAGACGGGGGAAATTATTGAATCTCAATGGTCAGACAGAATGCGAATCGTGCCATACAAAGTTGTTGGGCATGACCAAGAGATGCTGCTTGCATTCAGACCTGACTACGTAATCATTACAACTGAAAATAAACAAATTACTGTTAAGAAAGTTTTAGTTTCCATAACCTTGCAGCAATTGTCGGCAGATCATCATTATGAAGCTCTTATTCATCCGCAAATGCTTACAGCCATTCCTAATTCGAATGCATCTTAATCGCTGTACATTGCAAGCTTTTAATAAACTATACTCATTTTTCACAGAATTAGAAGGAGGAATATACATGAAAAAAATTATTTTCAAGATAACATTTTATTGGAATAAGTTACTTATTAAGTTGGGTTTAAAGGCTGATGAGGTTTTCTATATAGGTGGAAGTGAAGCATTACCACCTCCATTAAGTAAAGAAGAAGAAGAAATCTTAATTAATAAGCTACCTAGTGGAGATGAAACTGCTAGAACCATGTTAATTGAGCGTAATCTTAGGCTCGTCGTATATATTGCACGTAAATTCGAAAATACAGGTATTAATATTGAAGATTTAATTAGCATTGGAACTATTGGACTTATTAAAGCAGTTAATACATTTAATCCTGAAAAAAAAATTAAGCTTGCTACATACGCCTCTAGATGCATAGAAAACGAAATACTAATGTATTTAAGAAGAAATAATAAAATTCGTTCTGAAGTGTCTTTTGATGAACCGTTAAATATTGATTGGGATGGAAATGAGCTGCTTCTATCAGATGTGTTGGGAACAGAAGATGATATTATTACGAAAGACTTGGAAGCAAATGTTGATAAAAAGCTCTTAACAAAAGCTTTACACCAGCTCTCAGTTCGTGAAAAGCAAATCATGGAGCTACGGTTTGGTTTACTTGGAGGAGAAGAAAAAACACAAAAGGATGTTGCAGATATGCTAGGAATTTCGCAATCCTACATTTCACGATTAGAAAAAAGAATCATTAAGCGTCTAAGGAAAGAGTTTAATAAAATGGTGTAAAAAATTTTTGCTGAAAAATGATTGTAACATCGCTATTTTGCGATTCATTCTGTTTATATGCCATGGAAGGATGTGCATATTTTTCCCTCCTGCGGAGATACTGTATTTTGTACAGCAGCCCTGCAAGGAGGGAAAAATTTTGTCTCGAAATAAAGTAGAAATCTGCGGTGTGGATACATCAAAATTACCGGTATTAAAAAATGAGGAAATGAGATTATTATTTACAGAAATGCAAAATGGAGAAATCTCAGCCCGCGAAAAGCTGGTAAATGGAAATTTGAGACTTGTATTAAGCGTCATCCAACGTTTTAACAACAGGGGAGAATTTGTGGATGACCTGTTTCAGGTTGGCTGTATCGGTCTTATGAAATCAATAGATAATTTTGATCTAAGTCAAAATGTGAAATTCTCAACGTATGCTGTACCTATGATCATTGGTGAAATTAGAAGATATTTACGGGATAACAATCCAATTCGGGTTTCTAGGTCTTTACGTGATATTGCTTACAAAGCGCTACAGGTTAAAGAAAAGCTGATGAGTGAAACTTCACGTGAGCCAACAGCAGAAGAAATCGCAAAAGTGCTCGAAGTCTCACATGAGGAAATCGTGTTTGCACTTGATGCAATACAGGATCCAGTCTCACTATTCGAACCCATATATAATGATGGGGGAGACCCGATCTATGTAATGGATCAACTGAGCGATGAAAAGAATAAAGATACACACTGGATAGATGAAATTGCTCTAAAAGAGGGCATGCGAAGATTAAATGAAAGAGAAAAACTCATTATTAGGAAAAGATTCTTCCAAGGTAAGACACAAATGGAAGTAGCTGATGAGATCGGAATATCCCAAGCGCAAGTGTCTAGACTCGAAAAAGCCGCAATCAAACAAATGAATAAGAATATTCAACATTAACAGACCGCTTATATGCGGTTCTTTTAATTTGCACATTTTCTAAACTCTAATTTAGCAAAATATATCATGAAATAAGCGGCCCATTTCTTCATATATTGAGAAAAAGAAGAAGAAGGAGTGCTGGCGATGGCTAAAATCTCTGAGTTTCAAGTAAAGGACATCATCAACATGGCGGATGGAAAAAAGCTCGGGAATATTTCTGATTTAGAGATAAACGTGCAAACAGGAAAAATAGAGGCTATTATTGTTTCTAGTAGTGGAAAACTATTGGGTCTCTTCAATAAAGAGGACCTTATTACAATACCATGGAAAAAAATAAAGAAAATTGGAGCTGATGTCATTTTAGTAGAGTATAGTAGTGGGGATCAATCTTTTTTGGAAGATAAGCTTGTGGATCGGTAAACATGTGTGTCAATGCTGAATGTGTGATACACTAATGAAAAAAAAATAAAAAAAGGGACATGTGTATGGCTGAAATGTTTATACAGACAGATGAAAAGCTATTATTGATTGAAGAATGGTCGAAAGAAAATCCAAACCTTGTTGCTGGCTTTACAACGAAAAGAGGTGGAGTAAGTCAAAAACCATATCAATCATTGAATACCGGTTTTCATGTTGGAGATGAGAAAGATGACGTAATCGAAAACAGGAAACGAATAGCAAAAGAACTTCGCTTCCATTCAAACTCCTGGGTAGGCTGTGAGCAGACTCATGATATCCAAATTAAAAAAATTGATTCTACACAAAAGGGATTAGGAGCATTGGATTATGAAACTGCCTTAAAAGGTGTGGATGGCCTTTATACAACAGAAAAAGGGATTTTACTAACACTTTGCTTTGCAGACTGTGTGCCACTTTATTTTTACCATCCTAAAAGCAAATTAATCGGAATCGCACATGCCGGATGGAAGGGTACTGTAAATGGAATTGCACAAAAAATGATCCACAAATGGGAGGAGGAAGGAGTCCCTCCAGAAGAGGTGCAAACGATCATTGGTCCCTCCATTTGTGGAAATTGTTATATTGTAGACAATAAAGTGATTAACTTGGTGCAAAATAGAGTGGAAGAAAATGAAGAAAAACCCTATAATTTAGTTAGTGAAGGACAATACAAGCTCGACTTAAAGCTATTGAACGCCCAAATTTTAAAAAAAGCTGGAGTCAGGCATGTGAGTGTCACCAGCCTTTGCACAAGCTGTGACCATGATTTGTTTTTTTCCCACCGCAGGGATAAAGGAACAACTGGTCGGCTTATGAGCTTTATCGGCTGGAAGGAGGATTAACAAAGGGTGAAAGTAATTGACAACTTAGCATCAATCCAAGATAAAATCACGGAAACCTGTAGAAAGTGTGGAAGGGATCCGAAAGAAATAACCATCATTGCCGTAACAAAGTATGTTTCTGTTGAACGTGCCAAAGAAGCTTTAGAAGCAGGAATTCTTCATTTGGGAGAAAACAGGGATGATGGGTTGTTACATAAATATGAGGAATTAGGGGATAGACCCATTTGGCATTTTATCGGTTCTTTACAAACAAGAAAGGTCAAAAATATTATCGATAAGGTCGATTATATCCATTCTCTTGATCGTTTATCACTCGCTAAAGAAATTCAAAAAAGAGCGGACAAGCCAATCAAATGCTTTCTGCAGGTTAACGTTTCTGGGGAAGAATCAAAGCATGGTCTCGCACCTGATGAATTAATTCCATTTGTAAAAGAGCTACATGAAGCAAATTACGATAAAATTATTGTACAAGGTCTGATGACGATGGCCCCCTTCACCAAGGATGAAGAGGTATTGAGAAGCTGCTTTAAAGGGTTAAAAAAGCTGCAAGGGCATATTCAAGATCTTGGTTTTTCCAATATGCCTTGCAGTGAGTTATCCATGGGGATGTCAAATGATTATCCAATCGCAATAGAAGAAGGCGCAACGATGATTCGCATAGGTACCGCATTAGTTGGTGAAGAATCATAAGGAGGGAACTTTATTATGTTGTCAAAGTTTAAATCATTTTTTGCACTAGATGATGAATATGAGTATAAAGAAGAAGTTTTAGAAGAAAAAGCTCCTGAAACCAAAGTGGCGAAAACTATTGCCAAGTCACCAAGTCATAGTCAAAACGTTGTCAGTTTGCAAAGCGTACAAAAGTCCTCCAAAGTTGTTCTTTTGGAACCACGTGCATATTCTGAAGCACAAGAAATTGCAGATCATCTTAAGAATAGGAGAGCTGTTGTTGTAAATCTCCAGCGTATTTCTTCTGACCAGGCGAAGAGAATTGTCGACTTTCTTAGTGGAACAGTGTATGCAATAGGTGGAGACATTCAGCGAATTGGAACAAAAATTTTCTTGTGTACACCAGATAATGTAGATGTTTCTGGCTCTATTACCGGTATTGTACAAGAAGAGGAAGAACTAGATGATACGAGGTGGTAACCCCGAATGAGTTTTATTCTGGATGTTTTATATAATTTAATTGAAATTTACTCGTGGGCATTGATTATTTACATATTAATGTCTTGGTTTCCGAATGCAAGGGAATCAGCTATTGGACAATTTTTAAGTAGAATTACAGAACCGTATCTTGAAATTTTCAGAAGGTTCATTCCACCCATTGGCATGATCGATGTTTCACCGATTGTTGCAATCGTTATTTTGAATTTTGCCCAATACGGTTTGATTGAGGTATTTAAATGGATTGTATAATCGTATTAATCAAAAAGGATCCAATAGGGTCCTTTTTGATTATGGAAAAGTTATGTTAATTGCATTGTTATTTTTTTGTGAGGTATTATAGAGGAATGAGCTTATATCAACATTTTAGACCGGAAGAAAAAGATTTTATTGATAGTGTTTTGGAATGGAAGGAACAGGTAAGAAGCTCTTATGCTCCTAAGTTGACCGATTTTTTAGACCCAAGAGAACAACAAATTGTCCAATCTTTAATTGGTAAAGACGAAGAGGTTAAGGTAAAATTTTTTGGTGGGGCTGAAAATAGTGAACGAAAGCGAGCACTGATTTATCCAGATTATTTTACACCGGATCATCGTGACTTTGCGATCACTGTGTTTGAGATCCAATATCCAAAAAAGTTTGTCAATATTGAACATCGTCAGGTACTGGGTACTCTTATGTCATTAGGTTTAAAAAGGGAAAAGTTTGGCGATGTAATTTTTTCCGGAGATCGAATACAGTTTGTTACTGCTGAAGAAATCGAAACGTATGTAAGAAACAATTTGGAAAAGATCGGTCGGATCGGTATAACTTTAGTGAAAGTAACGGATGATGATATTTTGGTATCTGAAGAAAAATGGGAAGAATTCTCATTTACTGCGTCTTCTTTGCGCTTAGATGTTCTGGTTTCATCTATGACTAATCTTTCCCGTCAAAAATCTCAATTGTTGGTGGAAAGTGGAAGGGTTAAGGTGAATCATAAGTTAATTGAACAAAGTTCGTTTGAATGTGGTGAAGGAGATATCCTATCACTTCGGGGCTTTGGTCGATATAAAATCATGTCAATTGAAGGAAAAACGAAAAAAGATAAATGGAGAATTATAGGTGGAAGACAAAAATAATTGAAGAATTTGCAGGATTTACAAAATTCCTGTCGAAACGTAGTATAATACAATAGAGTAAGTTGAATCTCGTTTGGAGGTGCCGTTATGCCATTAACTCCGCTGGATATACATAATAAGGAATTTTCAAAAGGATTCCGCGGCTATGATGAAGATGAAGTAAATGAGTTTTTAGATCAGATTATTAAGGATTACGAGCTAATCCTTCGTGAAAAGAAGGAGCTTGAAGAGAAGCTGAATGATGTCCATGAAAGACTCGGACATTTCACGAATATTGAAGAGACATTGAATAAATCCATTATTGTTGCTCAGGAAGCTGCAGAAGAGGTTAAACGTAATGCACAAAAGGAAGCAAAACTAATTATTAAAGAAGCTGAAAAGAATGCTGATCGTATAGTCAATGAAGCTCTATCTAAAGCAAGAAAAATTGCACTTGAAATTGAAGAGTTGAAAAAGCAGTCAAAAGTTTTCCGTACTCGTTTTAAAATGTTAATAGAAGCTCAGCTTGATTTATTAAAAAATGATGATTGGGATCATTTGATGGAATTTGAAGTAGATGCCACAGAACTTCAGCTAGATGAAGAAAATAAATAGGAGTCTTGACTCTTCAAGTACTTTTCGCATATAATTTCAAAAAGATATATCATACCTATTGAACGATGAAGGGGACAGTACGTTACTTATAGACTTATGAAGCGAGTCGGGGAGGGTGGAAGCCCGATATAAGCAAAGTAACGGAAGATCACCCCAGAGTTTCCTGCTGAACAATCTTAGGATTCATTAAGTGGGACGTGTCATTCGCGTTAAGAATGCTGAAAGTGGATTTTTCAATACATGAAAAATCTATTAGGGTGGTACCGCGGGAATAAGCCTTCTCGTCCCTTATTGGGATGAGGAGGCTTTTATGTTAATAAAGAAAGGTAGGAAGGCTTGAAAATGGATTATAAAGATACGTTATTAATGCCTAAAACAGAGTTTCCGATGCGAGGAAATCTGCCTAAAAGAGAACCTGAAATACAGCAAAAATGGGAAGAAATGAATATTTACAAAATGGTTCAGGAAAGAACAAAGGATCGTCCAATGTTTGTTCTTCATGATGGTCCTCCATATGCAAATGGTGACATTCACATGGGTCATGCTCTTAATAAGATTTTGAAGGATTTCATCGTCCGCTATAAATCCATGAGTGGATTTAACGCTCCTTATGTTCCAGGCTGGGATACACACGGACTTCCAATTGAAACGGCTCTAACAAAAAACAAGGGTGTTAACCGTAAGGAAATGAGCGTTGCTGAATTCCGTAAGCTTTGTGAGGAGTATGCTTACCAGCAAATCGAAAATCAACGTGCCCAATTTAAGCGTCTTGGTGTTCGTGGAGACTGGGAAAACCCATATATCACTTTGAAGCCTGAATACGAAGCCCAACAAATTAAAGTATTTGGGGAAATGGCGAAAAAAGGATATATTTACAAGGGGCTTAAACCAGTATATTGGTCTCCATCGAGTGAATCTGCTTTGGCAGAAGCTGAAATTGAATATTATGATAAACGTTCGGCTTCCATTTATGTCGGATTTGAAGTGACGAATGGTAAAGGTGTTCTAGATGAAGGAACGCAAATTGTAATCTGGACGACAACTCCTTGGACCATTCCGGCAAACCTTGGAATCGCTGTACACCCAGATTTAGAATATGTTGTTGTTGAAACGAACGACAAAAAATATGTAGTAGCAAAAGAGTTGCTAGAGGCTGTTTCAAAAGAAGTTGGCTGGGAAGAAGTGAAAGTCGTTAAGACTGTAAAAGGAGTTGAGCTTGAAAGAGTGGTTGCCAAGCATCCGTTCTACGATCGTGATTCTCTTGTTGTTCTTGGCGATCATGTAACGACAGATGCTGGTACTGGCTGTGTTCATACTGCTCCTGGACATGGTGAAGATGATTTTATTGTCGGTCAAAAATATAATCTTGGCGTCCTTTGTCCAGTTGATGCTAAAGGCTATATGACAGACGAAGCACCTGGATTTGAAGGATTATTTTACGATGATGCGAATAAGCCAATTACTGAAAAGCTTAAGGAAGTAGGCGCTTTATTAAAATTGAGTTTTATTACACATTCCTATCCGCATGACTGGAGAACGAAAAAGCCAACCATCTTCCGTGCAACGGCTCAATGGTTTGCATCCATCAAGGATTTCCGTCAAGACCTTTTAAAAGCAATTGAAGAAACGAAATGGGTTCCTGCTTGGGGTGAAACACGTCTCTTCAACATGGTGCGTGACCGTGGAGACTGGTGTATTTCCCGTCAGCGTGCTTGGGGTGTTCCAATTCCAGTATTTTATGCTGAAAATGGTGAGCCAATTATCACAGATGAAACCATTGAACATGTATCCAATTTATTCAGACAGTACGGCTCTAACGTTTGGTTTGAGCGTGAAGCAAAAGATCTTCTACCGGAAGGCTTCACACATCCTGGCAGTCCGAACGGAATCTTCACGAAAGAAACGGATATCATGGACGTTTGGTTTGATTCAGGTTCTTCACACCAAGCTGTATTAGAGGAACGTGACGACTTACAGCGTCCGGCTGACCTTTATCTTGAAGGTTCCGACCAATACCGTGGCTGGTTCAACTCTTCCTTATCAACAGCCGTTGCAGTAACAGGAAAAGCACCATATAAAGGTGTATTGAGTCATGGTTTTGCCTTAGATGGCGAAGGCAGAAAAATGAGTAAATCATTAGGAAACGTCGTGGTACCTGCTAAAGTTATGGATCAGTTGGGCGCAGATATTTTACGTCTATGGGTTGCCTCAGTAGATTACCAATCAGACGTTCGTGTATCGGATGCCATTTTAAAGCAGGTTGCTGAAGTATACCGTAAAATTAGAAATACATTCCGATTCTTACTCGGAACGCTGGATGGTTTCGATCCTGAGACAAATAAGGTTGCTTATGAGGATTTACGTGAAGTTGACCAATATATGCTTGTTAAACTCAATAAGCTTATCAAAAATGTTAGAAACGCATATGAAAATTATGAGTATGCAAACATTTACCATCAAATTAACAATTTCTGTACACTCGACCTAAGTGCATTCTACCTGGATTATGCGAAAGATATTCTTTATTGTGAAGCTCCTGACAGCAAAGAAAGAAGAGCAATCCAGACAGTTCTGTACGAATCATTGCTTGCACTAACTAAATTGTTATCTCCAATCCTTTCTCACACAGCTGACGAGGTATGGTCTTATATTCCGAATGTGAAGGAACCTAGTGTACAGTTAACAGACATGCCTGAATATCAAGAGCTGAAGAATGCGAATGAGCTAGAGGAGAAATGGAATGCGTTTATGAAGCTTCGTGACGATGTTCTAAAGGCTCTTGAAGAAGCGCGCAATGAAAAAGTAATTGGTAAATCACTTAATGCAAAAGTGACTCTTTATGTTAAGGATTCTACGAAAGAATTGCTAAGCAAGATCCATGAAAATATGGAGCAGCTTTTCATTGTGTCTGCTTTTGAAGTAGCTGGAAATATGGAAGAGGCTCCTGAAAATGCCCTTAAACTAGAGCATGCTGCGATTGTGGTTACAAAAGCAGAAGGCGAGGTATGTGAGCGCTGCTGGAACGTTTCCACAAAGGTTGGAGAGGATGAAAATCATCCAACACTTTGCCCACGTTGTGCAAACGTTGTAAGTGAGCATTACGCAATCTAATATGATTTATTAGGGGGTTGTCTAAAAAGTCCCTAAAATGAAGCAAGTGGAGAAAAACGATCCGTTTTTCTCCACTTGCTTTTGTGTTATTTGGATTTTTCTTTGAAAGTAGCTGACGGATGCCTGCTACTATAACCAAACTGATTCTTTTTATTTTGGTATTTTTTAAACGTAACCTTTCTTGATTTTTTGCATACGAAAGAATACTTATTGGCATTGGCTTCAATCTTGGTGCCATCCAAAAAGTAGTTTTCCATCGTGATGTATTTTTCGTCAATCAATTTCAGAATCATGACTTCAAATAATTCATCCATCAAGACTTTCATCCGTTCTCCACGGAACTCATTAATCGTGCGGAAATCGGGTTGTTGCATCGCAGCTAACCACATGGCTGGGATATTTTCTCTTATCAACTTTTCGATTCCCCGGCAGGAATAAACCTTTTGGGAATAACCAAATAGAATGATTTTAAGCATCATTTTGGGTTGAAAGGAACTTCTGCCACCACCTTTATAATGAGAAAACAATTGCTCATTTGGCACAGCTTCAACCATTTCATTCACCACAAGTGCAACATGATGTTCTGGTATGAGTGCTTCAATATCAAAAATAACTTGAATTTGACGGTTATCATATGGTTTAAAAGTAGGGGCTAATTGTCTTTTTGGAGTCTTTTATTCCTCTGTCTCTGGAAGAAGGGTCATTTGCGTGTTATAATTTTCAGTAGTAATCTTCGGATTGCACAAAAAAAATCGTCCTTTCTTAGAATGTTGGTTTGGTCACTTACATTTTACTAGAAAGGACGATTTTTTTTTATTTTTGGGTGTTTTCGTAAAGTTTGTTACTTTTTTAGTGTAATTTAACGATACGATCTGAGTTGATTGTAGCGGAAGGTACTTGACTCCTGCGGGAAAAAGAGGGAAGTGGGAGACCCCACAGGCGGCAACGCCGAGGAGGCTCCCATCCCTCCCCGCGGAAAGCAAGTGCCTGGAGCGGAAATCAACGGGCAAACTTTATAGTCTAAAAACATCATTCTATGTGAAAAGAACTTTATTTTTTAAATATAATGATAAAAAAGAGACTCCAGAAAGTCAGGAAAACTGACTTTCTAGACAATACCTTTTATATTGTTAAAAATTAAGTCTGTTTTCGTAAAGTTTGTTGCTTTTTTAGTGTAATTTAAAAATACGATCTAAGTTGATTGCAGCGGAGGGTACTTGACTCCTCGAAAATGCATTCGCATTTCCTTCGTGCGGTGTTTGTTCGAAGAAGCTTATTCAATGTCCTGCGGGAAAAAGAGGGAAGTGGGAGACCCCACAGGCGGCAACGCCGAGGAGTGACATCCCTCCCCGCGGAAAGCAAGTGCCTCTCGCTGCAATCAACGGGCAAACTTTATAGTCTAATAACAACAATCTATGCAAAAAGAGTCAAAATTAATGATCTGAATTAGAATTCTCTAGCATTTCGCAAGGACTTCATTGTTTTTAAAATTCACCTTATGCTACAATGCATAGGGAAAGAACTGAAAAAGAGTTGGGGGTAGCCTTGTGATTTATTATTTGATTGCCTTATTTGTCATTGCCTTGGATCAATTGACAAAATGGTTGATTGTGAAAAGGATGGAACTTGGAGAAAGTATTGAGGTTATTGAAAACTTTTTATATATTACCTCTCACAGAAATAAAGGGGCTGCTTGGGGGATCCTCCAAGGACAAATGTGGTTCTTCTACATTATCACAGTCATCGTGATTATTGGACTTGTCTATTACATACAAAAAATGGGAAGAAATCATTATGTACTAGGTGTGTCCCTCGGAATGATGCTGGGAGGAGCTATCGGGAATTTTATTGATCGACTTTTCCGTAAAGAAGTTGTGGACTTTGTCAATACTTATCCTTTCGGGTATAATTTTCCCGTTTTTAACGTAGCTGATTCTGCATTATGCATCGGAGTGGCGATGCTTATGATTTACATGTTCTTTGAGGAAAAATTGTTGAAGGAGAAAAGAAATGGATAAACTGCAATACACCATTGATGAGCATCAGGCAGGAGGCAGATTGGATAAATTGTTATCTACGGTTAATGAGGAATGGTCGCGAACGCAAATCCAGCAATGGATGAAAGATGGCCATGTACGTGTGAACGGACAAACAGTAAAAACCAATTATAAATGTTCAGTAGGGGATGTAATTGAAATACAGATTCCCGAGCCAGAAGAGCTCGATGTATTACCTGAAGAAATGGATTTAGATATTTACTATGAAGACAGTGATGTTTTAGTAGTGAATAAACCAAAAGGGATGGTTGTCCATCCAGCTCCGGGTCATACTACAGGGACGCTCGTAAATGGATTATTGGCTCATTGCAAAGATTTATCCGGCATTAATGGTGTTATGAGACCAGGTATTGTACACAGAATCGATAAAGATACTTCCGGATTACTTATGGTGGCGAAAAATGATCTAGCCCACGAAAGCCTTGTTCAGCAGTTGGTTGATAAAACAGTAAAGCGCAAATACAAAGCGATTGTTCATGGAGTGATTCCACATGATTATGGAACGATCGATGCTCCGATTGGCCGTGATAAAAAAGACAGACAAAGCATGGCTGTTACAGAAGAAAACTCCAAGCATGCTGTCACGCATTTTCGTGTATTAGAGCGATTTGATCATTTTACATTTATTGAGTGTCAGCTAGAAACAGGTAGAACCCATCAGATTAGGGTTCATATGAAATATATTGGTTATCCACTTGCAGGAGATCCAAAATACGGACCTAGAAAAACACTGGACATAAACGGACAAGCTTTGCATGCAGGTATTTTAGGCTTTGTACATCCAAGAACAAAGGAGTATTTAGAGTTTGAGGCTCCTCTTCCTGAAGAGTTTGAAAACATTCTCGACAAACTTCGAAATAATCGTTGACATAAAAATGAAATGTAGGTAAGATTAGTTTAGTTGAATAGGAACCTTTAACACAGTCCCGTGAGGCTGAGAAGGAAACGGATGTTAGTATACCCACGCTTATAGAGTGTGTATAAAAACTGTATTATTGTATCCTCTTGCCATACGGTAAGAGGATTTTTTGTTTATAATGAATTCCACCGTTTCCACCAATAAGAGAGAAAAAGAGAAAGGGTGAAAAAGAATGCATGAAAAAGCCATTGTTTTAGACGAACAAGCGATCAGAAGAGCCCTAACGAGAATTGCTCACGAAATCATTGAGAGAAATAAAGGCATTGAAGGCTGTGTATTAATTGGTATTAAAACAAGGGGGATTTTCCTGGCAAAAAGACTTGCAGAACGCATTAAACAATTCGAAGGAAAGGAAATTCCAGTCGGAGAGCTGGATATTACGCTATACCGTGATGATTTAAGCACAAAAACACACGATGGCGAACCACTAGTTAAGGGTTCTGACATTCCGGTTGAGATTAACAATAAGAAAGTCATTTTAGTGGATGACGTCCTGTATACAGGCAGAACGGTCCGTGCTGCAATGGATGCCCTCATTGACATGGGAAGACCAAGCCAAATTCAGCTTGCTGTGCTTGTTGACCGAGGTCATCGAGAGCTACCAATCAGAGCAGATTATGTCGGGAAAAACGTACCGACCTCACAAGCCGAAAAAATTGCGGTGCATCTTTCAGAAGTTGATTCAAAAGATCAAGTTAGTATTTACGAATTAAATGAATAAGCCCTTTTTAAAAGTAGTCCTGTGAGGCTAACAAAGGGGGAAGAGCCAGTGAGCTCTTTATGGGAAGGTTATGGTTGAAATGAAACCATAGCTTCACCTCTTTGTGCCCTCGCATGTGTCGAGGGCTTTTTTATTAGAGAATGGGAGGAATTAAGTTATGGAACAAGAAAAAAGAGAGATCGTTCTGGATGTCGAAGAAGTACCGAAAGTATCACAGTGGATTACGTTGAGTCTACAGCATTTATTTGCCATGTTTGGGGCAACAGTGCTCGTACCATTTCTTGTAGGTCTAAGTCCTGGAGTTGCTCTTGTTTCAAGCGGTTTGGGAACTCTTACATACCTGCTAATAACAAAAGGGCAGATTCCTGCGTATCTTGGGTCATCATTCGCCTTCATTGCTCCGATTATCGCGGCAAAAGCATTAGGCGGACCTGAAGCCGCTATGTTTGGTTGCTTCTTAGCTGGGTTAGTATATGGCGTGGTAGCCCTCTTGATTAAGAAAGTCGGCTTAAGATGGCTAATGAATTTATTACCTCCAGTTGTAGTAGGTCCAGTTATCATTGTTATCGGATTAGGATTGGCAGGAACAGCAGTGAATATGGCCATGTATGAAAATCCAGGAGCACCTGCCGATCAGCTTGTATATAGCTCCACTCACTTTATGGTAGCTCTTATTACACTTGGAGTAACGATTGTGTGTTCGATCTTTATGAAAGGCTTCATGAAGCTGATTCCAATTTTAATCGGAATCATGGCTGGATATTGCACGGGATTAGCCGTTGGTATTGTCGACTTAAGTGGAGTAAAAGAAGCAGCATGGTTTCAAATGCCAGAATTTTTAATCCCTTATGTAACATATGAACCGATCATCTCTTGGGAAGTTGGGTTAGTCATGGTTCCTGTAGCTATTGTGACCTTAGCAGAACATATCGGACATCAACTAGTATTAAGTAAAGTTGTAGGAAGAAATTTTATTCAAAAACCAGGCTTACACCGATCCATCTTAGGAGACGGCGCTGGAATTGTAATTGGCTCTTTCATCGGAGGACCGCCGTTAACTTCTTACGGTGAAAACATTGGGGTACTCGCCATCACTCGAGCATTTAGCGTTTATGTCATTGGTGGTGCAGCGGTAACCGCAATTTCCTTCGGTTTTATCGGAAAAATTTCCGCACTCATTTCATCCATCCCTTCTGCTGTAATGGGAGGTATCTCGATTCTTCTCTTCGGTATTATCGCATCGAGCGGATTAAGAATGTTAATTGATAATAAAGTAGACTTTGGAAAAAATAGAAATCTTATTATTGCCTCCGTTATTCTTGTGATTGGTGTAGGCGGTGCATTTGTAAAACTTTCTGAAGCAGTGTCCCTTTCTGGGATGGCACTCGCAGCGATTGTCGGCGTTATATTAAACTTAGTTTTACCTGGAAAAGAAGTAGTTAAAGATTTATTCGAACAAGAAAAAGAATTGAATCGTTCAGCATAATCACCTTTTAATTGAAGTCCAGAGAGGCTTAAAAGGGTGTCACTGATCAGACAGCAGCTTGCCCTATTTTTAGATAGGTAGCTTTGTCATGCTGTCTTCTTCAAAAACACCCTAAACAGTATGGTTTAGGGTGTTTTTTTGGCAGATAGGAGAGTATAAAACTTTCCTATCTGTATAGGTGCATCTACGCTTCTGTCTTCGCCTTCGCAAGGCTCGCCAATCCGCGAGTTTCCTTTAAAAATAATCGTAAAGGGGGCTTCTTATATGAAGCATTTATTGACCACTAGCGAACTAACTACAGGAGAAATCATGAAGATCTTGAATGATGCTCAACTGTTCTCGGAGGGAGAGGTTTGGAGACCAAAAAATCCATTATTCGCAGCCAATCTCTTTTTTGAGAATAGTACACGGACAAAAAGCAGTTTCGAGATAGCAGAAAGAAAGCTAGGACTAGAAGTGATTCCTTTTGAAGCATCAACCTCAAGCGTACAAAAGGGTGAAACTCTTTACGATACAGTAAAAACTTTAGAGTCTATAGGGATTCATACGGTTGTCATTCGACACAGCCAAGATCAATATTTTAATGAGTTGATCGGTAAGGTAAGTATACCAGTTATAAATGCGGGAGACGGCTGCGGACATCACCCAACTCAAAGCTTGCTTGATTTACTTACGATTAAACAAGAGTTTGGAAGCTTTCAAGGGTTAAAAATCGCTATTATTGGAGATATTCGTCACAGCCGCGTAGCCCGGTCGAATGCTGATGCCCTTACCCGATTAGGGGCAAAGGTTATATTCTCAGGTCCAAAAGAATGGTTTGATGCAAGCATCACGACAGGAAAGTATGAAGATCTTCATTCAGCAGTAACAACTGCTGATGTCGTCATGCTGCTCAGAATTCAGAATGAGCGCCATAGTGAAAAGACTTCGTTTTCAAAAGAAAATTATCTATATACATACGGGTTAACGAAAGAGCGAGAAAAAACAATGAAGCCACATGCAATTATCATGCACCCAGGACCAGTCAACCGAGATGTGGAAATAGACGGTGACCTCATAGAATGCGAGCGATCAAGAATTTTTAAACAAATGCAAAATGGGGTATTTGTCAGAATGGCTGTTTTAAAACGAGCACTACAAAACGTAGAAGGAGGAACGGGATATGGGAATCGTCATAAAAAATGGTCAATTGCTTACTAAGGATGGAACGTTGAAAAAAGCCGATATAAAGGTGGAAAACAATCGGGTCATTGAAATAAACAAGCAAATCGAAGCGGCTAACCATGAGGTAATGGATGCAACAGGACTTCTAATCGCTCCAGGTTTTATTGATTTACATGTTCACTTAAGAGAGCCTGGAGGAGAAAAGAAAGAAACCATTGAAACCGGGACGCTTGCAGCTGCAAAAGGCGGATTTACCACGATTGCTGCTATGCCTAACACTAGGCCGGTTCCAGACAGGAAAGAGCAGTTGGAATGGCTAATGAAAAGAATTGAAGAAACGGCTCTTGTTAGGGTCCTTCCATATGGTTCCATTACAATCCGTGAGCTCGGGCAAGAGTTAACCGATTTCGAAGCCTTAAAAAATGCAGGTGCCTTCGCGTTTACTGATGATGGAGTAGGTGTTCAATCTGCAGCCATGATGCTTGAAGCGATGAAAAAGGCAGCTGAAATGAACATGGCGATTGTGGCTCATTGTGAAGAAAATACGTTGATTAATAAAGGCTCCGTTCATGAAGGGAATTTTTCAAGAAAACATGGATTGAACGGCATTCCGTCCGTGTGCGAATCCGTACATATTGCGAGAGATGTATTGCTAGCAGAAGCAGCTGATTGCCATTATCATGTCTGTCATATTTCTACCAAGGAATCAGTTCGGGTGGTAAGAGATGCCAAAAGAGCAGGAATTAAAGTAACGGCAGAAGTCACACCACATCATCTCCTGTTATGTGAGGACGATATTCCAGGGCTTGAACCGAACTTTAAAATGAACCCTCCATTAAGAGGGAAAGAAGATCAAGAAGCTTTAATAAACGGTCTACTTGACGGAACCATCGATTTTATTGCAACAGATCATGCACCACACACAGCGGAGGAAAAAGCGGAAAGCATGCAGCTTGCTCCTTTCGGGATCGTAGGATTGGAAACAGCGTTCCCGCTTCTTTATACACACTTTGTACAAAAAGGAATCCTCACTTTAAAACAACTAATAGACTTCTTGACGATCAAACCAGCGAAAGCTTTCAACTTGCCATTTGGTAAGTTAGAGGAAGGTTCGATTGCAGATTTAACACTCATAGATTTGGAATTGGAAAAAGAAATCAACCCGAATGAATTTGCATCGAAAGGAAAAAACACCCCTTTTACTGGTTGGAAATGTAAAGGATGGCCGGTAGCAACATTTATAGAAGGAAAACTAGTTTGGCAGAAAGGGAGTGTGAAAGCATGAAAAGACAACTGATTTTAGAAGATGGCACAATTTTTATAGGTGAAGCATTTGGAGCAGATGTTGAAAAAATAGGAGAGGTCGTTTTTAACACGGGAATGACAGGATATCAGGAAATTCTTTCAGATCCTTCATATTGTGGGCAAATCGTCACATTAACGTATCCTCTGATTGGAAACTATGGTATGAACCGGGATGATTTTGAATCCATTACTCCAGCTATTCACGGATTTGTTGTGAAAGAAGTTGCAGATTTCCCTTCAAACTGGAGAAGTGAGTGTACGTTAGATGAGTATTTTAGGATGAAAGGAATTCCAGGAATTTTAGGAATCGATACAAGAAAGTTGACACGCATTATTCGCAAGTATGGAACGTTAAAAGGGGCCATTTGTAGCACGGAAAAACCAGTGGAAGAGATTTTGCAACAACTTAAAGCAACGGTCCTTCCAAATGATCAAGTAAAAAGGGTATCAACGAAAACAGCCTATCCGAGTCCGGGAAGAGGATATAGAGTTGTATTAGTAGATTTTGGAATGAAGCATGGGATTCTTCGGGAACTGAACAAACGAGATTGTGATGTAGTCGTTGTTCCGTATCATGTGACAGCTGAAGAAATATTGAATTTAAGTCCGGACGGCATCATGCTATCAAACGGACCTGGTGACCCGAAGGATGTGCCGCATGCAATAGAGATGATCAGAGGAGTTCAAGGGGAGGTTCCTTTATTTGGAATTTGTTTAGGGCATCAGCTATTTGCTTTAGCAAATGGAGCAAACACAGAGCGCTTAAAATTTGGTCATAGAGGCTCTAACCATCCTGTAAAAGATTTGCAAACAGGAAAAGTCGCTTTAACCTCACAAAATCATGGCTATACTGTTGAAAAAAGATCGGTTAAGCAGACGGATTTAGAAATTACACATATCGCAATAAATGATGGTACGGTTGAAGGGTTAAAACATAAAAAATATCCTGCTTTTACTGTTCAATATCATCCTGAAGCTTCACCAGGACCAGAGGATGCAAATGAGCTGTTTGATCAGTTTATGGACTTGATTGAAGCGGCAAAAGGGAAGGGAGTAAAAAAATGCCAAAACGTACAGATATAAAAAGTATTTTAGTAATCGGTTCAGGACCCATTGTCATTGGTCAGGCGGCAGAATTTGATTATGCAGGAACACAAGCCTGTATCGCCTTAAAAGAAGAGGGCTATCGAGTGATCCTAGTAAACTCTAATCCAGCAACAATCATGACAGATCCAGAGATAGCCGATAAGGTATACATCGAGCCCTTAACACTTGAATTTGTAAGCAAAATTATCCGCAAAGAACGTCCGGATGCACTTCTTCCTACACTCGGAGGGCAAACAGGTTTGAATTTAGCAGTAGAGTTAGCAGAAGCGGGCGTATTAGAAGAATGTGGGGTTGAAATTCTTGGTACTAAGCTATCTGCCATCCAGCAGGCGGAAGACAGAGATTTATTCAGAAGCTTGATGAATGAATTGGGGGAGCCTGTACCGGATAGTGAAATCATACATTCATTAGATGAAGCGTACACATTTGTTGCTCAAGTTGGTTATCCAATTATTGTGCGACCTGCATACACGCTTGGGGGAACAGGTGGAGGAATCTGCTCAAACGAAGAAGAATTGATCGAGATTGTGACGAGTGGTTTGAAAAATAGCCCGGTACATCAATGCCTTTTAGAAAAAAGCATCTCTGGTTTCAAAGAAATTGAGTATGAAGTCATGCGTGACTCAAATGATAACGCCATCGTTGTGTGTAACATGGAAAACATTGATCCTGTAGGGATACATACAGGAGATTCGATTGTAGTAGCTCCGAGCCAAACATTAAGTGATCGTGAATACCAATTATTAAGGAATGCATCCCTTAAAATCATTCGTGCCTTGAAAATTGAAGGTGGGTGTAACGTCCAGCTTGCACTGGATCCATACAGCTTCAACTACTTTGTCATTGAGGTTAATCCGCGTGTAAGCCGATCATCCGCTCTTGCTTCAAAAGCGACAGGATACCCAATCGCAAAATTAGCTGCAAAGATTGCTGTCGGACTTACGTTAGATGAAATGATGAACCCTGTTACGGGTAAAACATATGCTAGCTTTGAACCTGCATTGGATTATGTAGTTTCCAAGATACCTAGATGGCCTTTTGATAAGTTCGAAGCTGCAAACAGACACCTAGGAACACAAATGAAAGCCACAGGCGAAGTTATGGCGATCGGTCGTACATTAGAAGAATCTTTGTTAAAGGCTGTCCGCTCCTTAGAGTGCGGAATCTATCACATTGAAATAAAGGAAGCAGACAAAATTTCAGATGAAACGATAGAAAAGAGAATCCGAAAAGCAGGAGATGAGCGCCTGTTTTATATCGGAGAAGCAATTAGGAGAGGTGTAACACTTCATACCATTCATGAGTGGAGCAAGATCGACTTATTCTTCCTTAAGAAAATCGAAAACATAATTCGACTTGAAAGCGATTTGGCGGCTCATCCTTTTCAACTAGAAATAGCTCGAAAAGCCAAAAAGCTAGGGTTTTCTGATAAAACGATCGCAAAATTATGGAATGACAGTGAAAAGACGATCTATAGGTGGAGAAGAGAAAATGGTTTACTACCGGTTTACAAAATGGTAGATACGTGTGCGGCAGAATTTGAATCTGAAACTCCGTATTTTTATGGAACATATGAAGAGGAAAATGAAAGCATCGTAACGGAAAAAAAGAGTGTGGTTGTACTTGGATCTGGTCCAATCCGTATTGGGCAGGGAGTCGAATTTGATTACGCAACAGTTCATTCTGTATGGGCGATTAAAGAATCCGGCTATGAAGCGATTATTATTAATAACAATCCAGAGACCGTCTCAACAGATTTCAGTATTTCTGACAAGCTCTATTTTGAGCCGCTAACGATTGAAGATGTCATGCATATTATCGACCTAGAGCAGCCAGAAGGAGTAGTGGTTCAGTTCGGAGGACAAACAGCGATCAATCTTGCCGCTCAGTTGGTTGACCGCGGGGTAAAAATTCTCGGTACTTCCCTTGAAGATTTAGACCGTGCTGAAAATCGTGATAAGTTTGAGCAAACAATGACAGAGCTTGGCATTCCTCAGCCAAAAGGAAAAACAGCAACTTCTGTCGATCAAGCTGTAAAAATTGCTGAAGAAATTGGATATCCAGTACTCGTGCGTCCTTCTTACGTACTTGGTGGAAGAGCGATGGAAATCGTCTACAAAAAAGAGGAACTGTTACTGTATATGGAACATGCGGTAAAAGTGAATCCTGAGCATCCAGTCTTAATTGACCGTTATTTGATTGGAAAAGAATTGGAAGTGGATGCTATTTCAGATGGAAACGATGTTGTGATTCCTGGAATTATGGAGCATATTGAACGCGCCGGTGTTCACTCTGGAGATTCGATCGCAGTCTATCCGCCACAAAACATAACGCAAGATATAAAAGATAAGATCATGGAATATACCATTAAATTAGCTAAAGGCTTAAACATTATTGGTCTATTAAACATTCAATATGTTGTTTCTAAAGGTGAATTGTATGTGCTTGAGGTGAATCCTCGTTCAAGTCGTACGGTGCCATTTTTAAGTAAAATTACGAATGTTCCGATGGCAAATGTAGCGACGAGGGTAATATTAGGTCAAAGCCTAGAGGAGCTGGGCTATAAATCAGGCCTAATAGAAGAGAAAAAAGGCGTTTATGTAAAGGTACCTGTGTTCTCTTTTGCGAAGCTTCGTAGAGTGGATATCACGTTAGGTCCTGAAATGAAATCAACCGGAGAGGTTATGGGGAAAGATTTGACCTTAGAAAAAGCACTCTACAAAGGTCTTGTCGCATCCGGGATTCAAATTAAAGAATATGGAAGTGTCCTTTTAACCATTGCGGATAAGGACAAAGAGGAAGCGCTTCAGCTTGCGAAACGTTTTTATAACATCGGATACCAGCTAATCGCTACAAGTGGTACGGCAGCTATGTTAAAAGAGCATGGTATTCCTGTAAAAATTGTTAATAAAATCGGTTCAGAGGGACTAACACTTTTAGATGTCATTCGTAATGGAGAAGCACAATTCGTTATCAACACATTAACAAAAGGAAAACAGCCTGAGCGAGACGGGTTCCGAATTCGTCGCGAATCAGTCGAAAACGGAATCCCTTGTTTAACATCACTTGATACAGCAGAAGCCATTTTACGAGTAATAGAATCGATGACGTTCTCCGCTGAAGCGATGAATCCAGCAGCTAAAATAAACGAGGCGGTGCTTTCATGATTAAGAATGAAAAGCTTTCCGTTGTATCCCAAAAAGAAATTGCCAAACATATTTTCGAGCTTACCCTAAAGGGTGAGCTCGTTTCTGAAATGAAGAATCCAGGTCAATTCGTTCATATTAAAGTGTCTGAAAGCTTTGAGCCACTTTTACGAAGACCTATCAGCATTTGTTCGATCAACCGTATGAAAAAGGAATTCACCATGATTTATCGGGTGGAAGGTAGGGGAACTAAGCTACTTTCTGAGAAAAAGCCGGGTCAAGAAGTGGATGTACTAGGGCCGCTAGGGAACGGTTTCCCTGTAAATGAAGCACTTCCTGGACATACCGCACTTCTCGTAGGCGGTGGAATCGGTGTACCTCCTCTCTTTGAATTATCAAAAAGTTTGGTAGATCACGATGTGAGTGTCGTTCATGTATTAGGGTTTCAAACAAAGGATCAGATTTTTTATGCTGAGGAATTTAATGGTTTAGGACTGACTTACATTGCCACAGCTGATGGTTCAGCTGGTTATAAAGGGTTCGTAACAGATATCATCGAAGAAAAACAAATCCGGTTCGATGTCGTTTATAGCTGCGGACCGACTCCGATGCTAAAAGCATTACAAGAGCGATTTAGAAATCAAAAGCTATTCTTATCTCTTGAAGAAAGAATGGGCTGCGGCATTGGAGCTTGCTTTGCCTGTGTTTGTCATACAGCAGATGATCCTTTAGGACATCGGTACAAAAAAGTATGCAGTGATGGACCTGTATTCCGTGCCGGGGAGATAGTGCTATGAGCAAATTATCTGTTGAACTTCCTGGCTTAAAGTTGAAAAATCCAATAATGCCTGCTTCCGGATGTTTTGGATTTGGAAAAGAATTTAGTGAGTTGTATGACTTAAACCAATTAGGCGCGATTATGATTAAGGCAACGACCCCTGAACCTAGGTTTGGAAATCCTACGCCTCGTGTAGCTGAGACACATGCGGGTATGCTGAATGCCATTGGATTGCAAAACCCAGGTTTAGAAAATGTCCTGAAAAATAAACTTCCTTGGCTAGAACCATTTAATTTGCCGATCATTGCAAATGTAGCAGGTTCACAAGAAGAGGATTATGTAAAGGTGGCCAAGGAAATCTCTAAAGCACCCAATGTACATGCGCTTGAATTGAATATTTCCTGTCCAAACGTTAAGCAAGGTGGTATAGCCTTTGGAACAAATCCGGAAGTAGCCAAAAGATTAACGAAGTTAGTGAAAGAAGTTTCTGAAGTACCAGTTTACGTGAAATTATCGCCAAATGTAACAAATATTGTTGAAATGGCTAAAGCGGTAGAAGATGGAGGAGCAGACGGACTTACAATGATTAACACCCTTCTAGGAATGCGTCTTGATTTACGTTCAGCTAAACCAATTCTAGCAAACAAAACGGGAGGGCTTTCAGGTCCAGCCATCAAGCCTGTTGCAATTCGTATGATTTATGAGGTGAGCCAGCAAGTGAATATTCCGATCATCGGAATGGGCGGGATTTCGACAGCAGAAGACGTGGTTGAATTCTTCTATGCAGGAGCTAGCGCAGTTGCAGTTGGGACGGCTAATTTTGTCGATCCATTTGTATGTCCGAAAATCATCTCTGAGCTTCCGGCGCTACTTGAAAAACTTGGATACGAGCATATTTCAGAATGTACAGGAAGGAGCTGGAAGCATGAATCAAGTATTGATCATCGCGCTTGATTTTCCAAACAAAGAGAAAGTCAATGAGTTTTTAAACGCTTTTGATGGAGAAGAGCTTTTTGTCAAAGTCGGAATGGAGCTTTTTTATCAATCTGGACCAGAAATGATTAAAGAAATAAAATCACGTGGTCATAAAATTTTCTTAGACTTAAAGCTTCACGATATTCCAAATACGGTAAAGCAGGCAATGAAGGGACTTGCATCATTAGAAATAGATTTAGTCAACGTTCATGCTGCTGGCGGTAAAAAGATGATGAAGGCTGCCCTTGAAGGGTTGATTGAAGGGACTCCTCCTGGTAAAAATAGACCTGCGTTAATTGCTGTTACACAGCTAACAAGTACTTCAGAGCAGGAGATGCAGTCTGAACAGCTTGTCTCTGTTTCTTTGGAGGAGTCTGTATTGCATTATGCAAAACTTACAAAAGAAGCTGGTCTTGACGGAGTCGTATGCTCAACCCATGAAGTCAAAAAGATACATAGCTTATTGGGAAATGATTTTTTAACAGTCACTCCTGGCATCCGTTTGAGTTCAGATGAGGTTCATGACCAAAAACGAATTGCGACACCGAAAAAGGCTAGTGAGCTTGGAACGAACGCAATAGTAGTCGGACGTTCCATCACCAGAGCTTTAAACCCGAAAGAAGCCTATGTAACGATTAAAACAGCCTGGGAAGGAGCAAAAGCATGAAGAGATTGATCGCAGAACAGCTACTTGAAATAAAAGCAGTATTTTTACAACCGAACAACCCTTTTACATGGTCATCCGGTATTCAATCACCTATTTACTGTGATAACAGATTAACGCTTTCTTATCCTCAAGTAAGAAGAGACATTGCAAAAGGGTTGAAACAATTAATAGAAGAGTACTTCCCTGGCGCTGAGCTAATTGCAGGAACAGCTACGGCAGGGATCCCGCATGCTGCTTGGGTAAGTGACCTTATGGAATTGCCAATGTGCTACGTACGTTCAAAAGCGAAAGGTCACGGAAAAGGCAAGCAAATTGAAGGCAAGACAGTCCCAGGACAAAAGGTTGTTGTGGTTGAAGACCTTATATCAACAGGTGGCAGTGCCATTACCGCCGTAAAAGCATTACGTGAAGAGGGATGTGACGTTCTTGGAGTTGTCAGCATTTTCACGTACGAACTCGAAAAAGGAAAACAAATGCTCGAATCAGAAAGAATTAAGAATTACTCTTTGAGTAATTATTCAACGTTAATCGAAGTCGCGAAAGAAAAGGGATATATTGAGGAAAAGGACATAAAGAAGCTTACAAAATGGCGCCAAGATCCTTTAAATACCGCTTGGATGGAAGAATAGTGAAAAAACTAAAAGTAAAAAGAAATCTATCATATGTAAAAGGGGCGCCGAATTTTGTGCGCCCCCTTTCATCATTTTTATCAAGATGAATTTGTGGAAGTCATAAAAAATGGAAACTAGCTTTTTAATCGTAAGACCAAATCCGGATCTGGTGTGACATAAAGTGTTTGTTGATTTTCATAAATGACAAACCCTGGTTTTGCACCATTAGGTTTTTTGACATGGCGAATTTTCGTGTAATCGACTGGAACAGAACTTGATTCCCTTGCTTTACTGAAGTAAGCGGCGATGATGGCAGCTTCTTTCAATGTCTGTTCATCAGGAACTTCATTTCGTATCACGACATGTGACCCAGGAATATCTTTTGTATGAAGCCAGATGTCATCTCTTCTTGCAAGCTTATTCGTTAGATATTCATTTTGTTTATTATTTTTTCCAACAAGAATTTCTATCCCGGTAGAAGAAATGTATTTCTCAAGCTGTGGCTTTGCTGAGGTATTTTTCTTTTGTCCTCTTTTTTGGCGTTGACGAAGATAGCCGCCTTCCACGAGCTCTTCTCGTATTTCCTCGATATCCTTTGGAGATGCGGAATCAAGCTGCTGTAACAATGAATCGAAATATTGTACTTCCTCTTTTGCCAAAGCAATTTGTTCAGAAATAACCCCGATTGAATTTTTTGCCTTTTGATATTTCGAAAAATATTTTTGTGCATTCTCTGAAGGAGATTTTTGCGGATCTAATGGAATCACCACTGTTTTTTCTTCTTCATCATAATAATTGACTACTTCTATTTCTTTCATCCCACGTTGAAGCTGATAGATGTTCGCTGTCAACAATTCGCCATACAGCTGATATTGATCGGCATTTTTATTTTCTTCCAGCGTCTTTTCAAGTTTCTTAATTTTCTTTTCATTCTTTTCTTTTTCATTGATAATAAAACGCTCCAGATCATGGGCCTGCTGCTTTATTCGGTCTCTTGCTGCTTTGCCAAAATAGTAGCGATCAAGCATTTCACTTAATGAAGTAAATGTTTTTCGCTCTCCACCAAACTGCTCTAATGGTATGCAGTAAAATGCTTCCTTCCTATCATGTTCCATTATAGTCGGGATATAGGTTCTTTCTTTAAAGGCTTGTATTAAAGAAAGAAACGCTTCTGGTATAGTTTCACGATTTGCTAGTCCTGCCCTTGTAACAACCTCCCGGGCAAACAAGGGAGATAAACCGGAAAATTGGGAGACAAGCTGCTTATCAATTTTGCCGCTGTTAAAATCAATTTTCTTTATAATATCGTCACGATCTGCTGTGAGCGGATTGGATTTATGTTGTTCCGGTGGAAACTTGTATTCATGACCAGGTAAAATAGCCCTAAAGCTATTGACTGCAAACGAAATATGTTTAATGCTGTCAAGAATCATATTCCGCTCTTTATCAACTAGTACGATGTTGCTATGCTTACCCATAATCTCAATGATTAATTGTTTGTAAGAAACGTCCCCAATTTCGTTCCTTCCCTTTACTTCGATTATGATGATTCTATCCAAGTCCTTTTGATAAATATTTTCTATGACGTACCCTTCTAGATGTTTTCTTAAAAGCATGCAAAACATTGGAGGCTCATAAGGGTTTTCATAGTTTTCATTTGTAAGCTGAATTCTCGCATAGCTAGGATGGGCAGAAAGGAGAAGTTTATGGTTTTTTCCGTTTGCCCTAATAACCATGATGATCTCGTTTTTGTATGGTTGGTGAATTTTATTGATTCTACCTCCGTTGAGGTTTTCAAAAAGCTCTTCTGTCATCGCTTTTGTAAATAATCCATCAAAAGACATATCCTCTTCTTCCTTTTCTTAATAAAATCTTTCTATCTATTTAAAACGGTTTATTAAGCATACAACATACAACTTTACAATTCCAATAAAGTATAGCATTTTTTTGGACGAGTCTGAATAAGCATGAATGAAGAGAGACGACCCTTTTTAGATGATAGGAGTGGAAAGGAAGATGCAAGACTTAAAGTTCCGGGAGATGAAAACGGAAGAAATTGAACAAGCTCTCCATACAAGCAAAGAATTCGGTTTAAATGAAAAAGAAGCTCAAAACAGATTGAGAAAAAATGGCTATAACGAATTACAAGAAGGAGAAAAGCAGTCTGCACTTTTACTCTTTTTTTCTCAATTTAAGGATTTTATGGTATTGGTTCTTCTTGCAGCTACGCTTATTTCTGGACTGCTAGGGGAATATGTAGATGCCATTGCCATTATTGCCATAGTGATTGTTAATGGATTTCTTGGCTTTTTTCAAGAAAGGAAGGCCGAAAAATCTCTAGAGGCCCTAAAGGAAATGGCTGCACCACAAGTTCAAGCTTTACGTGATGGATCCTGGCGAAAGATTCCTTCTAAAGAGCTTGTCGTAGGGGATGTGATTAGGTTTGCAGCAGGAGATCGTATCGGTGCAGATGTCCGGATTGTGTATGCATCTAGTTTAGAAATTGAAGAATCGGCTTTAACAGGTGAATCCGTTCCTGTCATCAAATATGCTGCACCAAATTATCATGGGGCGGAAAGCATTGGTGATGAGGAAAATATGGCTTTTATGGGAACGATGGTAACACGTGGGAATGGAGAAGGAATTGTTGTTTCAACAGGAATGGATACAGCTATGGGAAAAATTGCTGATCTCCTGCAGTCTGCTAAACCTTTGATAACTCCGCTTCAGCATCGTTTAGAACAGCTCGGGAAAATATTAATTACTACCGCATTACTCCTAACCTTGCTGGTTGTAGTCATTGGAGTATTTCAGGGAAATGACTTATATACGATGGTTTTAGCAGGGGTTTCGCTTGCTGTCGCAGCGATCCCAGAAGGTTTGCCTGCAATCGTAACAGTTGCCCTCTCACTTGGTGTCCAACGTATGATCAAGAAAAATGCGATCGTTAGAAAACTACCCGCAGTTGAAACTCTTGGCTGTGCATCGGTTATTTGCTCTGATAAAACTGGAACCATGACTCAAAATAAAATGACGGTCACACATGTTTGGAATGGTGGCACCCTTTGGAATATTACAGGTAGCGGAATGGATCGTACAGGTAGGTTTTATAAAGATGAATCAGAGGTTGACCCAAATCAGCAAAAAGCTTTGAAGCAAATATTAACTTTTGGATTATTGTGTAATCATGCTGAAATTAATGAAAAAGAGGGTCAAATTGTAGTAGATGGAGATCCGACAGAAGGTGCACTAGCCATCGCGGCTCTAAAAGCAGGCTTGACAAAAGAGCAATTGTTAGAAAAATTTACAATCATGAAAGAGTTTCCATTTGATTCCTCTCGAAAAATGATGAGTGTCATTGTAAAAGATGAAAACGGACGTCAATTTGTCATAACAAAAGGTGCGCCAGATGTATTAATTGCCAAGACTGAAGCTGTTTTATGGGGAGAAAAAAATCTATACATGAACGGGGAGCTACGAAGTAAAATACAAAGTTCTATTGATAGCCTAGCAGAAAAAGCTTTAAGAACGATAGCGATCGCTTACAAGCCTATCCCAAGTAACACGATCATACTTCACGAACATGAGGCAGAAAGTAATTTAACATTTATTGGACTTCAAGGGATGATTGACCCTCCTCGGCCAGAGGTCAAGGAAGCCGTAAAAGAATGTCGGGAAGCAGGAATCAAAACGATTATGATCACGGGTGACCATGCTATTACAGCAAAAGCCATTGCGACACAATTAGGTATTTTCCGTGGGAAAGAAAAGGTTCTTGAAGGAAAAGACTTATCAGATATGGACGTTAAGGAGCTAGAAGATGTGGTAGATCATGTAGCAGTATTTGCTCGTGTTTCTCCAGAACATAAATTAAAAATCGTGAAAGCCTTGCAGAATAAAGGGCACATTGTAGCGATGACAGGTGATGGTGTGAATGATGCACCTGCCATTAAATCAGCCGATATCGGAATCGCAATGGGGATTTCAGGAACTGACGTAGCAAAAGAGGCATCATCCCTCGTATTAATGGACGATAATTTTGCCACAATAAAGTCAGCGATTAAAGAAGGAAGAAATATTTATGAAAATATACGGAAATTTATCAGGTATTTGCTTGCATCAAATGTAGGTGAAATCCTTGTCATGTTCTTTGCAATGATCCTAGCATTGCCGCTCCCATTAGTACCGATTCAAATTCTTTGGGTAAACCTAGTTACAGATGGCTTACCAGCGATGGCATTAGGTCTAGATCAACCGGAAGAAAACGTAATGAAAAGAAATCCGAGACATCCGAAAGAAGGTGTTTTTGCAAGGGGGCTTGGCTGGAAAATCATCTCGAGAGGATTTTTGATAGGAGCAGCGACATTATTGGCATTCATCATTGTCTATAAACAGCATCCTGACCAGCTAATATATGCTCAAACTGTAGCTTTTGCAACACTTGTTCTCGCTCAGCTTATTCATGTATTTGACTGTCGCAGTGAACGTTCTATTTTTTCAAGAAATCCTTTCGGTAATAAATATTTGGTTTGGTCAGTCCTTTCGTCCTTAATACTAATGATTATAGTCATTTATTATCCTCCTTTACAGACCGTGTTCCACACCGTTCCGATTGCTTTAAGAGACTGGCTTTTAGTTATCGGAATGGCATCTATTCCAACTTTTTTATTGGCAGGGACATTTTTAGCAAGAAAATCAAAATAAATTATGTTATAATTCAAAAGGTAGTAGGGGTTATACTCTATTACCTTTTTAGTTTTTGGCTTATTTTGGCCAATATAGAGACAGAATGGATGTGAAGTCATGGTTGTAAGTATGACAGGTTTTGGACGAAGCAGCATAGGGAACGGTCAAATCAACGTCAATGTTGAAATTAAAACCGTAAACCATCGTTTTACTGAATTTTACTTTCGTATGCCTCGTCAGCTTCTTGTATTAGAAGAAAAAATCAAGAAAACCATGAGTGAATATTTTAGAAGAGGTCGTGCAGAAATATTTGTGACTGTTGATGGAGATGGACTTATTAATAGAAAACTCCAATTGGATTGGAATCTTCTTGATCAGTTCTTTTCAGAGATGGAGAAGGTTAAAGAAAAATATGGGTTGGATGATAAACCTTCAATAGGCGATATTGTACATATAGAAAATATTTTTACAGTTGAAGAAGAACATACTGACAGCTCTGAACTTGAAGAGGTTGTTCTTGACGCTGTTCGAAATGCCGCCCTTCAGGTAAAAAAAATGAGAATGGAGGAAGGGCAGGTATTAAAAGCTGATTTGGAAGAACAATTAAAGAAAATTTCTACTATTGTAGAATACGTAAAAGAATTTGCACCGAATGTTATTGAAGCATACAAGCAGCGCTTACAGCAAAAAATGAATGAATATACTTCTGGTTTAGTAGATGAAACTAGATTATTAAATGAAGTGGCTATATTTGCTGATAAAGTGGATATCAATGAAGAACTTACAAGACTTCAAAGTCATATTCGCCAATTCGCAAAAACACTGGAAGATGAAGGGTTAATTGGCAGAAAGCTAGATTTTCTTGTGCAAGAAATGAATAGAGAAGTAAATACAATCGGATCAAAAGCTAA
The DNA here is from genome assembly GCF_009466385.1 of Peribacillus tepidiphilus. Taxonomy (GTDB): domain Bacteria; phylum Bacillota; class Bacilli; order Bacillales; family DSM-1321; genus Bacillus_BN; species Bacillus_BN tepidiphilus. Next base: position 83,339 of record NZ_WIAQ01000004.1, on the reverse strand, counting down.
CGATGCTACAATTGCCGGCTCTGTAGTCGAAATGAAAAGCAGCCTTGAAAAGATGAAGGAACAGGTTCAAAATATCGAATAATGATGTTTACTACTAATTGGTTCAGCCCAAAATAGAAGAGAATGACTGGGGGACAAAGATGTCAATTAAGCTAATAAATATCGGTTTTGGGAACATAGTATCAGCAAATAGGATTATATCGATCGTTAGTCCAGAATCTGCACCTATAAAGAGAATTATTCAAGATGCCAGAGATAGAGGCTTTCTTATCGATGCTACATATGGACGGAGAACAAGGGCGGTAATAATCATGGATAGCGATCATGTCATTTTATCGGCTGTTCAACCTGAAACGGTAGCAGCTAGGCTGTCCGATCGAGAAGATAGTGTGGAAGAAGGGTAGGCGGAGTACACAATGTATAAAGAAAAGGGTTTGTTAATTGTTTTATCCGGACCTTCCGGTGTGGGAAAAGGGACTGTGAGAAAGGCTTTGTTTTCTCAGGATGATATTAAATTTGAATACTCCATCTCCATGACAACTCGGAAACCTAGAGAAGGTGAAGTGGATGGAGTGGACTATTTCTTCAAAACAAGAGAAGAGTTTGAAGCTTTAATCAAACAAGGAAAGCTTTTGGAATATGCGGAGTTTGTAGGGAATTATTACGGAACACCTGTTGACTACGTTAGAGAAACGATTGAGTCTGGTCGTGATATATTCTTAGAGATTGAGGTTCAAGGAGCACGCCAAGTACGTGAAAAATTCCCTGATGGATTGTTTATTTTCCTTGCTCCACCAAGCCTTTCGGAGCTTAGGAACCGCATCGTCACACGAGGAACAGAAACGGATGAAGTCATTTCCAAGCGTCTTCAAACAGCAAAAGAAGAGCTTGAAATGATGGATTTATATGACTATGTTGTCGAGAATGATCAAGTGGAGCTTGCGTGCGAGAGAATTAAAGCAATTGTGATCGCAGAGCACTGCAGACGAGAAAGAGTTGCAAAACGTTATAAAAAAATGTTGGAGGTTGAATAAGATGTTATATCCATCTATTGATTCTTTATTAAATAAAATTGATTCAAAGTATTCCCTTGTTTCTGTAGCTGCAAAAAGAGCAAGACAGCTGCAAGTAAACAATGATACAAAATTGAAAAAGCCCGTTTCCCATAAAAATGTCGGGAAAGCGTTGGAAGAAATTCATGCCGGAATTTTAACCTATACAAACGGCAACGAAGAAAAATAAAACATTTTCTTAAGGGGTTGACTCAGGGAGGTGCCGTCACTTATCGCTGAGTCAGCCTCTTTCTATTTAAGAAAGGGCGCTATCCGCTTTTCTATGTAATAGATGAAAAATGATAGGTTATGCTTCATAATAGAAACCAACAGATGTTTTGGGGGAATATTTATGCTTAAAGACAAAAAAATATTGCTTTGTGTTTCAGGCGGAATCGCAGTTTATAAAGCAGCTGCCCTTACAAGTAAACTGACACAGGAAGGCGCAAAAGTAAAAGTGATGATGACAGAGTCGGCTATGAAATTTGTGACTCCTCTTACTTTCCAAGCACTTTCTAGAAATGAAGTATTTACGGATACCTTTGATGAAAAAAATCCTGAAGTAATAGCTCATATAGATTTAGCTGATTGGCCGGATTTAATTATAATTGCACCTGCAACGGCTAACCTTATTGGAAAATTGGCAAATGGTATTGCAGATGATATGATTTCGACAACTTTGCTTGCTTCAACAGCACCTGTCTGGATTGCACCAGCAATGAATGTTCATATGTACGAGCATCCAGCTGTTCAACGGAACATGAAAACTTTAGAGAGCTTTGGATATCATTTTATAGAACCTGGTGAAGGATATCTGGCTTGCGGCTATGTTGGAAAAGGAAGACTTGAAGAGCCTGAAAGAATTGTTGAAAAAACAAAAGCGTTTTTTTCTAAAGTAAAGGAACTACCCTTGAAAGGGAAAAAGGTTTTAATAACGGCCGGACCTACCCGCGAAAAAATTGATCCAATTCGATACATTACAAATCGCTCAACTGGAAAGATGGGATATGCAATTGCAGAAGAGGCTGTAAAACTTGGTGCAGAGGTTACCTTAGTTTCAGGTCCTGTCCAAATACAAGCTCCTTCAAACGTTACTTTAATTAAAGTCGAGTCAGCTGAAGAAATGTACAACGCTGTTATGTCTCATTTTGATCATCAGCATCTTGTTATAAAAACAGCAGCTGTAGCTGACTATACACCTAAAACCATTTATGAGCAAAAAATGAAAAAGCAGTCCGGAGATCATGTAATTGAACTCAAACGCACGAAAGATATTTTACTCGAGCTTGGAAAAAGAAAAACGAATCAAATTTTAGTTGGATTTGCTGCAGAAACGGAACATGTAGAGGAATACGCCAAAGGAAAACTTGAAAGAAAAAATGCAGATATGATTGTAGCCAACAATGTTTCTCAGGAAGGTGCAGGATTTGGGACAGAAACGAATATTGTGACCATCTTTCATCGAGACGGAAGAAAAATAGAATTGCCTAAGCAAACAAAACATCAAATTGCTAATGTAATTCTAAAAGAAGCAGCCAATCTCCTTGGTAAGGATGATGCCGATGAAAATAGCTGAAGTCATTGTAGATGTACCGGCAAAGCAAACGGACAAGCCATTTGACTATTTGATCCCTGAAAAATGGCAAGGTCTTGTAAAACCCGGAATGAGAGTGGCTGTTCCCTTTGGTCCGAGAATGGTACAAGGATTTGTTGTTGATTTGAAATCTGAATCCGAATTTAAAGGGTTGAAGAACATTTCGAAGCTACTAGATATTGAACCCGTATTAAATAAAGAGCTTCTCAAGCTTGGCGACTGGCTTACAGAAGAAACGCTTTGCTATAAAATTTCAGCCTTCCAAGCCATGCTCCCAGCAGCAATGAAAGCAAAGTACGAAAAAAAAATAAGGCGAACAAAAAGCTTTTCAGAAAAAAACACGGACGGTGCTATATATAAACTATTTCAACAAAAAGAAAGTATATTATGGGAAGAAATTGCAAATAGGAATGATTTAAAGCTTTTTCAAAAAGAAATCGAAAAAGGGACTTTAGAAGTCTATTATGAAGTGAAGGACAAGTACAATAAAAAAACAATAAAGGTAATTTGTCGAAGGGCTTCAAAAATGGAGCTTCAAGCAGCTATTCATAGCATGTCAAAAGGTGCAAAAAAGCAGAAGGAAATTCTATCTTATTTCCTTAATCATGAAAAAATTGCTCAGAAAGACCTACTTCAAAAGCTGTCAACTACGACTGCACCCATCAAGGCACTCATCGACAGAGGGTTATTGCAGGAAATGGAAGAAGAAATTTATCGAGATCCATATGAAAACAGATCCTTTGAAAAGAAAAAACCGTTTAAGCTTACAGAAGATCAGGAAAAAGCCTTAGCCCCAATCCTAAAAACGGTAGAGAATGGTATACACGATATTTTTCTTCTTTATGGAGTAACTGGAAGCGGGAAAACAGAAATTTATTTACAATCCATAGACGAGGTCTTAAAAAGAAACAAGCAAGCGATCATGTTAGTACCGGAAATATCGTTAACTCCTCAAATGGTAAAAAGGTTCAAAGAGCGGTTCGGAGATGAAGTGGCTGTCTTGCACAGCGGCTTGTCCATCGGTGAAAAATATGACGAATGGAGAAAAATCCATCGACAAGAAGTAAGTGTTGTTGTAGGTGCCCGTTCTGCTATTTTCGCACCTTTTCAAAGACTAGGCATTATTATTATCGATGAAGAGCATGAATCCAGCTACAAACAGGAAGAGTCTCCTCGGTATCATGCCAGGGACGTCGCAATCAAGAGAGGGCAAAGCAATAGCTGTCCAGTCATCCTTGGTAGTGCAACACCAACATTAGAATCTTTTGCGCGTGCAAAAAAAGAGCGGTATCACTTACTTCCATTAAGAAATAGAATGAACAATTCTAAGCTTCCATCTGTTGAAGTGGTTGATATGCGCGAGGAGCTAAGAGGAGGAAACCGTTCTGTTTTTTCCGTAAAGCTACTTGAAAAAATGAAAGATCGCATTGAAAAGAAAGAGCAAATTGTATTATTCCTCAATAAGAGAGGCCACTCTAGCTTTGTCATGTGCCGCAATTGCGGTGAGGTGTGCAACTGTCCAAATTGCGAAATTTCCCTGACCTATCACCGTTATAACAATTTGCTGAAATGTCATTATTGTGGTTACGAAGAACCTATGCCTTCCATTTGTCCATCCTGTGGCAGTGAGGCGATCCGATTTTTTGGAACAGGTACTCAAAAGGTGGAGGAAGAGCTAGGTAAAATACTTCCCGAGGCAAGGGTTATCCGGATGGATGTTGATACAACAAGCAAAAAAGGTTCACATGAAAAGCTCTTAACAGCTTTTCAGGAGGGTAAAGCGGATATTTTGTTAGGTACTCAAATGATTGCAAAAGGTCTTGATTTTCCAAATATTACTCTTGTGGGTGTGCTTTCGGCTGATACGATGCTTCATTTACCAGATTTTCGTTCTGCTGAAAAAACCTTTCAGCTATTGACTCAGGTAAGCGGCAGGGCTGGAAGACATCAACTGCCTGGTGAGGTCATTATCCAAACCTATACTCCAGATAATTATGCCATCAAGCTTGCTTCAGAGCAGAACTATGATGCTTTTTTTCTACACGAAATGATGCTTAGAAAACAAAATGCATACCCGCCGTATTTTTTTATTGCATTAATAACGGTATCACATGAAGATTTGCTGTACACGGTAAGCGTAACAGAAAAAATAAGCCGACTCTTTCAAAAGTCATTAAGCCGTGAAGCAATGATTTTAGGACCTGTTGCATCGCCTATAGCTAGAATCAATAATAGATATCGATATCAATGTTTGATAAAATACAAGCGGGAACCAGAACTAAAAAATATTCTAAAAAAGGTTTTAGACCATTATCAAAATGAAATGGCAACCAAGGGTTTGCAAATTACAATAGATTTAAATCCGCAAATGATGATGTAGGAGGTTCATCTTGGCTATTTTACCGATTGTGACATATCCAAATGAAATTTTGGAACAAAAATGTGATAAAGTGACAGTTTTTGATAAGAAATTGGCAAAACTGTTAGATAATATGTACGATACGATGATCGAAGCGGATGGCGTAGGTCTTGCCGCTCCTCAAGTTGGGGTGAAAAAGCAAATTGCCATCGTAGATATCGGGGATGATTCCGGTACACTTGAAATGATTAATCCAGAAATTCTTGAAACAGATGGAGAACAAATTGGCCCAGAAGGCTGCTTAAGCTTTCCAGGTGTGTATGGTGAAGTAAAAAGACCTTATTATGTAAGGGTTCGTGCAAAGGATCGCAAAGGTAGAGAATACGAGATCGAGGCCGAGGATTTCTTTGCGAGAGCGATTTTGCATGAAATCGACCATTTACAAGGTATTTTATTTACAAAAAAAATCTCGAAATACTTGTCAGAAGAAGAATTAGAAAGGTATGAAGAGGAATGACAAAAATCGTTTTTATGGGGACTCCGGATTTTTCAGTTCCTATTTTACAAAGAATTCTTGAGGATGGATATGAAGTTATAGCTGTCGTCACTCAGCCTGATCGACCGGTAGGACGAAAAAAAACATTAACTCCACCTCCAGTGAAGGTTGAAGCATTAAAGCATGGTATCCCTGTATACCAGCCTGAAAAAATCAGACAAAAGGAAGAACTAGAAAAGATATTGGCTTTACAACCGGACCTAGTAGTGACTGCTGCCTTCGGCCAAATCCTTCCTAAAGAGCTATTAGATGCACCTCCATTAGGCTGCATCAATGTTCATGCATCCCTCTTGCCGGAACTACGTGGAGGAGCACCTATTCATTACGCTATTTTGCAAGGGAAAGAGAAAACAGGTATTACCATTATGTATATGGCCGAAAAGCTAGATGCAGGAGATATTTTGACACAGGCTGAAGTCCCGATTGACGAAAACGATAATGTAGGGACTCTTCATGATAAGCTTAGTAAGGTAGGAGCAGACCTGCTATCTGATACTTTGCCAAAGCTTATACGTGGCGAGCTACAGCCAATTCCGCAAGAGGAAGAAAAAGCTACATTCGCCCCTAACATTAAAAGAGAACAAGAAAAAATTGATTGGTCAAAAAGTGGTATAGAAATTTATAACCATATCCGAGGATTAAATCCTTGGCCGGTTGCTTACACCACTTTAAATGGAACGATTTTAAAAGTATGGAGTTCAAAAAAGGTGAAACAATCTTCTAGCACCAAACCTGGCACAATCATTCAAATTGACGAAGATGGGTTTGTTGTTTCAACAGGAGATGAAACTGCGATCAAAATTACAGAGCTTCAACCTAGTGGGAAAAAAAGAATGGATGCTAAAGACTTCTTAAGAGGAGCCGGAAGCCAGCTGAAAACCGGGGAAGTGTTAGGAGATTAAAAATGAAGAAACAGAAAGTAAGTGTTCGTGAGCTTGCTGTAGATTTACTTGAAAGTGTGGAAAAAAACCAATCATACAGCAATCTTCTCCTTAATCATTATATCAATAAATATCAACTATCTCCGGCTGATAGCGGATTATTAACCGAAATTACGTATGGTACGATTCAAAGGAAATATACGTTGGATTATTATCTAAGTCCGTTTTTACGTGCAAGCAATAAAATAGATAGCTGGGTTAAGACTTTATTGCGAATTTCCCTTTATCAAATGGTTTATTTAGAAAAAATTCCGGATCACGCCATTTTGTTTGAAGCTGTCGAGATTGCAAAAAAACGCGGGCATAAAGGAATTGCTTCGATGGTAAATGGAGTGCTTCGAAACATCCAAAGAAAAGGGATTCCTTCTTTGGACAATATCGAAGACCCTATTGAACGAATGGCTATTGAAACAAGTCATCCTAAATGGCTTGTACAAAGATGGGTAAAGCAATTCGGTATCGAGAAAACAAAGGAAATGTGTGAGATCAATCTAACAGCTCCGACTCAGACTGCTAGGGTCAATTTAAAAAAAGCAACAAGAGATGAAGTTATTTCTATGCTTGAAGAAGAAGGATTTGAAGTAAAAGCAAGTCCAATCATTCCAGAAAGTATCATTTGTTTAAAAGGGAACTTAGCTCATTCAAAAGCCTATGAAAATGGCTATCTTTCTATCCAAGATGAAAGTTCTATGCTTGTGGCCTATGCACTTGGAGCGCACCATTTTGATAAGATATTAGATACATGTGCAGCACCAGGGGGCAAAACAAGTGCCATAGCAGAACGTTTAAATGGCGGTACTGTCACGGCATTGGATTTACATGAGCATAAAGTAAAGCTCATCATGAAGCAAGCAGAGCGATTAGGCCTCTCAAACATAGAAGCAAAGGCTCTCGACAGTCGAAAAGTTGGGGAGGAGTTTGAAAAAGAATCTTTCGATAAGATATTAGTAGATGCTCCATGTTCTGGATTAGGCGTCATGAGAAGAAAGCCAGATTTAAAATATTCGAAGTCGGAGAATGACATTCGGAATCTAGCGGGCATTCAGCTTGACCTTTTAAAAGCTGCAGCACCGTTATTAAAAAAAGGCGGAACTTTAGTTTATAGTACATGTACTGTAGACAAAGAAGAAAATGAAACAGTAGCGAAAGAATTTTTGCTTAATCATCCTGAGTTTGAAGGAGACCTAAATTTAGCGGACCGTTTACCAGCAAGCATTCAGCCTTTTGTGAATGGTTACTATCTTCAAATTTTTCCTCAGGATTTTGGCAGTGATGGATTTTTCATTGCTGCTTTTAGAAAGAAGGTATAGGAATGAACGAAACGAACATGCAAGAAATTAAACAACAGCTAGAAGAAAAAAAGCCGTCCATTTATTCTTTGGAGCTTCATGAGTTAAAGCAGTGGTTAGGCAATCATGGAGAAAAGCCTTTCCGGGCTGACCAAATATTCGACTGGCTTTATAAAAAAAGAGCAGTTAGCTTTGAAGATATGTCAAATCTTTCAAAATCTTTAAGAGAAAAATTATCCCAACATTTTACGATTACTACTTTGAAAACAATCATTCAACAAACTTCAAGTGATGGAACCATCAAGTTTTTATTTGAGCTTCATGATGGTTATTCAATTGAAACAGTCCTCATGAGGCATGAATACGGAAACTCTGTTTGTGTTACGACTCAGGTGGGTTGCAGAATCGGCTGTACTTTTTGTGCATCCACATTAGGAGGATTAAAAAGAAACCTCGAAGCAGGAGAAATTGTTGCCCAAGTCGTAAAAGTACAACAGGCATTGGATGAAACAGACGAAAGGGTTAGCTCCATTGTCATTATGGGAATCGGTGAGCCTTTTGATAATTACGATGAAATGCTTTCTTTCCTGAAAATCGTAAACCATGAAAAAGGACTAAATATAGGAGCACGTCATATTACAGTTTCAACAAGTGGAATTATTCCGAAAATTTATCAATTTGCAGATGAAAATATGCAAATTAATTTTGCTATTTCTCTTCACGCACCAAACACAGAACTTCGAAGTAAGCTAATGCCAATAAACCGTGCCTATAAGCTTCCGGATTTAATGGAGGCTGTGAAATATTACATTAACAAAACAGGTAGACGGGTAACCTTCGAGTACGGCTTGTTTGGAGGAGTGAACGATCAGGTCGAGCATGCAGAAGAATTAGCTAAACTTGTTAAAGGATTGAAATGTCACATAAATTTAATTCCGGTTAATTATGTACCGGAACGCAACTACGTAAGAACACCTCGAGAACAAATTTTTCTTTTTGAAAAAACTCTGAAAAAACATGGTATTAATGTTACGATTCGTAGAGAGCAGGGACATGACATTGATGCAGCCTGCGGACAGCTTCGTGCAAAGGAGCGAAAAGAAGAGACGAGGTGAAACCATGAAAGCTGTATTTATAACAGACCGCGGTAAAGTGCGCCAACATAATGAGGACAGCGGAGGTATCTTCTTAAATCCTGCCGGGGTACGCCTAGCCATCGTTGCTGATGGCATGGGCGGCCACCGCGCCGGAGATGTTGCCAGTAACTTAACCGTTACAAAAATGAAAGAATTTTGGGAGAAGTCAGCCAATGTTGAAACTCCTGAGCAGGCTGAGGAATGGTTGAGAAATACCATTCATGAGGTCAATTTAATGCTGTTCAAGCATGCTGAAGAAAACAGTGATTGTCAAGGGATGGGTACAACTATTGTGGCAGCAATTTGTACGAACCGATTCGCAACGATTGCAAACATAGGAGACAGCCGCTGCTATTTATTAAATGAAAATGGATTTAAACAGATCACGGAAGATCATTCTCTTGTAAATGAGCTTGTAAGGTCAGGACAAATTTCAAAGGAAGATGCTGAGCATCATCCTCGAAAAAATGTTCTATTAAGAGCTCTTGGTACGGAAAAATCAGTAGAAATGGATATTGTGACGATCGTCTTTGAAGAAGGCGATGTTTTGCTCTTATGTTCAGACGGACTTTCAAATAAATTGACTACCGACGAAATGCTCGAGATCTTAATAAGCAGTGAAAATCTCAAAGAAAAATCCGAAAAATTTGTTGAGCTTGCAAATCATTATGGCGGAGAAGATAATATCACCCTTGTACTTTTAGAGTATCTGGACGAAAGTGAAAGCGGGTGATAGGTATGCTGATTGGAAAGAGAATATACGGCCGCTACAAAATCCTCGATATGATTGGCGGCGGAGGTATGGCCAATGTATACTTGGCAAAAGATATGATTTTGGAGCGAGAAGTCGCACTAAAAATTCTGCGTATGGATTTTTCGAATGATGATGAATTCATTAAAAGGTTTAATAGGGAAGCTCAATCCGCTACGAGCTTAGCTCATCCTAATATCGTCAGCATTTATGACGTTGGGGAAGAAAATAATATATATTTCATCGTTATGGAATACGTAAAAGGGTTAACTTTGAAGCAATACATACAGAAGTATCACCCGATTCCGGTAGGAAAAACGCTCGATATCATGAGTCAAATTACGTCAGCGATCTCTCACGCTCACCAAAATGGGATTATTCACCGAGATATTAAACCTCAGAATATTTTGATTGACGAAGATGGAAATGTCAAAATTACAGATTTCGGAATTGCTATGGCTTTAAGTTCTACAAGTATTACCCAAACGAATGCTGTACTTGGCTCGGTTCATTATTTATCTCCAGAGCAAGCTCGGGGGGGAATGGCCAACAAAAAATCTGATATTTATTCTTTAGGGATTGTCATGTTCGAGCTATTAACCGGACGTCTTCCTTTTTCAGGGGAATCTGCTGTTTCAATCGCTTTGAAGCATTTACAATCCGAAACTCCTTCCCCTAGACGCTGGTATCCCAATATCCCTCAAAGTGTCGAAAATATTGTACTAAAAGCTACGGCAAAAGACCCTTTTCATCGATATAACTCTGTCGAGGAAATGAGAGAAGATATTAGATCTGCATTAAAACCTGAACGTCTTAATGAAAAGCCATTCGTCGTTCCTTTTGATGATGATGCTACAAAAGCGATTCCCGTCATTACCTCCGAAACAGTCATTCAGAATTCGGATGAAACGATTGTGAGGGGAATGGAGGTTCGACCTGTAAATGGAGAACAAGACCCGAATCTAAATGGTAAATCCAAGAAGAAAAAACAAAAAGAAAAAAAGAAGGACTCCGGTAAAAAACTGACAAAAATCCTAGTATCCATTTTCTTATTCCTCACTATTTTAGGTGCAGCAGCCATTTTGGTTTATCCTAGATTATTTGCTCCTGAGGAAGTCAAAATACCTGATATTAAGAATGAAACACTAGATGAGGGAATTTCAATCTTATTAGATAAAGATCTTAAAGTCGGAAAAACGTTTGAAATTGAGGATGAAGAGGTTGACAAGGGCCTTATTATTGCTACAGAACCAAAAGCAGGCAGAACGGTTAAGGAAGGAACTGTTGTAGACCTTTATATTAGCAAAGGGAAAAAACAAATTGAATTGACGGATTTTACAGGTAGAAATATGGAAGATATTCGGACTTTAATTGACAGTATGGGTTTCAGGAGTGTGGATATTCAGGAAGAGTTTAATGACGAAGAAGAATCTGGTGTGATTCTAGAACAAGAACCTGACGCAGGGGAAATGGTGGTACCTTCGGAAACAGATTTGCAGCTCATTGTAAGTAAAGGTCCTAATAAGGTGGTTGTAAAAAATCTCACAGAATATAATGAGAGAGGATTAGAAGACTACGAAAAAGAATCGGGATTAAATATTGAAATTGAAAAGGAAGAGTTTTCTGATAAAATAGCTAAAGGTCTTGTTATTTCTCAGTCTCCTGAACCTTTTTCCAGAGTGGCAAAAGGTAGCACGATAAAGGTTATTCTTTCAAAAGGAAAGGAAGAAGTACCACCGAAGATCGTCATAAGAGAAGTGACAATACCATATGAACCTGTTATCGAAGGTGAGCCTCAGGAGGTACAAATCTATATTGAAGACATGAATAGAAGCATGACTGAACCGACTGAGATTATTTTTATTACAGAAACAATCAAGAAAAAAATAGAGTTAACCATTCAACAAGGAAAAAAAGCTGGATTTAAAGTAATCCGGGATAAGAATGTGATCATTGACGAAGCAATTCCTTATCCAGATGATGAATAATCAAGGAGAGATGCTATGCCAGAAGGTAAAATCATTAAAGCACTTAGTGGATTCTATTATGTCTTGGATGGAGAAAATGTCATTCAGTGTCGGGGTAGAGGGGTATTTAGAAAAAATAAAATCACCCCATTAGTTGGAGATTATGTAGTGTATCAAGCAGAAAATGACACAGACGGATATATCCTTGAAATAAAGGAACGAAAAAATGAACTCGTAAGACCTCCGATTGCGAACGTTGATCAGGCCATTTTGGTTTTTTCAGCAGTAGAACCGGAATTTAGCACACTCCTGCTTGATCGTTTCTTAGTCTTAGTAGAAGCAAACGGAATTGATCCTGTTATTGTGATCAGCAAGATTGACTTATTGTCTACAGAAAATATGAAGCGAATTCAAACATTTATAGAAGATTATCGTACTATCGGGTATCCGGTTATTTCAACGTCTTCTGTTACCAATGAAGGTATAGAGCTTCTGTTGCCGTATATAAAAAATAAAATCAGTGTAATTGCTGGACAGTCAGGTGTCGGGAAATCTTCCTTATTAAACGCACTAAACCCCGAGCTTGAATTAAAAACCAATGATATCTCTACCCATCTCGGAAGGGGTAAGCATACAACCCGTCATGTTGAATTAATTGAATTGGAAGATGGTCTAGTGGCTGACACTCCAGGCTTTTCATCACTTGATTTTATTGGTATTGAAGTTGAAGATTTATCTTATTGTTTTCCTGAAATATATAAAATTGGGCATTCATGCAAGTTTAGAGGCTGTTTGCATGATAAAGAGCCGAAATGTGCGGTAAAAGAAGCCGTGGAAAAAGGAACAATAAAGAATTATAGATATGATCATTACATGGAATTTCTTGAAGAAATACGAGATAGAAAGCCGAGGTACTAATTATGGTGAAGATTGCCCCATCTATATTGTCAGCTGATTTTTCAAAGCTAGCAGATGAAATTCGAGATGTCGAAGCAGGGGGAGCGGACTATATTCACGTCGATGTAATGGACGGACATTTCGTTCCGAATATAACAATCGGTCCTTTAATTGTTGAGGCGATTCGTCCTGTTACAAAGCTTCCTTTGGACGTTCACCTGATGATTGAAAATCCCGATCTTTATATTGAAGCCTTCGCAAAAGCAGGAGCGGATTATATTACGGTTCATGTAGAAGCATGTAAGCATCTGCATAGAACGATCCATTATATTAAATCGCTTGGTGTCAAGGCAGGTGTGGTCTTGAATCCGGCTACACCAGTGGAAAGCATTCAGCATATTATTGCTGATGTTGATATGGTGTTATTAATGTCGGTTAATCCGGGTTTTGGTGGACAGAAATTTATTCCTGAAGTGTTGCCAAAGATTCGAAAAGTGAAAGAAATGGCGCTTGAGAAAAATCCACATTTGGAGATTGAAGTAGACGGTGGTGTAAATGCTGAGACTGCTAAACTATGCATTGATGCAGGTGCAAATGTACTTGTAGCAGGATCTGCCATTTATAATCAAGCCGATCGAAAAAAAGCGATAGATGCAATAAGAGGATAAAGAATACCTTTCATCAGTAGCGGGTTATTTTGCCCCCTACTAATAGACTATATAAACAGTGGAGGATGACTCAAAATAAGAGTGATCCTTTTTTTTCAATTTATTAATGAAAGGGCATTTATGATGAAAAGAATCTGTATTTTAGCAGGAGGTCCTCATGAGTTACTTCCTAACTTAAAAGAATATGATCATTCAACATCTATATGGGTGGGGGTTGATCGTGGTGTACACACCTTACTCAAAGCGGGAATTCAACCTTATATTTCTTTTGGGGATTTTGATTCCATAACAGAGGATGAAAGAAAGTGGATTGCAAATCAAACCTCGAAAATGAACACATTTCCTTCTGAGAAAGATGAGACAGATTTGGAGCTTGCTTTTTTATGGGCAATTGAACAGCAGCCAGAAGAGATTTTGATTTTTGGGGCAACAGGGGGAAGAATGGACCATACTCTTGGTGGAATACAGCTCCTTATTAATGACCGAATCATGTCGCTCGGAACCCATATATCAATCCAAATCATTGACCGTCATAACATCATCTTTGCTAAAGCGCCAGGAACACATGATATATTGCAGCATACCACAAAAAAATATATATCTTTTTTTGCCATTTCTGATGAGGTCAAAGGACTTACATTACAAGGTTTTAAATATCCTTTAAACAATCATACTCTTAAGAGAGGCTCTACTTTATGTATAAGTAATGAACTTATTTCTTCTCATGGTCATTTTTCTTTTCAATCCGGCATATTATTGGTTGTAAGAAGCAATGATTGATAATTTGCTTTATTCTGGGGAAAACGTCAGACAAACCTAATGAATAAACTGAAAATGAAATAACATCGGTTTTTATGAGGAGGGACATTATGAGATTTTATACGATTAAATTGCCAAGAATATTGGGGGGGCTTGTTCGGGCAATGCTAGGAGCTTTTAAAAAGGGATAATAATCATAAAAGGATTGGTACGGCACTTTTTTATGAAGTGCTGTTCAGGCTGTTCAATCAGCCCGAATGTGCGGTAAAACATACTTTGTCTACAATCTAGGCACTTCTTTGTGAAGTGCTGTTTTTATTTGAAAAAAAGCACCCAAATAATGGGTGCTTAATCATTATACGCGCTCGATTTTGCCAGATTTAAGTGCTCTAGCAGAAACGTATACACGCTTAGGTTTTCCGTTCACTAAAATACGAACCTTTTGTACGTTTGCTCCCCAAGTACGCTTGCTAGCGTTCATAGCGTGAGAGCGGCTGTTACCAGAACGAGTTTGCTTTCCAGTAATTACACATCTACGTGCCATCGATCTATTCCCTCCTAACTACCGCAAGCTTAAGTTTCAAAGTTCTTAAGTCTTTAGAAAATACCTTAATAATTTATCACACCTAGAGAGAGAATGCAATACTTCTAATGTTAGCTTTCAAGAATACTGCCTTGACATAGTATGACATGAAATGTGTAAAATAAGGTGGACCCAGGTATGACTTTAAAAAAAGTTCTTAATATAGTAAAATGACCTTAGCTTGCGCTTATTACCAAAGGGGGAAAAAATATGTCCATCGAATTGAAAACCAAGTACGGACAAATTGATATATCTAATGACGTTATTGCAACTATTGCCGGTGGAGCTGCCGTAGATTGCTATGGCATCGTTGGAATGGCTTCAAAAAAGCAATTGAAAGATGGAATTGCGGAGATATTAAGAAGAGAAAACTTCTCTAAGGGTGTCGTTGTTCGTCAGGAAAACGATGAAGTACATATTGATATGTACATTATTGTCAGCTACGGTACAAAAATTTCCGAGGTTGCCCATAACGTACAGTCTAAAGTAAAATACACACTGGACAAAACGGTCGGTTTAGCGGTCGATTCAGTTAATATTTTTGTACAGGGAGTTCGTGTAACGAACCCTTAGTAAGGAGGAAGAATTAGTGTCGATCAAAACTCTAGATGGAAAACGTTTTGCTGAAATGGTTATACAGGGAGCGAATCATCTTTCTGTGAATGCGAAGATGGTTGATGCTCTAAACGTTTTTCCAGTTCCGGATGGAGATACCGGGACAAATATGAATTTATCTATGACTTCCGGTGCAAAGGAAGTTCGAAATAATGTTCAAGAGCATATCGGAAAAGTTGGTTCGGCTTTGGCAAAAGGTTTGCTCATGGGTGCCAGAGGTAACTCAGGGGTAATCCTTTCCCAGCTATTCCGTGGCTTCGCAAAATCAATTGAGCAAAAAAGCTCCATCAACAGCAAGGAATTTGCTGCTGCATTTGAAGCAGGTGTAGAAACAGCTTACAAAGCCGTCATGAAGCCTGTAGAAGGAACAATTTTGACGGTAGCCAAAGATGCTGCGAAAAAAGGACTTGCAGCTGCAAAAAATACGGATGATATCGTTAAGGTGATGGAGGAAATCGTAAAAGAAGCAAAAGCCTCCCTTAACAGAACACCTGAACTTTTGCCTGTTTTAAAGGAAGTCGGTGTTGTCGACAGCGGTGGACAAGGATTGGTATTGGTATATGAAGGGTTCCTAGCCGAGCTTAAAGGTG
The DNA here is from genome assembly GCF_009466385.1 of Peribacillus tepidiphilus. Taxonomy (GTDB): domain Bacteria; phylum Bacillota; class Bacilli; order Bacillales; family DSM-1321; genus Bacillus_BN; species Bacillus_BN tepidiphilus. The sequence goes on along the minus strand of NZ_WIAQ01000004.1, from coordinate 67,582 downwards.
AAAAGCTTTCGGATGTTCCTTCGTCTCTGCCTTCAATGGACGAGCTCGTAAGTGCAGAGCATCATAAAAGTGTTCAAGGTCATATCAATACAGAAGATATCGAATTTGGATATTGTACCGAATTCATGGTAAAGCTTGAAAAAGACAAACTTGCAAACAATCCTTTCAATGAAGATACATTCCGTCAGGATTTAAGCCAATACGGTGATTCTCTGCTTGTTATTTCCGATGAAGAAATAGTGAAAGTGCACATTCACTCAGAGCAGCCTGGTGAGTGCTTGAACTATGGGCAAAAATACGGAAGTTTGATCAAAATCAAGATTGAAAATATGAGAGAACAACATTCAAGTATTGTTGAAGCCCAAACACCATTACAAACAGAAACGAAAGCCCCTAAAAAGAAAGAAGAATACGGAATCATAACTGTAGCGATGGGTGAGGGCATTGCCGAGCTGTTTAAAAGCATTGGTGCAAAAGCAGTGATTGAAGGCGGTCAAACGATGAATCCGAGTACGGAGGATTTTGTTAAGGCCATTAAAGAAGTGAATGCAAAAAACATTATTATTCTACCTAATAATAAAAATATTATCATGGCGGCACAGCAAGCAGCCGAGTTGGTAGAAGAAAATGTCATTGTCATCCCATCTAAGACGGTTCCGCAAGGCATGACCGCATTATTAGCCTTTAACCCTGCTGCAGCTGTTGAAGACAATGAAGCCAATATGGTCCGTGCTTTAGATACGGTCAAAACAGGTCAAATCACTTTTGCTGTAAGGGATACAAACATTGACGGTCTTGAAATCGAAAATGGGGACTTTATGGGAATAGCTGACGGTAAAATTAAAGTCAAAAACAAAGATAAGCTTCAAGCAGCTAAACAATTATTAGATGAAATGATGACGGATGACTCTGAAATTTTGACAATTCTCTACGGTGAAGATGCAACAGAAGAAGAAGTAGAAGAGCTGGTGGCTTATTGCGAAGAGAAGTTTGAAGATGCTGAAGTAGAAGTTCATAATGGAAAACAACCTCTCTATGCATTTATTTTTTCTATTGAATAAGAATGATCCTGCTTTAGATATACTCTAAGCTAAAATCGAATATATATAAGGCTGACTCAAACAAAGAAAGCTTCCTCCATGGTCAAATTACATTGCCGATCATTACCATGAGGGACGTTTTCCTGAGTCGGCCTTTTATTATGGATTCCACTGTTTTTTTGTCTGCCTTATCCCTTTATTTTGAAATTAAGATTGATTGGGGAGGAAGCTATGAAGTATAAAAGCGTATTTGACATAATCGGTCCAGTCATGATTGGTCCTTCAAGCTCGCATACCGCCGGTGCAGCTCGGATCGGAAGAGTGGCAAGAAGTCTGTTCAGCAGAGAGCCTAAATGGGTAGAAATTTCTTTATACGGATCATTTGCAAAAACATATAAAGGCCATGGAACAGATGTAGCGATAGTGGGTGGGATTCTTGACTTTGACACCTTTGATACAAGAATTATTCAATCTCTTGAACTTGCTAAGCAAAAAGGAATTGCCGTCCGTTTTATTGAAGAAGATGCTATAACAGATCATCCAAATACAGTCAGAATAAAAATGGGAGATGAAAATGGTGACTTAGAGCTCGTAGGAATTTCAATTGGTGGCGGAAAAATTGAAATCATTGAATTGAACGGGTTTAAACTTAAATTATCTGGACATCATCCGGCAATCCTGGTCGTTCATAATGATAAATATGGTACGATTGCAAGTGTATCGAATGTGTTGGCAAAACATCAAATTAATATTGGGCATATGGAAGTTTCTAGAAAAGAAAAAGGAAAAATGGCTTTAATGACGATTGAAGTCGACCAAAATATAGAAGATGATATATTAAAAGAAATATCACAACTGCCTAACATAACTCGTGTCACGAAAATTGTGGAATAAAATTACCACCTTGAAGGGAGGAATCGATATGTTCCGCAATGTAGCAGAGCTGGTTGAATTGGCTGAAAGTAAAAATGTTAAAATTTCACAAATTATGATTGAGCAAGAAATGGCAGTAACAGGAAAATCCCGAGAGACAATCTTACAGCAAATGGAGACCAACCTTGAAGTGATGGAAAAAGCAGTAGAAAGAGGTCTAAAAGGTGTGCAGTCACATTCGGGATTGACAGGTGGAGATGCAGTTTTGCTTCAGAATTATATAAAAAGCGGGAAGAGCTTATCCGGAGACCTACTTCTGGATGCCGTTAGCAAGGCTGTGGCAACTAATGAAGTAAATGCAGCAATGGGTACGATTTGCGCAACACCAACTGCTGGTTCTGCCGGAGTCGTTCCAGGCACACTGTTTGCTGTGAAAAATAAGTTGAATCCAACAAGACAGCAAATGGTCGAGTTTCTTTTTACAGCTGGAGCGTTTGGTTTTGTTGTGGCCAACAATGCTTCCATTTCAGGAGCTGCTGGGGGCTGCCAAGCGGAAGTCGGTTCTGCATCAGGAATGGCCGCTGCAGCCATTGTGGAAATGGCAGGTGGAACTCCATCCCAGTGTGCCGAGGCGATGGCCATTACACTGAAAAATATGCTGGGACTTGTTTGTGACCCTGTTGCAGGTCTTGTAGAAGTCCCATGCGTGAAAAGAAATGCTATGGGAGCTGCAAATGCCATGGTAGCGGCTGATATGGCGCTTGCAGGTATTACGAGCCGAATTCCTTGTGATGAAGTGATTGAAGCGATGTATAAAATAGGTCAGACTATGCCTGTCGCCTTACGAGAAACTGCTCAGGGAGGGTTAGCGGCAACTCCGACTGGCCGGGAGTTGGAAGCGAAAATTTTCGGATTGCCGCTCAATAAGAAGTGACACAATCTCTTCAAGAACCAGTAACAGTCATCAAAGGAATCGGTGAGGAAACAGCTGCAAGCTTACGTGAAATGAATATTGAAACCGTGCAAGATTTAATCGAGTATTTACCTTTTAGATATGAAGATTATCGGCTAAAGGATCTAGCTGAAGTTCAACATGAAGAGAGAGTGACAGTGGAGGGGGTTGTACATAGTGAGCCTTCTCTGATCTATTATTCTCGTAAGAAATCTCGCCTTACCGTAAAACTTCTAGTAGGAAGATACTTAATATCAGCCGTATTTTTTAATCAGCCGTATTTAAAAAATAAAATTGTATTAAATGAAACCATTACCGTGACTGGTAAATGGGACCGAAATCGACAAACGATCACAGTGAATGAAATGAAAGTCGGTCATCATCATCATGAACGGGAACTTGAACCGGTCTACTCTATAAAAGGGAGTGTTACTGTAAAATCGTTAAGGAAATATATACAAAACGCATTTCTGTCCTATGGAAACTGGATCGAGGAGAACCTACCAGCCTCACTTATACAAAAATATAAATTATTGTCACGGCACCTAGCCTTAAAGGCCATGCATTTTCCGAAAGACAGCAATGACTTGAAACAGGCAAGAAGAAGGATGATCTATGAGGAGTTTTTATTGTTTCAATTAAAAATGCAGGCTTTGCGTAAAATACAACGTGAAAACTCTATGGGTGTTCAACAAAAATATCAATTGCCATTGTTAAAGCAATATATAGCCACATTGCCTTTTCCGTTAACTTCTGCACAAAAAAGGGTTGTGAATGAAATTCTTGCGGACATGAAGTCTCCTTATCGGATGAACAGGCTTCTTCAAGGTGACGTAGGTTCAGGGAAAACAGTTGTCGCATCAATTGCTCTTTTTGCCTCGCATACGGCAGGATTTCAAGGAGCCCTAATGGTTCCGACAGAAATTTTGGCTGAACAGCATTTTCAGTCTTTGTCGAAATTGCTTCAACCAATGGGAGTCAATGTAGCATTATTAACTAGTTCAGTGAAAGGGAAAAAACGGAAGGAAATTCTGTATGAGTTGGCACAAGGAAAGATCCATACAATAATTGGAACGCATGCACTTATACAGGATGAAGTGAATTTCCAAAAGCTTGGATTGGTCATTACAGATGAACAGCATCGCTTTGGTGTGGAGCAAAGACGAATTTTACGAGAAAAAGGTGAAAGTCCGGATGTGTTGTTCATGACTGCCACACCAATTCCACGAACTCTTGCCATCACAGTATTTGGTGAAATGGATGTATCAATCATTGATGAAATGCCTGCTGGTAGAAAGACGATTGAAACATATTGGGCAAAGCACGATATGCTTGAAAGAGTATTGGCGTTCATGGAAAAAGAATTGCGAAAAGGACGGCAAGCTTATGTCATTTGTCCGTTAATTGAAGAATCTGAAAAGCTTGACCTTCAAAACGCCATTGATGTCCATAACGTTTTAACCCAATATTTTTCTGGGCGCTTTAAAGTTGGATTGATGCACGGCAAGCTTCATCCTTCTGAAAAAGAGGAAGTCATGAAGGAGTATAGTGAAAATAAAATTCAGGTTTTAGTTTCTACAACGGTTGTAGAAGTGGGAGTGAATGTTCCAAATGCGACCTTTATGCTGATTTATGATGCTGAAAGGTTTGGATTATCACAGCTTCACCAGCTACGTGGACGAGTAGGCCGTGGAAGCGATCAATCCTATTGTATATTGCTTGCTGATCCTAAATCGGAAAATGGCAAGGAAAGAATGAGAATCATGACGGAAACAAATGATGGTTTTGTTCTTTCTGAGAAGGATTTGGAACTGAGAGGGCCAGGAGACTTTTTCGGGAAGAAGCAAAGTGGTCTGCCTGAATTTAAGGTTGCGGACATGGTACATGATTATAGAGTTCTTGAAGTAGCTAGAGATGACGCTGCAAAATTGGTTTCCTCTCAAAGCTTTTGGACTGAACCGGAGTATAGCCCGCTCAGAAAATATTTGAAAGACAGTGGGGTTCTTGAAGGAGAAAAATTGGATTAATGTTTTCAGATTGCAAGATGTAATCAAATTCTTGCAATCTGTTTTTTTTATATATATACTACTATTAGTACCTAGTCATAATAGTACGGATGGTGAAAGGTTATGCGAAGAAACAAAAAGGAGCGGCAGCAGCTTCTACTTGAAACAATCGAACAAAATCCTTTTATTACGGACGAGGAGCTTGCTGAAAAATTTTCTGTCAGTGTACAAACCATTCGCTTAGACAGGCTTGAAAGATCAATTCCCGAATTGAGGGAAAGAATAAAGCATGTTGCTGAGAAAAAATTCAGTGATGAAATCAAATCATTACCGATTGAAGAGGTCATTGGAGATATTATTGACATACAGCTTGATGAAAGTGCCATTTCCATTTTTGATGTGAAGCGTGAGCATGTGTTTAAGCGTAACGGTATAGCCCGTGGACACCATCTGTTTGCTCAGGCTAATTCTCTAGCTGTAGCTGTGATCGATGACGAACTGGCTTTAACGGCTAAAGCGACTATTCAATTTACACGTTCCGTAAAAGAAAATGAAAGAGTCGTAGCGAAAGCGAAAGTGACAGAAAAATTACAAGATAGAACTTTCGTAGATGTAGAAAGCTACGTAGGAAAAGAACTAGTCTTTAAAGGAACTTTTGAAATGTATAGATCTAACAAAGCAAAAAAGGATGAAAAAAATGAAAATCATAATTGACGCTATGGGCGGAGATCATGCACCTAAGGCTCCTGTTGAGGGAGCGATGAAAGCTGTCAAAGCATTTCCTGATCTTGAAATTGTTTTAGTGGGCAATGAACAGGAGATAAAAAAACATTTAGAATATAACGATCGTATATCCATCTTGCATACAGAAGAAACCATTCTTCCCACTGATGAGCCTGTAAGAGCAGTAAGAAGAAAGAAAAATGCTTCTATGGTGTTAGCGGCGCAAGCAGTATCTGATGGTCAAGCTGATGCATGTATTTCTGCCGGGAATACCGGTGCATTGATGGCATCAGGATTGTTTGTAGTTGGACGCATCGAAGGGATTGAGCGGCCTGCGTTAGCCCCTACACTACCTACTCTAGAAGGGGATGGATTTTTATTGCTAGATGTTGGGGCAAATGCCGACGCAAGACCTGAGCACCTTTTGCAATTTGCGATTATGGGTTCGATATATGCAGAAAAGGTCCGTGGAATCAATCGGCCGCGGCTAGGCTTGCTGAACATTGGAACGGAAGATAAAAAAGGGAATGAGCTGACAAAGGCTGCTTTTACTTTGCTAAAAGAAGCAGATCTTAACTTCGTTGGTAATGTAGAAGCAAGAGATTTACTTGAAGGCGTTGCAGATGTGGTTGTGACGGATGGCTTCACAGGTAATATGGTCTTGAAAACAGTTGAAGGAACCGCTCTTTCAATCTTCAAAATGCTAAAAGAAGCATTAACAAGCAACTTCAAATCTAAGCTAGCGGCAGCAGTTTTGAAACCAGAGCTTGTAAAAATCAAAAATAAGTTGGACTACTCAGAATATGGAGGAGCAGGCTTGTTTGGATTAAAGGCACCTGTCATTAAAGCGCATGGGTCTTCTGACGCCAATGCAATCTTTAATGCGATTAGGCAAGCAAAGATTATGGTAGAGCATAAAGTTGCTGACACCATTCGAGAAAGTATATCGAAAAACGGACAAGGAGAATGATGGATGGGGAAAATTGCATTTGTTTTTCCAGGGCAAGGCTCACAAGCCGTTGGAATGGGGAAAGACTTATACGACTCTTTTGACGACGTTAAAGCTGTCTTTGAACAAGCAGACGCACGTTTAAGTGAGAGTCTTTCAAAACTAATTTTTGAGGGTCCCCAAGATCAATTGACCCTCACGATAAATGCCCAACCGGCATTATTAACCACAAGCATTGCCTTGTTAAAGAGATTTCAGCAATCTGGTATAAAAGCGGACTTTATGGCCGGTCATAGTTTAGGAGAGTATACCGCCTTAGTTGCTGCTGGATCGATTCCGTTTGAAGACGGTGTGTTCACTGTCAGGAAGCGTGGCGAATTCATGGAGGAAGCAGTTCCAAACGGACAAGGTAAAATGGCAGCTGTTCTTGGGATGGATCGCGAAGCACTTAAAGAAGCGACGGATGAAGTCACTGCAAAAGGAAATATTGTACAGCTTGCAAACATTAACAGCCCTGGACAGATTGTCATTTCTGGTACTGCACAAGGTGTATTAGAAGCTTCAGAGCTTGCAAAAACAAAAGGTGCCAAAAGAGTGATTCCTCTTGAAGTTAGCGGACCGTTCCATTCGATCTTAATGAAGCCTGCTGCTACAAAGCTTCAAGAAGTATTAGATTCTATTTCCATACAAAAAGCACTGGTTCCGGTTATCTCAAATGTGACAGCTTCACCAATGGATGAGCCGGAGGAAATCAAACAAAGACTTCTAGAGCAGCTCTATTCACCTGTCTTATGGGAGGATTCAGTAAAAAGAATGATGGAGCTTGGTGTGGACACTTTTATAGAAATTGGACCAGGAAAGGTTTTGGCAGGATTAATTAAAAAAATCGACCGAAAATCACAAGTGTTTTCGGTTTTCGATGAGGCTTCCTACCAAGCAACGGTTACATCCTTAAAGGGGGAATCTTAATGAAGCTTGATGGTAAAAAGGCTCTTGTCACAGGAGCTTCAAGAGGGATTGGAAGAGAAATCGCATTGGAACTGGCTGCTCAAGGAGCGGATGTTGCAGTCAATTATGCCGGAAGCGAAGCGAAAGCAATGGAAGTCGTTGACGCAATTAAAGAAATGGGACGGAATGCAATTGCCATTCAATGTGATGTGTCTAATTCAGAATCCGTCACAAATATGGTAAAAAAGGTTATTGAAGAATTCGGTGCACTTGATATTCTTGTAAATAACGCTGGCATCACTCGGGATAATCTCCTTATGAGAATGAAGGAGGAAGAGTGGGATGATGTCATCAATACCAATTTAAAAGGGGTATTCCTTTGCACGAAAGCAGTAACCCGTCAAATGATGAAACAACGGTATGGAAGAATCATTAATGTTGCTTCCATTGTAGGTGTAAGTGGTAATCCGGGACAAGCGAATTATGTTGCAGCTAAGGCTGGGGTCATTGGTCTGACAAAAACAACGGCAAAAGAACTGGCTGCAAGAAACATTACCGTCAATGCGGTCGCCCCAGGGTTTATCACAACAGATATGACAGATAAGCTGACAGAAGATGTCAAACAAGCGATGTTATCTCAAATTCCACTGGCAAGATTTGGGGAACCGAAGGATATTGCGAAGGTCGTAACCTTCCTTGCTTCGGATGACAGCTCTTATATGACTGGTCAAACCCTCCACATTGATGGTGGTATGGTCATGTAATCTCGTTTAGGCGGGCGCCTTCCGCTTTTCGTAAAATTAGTTTATTATTTTAAAAAAATACACTATAATGGCTTGAGGGGAGGTGATTAGAGTGGCAGACGTTTTAGAGCGTGTAACGAAAATCATTGTTGACCGTCTTGGAGTAGATGAGTCTGAAGTAAAGCTTGAGGCTTCATTTAAAGAGGACCTTGGTGCTGATTCCCTTGATGTAGTTGAGTTAGTAATGGAACTTGAAGACGAATTCGGAATGGAAATTTCAGACGATGATGCTGAGAAAATCTCCACTGTCGGAGACGCAGTGAATTACATACAAAGCAATATGTAATGAAATGTTCTCATGAAATGAAGCTCCGTTATGGCGATAACGGGGCTTTAGTTTGTAGTAGAAGTGTAATTAGTAAAAAACTCAGGCTGTTTGACAAAGCTTATCAGCCCTAAATCGTTCCATTAGGTGAGAGGGATTATCTATATATTATGTCTTAATTTGGAGTGTAACGATGGAGGCGAGTTTTTTTGGACAGCCTGAGCTCCGTTTATTTAACGGGGCTTTCTTATTGCTATTTTGTATGATCGCTTGCCTTTATAAACAAAATCCTATTATAGTGGTACATATTGCATGTAATTTTTTCAGGAGGAAATTATGCGAAAGTATGCAAGGTCAAAGCGAAATAACGTAAAGGATCTACTATTTAAAGACTTTCAAGATCAAATAGGATTCACGTTTAAGAATGAAAAATTATTAAAGCAAGCTTTTACCCATTCATCTTATGTGAATGAGCATCGCCGAATGCCATATGAAGACAATGAAAGGCTTGAATTTTTAGGGGACGCTGTATTGGAATTGACGATATCTCAGTATTTATATCATAAATTTCCGACCATGAGTGAAGGAGAGCTTACAAAACTTCGTGCTGCAATTGTCTGTGAGCCCTCATTAGTCGTATTTGCTAACGAACTATCCTTTGGCAAATTAGTATTGCTTGGAAAAGGAGAAGAAATGACAGGAGGAAGGGAACGTCCTGCGCTCTTGGCGGATGTTTTCGAAGCATTCATTGGTGCACTTTATTTAGATCATGGTTTAGATGCTGTGATAAAATTTCTTGAAAAAACTGTGTTCCCAAAAATAAATGACGGTGCTTTTTCTCATGTGATGGATTTTAAAAGCCAGCTGCAGGAACTTGTTCAGCGAGGCGGAAATGGTACGATCGAGTACGAGGTTATGCAAGAAAAAGGTCCGGCCCATAATAAGGAATTTGTTTCGAAGGTGTCTTTAAATGGTGAAATTTTAGGGATCGGTATGGGTCGGTCCAAGAAAGAAGCGGAGCAGCTTGCAGCACAGCAGGCGCTAAAAAAGCTGAAAAATGAAGAAAAGAAATAGTAGATTCAAAAAATAAGGGGGAAAGAATGTGTTCCTCAAACGATTGGATGTAGTAGGATTTAAATCCTTTGCTGAAAGGATATCAATTGATTTTGTTCCAGGTGTAACCGCTGTAGTTGGACCAAATGGTAGCGGTAAAAGTAATGTAACGGATGCAATTAGATGGGTGCTTGGGGAACAATCTGCCAAATCTCTTCGTGGAGCAAAAATGGAAGATATTATTTTTGCCGGAAGTGATTCAAGAAAGCCTCTAAACTTTGCCGAGGTAACGTTAACATTAGATAATGAAAAGCATTTTTTGCCGATTGATTATCAGGAAGTCAGTATCACAAGAAGAGTGTATCGTTCTGGTGACAGCGAATTTTTCATCAATAAACAAGCTTGTCGACTGAAGGATATTGTTGACTTATTTATGGATTCCGGTCTAGGAAGAGAAGCATTTTCTATCATCAGTCAAGGGAAAGTAGAGGAAATATTAAGTAGTAAGGCTGAAGATAGAAGAACGATTTTTGAAGAAGCTGCGGGCGTTTTAAAGTATAAAACCCGAAAAAAGAAGGCCGAAACAAAGCTTTTAGAGACCCAAGAAAATTTAAACCGCGTCCAAGATATCTTGCATGAGCTAGAAGGTCAGGTAGAGCCTCTAAAAATTCAGGCATCCATAGCAAGAGATTATCTTGAAAAGAAGGAAGAATTAGAAAACAGTGAGGTTGCCCTTATTGTATATGAAATTGAGTCTCTTCATGAAAAATGGGAACTTCTTTCTAAAGAGTTAGAGGCACATCGTGACCAAGAGCTCTCGATGTCCTCTGACCTGCAAAAAAAAGAAGCACTAGTAGAGCAATATCGAGATAAAATAGCAGCGTTGGATGAGTCAATTACAGATCTACAAGAGGTCCTCTTATTGACAAGTCAGGAGTTGGAAAAGTTAGAAGGGCGGAAAGAGGTATTAAAGGAAAGAAAGAAAAATGCTGCGCAAAACAAGCTAGTGCTCGAAAAAGCCTTGTCTGAAGCCAAACACAGCATCGTAACTCTAACGAAGCAAAAAGAGTTGGAAGAAAACGCCTTAGAGAAACTAAAAAGTGAATGTTTAGAACTACAAAACAGTTTAAAAGAAAATGAAAAACAGCTTACAATGTTCAATCAAAATATAGAAAGCATGATTGAAACATTAAAAAGCGACTATATCGAATGGCTTAATAAACAAGCTGCAGCAAAGAATGAATTCCAACTCATCGAGCAGCAAGTTCATTCCTACAAAATCAAGCACGATAAGCTAGATCAAGAGAACGAAAAATATTTAATGGAGAGAAAAGAAGTAGAAGACAAAAAAGCAGAATTGCTGCAAACTTTGTCCCACGTTCAATCACAGCTAGAAAGTGGAGTAGCCACTTACAGGGAAGAACAGAAAAAGCTAGACACTTTGTCAAATCAATATCAAAAACAGGAATCTACTCTCTATCAAGCGTATCAATATGTTCAGCAAACAAAATCTAGAATTGAAATGCTAGAAGAAATGGAAGAAGAGTATGCCGGCTTCTTTCAAGGTGTAAAAGAAGTGTTGAAGGCCAAAGGAAAACCACTTCAAGGTATAGAAGGAGCGGTAGCAGAGCTTCTTAAAGTTCCTAAGGAGCTTCAGACAGCTATTGAAACAGCACTAGGTGGAGCGATGCAGCATATCGTTGTCGATCATGAAGAAAATGCTCGCTCAGCCATTGCTTATCTAAAAAAGAATTCATACGGCAGAGCTACTTTTTTACCTCTTTCAGTTATTAAAGGAAGAGATATTCCTTTAAGTCAACTAACCATGATGCAAAGTCATCCGTCTTTTAAAGGAGTAGCTTCCCAACTCATCGATTATGAAAAAAGATACGAGGCTGTTTTCTCAAATTTACTTGGAACAGTCATTATTACAAATGATTTAAAAGGTGCGAACGAGCTAGCTCGTATGGTTGGCCATAAATATCGTTTTGTAACGCTGGATGGAGATGTAGTCAATCCGGGTGGCTCGATGACGGGTGGTGCAACCAATAAAAAAGGAAGCTCTCTTTTATCTCGAAAAGGTGAACTAGAAGAGTTGAGAGAAAAATTACAGGCGATGGAGATGAAAACGTCAGAGCTAGAGTCATCCGTCAAAAAGTTAAAAGAGAAAGTCGCAAATCAAAACTCTCTTCTCGAAGAGTTGCGTACAAAAGGAGAACAGCTTCGTTTGCAGGAACAGGCCATAAAAAGTAATATTAGAGAAGTTGAGCTAAGAGAAAAGAACGTTAACGAAAGGCTTTCTCTTTATGACATGGAAAAAGCGCTGCTACATGAAGAACAGGATGAGAAAAATGAGCGCTTGGTTTCATTAAAACAGCTATTATTGGAATGTGAACAAGAATTAGCTAGTTTAGATGCTCAAATAAAGGAGTTGAATGAGAAAAAGCAATCTCAGCAAAACTCCAAGGAAGCAGTGATATCCTATAACCATGAACTTAAGATCCAATTAGCAGCAAAACGTGAACAGCTTCAAAATCAACAGGATAAATATGACCGAATCTTGTCAGACTTGCAGCATTTTACATCCAAAGCAAAGGAAATAGAAGAGGATTTATCTTTGTTGACGTCTGAAATGAATGACAGTACAAGCGGAGAAGAAATGCTTGAAGAAGCTTCACGTAAAAAGCTTCATGATAAAAATGAAACGGTTAAGCTTATTTCATCTAGAAGAGAAGAAAGAAGTAAGCTTCAATCTCTACTAGAAGACGTAGAACTTGATGTAAAAGAGATTAAAAGGCAATATAAAGGATTGGTTCATGCGTTAAAGGATGAAGAGGTAAAGTTGAATCGTCTCGATGTAGAACTTGAAAATAGGTTAAATCATTTAAGAGAGGAATATTTTTTAACCTATGAAGCTGCAAAAGAAAAATATCCATTAACGATTCCGGTTGAAGAAGCACGGAAAAAAGTGAAGCTAATAAAATTAGCGATCGACGAGCTTGGTACCGTTAATCTTGGCGCAATTGATGAATATGAGCGTGTTTCTGAACGATACAAGTTCCTATCTGAGCAGCGTAAAGATCTACAGGAAGCTAAAGATACATTATTTCAGGTAATTGAAGAGATGGACGAAGAAATGAAAAGAAGGTTTGAAGAATCCTTCACTGCGATTAAAGAACAGTTTGGACAGGTTTTTGTTGAGTTATTTGGGGGTGGCAGGGCTGAATTGAGGCTGACCGACCCAACAGACCTGTTGAATACTGGAGTTGAAATCGTTGCTCAGCCTCCTGGTAAGAAGCTGCAAAATCTTGGTCTTCTTTCTGGTGGAGAAAGGGCCCTTACAGCCATCGCATTGCTATTCTCGATTTTGAAAGTTCGTCCTGTTCCGTTTTGTGTGCTTGATGAGGTAGAAGCAGCATTGGATGAAGCGAACGTTTATCGTTTCAGTCAATACTTAAAAAGATTTAGTACACAAACTCAGTTCATCGTTATTACCCATCGTAAAGGAACGATGGAATCAGCAGATGTACTGTATGGCATTACTATGCAGGAATCAGGAGTATCAAAGCTAGTGTCTGTCCGCTTGGACCAAGAATCAAAAGAATTCGTAGAAACGAAAGGTAGTGTCAAAAGTTCTATGAAAAACTAGTTCTAGGCATCTCCGCCAGGATTTCAGGAATAGCCAAGTCCGCAATCGCTCTTGACAAACAGTCGAAAAAGGTTGCGATACGGCCATCAAGGGCGAAGGGAACAAAAGTTAGGCATGGCAAATAGCCCTTGACGTTACCAATTTTAACCTTTTTCTCCATTCGGTTTGTCAAGAGTTCGCTTCGCCGATTGCTAAGCACAAGGGCTCAGCTAAACAAAAAGTTAGGAAGACTGTTCGGCTATCCACTGTTGTGAGAGCTCAATTAACTTCGTCCACCGGGCGGGCATGTGGGGCATTTCCTCGAGTTCTGGAATCATGACAGGTACCTTCCCTTCCAATGAAGCGTGGGGCCTTAGAAAGTTGAAATAGGCCACAAATAACGTCACAAAAGAGACAGAGCCTTGTTCAGAACCGAAACCATGCGTGGAACGATAATTGCCCTTAAATGTTCGATTAAGTCTTTCGATGATTTGCTTTAGCGGGCGGTATTCAGTTGAGACAGGATCTTCGTTAGTCAAACCAATGACTTGCTTGATATCAAAGTGAATATCATTTTGCGCAAAGAAATGTTGTGCCAAAAGGTAAATGGGGTTCCCATCTACTACGAAAGATAGGTTATCCGGAATCTCCTTTAGCTTAACTAGAACTTCATCAATAGCTCGAATGGCAGTTACAGTATCACGATTCGCCGACACCGGATAGGATAAAATAATCTTCTTCACAGCGTCAAAAAAGAAGAAGAGATAATGCCACTTACCGTTTACACGAATGTAAGTCTCATCACCACAGAACTGATCAGAAAGATCGTAAGGGTAGTAATCTACGTAAGGCTTGAGCCATAGTGCAACGCCGTTTTCGTAATTAAGAATACTCTGGTGAGATACTGATACGCCATGAACATCCTTCATGATTGCTGCAGTCCTACGGGCCGAAAGGCCATAGTTTACATGGTAGGTTAGGATCAATCCTAATGTATGTGGTGAAACATACAGTCTGGATAAGTCTACCTTTGGTTTCTTCGGGGATTCTTTTGATAATGGCTTAAAATCAATGAGAAACTGCCGGTAAATATAACGCATCTTGAAGAATTGGGGATCTTCCTTGAATTGCTTTTTGTCTTTTTGAGACATCCCTTTAAGATTCTTTTGGTAGAAAGAACAGCTGTTATTCTTGCACTTGTATACTAGAAAATCCTTTCGTTCCTTGATTTTTTCAAGTGTTTTATGGCAATGAGGACATTTTAAAATCGCCTCTTTGGCAAAGCGATTTTTATTGCTAAATAAACATTCACACACCTTACATTGATACTGACCTTTATCACCGTTATTGGCGTACAGATATGTTGAAGGTGCACCACACCGCACACAACACAACTTATCTGGGACAGTTACCTTGGCATTTTTCCGACGAATTACTGGTTTTAACGGCTTGCCGTTCTTCTCCAGATACTCCGCAAGGAGAACTCGGTAATCTAGCTTTTCCAAGGTTTCAATCATGGGTAAATCATCGATTTGTAACTTTCGATATTCTTGCTTTACAGGTTGATCTAAAGGTTTGTCGAACATACTCTTCCCCACAAGAAGAGTCAATAATGTTCGAATTACCTGTTCTTGATAGTTTATAAAATTTAATAAATAGGTTATAATTTGAGGGTACAAGATTGTCACTTCCTTTATTTAGGGATTTAGTGTCGGTGTGGTAACCTCACTATTACCTAAAAATTTCAGGGGGTGGCAATTTTTTTGCTCAAAAAGCCCTCTAATATAGGATTTACTAACCTATTTACTATAAAAGTTTTGACAATACGTAGTGGAGCATGGAGGGTAATTTATGAAAGGGAAACCATCACAAACGGCTGTACTAAAAAGACTTTTAACATATGCTTTACCGCATAAAAGATTAATTCTTTTAGGATTTTTTTTCTTATTGTTGACTACGATCGGAGATATTACCGGACCGATATTAATAAAAATTTTTATTGATAATTATTTAACTCCCCGCCATATAGTTTATGGTCCTGTTGCAGCTCTTGCAGCAGGCTATTTGACGATCCAAATTTTACATGTGTTTTTCAGCTATTTACAGCTCGTTAAGTTTCATGAAATAGCACTAAAAATCATCCAGCAGCTTCGTGTTGACGTTTTTTCAAAAATCCATAAGCTAGGCATGAGGTATTTTGATAAAACACCGGGTGGAAGCATAGTCTCAAGGATTACGAATGACACAGAGGCCATTAAAGATATGTTTGTAAACGTACTAGCTACTTTTGTACAAAGTATATTTCTTCTTATAGGGATATTTATTGCAATGTTTTTCTTAAATCCTAAGCTTGCGATGTTTTGTTTGCTGATTCTTCCTATCATCTATTGGATTATATACACGTATAGAAAATATAGCTCTAAATATTATCATGAAATGAGGGAGTGTCTTTCTCAGCTAAATGCTAAAATGAACGAATCTCTTCAGGGAATGAGCATCATTCAAGTGTTTAGGCAGGAAAAGCGGCTACAGGATGAGTTTGGATATATTAATGACCTGCACTATAAAGCAGGAATGAAAAATATTAAACTGGATGGTTTGCTTTTGCGCCCGGCCATTGACCTAGTATATTTTCTAGCTCTCATGATCGTCCTTAGTTTTTTTGGTATTTCATCTTTTGACCATGGTGTGGAGATCGGAGTTTTATATGCATTTATTAATTATCTAGATCGTTTTTTTGAACCGATTAATCAAGTGATGATGCGTCTCTCTATGTATCAGCAATCTATAGTTTCTGCTACAAGGGTTTTTCAAGTCATGGACGAAAAGGACGAAGAGCCAAGGCAATCTGGAAAAGTAAAAGAAATTTCACACGGAAAAATTGAATTCAAAAATGTGTCCTTCTCTTATGATGGAAGAAAAGATGTATTAAAAAACATTTCATTTACTGCCAATCCGGGCCAGACGATTGCCCTTGTCGGTCATACCGGAAGTGGAAAAAGTTCAATTATAAATTTAATCATGAGATTTTACGAGTTTGACAAAGGAGAAATATTGATAGACGATTGCTCAATTAGAGATTATTCAAAAGAAGAACTTCGCAAAAAAATGGGGTTGGTGCTTCAAGATCCTTTTCTCTTTTTCGGAAACATCGAGGATAATATTAGGCTTTACAACAAAGAGATAACAGAGCAAGATATTAGGGAGGCAAGTGAGTTTGTTCAAGCACATCATTTTATTGAAGAATTGCCAGACCAATATAAGCATCCCGTTGTAGAAAGAGGAGCTACATTATCAAGCGGCCAGCGACAACTGATAGCTTTCGCGAGGACGATCGCAACGAATCCGAAAATCTTGATTTTGGATGAGGCTACTGCTAATATCGACACGGAAACGGAAGAAGCGATTCAAAAAGCGTTGGAAAAAATGAGAAAAGGGCGCACGACTATAGCCATTGCCCATCGTTTATCTACAATACAGGATGCGGATTTGATTTTAGTCCTACATAACGGAGAAGTTGTGGAACGAGGAAACCACTATGAATTGCTAGCAAAGCGTGGATTATATTATAAAATGTATTTGCTACAAAATGGATTACAAGATCAAATCAATGTAGTGGTCAATGAATAAACCATTTAAAATAAGAGACTGTTTAGAACCTACGGGAAGGAATTATTGCACAATAAGTGATTTTTTCTTTCCGAAAGGCTTTTTTAATAATATGCTGTTATACTGGTTTAGTAGCTGATCAAGCTCCTGGCTAATCTGTAATGTATAGGAGGATGATAAGCCGTATTCTGATACGCAGTTGTTTAATTGGAGACGTTTCAATTCTATAATATGGAGAAGTTCCTTTTTAGACACGATACGTATTCCTTTCAGAAAATTTAACAGAATATGTCATATTTTTTATTAGTATAATCTTTTTTGGGAAAAAATACAATTATTTGCTTACTACATTTTATTCCAATAATCATATTTTTACTGTAAAAATTTATTTTTTGTCTTAGCTTGTTTTAAAATGACATAAAATTTTCATAAATCGTTTATTATCTTTTTTTTGGTCATTTTGTTAGAATTACATTAGATTAATGAATTAGGGGATGTAATGATTGAGCGATATTAATTTATTTTTAGCCTTTGGAGCTGGTTTCTTAAGTTTTATTTCTCCTTGCTGTCTTCCTCTATACCCGGCCTTTTTATCTTATATTACCGGTATGAGTGTGGGGGAGCTTAAAATCGAAAATGCAATGCTTCAAAAAAGAAGCTTATTACATACCATTTTCTTTTTGCTGGGATTTTCCGTTATTTTCATAGCCATAGGTTTCAGTACATCTTTTATCGGTGAGTTTTTCCAAGATTATAAAGACTTGATCAGACAGATCGGAGCAATTGTAATTGTTTTCTTTGGTTTTGTAATTATTGGATGGTTAAAACCGGAATTTTTAATGAAAGAGCATCGATTTGAAATGAAGAATCGCCCGAGCGGTTATCTTGGTTCGGCATTGATTGGAATGGCATTTGCCGCAGGCTGGACACCGTGCACTGGGCCGATATTAATGAGTGTAATAGCCTTGGCAGCAACAAATCCGGGTTCCGGTATGATGTATATGATTGCGTATACCCTTGGGTTTGCAATTCCTTTCTTCATTTTGTCTTTCTTTATAGGAAGAATGAAGTGGATTAGAAAGCATAGCAATAAAATCGTTAAAGCTGGCGGTTTTGTTATGATTGCTATGGGTGTGGTACTCTTCTTTGATTGGATGACTTTGTTAATCTCTTATGCAACTAGTATATTCGGAGGATTTAAAGGATTTTGATATATTACAATAGTTATATTTGAATGCATGTAAGAAATAAATCATTGGGAGTATATTGTGAAAATCTATGGTAGAAAAACTCGAATTTTGTCGCAATCTATGAATTGAATATAGTAAAAAAGTAAGATATATTTTAAATTGTGTTGATTTTGATGAAGGAGCTTGAACGTCCTTCACTTGTTGCGATGCAAGGAGGATCCGACAAATGGCTAGAATACTAATTGTTGATGATGCAAAATTTATGCGATTGACCCTTTCAAATATATTACATAAAGCAAATCACGAAGTTGTTGGTGAGGGAGAAAACGGTCAGGACGCCGTCAAGCTTTATCGTGAGCTAAAACCAGATCTTGTTACAATGGACATCACCATGCCGGTTATGAGCGGAATTGATGCAGTGAAGGAGATTAAAAAAGAATTTCCTGACGCTAAAATCATTATGTGTTCAGCCATGGGACAACAAAAAATGGTGGTTGAAGCGATAGAGGCTGGGGCGAAAGACTTCATCGTCAAACCATTTGATGAATTAAGAGTAGCGGAAGCGATCAACAGGGTCCTTCGATAACAAAGAAAGTGGAATGAAACATGAACCGTTTAGGCAGCTAGACGGTTTTTTTTTTATTATATGAGCCTTCTCGTTTTCATAGTTTTACCTTCTGTCCTGTTGTTTCCTTCATACTCGTAAGGTATAATGATAAGGTGTTTTTATAATATTTTAAAAAGGAATGGTTTCATTGATATACTTTTCTACTGCAATTGGAATTATTATGGCATTAATTGTGTTAACCATTCGAATGAAAGCTTCCAAAAAACCAGTTAGTGCTAAGAAAATTATTTTACCTCCAATTTTTATGAGTACGGGTGCATTAATGTTCATCCATCCGATGTTCCGGGTTACACCGCCTGAAATTGTAGAGGCTTTATCAGTAGGGCTATTGTTTTCCATTTTACTTATTAAAACATCTAATTTTGAGATTAGGGGGGAACAAATCTACTTAAAGCGTTCTAAAGCCTTTGCTTTTATCTTAATTGGTTTGTTGATTGTCCGTATTGTCGCTAAGTTGATCTTAAGTTCTTCCATTGATGTCGGCGAGCTGAGCGGAATGTTTTGGATCCTTGCTTTTGGAATGATCGTACCTTGGCGAATTGCTATGTACCTTCAATACAAAAAATTATGTAACGAAATAAATAATCATATTTCTGGAACCACTGTCTAATAAAAGTGATTTATGGAAGGCAAATTTGCCCTACATAAGTCACTTTTTATGTTTATGAATAGTAGACGTGTTGATTCTCTTAAAAAACTAAAAAGATATAAATATTAGGGGATATAAAACGATAATAAATAATATATGCTATTAAATATTATTTCTAAGGAGGATATGAAGTATGGGAATTTTAGATGGATTGATGGGTAATGTAACTGAGGTTGATAGTAAGGAAGTGGAAAAAGAATTAAGTGTTATTATTACAGACAATGAACGGGTAGACAAAGCTTATAAATTAATAAGGGATTTAATAGTGTTTACAAACACAAGACTAATCCTAATTGATAAACAGGGGATGACTGGAAAAAAAGTAGAATATCATTCCATTCCTTATAAGAGCATTACACATTTTAGTGTTGAGACAGCGGGCACGTTTGATCTAGATGCTGAATTGAAAATCTGGATTTCAAGCACTGCCCAGCCAATAACGAAGCAATTCAAAAAAGATAAAAGTATATTTGATGTACAAAAGGCTTTAGCTACATATGTGGCTAAATAATTTAATTGGCGGGACCGTGTGGGAATCGAACCCACCAGAGACGACACGCGCCTCTCAAGCGGTTTTGAAGACCGTGGGGCGCACCAGCTACCCTTCCGACCCCGTTTATAAAAGACGTTTAATATTATAACCAAAAGATACCACAAAAGCAATATAAGAAACGATGACTGAGTGAATAAATAATCTTTCTTGTCATGAATTGAATCGTAAGCTTATAATGAAACTTACTTGATAGTTTTGAAGCTGGGGTGAATGTTTTGCTAGAAGGTTGGTTTATGTGGTTTATCCTATTTTGGGTATTATTTTTGGTTTTCTCATTCGCGATCGGCGGATATTTTATGTTTCGAAAATTCTTGAAGCGGCTTCCAAAACAAGACGGAAAATCAGATCTGGATTGGGAAGAGTATTATGTGAGAGAAACAAAGCAGTTATGGGGTCAGAATGAAAAGGAACTGCTAGAAGATTTGGTGAGCCCTGTCCCTGAATTGTTTAGAGATGTTGCCCGTCAAAAGATTGCAGGTAAAATAGGGGAGCTGGCATTAAAAGAAGGGGCCGAACGTATTGATCAGGATCTCATAATTAGGGGCTATATTATGGCTACTCCAAAAAGGGACCACAAATTCTTGCGCAAAAAATTAACAGAAAAAAGTATTGATTTGAAACCATATGAGCATTTGTTTTAATAAGGACGAGCTTTTTGAGCTCGTCCTTTCAGACTGTTGTCAAACGCTCGCATTCTTCGTCACGAACCCTACCTCCGGTGCTCATTACCATTTAGGGTAACTCCGCTCCTCGCACGGGTTCGTTCCTCGACTGATAAGCGTTTTCAATCAGTCTGAATGTGCGAGAAATTTACTTTGTCTACAAGCTAAAAGGACGAGCTTTTTGAGCTCGTCCTATTTTATTAGAAACAATTTAGTGCGATCCACTTTTCTAATTACAAAACGTATAAGGCTAAAGTACCGATTATTCCGGCCATAATGACGTAATAAAGCATTGGCCCAAGCGTCATCCTGATAATTTGCCCTTCTTTCCCTAGCAGACCAACTACTGAAGCTGCAGCTACAACATTAAGTACACATACCATATTCCCGGCATTTGCTCCAATCATTTGCTGAGAAAGAATGATGGTCGGATTTACATTGATTTGCTCAGCAACGCTGAATTGAAACAGAGAAAACATCATGTTGCTGAAGGTTGCACTACCTGAGATGAATGAACCGAGTGTACCAATAAACGGTGCTACAAGCGGCCAAGCTGTACCAACTTTGTTCGATATCAAGGTGGCTAGCTCCATCGGCATACTCATGAGGTTTGCAGAGTTTACACCGGAATTAATGAAAATTCGGACCATCGGAAGTGCGGTGCCGAGAGCAATCGTACTTCCAATCATCGTTAATAAAGATCTTTTAAAAGTTATTCCAATCGTTTTCCATTCCATTTTGTGTAGAAATGCGGTGATGAGTACAACCACTATAAAAATGGTACCCGGAAGATACAGTGGCTCAAAGGTGCTAGATATTCCAGTACCCAGTATATCTGTTATTCCAACTTTAACGCTCGTTAACCAGTTTTTAAAAGGTAGGGCATTCAAGCGTGTCAAAACGAGGAAAACAACAACCAATACATAAGGGAACCAAGCCATGAGTAAAGACATCTCTTTTGATGGATCTTTTTTTTCTTGTTGTGATTGACGATCCAATGGAGAATTTTCAAAATCCCAAGTCTCTATTGGAACAAATATCCCTTTTTTTGCTAACGTTACAACAATGGAAAGGCCGATTAATCCTCCGAATAGGGATGGGAAATCAGGACCTAACGTGTTTGCGATAAGCAAGGCAGGAACGGTATAGCTAAGACCTGCTGTTAAAGCAAATTTCCACACCTTTAACCCTTCAGTCCAAGAACGATTCTTCCCGAAAAATCTTGTAAGAATAATCACAATAATGAAGGGAATGAATGTCCCGATCAACAAATCAAAGATCGAGACAGTCTGTCCGATTTCCCGTAAGTACTGTTCAAATGTCATTGGACCGATAAAATCTTTTACGGCAGGTGCCAATGAAGGACCTTCATTTAAGCCTTGACCCACACCAATTAATAAAGGTGTTCCTACTGCAGCAAACGTAACCGGAGTAGAGTTGGAAACAAGCGACAGTACAACAGCTGCAAGAGGTGGAAAGCCTAACGCTACCAAAATGGGTGCAGCAATTGCTGCAGGTGTGCCAAAACCAGCAGCTCCTTCAATAAATGCCCCAAACATGAATGCAATAATGATCGCTTGTATACGCCGGTCCGGCGTAATCTTCATAAACCCGTTACGAATGGTGTGAATAGCGCCACTTGCTGAAAGAGTATTTAAAAGGGTAATGGCTCCGAAAATAATCCAAAGAATAGAAACGGCAATCATGACCCCTTCTATAGCAGATGCTGCAATTCGAACAGGGGCTAACTTCCAAACCGTTATCCCAAGAATGGTCGTGATGACAAAACTAATTGGCATTGCAATGGAAGAAGGAAGCCTTATAATAACCAGGAAAATAAAAACAGCTAGAATTGGCGTAAGAGCTGTTAAGAGTTCCAAAAAGCTTAAGTTCAAATTCATCACCCTAAATTAAAAAATTTCCATACTACAATTATTTTGTACATTAGATGTAAAATTACCCTCTTATATTTTTATGTTCTCTATTACGATCGAACTGTAATGTGGAATGGAATCGAAAATAAGAACAAATGTTTCTAAATGAGGTATTGAAATCTGTTATAATGAGAGGAAGAAAAGAAGAAAATTAAATGGGGTAATCATATGAAATTTATTCATACAGCAGATTGGCATTTAGGTAAAATTGTTCACGGTGTTCATATGACAGAGAATCAGCGCCATACTTTGCAACACTTTATTCAGCTTATTGAGGAGGAAAAACCGGACGCAGTCATTATTGCAGGGGATTTATATGATCGATCGGTCCCTCCTACAGAGGCTGTTGAATTACTAAATGAAACGTTGTATACGATCAATATTGAAATGCAAACGCCGGTTATTGCAATTTCTGGAAATCACGATAGTGCAGAACGTTTGTCTTTTGGTTCTTCTTGGTATCGGAAAAGTCTCTTTTATATAGAAGGAAAATTACAAAAATCATTCTCTCCTATCCAAATAAAAGGGGTTAATTTTTATCCAGTCCCATATGCTGAACCAGGTCTTGTTAGAGCCTTGTTTGATGATGAAAGCATTCATTCACATCAAGATGCGATGAAAGCGATTATTGGTGAGATTGAAAAAACAATGAATATGAATGAGCCAAATGTTTTCATCGGTCATGCTTTTGTTCTTGGAGGAAAAGAAACGGAGTCAGAACGAATCCTTTCTGTTGGTGGATCAGGATGTGTTTCAGCTGACGTATTTGCTCCCTTTTCCTATACCGCGCTGGGACATTTGCATAGTCCTGATGCGATTAAACATGAAAAAATTGCCTATTCAGGCTCACTGCTAAAATACTCTTTTTCAGAAGCAAAACAAAAAAAATCTGTTTCAATCATTGAAATGGAGGCAGATGGATCATTCAAAGTTACTTATAAGAGTTTAGAACCAAAATGGGATATGAGAGAGCTTGAAGGATATTTAGAAGAGCTGCTCGATCCTGCATTTTATCAATCACAAAAGGTTGATGATTTTTTAAAGGTTACTTTACTAGATGAAGGTACAGTATTGGATCCGATCCATAAGCTTAGGCAGGTCTATCCAAATGTATTACATTTGGAGAGAAAAACGAATGTAATGGATGAGAAAAGAAAGCAGGTTTTTAGCTCCGTGAAGGATACAAACCGGTCGGAATTAGACTTGTTTGAGATGTTCTATTCTCAAATGACTCAACAAGCGTTTGACGAGCAAAAAAAGGCCGTCATGACAAAAATCATTGAGAATGTTAGAAAAGAGAGTGATGAATGGTGAGACCTCTTACATTAACTATGCAAGCATTTGGTCCCTACGCTGGCAAAGAAACCATTGATTTTACGAAGCTCGAAAACCGCACAATGTTCGTTATTTCAGGAAAAACGGGTGCTGGAAAAACAACCATTTTTGATGGAATCAGCTTTGCGATTTACGGGAAAGCAAGCGGTGAAGACCGAAATGGACAGGACATGAGAAGTCATTTTGCAGATCCTGAAGAACTAACGGAAGTTACGTTAAAGTTTCATTTGAGAGGGAAAACCTATGAAATCAAACGCTCTCCCCAACAAGAAAAGCCGAAAAAATCAGGGGAAGGTTTTACGACGATAACGGCTAGAGCTGAGCTGTATGAAATAGACAACGAAGGAAAAAGGCATATTATAGCTTCGAATGTACGTGATGTAGATGAAAAAATTAAGAATATTATCGGACTTGATGCCAATCAATTCAGACAAATTCTCATGATCCCTCAAGGCGAATTTAGAAAGCTATTGACTGCTGAAAGTAAAGAAAAGGAAGGGATTCTTCAAAAATTATTTCATACCTTTAAATATAAAAAAATTGAAGAAAAGCTGAAAGAAGAATCCTCCTTATTAAAAAACCGTGCAGAAGATTTGGAGAGAGAATATCAGTCACTCATTAGGTCGATAAAAGCTGATGTGCAGGAAGATTTGCGAACTGAAATAAATAAAGAAAATCCAAATAAAGCTCTAGTTCTAGAACTCTTACAAAAAGAGATTCAATTACAGTCAGAAAAAATAGCCTCTCTGCAAACGGAGATCCTTCAATTTGAAGGAGAAAGTGAAAAGCTGAAGCAAGAGATTTTTATAGCTCAGGATTTATTAAATAAAAAGAAAGAAAAGGAAGCGCTAGAAAAACAAAAATTGGAATTGCTAGCAAAAGAACGAGAAATAGAAGGATTGAAAAAGCAAATTCGGGATGCTAGAAAAGCTGCTTCTATTTCTGGAATCGAGCAAAACTATGAAAAAATAGGGATCCAAACGAAAAAAGCACAGGAAAGCTATACAGAGGCTGAGAAATCGTTTAAGCAAATTGAAAGGCAAGTGCTGGAGTTTGAAAAGCAATTTAGAGAAGAAGAGTCAAAAGCAATTCAAAGAGAAGAAGCTTCCAATCAGGTTATGAAATTGGAACAGTTAAGAGAGGCTGTATACTCTCTTAAAATGATTCAGAAGGAAGTTTCAGACATTGAGGCAACGATTCGATCTCACCAGACTGATTGCATTAAGCTAGAATCTGATTTTCGTAGTTTAAGTGAAAAAGAAGAAAAGATCGTATTGGAAATGCAGAAGTGTGAAAAAACAGACGTTCTCCTTTTAGAGAAAGAAAGAGAATTAGATAAAAGCCAAACGATTCTTGGTTATTTTCAAAAAATTGAAGAGCTGACCAAGCAATATCATGAAGCAGAAAATGAATACACTATCATTTCGCAAAAATGGAAATTTGCCAAAGAAAACGTTGAGGAAGCAAAAAAAGAGCTTTCAGCACTTGAGCATTCATGGAAAAGCTCCCATTCTGGAATTCTCGCTTCTTCCTTAGTGGACGGGGAGCCGTGTCCGGTTTGTGGGTCTCCTCATCATCCAAATCCAGCTCCATTTCAGGAAAATATGCCGACCGAGCTTGAATTGAAAGAAGCACAACAACGAGTAGCGGACCTTGAAGAAAAAAAATCAAAAGCTGAGTCTCAATATTATCAAGCAAGTTCGAATCTTGATTCCATTAAAAAGGTGCTTGAAGAAAGAGAGAGGGATTTAAGCAAAGAAATTTCTTCTTATTCGAGAGAATTAAGAGAAACGTTGTATCAACAGCTAATGCAAAAGATTGTGACCATTCAACATGAAATAACGGATCTTAAAATGCAAAAAGAAAAGCTTGTCCAGCTCGAAAATCAATGGAAGACGATAAAGCAACAGCAAGAGCAAATAGATGCCCTATTGAATCAAAAAAGGGAAAAGCTAATGACACTTCAAATTGCTTTTGCTGAGAAGAACACATTGTTATCTTCCTTACTAAAAAGCATTCCAGAAGAGATCAGAAGTTGGGAGGCTTATGAAGCTGCACTTGAAAAAGCATTACGTCACAAAAAAGAGTTATTTGATCGATTTGAGAATGTAAGAGAAAGATTTTATAAAGCAAAAGAACAAGAAGCTTCAACTCGAGCCTATCTAGAATCTTCACAGAAGAGACTTGAAGAGTTGACCAATGAATTAAATGTCGTAAGAGAAGAGTTCAAAAAAGAGCTTCAGGTTCAAGGATTTGAAAGTTATCAAGCGTATGTTGCCGCTAAAAAATCAGAAGATCAAATCATTGCTCTAGAAGAACAAATCGAAAGATATGTAAAAGAGGTTCAAAACGTAAATAGTCTGCTCCATGAATTAGAATTAAAATTAAAAGGGGTAAACATTCCTTCCATTGAGAACTTGCAAGCGAAGCTAAATACAATCCACGAGAGATGGAAAGAGGCGTCTTCAAAACAACAGGAATATACGATTAACAAGCGAGATAACGAAAACGCTGCAATGAAAATGGAAAATCTAAGAAAAAAACAAGAAGAAATTGATCAAGAATTTGCTATAGTAGGGCATCTGTATGAAATAGCGAAAGGTCAAAATCCGTTCAAAATCACATTTGAACGATTTGTTTTAGCAGCATTTCTTGATGATATATTGAAAGAAGCAAACATTAGGCTCGTAAAAATGACAAGCGGCCGCTATCAGCTCTTAAGAAAAATAGATCCAACCCGAAAGAATACTCAAAGTGGTTTGGAGTTGACGGTTTTTGACCAATATACCGGTACAGAGCGTCATGTAAAAACCTTATCTGGTGGAGAAAGCTTTAAAGCGTCATTGGCTCTAGCATTAGGTTTGGCAGCGGTGGTTCAGCAGCATGCCGGGGGCGTATCCCTTGAAACGATGTTTATTGATGAAGGTTTCGGTACGCTTGATCCAGAATCTCTTGACCAGGCTATTGAAGCCTTAATGGATATTCAAAGCTCTGGTAGACTGGTTGGAATCATCTCGCACGTACCGGAGTTAAAAGAAAGAATTGATGCACGATTAGAGGTTATTTCATCAAATAAAGGTAGTAAAACAGAATTTGTATTTTTAGGATAATTTGAATGCTCGAAGGAAAAAGGGTGTAAGATTCTACATGAAAAAACATTATACGATTGGAATGGCAGGTCATATCGACCATGGTAAAACCACGTTAACAAAAGCTTTGACTAATGTGGACACCGACCGCCTAAAAGAAGAAAAGGAAAGGCAAATTTCGATTGAATTAGGATTTGCCCCCTTGTTAGAGAGTGAGGATATGGAGATATCTGTCATAGATGTTCCTGGCCATGAACGATTTATTAGGCAGATGATTGCAGGGGTCTCAGGCATTGACCTAGTGGTCCTTGTTGTGGCAGCGGATGAAGGGGTCATGCCTCAAACAAAAGAGCACCTGGAAATTTTGAATTTCTTAGGTGTGAAGGGCGGTATTGTGGCCATTACCAAAATAGACCGAGTAGAAGAGGATTTTCTTGAGCTAGTAAAAGAAGAGATCGCGCTCGAGCTTGAAGGCAGCATTTTTAAAGATTCTCCCATTGTAATGGTTGATAGCCTATCACATAAAGGGATTGAAGAGCTGAAAGAATCAATATATAACTATTTGAAGAAAATCGAAGGAAGGGACACGAGAGGCGCTTTTAGACTTCCGATTGATTCTGTTTTTACAGTAAAGGGACAAGGTACTGTTGTAAGAGGAACGGTTTATGAAGGTACGATTTCTGAAGGAGAAGAACTGATTATCCTTCCAAAAGGATTGCCTACCAAAGCAAGGCAAATTCAAGTCCATCATAAGCCTGCATCAAAAGCATATGCAGGACAAAGAGCTGCTATTAATCTTTCAAGTCTATCCAAGGATGATGTGAAAAGGGGAGACGTTGTCGTCTCTTCTGAACACTTTATTGTAACGAAAATAATTGATGTTGCTGTGAAAATGGTTGACGACCTTGATTATCTTGTAAAACAGCGTATGCCAATCAAATGTCATATCGGTACTTCAGAAGTGATGGGTAGGATCGTGTTCTTTGATAGGAATGAGCTTACTGAAGAAAAAGAAGAAATCCTGTGCCAATTAAGACTTGATGAAGACATTGTGACAAAAAGAGGAGACCGTTTTATATTAAGAAGACCAAGTCCTCCTGAAACGATAGGTGGCGGCTGGGTAATAGACCCAAACGGCAAAAAATATCGTTTCGGCGAGAAAACCATTCAAGAGCTACAAAGAAAGAAGCTGGGAAACCCTAAAGACCGTGCTCTTGAAGTGGTGTACCAGCATAAATGTATGAAGGTAGACGAATTAGCCACCTATACATCATTACCTAAAGAAGAAGTAGCTTCCATTTTACAGGAAGATGAATTCATACTGTTTACAGACAGCTTTGTCACCCATAAAAAAGTAGTAGAAGCCATAACAGAAGACCTGTATGACTTTATAAATGACTACCATAACCAACATCCGATGCGCTACGGAATGAATAAAGCTGAATTGATCTCTGAATTCTCACAAACCTTTCCAAAACAGCTCATTCAATTTGTGATTGAAGAAGGAGAACGAACAAAGGCATGGATCCGCAATGGTCAGTTTTTGTCAACCCGTGATTTTTCTCCTCACATTCCAAAGAATTGGGAAAAAAGGGTGGAGAATATGTTGAAGGAGATCTCAAAGGATGGAATGGAGGTTCGGTATTTAGAAAATTATTTAGAGGAGGCTGGGATTCCAGAGAGTATGTGGAAAGAAATGAAATACTTTTTGGTTGAACACAAAATAATCACTCCTCTGAATGAAAAGTATTACTTGGATTTTGAGATCTATGAAAAAGCTGTACAGAAGTTAAAAGAAAACACATCTGCTACCTTCACTGTCCAAGAAGCAAAGGATATTTTAGGTTTATCTAGAAAATATATCATTCCATTCCTTGAGAAGCTAGACCATGAGAAACGGACAAAAAGAGAAGACAACAACAGGGTTTGGATATAAGCACTGTTTGACATTATCACATAGATTAGAAGTCATGGTCTTTTTTGAGGGTGCCATGTAAAAAAGCTGACGGAATCAAATATTCTCCGTCAGCTTTTTCTTAGTATACATAAATCAGTTTCTCTTTACGCTCCGTTACTTTTCCGATAATGGATGTTTGAGGGAAGCCTTCTTTTTTCATCAGATCCACATACTTTTCTGCTTCCGCATGTGGGAGGCTGATCAATAGTCCGCCAGATGTGATGGCGTCACATAAAATTAGTTGTTTTTCTAAGCCAATATTGTCCGCATAGTGGATTCGATCCAAGAGCCATTTGTGGTTTGCTTTCGATCCCCCAGGTACAATCCCTTTTTCAACCAGTTCAAATGTTCCTTCTAAAACGGGGACACTTGAAAAGTCGATTTCAAAGGAAACAAAGCTGCCTTCAGCCATTTCACTTCCATGCCCAAGCAAGCCAAAGCCTGTAACATCTGTTACGGCATGTGGATTGAAAGCCTTGAGATTCTCTGCAGCCCATCTATTCAGTGTTGCCATCGTCTCTGTAACAGCCTTTTTCTGCTCTTCAGAGGAAGCCTCTCTTTTTATCCCAGTTGTTATAATTCCAACACCAATTGGTTTCGTTAACACTAAAGCATCTCCTGGTTTGGCGCCAATATTTTTCCAAATTTTATTTGGATGAACAATACCTGTTACCGAAAGTCCAAATTTTGGCTCCTGGTCATCAATGCTATGACCTCCTACTGTAACGGCTCCTGCTTCTTGAACTTTATCAGAAGCTCCTTTAAGGATTTCTGCAAGCATTTCACTTCCCAGCTTTTTAATTGGATACCCAACGATATTCAATGCGGTTTTTGGCTCCCCGCCCATTGCATACACATCACTTAATGCATTTGCTGCGGCAATTTGTCCAAACATATACGGATCATCCACAATTGGGGTAAAATAATCAACTGTTTGGATGAGAGCTATTTCATCTGTTAGTTGATATACACCTGCATCATCGGAGGTTTCATTTCCAACGAGTAATTCTTTTGTTTTAGGCTGCTTTGGTAAATGACGCAAAACTTGCGCCAGGTCTTCAGGACCGATTTTACATCCTCAGCCGGCTTTAGTGGATAGTGAAGTTAGTCGAATCTTTTCTTGTTGTGTCATATGTATATCACCTCCTTTTATTAGTATATATGAACTTAGCCTAATGAGGGTAGTAATGTAATTTATTTGCTTTACCAACATGCTTATATTACAATTACACGTAATTCCGCATTTCTATTAAAAGGGGATTTCATGATGAAAAAGTTTGAGGTTCTAGTAGAATTTTGCATGATGTGAAACTATGCGCCAAAAGCCGCGAGTTTCGCGGAAGATTTGTTTCATCATTTTCGTGGAAGTGTCACCAAGCTTGAAATGGTTCCTAGTTCAGGTGGAGTGTTTGAAGTGACAGTCAATGGAAAACTTATTTTCTCAAAAAAGGAGACAGGTGTTTTTCCTGACCACGAAGAAATTATTAAATTAATGGAAGAATTATAAAAGCAAAAGGTTGGAATCAACAAGAAACGATCGTTGTGTTCCAGCCTTTATTTTATAGATTTCACTTGGATCTGTTTTTTTTGGTTTGTATGTGTGTTTTTGGTTTTCTTAATTTTGACTTCAAGGATGCCATGATCATAAAACGCGTTAATAGAATGGTTATAGATATAAAAAGGAAAACGGATGTTCCTTTTTTTTCTGAATGTCTTTCCGATTTCTTCTGCCTCCATCTTGATGGTTAAAACATCATGATTGACTTCTACTTCTAATTGCTTTGGCAAATATTCCTGCAATAAAGCTTCTACTATATATTCTTCTGTTGTTTCATATACGTCAATTCTGAATTCAGACTCGTCTAAGTAGCTAGTAAATGGGTCCAAAAAAAACTTTTCCATCCACTGTTCGAAAGTAAGTGAATCTCCCTTCTTATTCGAAGTACTTTTGTCCATTACCTATTCCTCACTTTATGTTAAAAACATTCGAACCTGATTTTATAAAAGGTTTAGTTTTATATTGTATGTATTCACAGAAATTTTGTGAGAGTGCTATAATGGAAAAAAATCCTACGGAGGTCAGCTTGTGAAAAGTTTACTACGTGCTATTCCTCCTGTTCATGAGCTAAAGAAGCATGAGCAGTTCCAAAAATTACAACGGAAGTATCTGATAGAGGAGGAACGATTAACAGCCCTATTAAGAGATGCACTTTCTGATGCTAGACATCATTTGCTTTCGGGAAAATGGCAGGGAGAACACCCAGGCACAGAAGCGTTTATATCTAAGTTATTTGCGAGATTAGAAAATCGTTTGAATAATAAATTCTCGTATCGCTTAAAAAGGGTCATTAATGCGACAGGTACGGTTTTACATACCAATTTGGGACGAGCTGTATTAAGTGATGAAGCTGTCCGACATGTCATGAACATTGCATCAAATTACTCGAATTTGGAGTACGATTTGGAATCTGGGAAGCGAGGGTCAAGACATAGCCACATTGAAGAGTGGATTAAGGAAATGACTGGAGCCGAAGCCGCTATGGTTGTAAATAACAATGCTGCAGCCGTCTATTTCATTTTAAAGGCTTTGGCAAAAGGCAAGGAAGTGATCGTATCACGTGGACAGCTTGTAGAAATTGGAGGTTCTTTTCGAGTTTCTTCAATAATGGAAGAAAGTGGGGCTATTTTAAGAGAAGTAGGTACGACGAATAAAACTCATTTATCCGATTACGAGAATAGCATAAATGAAAATACCTCCATGATTATGAAGGTACATACCTCCAATTTTAAAATAATCGGTTTTACTAAGAATGTGGAATCAGAGAAATTGATCGAATTATCGCGTAAGCATGATCATATTATTTACTATGAGGATTTGGGAAGCGGGGTGTTATATGATCTTCCGATTGGGGAGGAGCCGCTTGTCCAAGAGGTTATAAAAAAAGGGGCAGATCTCGTGTCATTTAGCGGTGATAAGCTTCTTGGAGGACCACAGGCAGGGATCATTGCCGGTAAAAAGTATTTGATCGATAGGCTCAAAAAGCATCAGCTTGCAAGGGTGCTGCGTGTGGATAAAATGACCTTAGCTGCACTTGAAGCAACCTTAGCCGA
Source organism: Peribacillus tepidiphilus (assembly GCF_009466385.1). Classification (GTDB taxonomy): domain Bacteria; phylum Bacillota; class Bacilli; order Bacillales; family DSM-1321; genus Bacillus_BN; species Bacillus_BN tepidiphilus. The sequence goes on along the minus strand of NZ_WIAQ01000004.1, from coordinate 35,625 downwards.
ATACGTAAGTGAAAAAAGGGCTGCGGGAACGATACCGGTATTAAAAGATCTATTAGTTTCCGAACAAGAGTTAAACAAGAAAGCCCAACTATTAGCTAACATGATAAATGATGAAGTCCCATCGATTTCGGCCATAATTGAAAAAGATGAAAGTACCATTGGCGGAGGCTCACTTCCTGAAGAAACGATGCCAACCTATACTGTAGTATTGGATCATTTTTCAATGTCAGCAGAGAGCCTTCACAAAAGCTTAAGAACACAGTCTCCATCAGTAGTCGCAAGAATTAGAAAAGACAAACTTATATTCGATGTTAGGACGATTCGTGAGAAAGAATTGGCCGAAATTAAAGATGCATTAAAGAGAATATTTACTTAATTGGTAACGATCAAGTAATCTAGAGCGTCTAATCTACTAAACAGAATCCGGAGGCGATTTTTTGATTGCATTTAGCATCCTTTTGACGTTATTACCTATAGTGCTCATTGTTTTTATCATCGGGATTGCTGTGAAAAATAAAGAAGGCGGTGGAGAAAATATGTTTCGTCATTTATATATATATTTAGTTCTTTTTGCTACTTTGATGATGGTCATTGGTGGTGGAATCTCAATTTTTATGGCTACGGCTGATTTAGTCAACCCTCCAGCATATTATCAATCATTTCAAGATTTTAAGGATATGAAGCAATCAGGTAAAGACGGACAGAATGAAACCAATTTATCTGAAGAAGAGCTGCGTTCTCAATATGAACAAATGGTGAAGGATGAGAAAGCGAGACAGCAAAATAACGCGAAAAATCAAATAATTAAAAGCCTAGGCTTTATTGTGATTCCATTACCAATATTCCTCTATTTTAATCGAATGAGAAAAAAAGGAGAGCCTGCATAAAGGAAAGAGGCCGTGGCTCTCATATACGCTTACTTCTTAGGTAAATAAGCTTCTACATGTAAAAAATCTAACGAACCCCCTGTCAATGGATAGCAGGGGGTTTCGATATTCCATAAAGCAGGCGCTTTCCGCCAAGCGCCTGCTCTTCGGGTAAAATAAAGTGAAACTTCCCTCAGTGGAGGCAATGTACTACATGTCGTGACCGGAGTTGTGTTTTTGTCGTGAATGTTTTTGGTTTTTTGCTTTGTGAGATCCGCTCATTGGTGCTGGTTGATTGGGGTTATCCCCTTTTGGTGCGTTTTTGCGCATATCTTTGCCATCGTTTTTGTTCATACTTGCCAACCTCCTTTCCTTCCTATATTGTTTCTTTTCTGACGTTTTATTCATGTATAACAATGATGAAATCGTGCCAAATTAAGAAAAGAAATGCTTGAAAGGAGTTGGCAAACATGCCTTACCATAAAGATAAACAGCAAGCTTTCCAAGCAGCACAGCAGGGATTTGCAGAGGCAGATGATGTATACAATGAGCTTGTCAAAGACGGGGCTTCCTATGGAAAACAGCTTGCCCATTTAAAAGAAGAAGTGCAAGAAGCCTACGAACAAATCGAAAATGCATTGGAAGTTGCCTCAGAGCATCAAAGAGTCCAGCTTCAGCAATACCAAAGGGATTTGCAAAGTATTGTGAACGAAATAAATAACTTGGATTAATCATCCAGAGCTGACCCGATCATGTGGTTGGCTCTTTTTCATGTGATAAAGACGTGTTATTGTATTTGACTGCCAAAAAGTAACAAAAAGAGCAGAAAAGGCGATACCCGATTCTAATGGTTTCGACACTTCTCGCTCCATTACCTTTTATTGATTGGTCTTTCGTTTTTTGTTGTTTTGTCTTTGAGCTTCTGTTAGAGGTTCATTAGAAAACTCTTCATTGTATCCTGTGCCTTTCCCTTGGGCGCTTGCAGCATTCATACCCTGAATAATATGATTGGCTTTTCTTTTTCCCACACTTTTTCACCTCCTATTTTAGTTTGAAAAGACAGGGTAGGTTCTATACGAATAAAACAGTAAATTTGTTTTTGTGAGATAATAAAAATTTGTTTCGTATCATTTTTAAAGGGAAAATCATGGAATGTTAAACCTTGACAAATCAAGTTCGAGTTAAATGAAATCTTTTAAATATAAGAAAAACTTATCAAAAACAATAACTTTCTTGTTATTTACTTATGTTGATTCTTATATTAAGATGAAATTGTAAGAAAAGTTATGATAGAAGTAAATATTCAAACTTTTCGACATTTACGGATTTTTCTTTTATATTGAAGTATTAGAAGTCTATTTTATAAAGGAAAATAGACCAGCCTACTTTTTTATGAATTGAAAATGGAAGAGGGGAAGCAGTACAATGGCAAAACAAGACTTTTTTAATGCGAGAAGTTCCTTCGAAGTCAATGGTAAGCGCTACAACTACTATCGATTAAGTGCTTTAGAAGAAGCAGGAGTTGGAAATGTTGGGAAACTTCCATACTCTATTAAAGTTCTGCTTGAATCTGTACTTCGTCAAGCAGATGGTCGAGTTATAACAAAAGAACATGTAGAAAACTTGGCAAAATGGGGAACAAACGAAGTGAAGGATGTAGATGTCCCATTTAAGCCTTCACGCGTTATCCTTCAAGACTTTACTGGAGTACCAGCAGTAGTAGACTTAGCTTCTATGAGAAAAGCTATGGCAGATCTTGGCGGAGATCCAGATAAAATCAATCCAGAAATTACGGTTGATCTAGTAATTGACCACTCTGTTCAAGTTGATAAAGCAGGAACACCTGACGCTTTACGAGTGAACATGGATTTAGAATTTGAAAGAAATGCTGAACGTTATCAATTCTTAAGCTGGGCTCAAAAAGCGTTTGACAATTATCGTGCAGTACCTCCAGCAACAGGGATCGTTCACCAAGTAAACCTTGAATATTTAGCGAATGTTGTTCACGCTGTTGAAGGTGAAAATGGCGAATTTGAAGCATATCCGGATACTCTTGTAGGTACAGACTCCCATACAACGATGATTAACGGAATCGGTGTACTTGGATGGGGTGTTGGAGGAATTGAAGCAGAAGCTGGAATGCTTGGACAGCCATCTTACTTCCCAGTACCTGAAGTAATCGGTGTTAAATTAATTGGGGAGCTTCCAAACGGTGCAACTGCAACGGATTTAGCATTAAAAGTAACTCAAGTCCTACGTAAAAAAGGTGTAGTAGGAAAATTTGTTGAATTCTTCGGCCCTGGGGTTGCAACTTTACCTCTTGCTGATCGTGCTACAGTCGCAAACATGGCTCCTGAATATGGTGCTACTTGCGGTTTCTTCCCAGTTGACGATGAAGCTTTAGAATATATGAGATTAACAGGCCGAGACGAAGAGCAAATCAAGATTGTAGAAGTCTACTGTAAAGCAAACGGACTATTCTTCAATCCAAATGCTGAGCCGGTTTACACAGATGTAGTGGAACTGAACTTATCTGAAATTGAAGCAAATCTTTCTGGACCTAAACGTCCACAGGATTTAATTCCGCTTTCAATGATGAAAAAAGCATTTAATGAAGCATTAACTGCTCCTGCAGGTAACCAAGGCTTCGGATTAGACGCAGCTGACATCAATAAAGAAGTGACTGTTCAATTTGCAAACGGTACGGAAACTACAATGAAAACAGGTGCCGTTGCGATTGCAGCCATTACGAGCTGTACCAATACTTCTAACCCATATGTTCTCGTAGGTGCAGGGCTTCTAGCTAAGAAAGCTGTTGAAAAAGGACTTCAAGTTCCTGCTTATGTTAAAACATCTTTAGCGCCAGGATCTAAGGTTGTAACTGGATATCTTCGTGATTCTGGATTGCTGCCTTACCTTGAGCAATTGGGCTTTAACGTAGTCGGTTATGGCTGTACGACTTGTATCGGTAATTCTGGTCCATTAGCTGATGAAATTGAAAAAGCTATTGCAGAATCCGATTTGTTAGTTACATCCGTCCTATCTGGTAACCGTAACTTTGAAGGACGAATACACCCATTAGTAAAAGCTAACTATCTAGCTTCACCTCCACTTGTAGTGGCTTATGCACTAGCGGGAACTGTAAATATTGATTTTAATCATGAACCGATTGGAAAAGACCAAGACGGAAATGATGTGTTCTTCAAAGATATTTGGCCATCTACAGATGAAATAAATGAGGTCGTGAAGAGCACAGTTACACCAGAGTTATTCCGTAGAGAGTATGAGCAAGTATTTAATAATAATGAGCGTTGGAACCAAATCCAAACAGGAAACGATCCTTTATATACATGGGACAGCAGCTCAACATATATTCAAAATCCTCCATTCTTTGAAGGATTATCTCCAGATGCAGGAGAAGTTAAACCACTTTCTGGTTTACGTGTAGTGGGTAAATTTGGTGACTCAGTAACAACAGACCATATTTCCCCAGCTGGATCAATTGGCAAAGACACTCCAGCAGGTATTTATCTGCGTGCAAATGGTGTTGAACCTCGTGATTTCAATTCTTACGGATCTCGTCGTGGTAACCATGAAGTGATGATGCGCGGTACATTTGCAAACATCCGCATCCGTAACCAAGTTGCACCTGGAACTGAAGGTGGCTACACAACCTATTGGCCAACTGGCGAAGTGATGTCCATTTATGATGCTTGTATGAAATACAAGCAAGATGGAACAGGTCTCGTTGTTCTAGCTGGTAAAGATTACGGTATGGGAAGCTCTCGTGATTGGGCTGCCAAGGGTACAAACCTTTTAGGCATTAAAACTGTAATTGCAGAAAGCTTCGAACGTATCCACCGTTCTAATCTAGTTCTAATGGGTGTTCTTCCTCTTCAATTTAAAGAAGGAGAAAATGCTGATGTACTTGGTTTAACAGGTAAAGAAGTAATTGAAGTTCAAATTGATGAAACGGTAAAACCTCGTGATCTTGTGAAAGTAACTGCAACTGCAGAGGATGGAAGCAAGAAGGAATTTGAAGTACTCGTTCGTTTTGATAGTGAAGTGGAAATTGACTACTATCGTCATGGCGGGATCCTTCCAATGGTACTTCGTGAGAAACTTCAAACTAAAGATAAACAAAAGGCTTAAATCAAAATAAGTGGGGCTATCCAATGAGTCGAATTTTCGACTTTTGGATGCCCCTTTTTTATGCTTATGAATAACGATAGATCACTATTCTTGATTTTTTAATGAAGTTGTCCTTTTTGAACAGCCGATTTTTAAATAAAAAATATACCCTACTATGTATCTCTTTCCATTTTTTTATGGTTGTTGTAAACTAAAAAAGAGGGATGATGTTGGAGGGCTTTTATTTTGGCAATCTATTTGTTAAGATGAATTGGATATATTTGCTTTTTGCTTATACATACATTTTATAGGGATCATTACATTTATAGTGGGGTATTTCATGATCAGCTTTTTCATTTCACACCTTATTGGTTAAGGAGGTTCTTATGTTTAAAAAAATTGCTGCTGCAGTTGCATTGATTTTACTAGTAACAGTTGCAATGGTTCACGCGATGGAGCAGAAAAAAGAAGATCGTTTGCCTGGATTAAAAGTTGGTGTAAAAGCCCCTGATTTTGAATTACAGACGCTTGATGGTGAAACAGTAAAACTTTCTGATTTTAAAGGAAAAAAAGTCATGCTTAATTTTTGGGCGACATGGTGTCCTCCATGCAAAGCGGAAATGCCGGAAATGCAGGAATATTACACGAATATGGATGATGATGAAATAATCCTTGCGGTGAATATAGATCCAGATAATGACGTAAAAGGATTTGCCGAGTCGATGGGTGTTACCTTCCCAATCGTATTGGATCAAGAAGATAAAGTGAGTAAAACCTATCAAATCCTAACAATTCCAACAACTTACTTTATTGATGAAAAAGGGATTATTCAAGAAAAATTCCTAGGTGCCATGTCGTATAAAGATATGGAAGAAAAAATGGCTGAACTATAAAATTTCTTCGTGCTCCGTTAACGCGGAGCATTTTTTATTTTTTATTTGTAACAATTATGTCATAATTTTTTGTTAATTTGGAAAGAATAGTAGGTATTATAATATTGAGAAGGTGAAGATAAATGAAAAGAAGAAGAAAACGTTCTTTTGAAGAATTAGTAATGGAAAACAAAAGAGAATTGCTAAGTGACGTAAAAGCGATGGAAAAAATTGAAGATCGTCTTGAAAAAAGACATTTACAAAAAGCTGAATAAGCTTCAAAAATATACTACTTATTTAATCCCTCTTTTTTAACAAACTATAATGAAAAGGAGGGATTTTTTTATGGGAAATCCGAAAAAAGATTCAAAGCATTTTACACCGAGTCATATAGGTACAAAAAGTAGAGCTGCAGGCGGAAACAAAGGAAACCAGATGCAGGATCAGTCTGGTGACCATCCGGCTGTCATCCAAACAAAAGGCGAATAACATGAGTGAGGGCGGGTTTTACCGTCCTTACATTTAGTTTACATAACAAAATTACAATAAATTAATTCTAACAATAATTTCAACCAATATCTTTTCTATAGTGATGCAAAATAGTATTGCACTACCATTAAGCTAGGAGGAAAAAACAATGACTTGGAACAAGCCAAATAAAGACGATCGCTCAGATAATGTAGAAAAGCTACAGGATATGGTTCAAAATACAATTGAAAATATCGAAAGAGCAGAAGAATCTTTGCATTTTTCTTCTTCAGAGCAAAGAGAACAAATTGAAGCTAAAAATCAACGCCGTGAAGAAAGCATCCAAGCTTTCCGAGCTGAAATTCAAGACGAAGCCAATGCAAGAGAAAATGGCTTTAGAGAATAATTTTTCGAAAAAGGAGCTGATTTTCTTCAGCTCTTTTTTTATGAATTGAGAATAAAATTTTTGGTTCGTTGTTCCAGCTAACAGCCATGAGTGTCTTCATAAGTGTATACTTGCAAATTATGATAAGATAAAGAATGAATTGTTAGGGGAAGAAGGTATAGTATGGTCAACGAACAGCAAAGAATAGCTCAAATCAAAGAAGAAACATCGAAGGCTTTGAGAGATGGTAAATATTTCAGCTCAGAAACACTTCTTGATTATTTGACATTTATAGAAAACAACTCCGGTCTTTTATCTACAGAGGAAATGGCTCAGGTAAAAGGTAATCTTTTCAGTTTACTGGCTATTGATCGAAAGAATAAAGGGCTGGATGACCGGTTGTTCCAAACATGGATCAACATGGCGTTACATCATGATCCATCTCACAAGCTAGCCTTACAATTAAAATCAGAAAACAATTACCGAGAGAAAAAGAATCTGTTTGAAGAGCTTCAATTTCCATCTATACGTGAAACAGATAACAGGCCGGCAAAAAAGAAAATCGCAGAGGAATATATAGAGATATGTAAAAAATATTTAGATATAATAGATGATGAGTGGGATGATGTGGAAAAAACTTACGGAGTTACAAAAAACAACCCGGATGCTGTTTTGCTTTCCTTATATGAAAGAATGCTCATGCTTCTTCAAGAATTTCAAAGTCATTTTTCCCATTTGTTAAAGGCTTCTGAGGAATATAAAGAGTCGATAACAGGGGTGTTCTATACATCTGTTCATTTTGAAAATGTAAAAAACCATCTACAGAGAATAAAAGACTTAAAGAAAGAATGGGAAAGCCTTTTTGAAGATGAAGAGCCTTTGTCAGAGGATCACAAGAATCCTCTAGAAGAATTAAACGATATGATCGGGTTACATCAAATAAAAAACAGAATTAATTCCTATTATCAATTTCTCCAATATCAAAAGAAAAGAGAGAAGCTTGGATTCCAAGTAAAAAAAGACCATAGCTTGAATATGGTTTTTACTGGAAACCCTGGAACCGGAAAAACAACATTAGCTCGGTTATTTGCAAAAATCTATCATCAGCTAGGGCTTCTTGAAAGAGAAGAGGTTTTGGAAGTTGACAGAAGTCAGCTTGTTGGAGCCTATATGGGTCAAACCGAAGAAAATATTAAAATGATTGTCGAGAAAGCTTTAGGTGGGGTTTTATTTATTGATGAGGCATACTCATTAAAACGTGAAGGTCAGTCTGGGAATGACTTTGGACAAACCGCAATCGACACTCTAGTATCCTTAATGACCCATAAGGATTATAAAGGGAAGTTTTCTGTGATCTTAGCCGGATACCCAGAAGAAATGAGACAATTCTTAAGATCAAATCCCGGTTTAAGAAGCCGATTCCCAGAATCCAATCATTTTCATTTACCGGATTATTCAATGGATGAACTACTTATGATTGGAGAAAAAATGGCCAATGAAAGAGATTACTATTTAACAGCATCGGCCAAAAGAGAGCTGAAAAATAGGCTGGAGAAGGAAAAAGTAGACGAAACATTTGGAAATGCGAGAGCTGTAGAATCCATCATTTTAAATGCCATTTTCAAAAAAGGGGCCTCTACAACCTTTGAAAATGAAGAAAATGTAACGAATTTCACTGTGCTAGACGGGGAAGATTTTACAACAGAAATCGACCAGAATGAATCAAGACCAATGGAAAAGCTGAATGAGCTTGTTGGATTAGACGATATAAAAAAAGAGGTTGAAGGCTTGATTTCTTTTGTGAAAATGCAAAAGATTCGTAAGGAAAAAGGGCTTCCAACCGTACCCATTCAATTGCATGCTGTATTCACTGGAAATCCAGGTACAGGCAAAACAACGGTTGCTAAGATCTATTCTGAATTGCTGAAAGAATGCGGAATGCTTAAAAGAGGCCACCTTATTATTGCTAGCAGAGCCGACTTTGTAGCAGGGTATGTGGGGCAAACAGCCATTAAGACGAAAAAGAAAATCCGGGATGCTTTAGGAGGCGTCTTATTTATTGATGAGGCGTACTCGCTTTTCAGCAGTACTAGCAACGATTTTGGCAAAGAAGTGATTGATACATTAGTTGATGAAATGACTAAGCATAATGAAAACCTTGTTGTCGTTCTTGCAGGTTACCATAACGAAATGAATGTACTGCTTGAAAGTAATCCTGGATTGCGTTCTCGATTTAAAAAATTCTTTCATTTCCCGGATTATTCTGTAAATGAAATGATAGAAATTATGAAAAAATATAGTAATCGTTACCAATACCGTTTATCTGAGGAATCTATTTCATATATCAAAGACCGATTAGAAAGTTTACCTTTAAAAGGAAATGGTCGCCTTGCAACCAATATTGTTGATGAGGCGATACAGGCACAAGCATACCGGATCTTAAAAAACTCTACGTTACTTAGCGTAGAGGATGCACAATCTATTTTAATAGATGATGTAAAAGTTGCACTGAACAAAATACAAAAAGGGGAAAAGAATGATGTATATTAGTGAAAAAGAAATAGAAGTACGATATGCAGAAACAGATCAAATGGGGGTTGTATACCATGCTAATTATTTAGTATGGATGGAGTTGGGGAGAACAAAAATTGTAAAAGATCTAGGCTTTAATTATACTGACATGGAAAAAGATGGGGTTATTTCTCCTGTATTGAATGTAAATATAAATTACCTGAAGTCTGTCCGTTATGGTGAAAATGTCAAGATTAAAACTTGGATTGAAAAATATGATGGGATCCGTACTACGTATGGCTATGAAATTGTAAATGAAAAAAACGAGATATGTGCAACGGCTACCTCTGATCATGTATGTGTTAAAAAGGAAAATTTCAGACCGATTTCTATAAAAAGGCTATATCCAGATTGGCATGAAGTTTATGAGAAAAACAAAAAGACTAAACAAGAAAAGTCAAAGTGAGTGAAAGCCAATGGCATTCGGGATTAAACGTAAAGCATTAATGGAGTGGAAGCGGAAAATCGATGAAGGAGAAATTGCTTTTATTACCCACTACTGGTTTGATGAACGCTTTCCAGATTGTAAGACCATTACAAAAGTTGGCTGTCATGATCTAGATCAGCTCGCAGCTTGGGGAAGAAAGCATGGGTTAAAAAGAGAATGGATTCACATACGGAAAAATGGTTATTCCCATTATGATCTATTGGGTGATGTACAGGAAAGGATTCTTAAGGCAGAAGGTATAGAAACTAATTTATTGGATAACGAATAAGAACATGTAGGAAAAGTGCCAAGTAAAACCTGGCACTTTTCCTCATTTTTTATAATGAAACTCTACTTCATCCTGCTTCTTATTGTATGTAACCTCTAAATCATGTGAATCAAAATACCAGATATCTTTTTCTTCTACATAATATAGAATATCGTTTTTTAATAAAGAAGCACCTATTTGATCGGGCTGATCTTTACTAATGCCCAGTGAAAAGCCTGATTGAATGGAGCCGCATCCTCCATATCGAACATAAAACCTTACATGATCTCCTTTTTTTAAACCTAGCTCATCCTCAAACCATTGAGAAGCCTCATCTGAAATAAAAATGTTCAAAATAATCACCTACCCTTTTACTCTTTAAAGCTATTATAGAATAATGTTCTTTGTATTACTATTAAAAGGAAGCAATTATAAAAAAATGATCCCGCTTAAGACCATCAATAAATTCAATACAAAATGCCAAAAGAAAGAGGGCCAAATGCTTCCCGTTCGCAGGGTTAGAGCACCGAAGAAATAGCCTCCTACCATAAAAAGGAGACATGGTAAAAGCGTAAAACCAAGCGATAAATGAACAAGGCCAAATCCTATTGAGTTAATAACAATGGCAATGTTTTTTCCGGTAATGTCGACCATTGAAGGTAACAAAATTCCTCTCCATAATAATTCTTCGAGCAATGAATTGACGAATGAAAATATAAATGCTGCAATGAAGAGGAACACGGTTAGATGGCTTGCGTTTTTTATAACTAAGGGTGTTAAAGAAACAATATTAATTCCTAGGGCAACTATGAGAAAAAAATAGAGAGATTGTTCGGTTTTACCAAAAAGGATAAAGGGGACTTTTATTTTTTCGTAATAGTTCACTCTATTAAGAGGAAGCTTTAGATTTGGGCGAAATGATTTGATAACAATGAATAAAGGGAAGATATATAGGATTAAAAAACATCTACCTAATATAACTTTCCATTCTGAAGAAAGTGCCAAGAAATCGATGAATTTAACACCGTAAATGAACAAAAATTCTCCGAATATGTAGCCAATAATGATCCATACAAGAAGTCGGGAGGATTCCTTTAAGAACGGAATGGAAACGACCAAAAGGATTACGATCGCTAACAAAGAATGATAATGCAATTGTTGGCTTAGAAATACAACAACTAAAAATAAAAAACTAAGTGATATATGTATAAATTGATTGATCGACCAATTAGACATGTTCAACAACCCGATTCTTTTTTGTTTTCATTATATTACTTATACTATCTATTGGAAATAAAAAGGGAAGAAGTGCTGGTTTATAAAATATAGCGTAAAAAAGAGTTGACAAATGTCAACTCTTAAAGAGCTAAATTTGAAAACGATTGATGGAATCTTTTAGTTCCATCGTAAGTTTTCTTAAATGTTCCGAGATTTGGTGAACTTGTTTTACCGATTTCCTTTGTTCTTCGGTTGTACTGGATACCTCTTGAACACCTGCACTTGTTTGCTCTGAAATTGCGACTACGCTATCTACTGAATGGGATATGGAGTCACTACTTTGAGAAAGCAATTCACTAGCAGAAGCAATTTCTTCAATATCATGCGAAAGGTGATCAATAAACTCAATCGTTTTATTTAGGCATTTTTCGGTTTCATGGGACATCTGAGAGCCTTCAACAGCAAATGATTTTCCACGTTCAATATTTTGAAGGGCTTTTGTTGAATCTTTTTGGATTTCATTGATTAACTCAGTAATCTCTCCAACGGAATGACTGCTTTGTTCAGCGAGCTTTTTCACCTCTTGTGCAACAACGGCAAATCCTCTACCTTGTTCACCAGCTCTTGCCGCTTCAATAGAAGCGTTTAGAGACAATAGATTCGTTTGCTCAGCGATATCGTGGATTAACGTTGAGATTTCATTTATGGCTTGGAGCTTACGATCAAGCTCTTTCATGATGTTGGTAGACTCGAGAGACTGTTCGACAATATCTCCCATTTTTGTGTTGAGGTTTGCCATTGCTGTTTGGCCTTCAAAAGTAATTTTTTTTGTTTCTCTAGCCTGCTTGACAATGGTTTGAATATTATCTGACATTGTTCTAACAGCTGATACATTTTGATCGACATTTGATGAGATATTGACCATGTCAGCAGCAAGCTGCTCAGAACCTCTGCTTACTTGTATCATAGCAGCACTAACCGTTTCCGTCACAGCAGACGAGGTGCGTGATTGTTCATTTAAGACCTCTGCATCTTTTTCAACTTCCTTGACCAAGTGATTCATTTTCAAAGCAATTTCACGGAAGCTCTCAATCATACCATTGACAGAGGAGAATAAAAATCCTATTTCATCCTTCGTTTTTACCTTCATCGTTTTTGTTAAATCTCCGCTTGCTACCCTTTTCATGAAGGAAGAAAGCTCTTTAACTGGATTGATAAAGTATCTAGAGAACATAATGCTGATCACAATAGATAGTGTGACCAATACGATAATGATGACTACTTGGGTCGAAAAGAGCTTTGATAAGATGGCACTTAATTCACTATCCGCAGATTTAATCCTTTTGCTCATATTTTGAGAGATGGAATTTGAGAATGATTGGATTTCCTCTTGAGAAATGACTGAAAACATTTGCCAGCCTGTTTCTTCGTGCCTTTGTCCTACATAACTAACTTTTTCGATATCCAAAAAGATGTTTTCGTTTTTCTTTTCTTTAAAGATTGGCAGCTTCGAAATATTTACATGCTGCTTTACAAGGCTCTGATCTTTATAGGCTAGGAGATTTCCCTGTTTGTCCGTCAATATCACGTAACCGCTTGTACCGACCTTTGTGTTGGTGATTCGATCAGTAAGCTGCTTTAGCGAAAGGTCTGTGGCAATGACTCCAAAGAATTTCCCATTTTTGTATAACGGCATGCTGATTGTTACATGATACTGTTTTCCAGTACGATCCCAAAAGGGGTCTGTGATATAAAACTTGCCTTCCTCTAACTTACTTGCCGGACCATACCATGGTAGGGATTTTGGATCTGAATTCTGTGGAAGGTCTTTTCTTTCAGGGTACATCGTCAACTGATGATCGGAAGTACTTAAGTAAAAAAATGAAAGCATAGAGTTCTCATGAATGATTTTTTTGAAAAGCTCTTTCTTTTCTGCAGAATTATCAGAAAAAACCACTTCAAAATTCGCTGCCATTTGGAGAGAAGATTTGGCATTATCTAGAATAGTATTGATGGCGTTATTTACATTCTGATTTTCATGAAAGGTCAAGGTTCCCGCATAATGTCCGGCAAATCCGCTGACATCCCTTTTTACATCAGCAGAAAGACCGTCTGTCAATGTTTTTGCATGATCAGAGAAAAGCTGAACAGAAATGTATGTAAAAACAGAACTAACAATAATGATGGAGAATGTGGTTAGTAAAACACCCGTAATAAGCTTTGTCTTTAAAGACATGAGGACACCTCCTTATATTAAGTTGAAAAAAGAAAATAACCAGCTAAGGCACGACCTCTCTTTGCTAAAGGCTCTTTTCTAAAAAATTGTTGTTTTTACATAGGTTCTGGGAATGAAAACCTTTGATAAAAAAAGTTGGTTGATTGGAGCGCAAGGTGCTAGACTCCTGCGGGAGCAGCGGGACAGGTGAGACCCCACAGGCGCTGCGCGCCGAGGAGGCTCACCGCCCGCCCCGCGGAAAGCGAGCATCCTGGAGCGGAAATCAACCGATCCTCACTACTTGTTAAAAAGCAACAAAGTTTGCGAAAACAGCCTTGCTAAAAAATGGGGATGGAAGACTTATACAATCTTTCATTTATTATAATTCAAATTTTAAAGGAGCTTTTTTATCATTTTTGAAATTTTTTCAACATTTTGTTTTTATATTGAGAATAAAAAAAGTTGATTCAAAAGCGTATACAACTACGACAAGATGAACAACTTCTTTTTTTTGATAAATTTTACATAAATAAAAATTTACCAATATACATTCTTGACAGTATTGTCTTGACAGTAGAAATTAGCAGTAGTCTTTATATCATTTGTTCAAGAGGTTAGTATGGATCACGAAGCAGTTTATTCTTTTTTGTCATCCATGCACTCTAGTTCTCTTTAAGCGTTTTTAAGTAACTTTTGGTTGTAGTTAGAATAGAAAAATAGGAAAAAACCATTAAAAAAGGCCTGGAGCAGGCCTTTTTTAATGGTTTTTATTGATTTATAACCACTTTATTTTTGGTTCTGTACCTTCTTTTATTCTTATAATATTCGCCCGATGACGGTAAAAAATAAATAGTGTAAAAACCGCAACAACAATGATTAACGGAATGTCTCTCACAATGAATGATGTAATTAACGCAATCGAAGCCGTAATCATAGAAGAAAGAGAAACATACTTGCTTATATATAAACTAATAAAAAACACAGCGAAAAATAACAAAAATAATAAAGGTACGTAACCTAGTAGTACTCCTCCGGAAGTCGCAACAGCTTTGCCTCCGCGAAAACCTGCAAATACCGGGTACATATGACCGACAACAGAGAACGCTCCTGCCACAAGCGGATGTACATCAACATGAAAAAGAAGAGGCAAGCTCGTTGCAAGAGTCCCTTTTAGGACATCCATTATGGTAACAGCAAGGCCTGCTTTGACACCAAGTGTCCTAAATGTATTCGTTCCCCCAAGGTTTCCGCTTCCGTGTTCACGAATATCGATCCCATAAAACATCTTCCCTATTATGAGACCGGACGGAATAGAACCTAGTAAATATGACAAAATCAAAACTACAATGATCATGTATACAATTGCCCTCTCTATTAGCATTTTGTCTTATTATTTTACCATGAGATTTAGAAAATGCCATGTGCCGATTGAATATTTTTGTTTATTTCAATCTATATGATAGAGTCAATTCTATAACTTGAAACAATTATTAATGAAAAAGATTTTCGAAAGGGTTTTATTTGCCATGTTTTTCTAATATACAATAAGAAAGAATAGGGTTTTATGGAAGGTGAACGAATGATTGTTTTTGAAAATGTTAAAAAGAGATATGAGGATGGGTTTGAAGCCATCAAAGGCATCAGTTTCATGATACAGAAGGGTGAATTAGTAACCATCATAGGCCCAAGCGGGTGTGGAAAGACAACAGCTTTGAAAATGATTAATAAATTGATTGAACCGAGTGATGGAACTATTTTAGTCAATGGAGAGGATATTCAGAAGAAAGACCCCGTAGAATTAAGGAGGAATATTGGTTATGTCATTCAACAAATTGGTTTAATTCCACATATGACGATTGCAGAAAATATTTCCTTAATTCCAAAATTAAAAGGCTGGAAAAAAGAAAAATACGAAAAACGAGTAGATGAATTATTGGAGATAGTTAGACTTGATTCAAGGCAATACAGAAATAAATACCCTCTTGAGCTGAGCGGTGGTCAACAGCAAAGAGTAGGAGTTGTTCGAGCTTTAGCTGCTGAACCTCCTATAATACTAATGGATGAACCTTTTAGTGCACTTGACCCTATAAGCAGAGAACAACTTCAAGACGAATTAAAAGAATTGCAGAAAAACATAAAAAAAACGATTGTTTTTGTTACACATGATATAGATGAAGCTTTAAAAATTTCCGATCGGATTGCGATTATGAAAGAAGGAAAAATTATACAATTCGATACACCTCAAATTATTTTGCATTCACCAGCTAATGATTTTGTTAGAGAATTCATTGGCGAAAATAGACTAACCCCTTCAAATGCTTCAGTTTCTTCTATTATGACTACTTTATTTCCCAGTGCATCCATGACCCAAGGTAAACTAAATAAAATGGAAACGGAAGGCTACTCCTTGCCTTATTTATATATTGTGAATGAGAACGAAGAGTATGTAGGCTTTTATGAGAAAAGCACGGATGAACAAAATACTTCAGAACTAATTGGTGTAAATGTATATATTAATGAAGATACATCAATACAAGAAGCTGCAAGACTAATGATTAAGTATAGATTAGAAGCATTGCCAGTACTCAAGGAAGGCAGGCTAATTGGAGCTGTCACAAAAGATGCCATCCTATCTCATTATGCTCAGGTTGAAGTGGAGGGGATGTAATGATATTGGGAAATGCATTTATGATGTTTTTACATACCGTTCAATCTCGTTATGATGAAATAGTAATAGGGATGATCGAACATTTGTTATTATCGTTTACATCGATATTCATTGCTTTACTCATTTCATTGCCTCTCGGAATTATTGTATCTAGAAAAAGGAAGATTGCTGATTTTGTTATAGGAATAACAGCGGTATTTCAAACGATTCCTTCATTAGCATTATTTGGATTTCTAATCCCGATTTTTGGAACTGGAAATGTTACAGCCATTATAGCTTTGACCATATATGCATTGCTCCCCATATTGCGAAATACATATGCAGGGATTGTTGGAGTAGATGAGGCTGTGATTGAGGCCGGTAAAGGTATGGGAATGACAAATCAACAAATTCTGACCAAGATAGAGCTCCCTTTGTCACTTCCATTCATTATGGCGGGAGTGAGGACTGCAACGGTTTTGACAGTTGGCGTAGCAACTTTGGCCACTTTCGTCGGAGCAGGAGGCTTGGGGGAGTTGATTTATAGGGGCCTTGCATCATGGAATAACCAGCTTGTTTTGGCCGGTGCAATCCCTGCTGCTCTATTGGCGATATTTTTTGATTTAATCTAAAAACTTTTGAAATGGTTGCAACACCTAAAGGGTTAAAAAAATAAGACAAATTAAACGATGGGGAGGATAGGTAGATGACAAGATCTAAAAATGGGATTTTGGGAATTGTATTAGTATGTATGATTGCATGGCTATCTGCCTGTAATAGTGGATCAGGTGACAAAATTGTGATTTCTGGAAAAAATTGGACCGAACAATATATTCTTTCACATATCTTATCCGAATTCATTCAAGCGAATACAAATTATGATGTGGAGCTGAAAGATGGTCTGGGGGAAGTAAGTATATTAACTCCTGCTATGGAAAAAGGAGATATTGATATGTACGTCGAATATACGGGTACAGGCTTGGAAGCGGTACTAAAGGAAAAAGCGTGATCATCAGATACACCAGAGTCCGTATATGATAAAGTAAAAAAGGGATATAAAGAGAAATTTAACTTCCCTCCGAAAGAAGTCTCCCACTTCTAAACGTGAAGGTGCGTGAGCATCAGTGAAAGTGGGAGATGAATTTCGGTTAGGCGTAGCCTAAAGTTGTCTTTTTTGTGATATGATATAATCAGTATTATATAAATGAAAGGCTGTTATATCAATGAAATTAGACAACAATAATCATTCAGTGTTCATGTTATACTATCATCTTGTTCTGGTCGTAAAATATCGCAGACAAGTGATTGATGATACCATATCTAACTATGCAAAAGATATGTTTGTTCGACTGGGTGAAAATTACAATATTTCCTTGGTCGAATGGAATCATGATATTGACCATGTGCATATTTTGTTCAAAGCACATCCGAATAGTGAACTATCAAAGTTCATCAATGCCTATAAAAGTGCAAGTTCTCGACTTATCAAAAAGCATTATCCACAAGTGAAAAGAAAACTTTGGAAAGAGTATTTTTGGTCAAGAAGCTTTTGCTTACTTACAACGGGTGGTGCGCCCATTGAAGTGATCAAGCAGTATATAGAAAATCAAGGGATGAAGTGAGGTGATTCGATATGGCAAACAAAGCATATAAGTTCCGTCTGTACCCAACACAAGAACAAGAGCAATTTCTTGTGAAAACCTTCGGTTGTGTTCGTTTCGTCTACAATAAAATGTTGGCTGAACGAAAGGAAACATATGAGAAGTTCAAGGACGATAAAGAAACCTTGAAAATGCAAAAATTCCCGACTCCTGCCAAGTACAAAAAGGAGTTTGCATGGCTCAAAGAAGTCGATAGCCTTGCGTTGGCAAACGCTCAACTCAATTTGCAGAAGGCATTCAAAAACTTCTTCTCTGGTCGTGCTGAATTTCCGAAGTTCAAAAAACGTAAGACAAGACAATCCTACACAACCAACGTGGTCAACGGAAACATTATGCTTTTGGATGGTTATATCAAATTACCAAAACTCAAATGTATCAAAATCAAACAACATCGAGAAATTCCGTCACATCATGTCATTAAGTCATGCACCATTTCCCGAACAAAAACAGGAAAATACTATGTTTCTATTCTTACTGAATATGAACATCAACCTGTACAAAAAGAAGTACAAGCTGTTGTTGGCTTAGATTTTTCCATGAACGGTTTATTTGTTGATAGTGAAGAAGGTAAGACAGCCAATTACCCTCGTTTCTATCGCCAAGCCTTGGGGAAATTAGTGAAGGAACAGCGTATTCTATCACGCAGAAAGAAAGGCTCTAATCGTTGGCACAAACAACGTCTGAAAGTAGCGAAGCTACATGAAAGGATTGCAAACCAACGTAAGGACTTTCTTCATAAGGAATCGCACAAATTAGCGAAACGGTACGACTGCGTGGTTATCGAAGACCTCAACATGAAAGGAATGTCACAAGCCCTCAACTTCGGTAAAAGCGTTACTGATAACGCATGGGATATGTTCACGACATTTCTCCAGTACAAGTTAGAGGAGCAAGGGAAAAAGCTTATCAAAATAGATAAGTGGTTTCCATCATCCAAAACTTGCTCATGTTGTGGTCAAGTAAAGGAGTCTCTGTCTCTTTCTGAGCGTACATTTCGCTGTGATTGTGGTTTTGTAGCAGACCGTGATTGGAATGCTTCTATCAATATCAAGCGTGAAGGATTGCGACTGTTAGTATAATCATAAATAGAGCATGGAACAGGCTCGATAGCTAAGTGAATTTCGTACCGTTAGGTGCGACTACCTTAGAAGCCCCCACCTCTAAGCGAAGCGTAGGTGGTGGGTAGTTCACAAGATGATAAATCCTTCTTTCCTCCATACTATGCCGTTCCAATCGTCAGACAAGAAACGCTGGAAAAATTCCCTAAACTTAAAAAGGTAATGTCAGAGCTTGCAGGGAAAATTTCTGAAAAAGAGATGGCTGAAATGAATGCAAAAGTAGATATTGATAAAGAAGATGCTAAAAAAGTTGCAAAAGATTTCCTTATTAGCAAAGGTTTAATAAAAGAGTAAAGTGAGGGAACACAATGACAATAGAAAACCCATCAAGAGAAGAAATTGGAAAAATCTTAAAAAATGCTAAAAGGATAGCTGTTGTTGGATTATCAGATAATCCAGAACGAACTTCCTATATGGTATCTAAAGCCATGCAGGATAACGGTTACGAAATCATTCCTGTTAATCCATCGATTAAAGAAGCTTTAGGAGTAAAAGCAGTAGCTTCATTAAAAGAAATTGAAGGACGTGTCGATATTGTAAATGTCTTTCGCCGATCAGAGTTCCTTCCAGAAATCGCTAAGGAATTTCACGAAATAGACTGTGATGTTTTCTGGGCACAATTAGGAGTTGTAAATGAAGAAGCCTATGAATTTTTAAAAAGTCACGGCTACACGGTTATAATGGATCGCTGTATAAAGGTTGAGCATGCTTTAACAAAATAAATTTGAAAGAGGAGCCGCTTTTGAGCTCCTTTTTTCAATGTAAGACCTTGCTCATTTGGAAATTTACTGCTGATTTATCAGAAACTCGCCGGTTTAAGCTAATAATGGTCGTTTCATAAAAAATACTCATCACTCTAAGATAAACAGGCTATTCAAGTGTGGTAAATCGGCCATAATCCACACTTTCTATCATCTAGCGTTCAGTTATCATTACCCGTTAATATAGCAATCCATTCTATTAAAAATTCACATATTTTGTATCATTTATTGAAAAGGTTATTTGCGAAAAAAATAATAAACGTTAAAATAGGTCATAGACCTTAAAGCCCTGCGTTTCTATTTTACTAGAAAAGAAATATAGAACAAGTGTTCTTTATGTGATAGATTATTGTTAGCGGTTTTGTTAGAAGGAGGATTAGCTTTGACGAGAAATAGTAAACAAATTGAATATAATGAAGATGCTATTCAGGTCTTAGAAGGACTGGAAGCTGTCCGGAAAAGGCCAGGAATGTATATCGGGAGTACGGATGCTAGAGGTCTTCATCACCTAGTATATGAAATCGTGGATAACTCAGTCGATGAAGCGTTAGCAGGGTACGGCGATCATATCATTGTAAAAATACATAAGGATAACAGCGTTAGTGTGACAGATAAAGGCCGGGGTATGCCAACGGGAATGCATAAGCTTGGAAAACCAACACCAGAAGTCATTTTGACTGTTCTTCACGCAGGTGGAAAATTTGGTCAAGGTGGCTATAAAACGAGTGGTGGTCTTCATGGCGTTGGTGCTTCCGTAGTGAATGCTTTATCTGAATGGCTTATTGTGACGATTAAGAGAGACGGAAATGTTTATCAGCAGCGTTTCCATAACGGAGGGAAGCCGGAAACGACTCTTGAGAAAATTGGTACAACAAACCGAACTGGTACAACGATTCATTTCAAGCCGGATGCATCTATTTTTTCGACAACAGTGTTTAATTATGAAACGCTTTCTGAACGTCTTCGTGAATCAGCATTTTTATTAAAAGGCATGAAAATCGAGTTAATTGATGAGCGAAACGATCAACAGGATGTTTTTCACTATGAAAATGGAATTGAAGCATTTGTTCACTACTTAAACGAAGAAAAAGATACATTGCATCCAGTCGTCAGCTTTGAAGGGGAGCAAAACGGTATTGAGGTTGATTTTGCTTTCCAATTCAATGACGGCTATTCAGAAAATGTACTCAGCTTTGTGAATAACGTTAGGACAAAAGACGGAGGAACACACGAAGTCGGATTTAAAACCGCAATGACGCGTGTGTTTAACGAATATGCACGGAAAAATGGCCTTCTTAAAGAAAAAGATAAAAATCTGGAGGGTTCTGATATACGCGAAGGACTTTCTGCCATTGTTTCCGTTCGGATTCCGGAAGAGCTCCTTCAATTTGAAGGCCAAACGAAAAGCAAACTAGGTACAAGCGAAGCTCGTTCAAGTGTTGATGCAATAGTGTCAGAAAATCTAGCCTATTTCCTGCAAGAAAACCCGGATACTGCAACCATGCTCATTAAGAAATCGATCAAAGCTTTTCAGGCACGAGAAGCTGCAAGAAAAGCCAGGGAAGATGCTAGAAACGGGAAAAAGAAAAAGAAATCCGAAACGATTCTTTCTGGTAAATTAACACCTGCCCAATCGAAGAACCCGCAAAAAAATGAATTGTATCTTGTAGAGGGGGATTCAGCAGGAGGTTCCGCTAAACAAGGGCGAGATAGACGTTTCCAAGCCGTCTTGCCACTCCGCGGAAAGGTTATTAACACAGAAAAAGCAAAGCTTGCGGATATTTTTAAAAACGAAGAAATCAATACCATTATCCATGCCATTGGAGGCGGAGTAGGTGCTGATTTTAACATTGAAGATATCAATTACGACAAAGTCGTGATCATGACAGATGCTGATACAGACGGGGCACATATTCAAGTACTGTTACTAACCTTTTTCTATCGTTATATGAGGCCATTGATTGAAGAAGGAAAGGTGTTTATTGCCTTGCCTCCATTGTATAAAGTAAGCAAAGGGACAGGGAAAAAAGAGATTGTGGAATATGCTTGGAGCGACGAAGAGCTTCAAAGTGTCATCAAAAAAGTAGGCAAAGGCTATATGATCCAAAGATACAAAGGTTTAGGTGAAATGAACGCGGATCAGCTTTGGGAGACAACTATGAATCCCGAAACGCGCACGCTCATCCGGGTCCGAATTGATGATGCTGCGAGAGCTGAACGTCGGGTTACGACATTAATGGGAGATAAAGTAGAGCCTCGCCGAAAATGGATTGAAACT
The DNA here is from genome assembly GCF_009466385.1 of Peribacillus tepidiphilus. Taxonomy (GTDB): domain Bacteria; phylum Bacillota; class Bacilli; order Bacillales; family DSM-1321; genus Bacillus_BN; species Bacillus_BN tepidiphilus. The sequence continues at coordinate 13,739 of NZ_WIAQ01000004.1, read as the reverse complement.
CATGTAGCTTTCGGTATGGAGGATGAGTCCAACATACTCGATAACGAAAATATCATGATTACAGAGGAGGTCTAAGCTAAATGAGCACAGTTGAAAAATTTCGGGACCTTCCATTAGAAGAAGTATTAGGCGACCGATTTGGCCGTTATAGTAAATATATAATCCAGGATCGTGCACTTCCTGATGCACGGGATGGCTTAAAGCCCGTACAGCGCAGAATTCTTTATGCGATGCACGTGGAAGGTAATACACATGACAAAGGATTTAGAAAATCCGCCAAAACTGTCGGTAACGTGATCGGCAATTATCATCCGCATGGAGATTCATCTGTTTATGATGCAATGGTGCGGATGAGCCAGGATTGGAAGCTACGAAACGTACTAGTCGAAATGCACGGAAATAACGGAAGCATAGACGGCGATCCACCAGCTGCGATGCGATATACAGAAGCTAGATTGTCAGCTATTTCTACAGAGCTTCTACGCGATATTGATAAGAGGACCGTTGATTTTGTTCCGAATTTTGATGATACATCAAACGAACCGGTTGTATTACCGGCTATGTTTCCTAATCTTCTCGTTAATGGTTCCACAGGGATTTCTGCTGGATATGCTACAGAAATTCCTCCCCATCAATTAGGAGAAGTCATTGATGCTACCATAATGAGAATTGATCACCCAGATTGCACAGTCGATGATTTGATGACAGTGATTAAGGGACCTGATTTTCCAACTGGGGGTATCATTCAAGGGATCGATGGTATCAAAAAGGCGTATGAGACGGGAAAAGGAAAAATCATCATTCGTGGTAAAGCAGAAATTGAAGAGATCCGCGGTGGAAAACAGCAAATCGTTATTACTGAAATTCCATTTGAAGTCAATAAAGCAAATCTTGTCAAAAAAATGGACGAGCTAAGAATTGACCGTAAAGTGGAAGGAATTGCTGAGGTTAGGGATGAGACAGATCGAACAGGTCTTCGAATCGTCATTGAGCTGAAAAAAGATGGAGATGCGGAAGGTGTATTAAATTACCTGTATAAAAACACCGATCTTCAAATTCCTTATAACTTTAATATGGTTGCTATTTACAATAAACGCCCGATGTTGATGGGATTGCCAAAATTATTGGATGCCTATATTGAGCATCGAAAAGCAGTGGTTACAAATCGATCAAAATTTGAACTGCAAAAAGCCCGCGATAGACAGCATATTGTAGAAGGATTAATGAAGGCTCTATCGATATTGGATGAAGTGATTTCCACAATTAGGGCTTCCAAGGATAAACGGGATGCGAAAGAAAATTTAACGAAGAAGTTTGGGTTTTCTGAGCCCCAAGCAGAAGCGATTGTATCATTGCAGCTTTATCGATTAACCAATACTGATATTACGGCTCTGCAAGAGGAAGCAAAAGAGCTCGACAAGAAGATTGTAGAACTGCTTTCCATTTTGGAAAGTGATAAAAAGCTGCTTTCCGTGATCAAAAAAGAATTGAAGGAAGTTAAAAAGTCCTATAATGATGAAAGGCTCACCAAGATTGAAGAAGAAATTGAAGAATTAAAAATTAATTTGGACGTTATGGTTGCAAGTGAAGATGTAATTGTGACTGTAACGAAGGAAGGTTATATAAAGCGTACAAGCCTTCGCTCCTATTCAGCTTCTGGCGGACTGGATTTTGGCATGAAGGATTCCGATTCCTTATTGTATCAATATGAAATGAATACAAAGGATGTCATTCTTCTGTTTACGAATAAAGGGAATTATTTATACTGTCCAGTCCATCAATTGCCTGATATTAGATGGAAGGATATCGGGCAGCACATTGCAAACATTATACCGATCGATCGAGATGAGCAGATCGTTAAAGCTCTGCCGGTAAAGGATTTTACTAAACAGGAGTATCTATTGTTTATTACGAAACAAGGTATGGTAAAGAAAACCGAATTGGCTCTATATCAGGCTCAACGATATTCAAAACCATTAGTTGCTTTAAATCTTAAAGGAGATGATGAGCTGATTGATGTTCACTTAACGGACGGAAATCAACAAGTCTTCCTAGCCAGCAGGTTTGGATACGGACTATGGTTTAAGGAAGAAGATGTGAATATCGTAGGAGCAAGAGCTGCAGGCGTTAAAGGAATGAATTTAAAAGAGGGAGATTTTGTCGCAGGTGGACAAATCATTTCTAATCCTGAAAATGAATTTGTCATACTTGTTACTCAGCGAGGTGCCCTCAAAAAGATGAAGCTTTCTGAATTCGAGTTGGCTTCGAGAGCCAAACGAGGAGTAGTCATGTTAAGAGAATTAAAGAGCAATCCTCATAGTGTAGCCGGGATGGTCATTGCGTCTGAAGGTGATGACGTAGTCATTCATACAGAGAAAGGTACGAGAGAGGTTATTTCCGTTGATCAGATTAAATGGAGTGACCGTTATTCGAACGGATCCTTCGTGTTAGATGAAGCAGAAGCTGGAGAAGTAACTTCTTTAAGACGAATTAGAAAGCAAACAACTGAATTAAATCATGAAGAATAATATAAGCGGGGCGATCCAATTAGTCGAATTTTCGGCTTTTGGATGCCCCTTTTTAAGTTCTATAGATCTATCACCATTTTTGATTTTCAATTTTTAATGAAGTTGTCCTTTTCGGACAGTCTCTTATTTTTTAGGTTTTTATTTCCTTTTTTGGTTACATTATAAATAGGAAAATTGAACGTAAGGAGTCGTGCATCAAGATGAAATTAAAATGTTTGTATATCCCTTTACTTGTATTCATTTTTATGTTTCCTGCCGCTATCGGAGCAGAGATTATTTCAAAAGGTCAACTGGTTCAATCGAAAAAAAGCGACGTAACTTGTGAAGGAGATAAAAACAGGGATGAAATAGCCATTTATGGGGTTCCGTATGATCCGCAATCACACTACCTAAAAGAAATTTACTTAGAAGTGAAATTTGGTGGAGGAGGAAGAGTACAAATACCTTTAGATGGAGGATATGACCCAAAATTGAAATTAGCAGACTTAAATCACGATGGATGCAAGGATGTTTTTATAACCATTAACACCGGTGGTAGTGGAGCAATCGTTTTAAATGATCTGTACTCTTTTAAAAATAAGAAAATAGTCAATTTGACTGTTCCACAGCCTGTTACTGCAGTAGCCCAATTTATAGATGGATATAAAGCAAGCATTGAGCTGCCAAATGGAAAAAAATATATAGTCGATTTGATAGACAGGAAAAAAGATTATGATCGTTTGGGCTTATATCATGATGGAAAGTTAAGTGAGCCGACAGAATTAATGATTGATCCTTATTCCAGCCTTAAAATCGTGAGAATGAAAGATCGAAAAGGGTTCAAAGGCATACAAGCAGTCAGTGGAGCTTATCATGCGGATCGAATTGGAAACATTATTTCAAAATGGAATTATGAAAATGGTAAATGGCAGCTAGTCAAGGTTAAATTTCGGTAAGACAGAAAATAAATAATTATTTGACAATTAAAAATTCTTTGTTAAAATCAAGTCATAAATGTTAACAAAGTTTTCATATTTTATTTGTAGAAGGGAATGAGGGAACCACGGATCTTAAGGAAAAAATTATCGAAACGTCATTGAAATTGTTTGAAGAACATGGTTACCATGGGGTTTCAGTTCACCAAATTGTAAAAGAAAGCGGAACGTCTAAAGGCGGATTTTACCATCACTTTCAATCGAAGGAAGAGCTTTTGTATGTGATCCACGATTATTTTATTTCCTACGTCTTAACAAAAGCACAAGAAGTTATTACCACCAATCAAAGTCCTACAGAGAAATTACAGAGCATCATTCGATCTTTTGTAAAAGTGTTTCACCTCTATAAACCTCACATCTCAGTATTTTACCAAGAAAGCATTTATTTAAAGGCTCCCTACATTGGCATCATTAAGGCAAAACGAGACGAATATCGAAATATTATTTTTAAAGTAGTAGAAGAAGGAATTCAGCATGGTGAGTTCCGTAGTGAGCTACCTGTTGAAATAACCGGAATGTCGATTCTAGGAATGGTTAACTGGACATATAAATGGTATAGGGTGGATGGAGAAAAATCGATAGAAGAAATTGCCGATATTTTCACCGATCTTATCCTTCAGTCATTGTGGACAGACAAAGCAAGACAAAATAAAGCATATGATAGATATCTTATAAAAAATGTTGCTTTGGAGAAGTAAATTATTGTTGCTTTTGAAAAAAAAATTAAACGCTTATATTTGATCAAGACAGACCAACCGGTCGGTCGCTTTATAAACAAAGGGGGTAATGGGATGAATTTTGATTTATCGAAAGAACAACAAATGATTAAAGAAATGGTACGTGATTTTGCTGAAAAGGAAATTAAGCCAATTGCGATTGAATTGGATCGTGATTCAAAATTTCCAGAAGAAGTTTTTAAGAAAATGGGAGAATTAGGACTTCTTGGAATTCCTTTCCCTGAAAAATATGGTGGTTCAGGTGGTGATACGATTTCCTATGCGATTGCGGTAGAAGAAATCGGAAAGGCATGTGGCGGAACAGGATTAAGCTATGCAGCAGCTGTATCCCTTGGTGCAAGCCCGATTTATTATTTCGGTACAGAAGAACAAAAACAAGAATTTCTCGTACCACTTGCTAGCGGAAAAGCACTAGCTTCCTTCGGTTTGACTGAACCAAATGCCGGTTCCGATGCTGGAGGAACAAGAACGACAGCCGTTTTGGATGGTGATGAATACATCATTAATGGGGAGAAATGCTGGATTACCAATGCAGGGTATGCAAGAACCATTACGGTTACTGCAGTGACAGGAAAAGATCATCGTGGGAAAAATATTATTTCAGCCTTTCTAGTTCCAACTGACACACCTGGACTAACAATCAACAGTCATTACGATAAAATGGGAGTCCGTGCTTCTAATACTTCTGAAATTATTTTAGAGGATGTTAGGGTACCAAAAGAGAATATTTTAGGAGACCCGAAAAAGGGATTTAATCAATTCCTTTATACTTTGGACGGAGGAAGAATTTCCATCGCGGCATTAGCAGTTGGTTTAGCACAGGCAGCTTTTGAGCGTGCACTGAAATATTCCAAAGAGCGGGTACAGTTCGGTAAAACCATTTCAAACTTTCAAGCTATACAATTTAAGCTTGCAGATATGGCAATGGAAATCGAACTAGCTCGAAACATGGTGTATAAGTCTGCATGGTTAAAGGATCAAGGTAAGAACTTTACGAAGGAATCTGCCTATGCAAAATTATTTGCATCTGAAATGGCGTTTAGGGTTTGCAACCAAGCGATTCAAATTCACGGCGGCTATGGCTACATGAGAGAATATGAGGTTGAGCGCTATTTAAGAGATGCGAAGCTGTTAGAGATTGGCGAAGGAACCTCTGAAATCCAAAGACTGGTTATTGCAAGACAGTTAGGCTGCTAGATTTACAGATTCTACAATTATTTTTTGGAATTGGAAGCGGCTCATCTACTGTAATGAACTTAAATCTAGCCGCTCGTCCTTTTCAAGCAAGCTCTTATAGCTAATGAAGGAGGAGCAAAATGTCAAAGTTATTACACATTACTGTTGGAAAGCTTTTGGATGAAGTTGCAAAGAATCAACCTGATCATGAGGCAGTCGTATATGCTGATCGAAATCTTCGATACACCTATAAGCAATTCGATGAGGTGTGCCGAAAAGCTGCTAGAGGATTTATGGCACTTGGCATTGAAAAGGGTGAACATGTAGCCATTTGGGCTACTAATACTCCTGAATGGCTAGTTTCCCAGTTTTCAACAGGAAAAATGGGAGCAGTCCTCGTAACCGTAAATACCAATTACCGCGCATCTGAACTGGAATACTTATTGAAGCAATCAGATTCTTCTACTTTGATACTAATGGAGCAATTTAAAGATCATTCCTATATGGATACGTTGTATGAAATCATACCTGAGTTAAAAACCTCAGAACCAGGTAAGCTAAAATGCGAAAAACTACCAAAGTTAAAGAATATTATCGTGTTAGGTGAAAAAACGTTCCCTGGGACCTTTAGCTGGGACGATGTTATGACGATGAGTGAAAGTATTCCTGAAGAAGAGTTAGATTTTCGTTTAGAATCTTTACATTATGATGATGTCATCAATATGCAATACACTTCTGGCACAACAGGATTTCCTAAAGGTGTTATGCTTACTCATTACAATCTTGTAAACAACGCTTTAAATATTGCAAGCTGTATGAAACTAACGAATAAAGATCGAATGTGTATCCCTGTTCCTTTCTTTCATTGCTTTGGATGTGTATTAGGAACGCTCGCATGTGTTACGGTTGGAGCTACTATGGTTCCTGTACAAGAATTTAGTCCGAATCGAGTTTTGCAAACCGTACAAGATGAAAAATGTACCGCTCTTCATGGAGTACCAACCATGTTTATTGCCGAACTAAATCTAGAAGAGTTTGAATCTTATAACTTATCACATCTTCGTACAGGTATTATGGCTGGCTCGAATTGTCCTATCGAAGTGATGAAAGCAGTCGTCGAAAAAATGGGTGCTACAGAGATCACGATTGCCTATGGTCAAACAGAGGCATCTCCAGTGATCACCCAAACAAGAACGGACGATCCAATCGAGCTTCGAGTCTCGTCAGTTGGGAAAGCGCTTCCGAATGTTGAAGTGAAAATTGTAGAACCGGGCTCAAACAAAGAAGTTCCTAGAGGCGTTCAAGGTGAGCTCTGTACACGTGGCTATCATGTCATGAAGGGTTATTACAAGAATCCAGAAGCTACAAGGGAAGCCATTGACGAGGATGGATGGCTTCATACAGGTGATTTAGCCGTTATGGATGAAAATGGATATTGTAAAATCACGGGGCGTTTAAAGGATATGATCATCCGAGGTGGAGAAAATATTTATCCTCGTGAAATTGAAGAGTTTCTCTATCAGCATCCAAAGATTTTGGATGTTCAAATTGTTGGCGTTCCAGATGAAAAGTACGGCGAGGAAGTGATGGCGTGGATTATTTTAAAAGAAGGTCAAAGCGCCACACCAGAGGAAATCAAAGCATACTGTGAAGGGAAAATTTCACGTCATAAAATTCCTAGATATATAGAATTTACGAAAGAATACCCGATGACTGCATCAGGTAAAATTCAAAAGTTTAAGCTGCGAGAGCAATCAATGGAACGATTAAGCTTGAAGTAAGGAGGGAGCCTTATTGCTAAAGAAAATATTAATTGCAAATAGAGGAGAAATCGCTTCCCGTGTAATCCGAACCTGCAAAAAAATGAATATTATTTCTGTTGCTGTATATTCAAAGGCAGACGAAGATGCTCCCTTTGTAAAAGAAGCAGATGAAGCGTATTTGCTTGGTGGCCCCCGTGCCCAAGAGAGCTACTTGGATGCTGAGAAAATTATTAGTATAGCAAAGGCTTCCGGTTGCGATGGCATTCATCCTGGCTATGGGTTTTTGAGTGAAAACTCAAGCTTTGCCAAAAAATGCACGGAAGAAGGCATCATTTTTATTGGTCCATCACATGACGTAATTGACATGATGGGGAAAAAAATAGAAGCAAGAAAAACGATGGAAAAAGCTGGGTTACCATTAGTTCCCGGAATTTCAAGACCCCTTGCTAATGTGGATGAAGCGGCTCTTCTAGCTGAAAAAATGGGTTATCCAGTTATGCTGAAGGCTTCTTCAGGTGGAGGGGGCATAGGCATGCAGGCTGTTCATCATGAAGAGGAACTGAGGAAAGCATTTGAAGGCAACAAAAAACGTGCCGAAATGTTTTTTGGTGACGGTGCCATGTTTTTGGAAAAATTTATTACGAGTCCCCGCCATATCGAGATTCAAGTACTGGCAGATACGTTCGGCAATACTATTTATCTTTGGGAAAGAGAGTGCTCGATCCAACGAAGGAACCAAAAAGTGGTCGAGGAAGCTCCTTCTTCCTTTTTGGATGCTGAGACCCGCAAGAAAATGGGAGAGGCAGCCGTTCAAGCAGCAAAAGCCATTGGATATAGCAATGCAGGCACGATTGAATTTCTCGTAGATTCAGATAAAAATTTCTATTTTCTAGAAATGAATACTCGCTTGCAGGTTGAACACCCTGTAACAGAAGAAATAACTGGCTTGGATTTAGTAGAGCAGCAAATTCGACTAGCTTCAGGTGAAAGACTGGAACTAAAACAGGAAGACGTTCAGTTGAACGGTCATGCCATTGAAGTAAGGATATATGCCGAGGACCCCAAAACATTTTTCCCTTCACCAGGAAAAATCACTTCCCTTTCTCTTCCGGAAGGTGAAAGAATAAGACACGAATTGGCGGTTCATGGAAGCTCAACCGTTAGTCATTTTTATGACCCGATGATTGCAAAGCTGATCGTCTCAGCAGAAAACCGTTATGAAGCAATCCAAGCTTTGAAAAATGCACTAGATCAATATGAAATTCAAGGTGTAAAAACGAATATTCCGATGCTTCGGGACGTTATTTCTCATGAAGCTTTTAAAAATGGAGATACGACGACGTCATTCGTAAACGATTATTATCTAGGGATAAAAATTTAATAGAAGTATAAGGTGTAGTTTTTAAAACCGAATAATATACAACGGTAGGGAGGCCTAAGTCATGACAGAGATTAAAGCAAGTATGGCAGGAAGTGTATGGAAAATTGTAGCAGCCCCAGGTGATATTGTCTCTGAAGGGCAGGACCTTATCATCTTAGAATCTATGAAAATGGAAATTCCGATTCCTGCAGAGGCGAGTGGTACAGTAGCTGAAATTAAGGTAAATGAAGGGGACTTTGTAAACGAAGGCGATGTGCTAGTCATTATTGAATAAAACAAAACAAAGGAGGTAATAGATATGGATGCTACGAAACATATCCTAATCAAGGAAGTTGGACCTAGAGATGGTCTGCAAAACGAAAAGAAAATGATCTCGACAGAGGATAAAATTCAATGGATTGATACCCTGTCTCAGACCGGTCTTTCTTACATCGAAATTACCTCCTTTGTCAATCCAAAATGGATTCCCCAACTAAGTGACGCTTTAGAGGTTGCAAAGGGCATTACAAAAAAAGACGGCATTACCTATGCAGCCCTTGTTCCCAATATGAAGGGACTTGAAACTGCATTAATGGCTGATCTCGATGAAGTGTCCGTTTTCATGTCCGCAAGCGAGACGCATAATCTTAAAAACATTAATAAAAGCATCGAAGACACATTCCCGATTTTGAAGGAAGTCATTACAAACGCTATTCAAAACAACATAAGTGTAAGAGGCTATGTTTCTACCGTATTTGGTTGCCCTTACGAAGGAGAGGTTTCCTTAGACACTGTCATGAATGTGTGTGATGAGCTTTTTCAATACGGTGTAAATGAAATATCACTCGGGGACACCATAGGGATTGCGAATCCAAAGCAAGTGGAACATGTATTAACAGAGCTTATGAAAAGATATGATTCTTCTAAACTCGCACTTCATTTCCACGATACACGTGGAATGGCCTTGGCCAATATTCTACAAGCTTTGGAGATGGGATTTACAACATTCGATGCATCTTTAGGCGGATTAGGCGGATGTCCCTATGCACCTGGAGCTTCAGGAAATGTGGCGACCGACGATCTCGTCTATATGCTACACAAGATGGGCTACACAACCGGAATTAACCAATTAAAGCTCCTTGAATCGGCAGAATGTATCCAAAGCAAAATAGGTACCGTGTTAGGTAGTCATCAAATGAAGATTTGGAATGCAAGATCTTTAAATTCGTATAGATAAAACAGGAAGGAGGTACAAGATGGGGCAATTCGTTCTTCATGACCGTGATGAGAATGAAATTATTACGGTTATATTAAACCGGCCGGAAGCAGCCAATGCCTTATCACGCCAGCTATTGCTTGAGCTTAAAGGGCTTGTGCACGAGCTTTCCTATGAAAAAAATATCAGGTGTGTAATTTTTACAGGAGCAGGGGAGAAATCGTTTTGTGCTGGAGCCGATTTAAAAGAAAGAGCTGGAATGGATGAAACAGAGGTAAAACAAACCGTTGCCTTAATAGGTGAGACCGTGTCTGCTATTGAGAAGCTGCCGATGCCTACCATTGCTGCCATCAACGGAGCCGCTTTTGGAGGAGGGCTAGAGCTGGCTTTAGCTTGTGATATCCGAATGGCTTCATCTACTGCAAAAATGGGATTAACAGAAACCTCACTCGGCATTATTCCGGGTGCAGGAGGTACACAAAGACTTCCTCGTATTCTTGGACCTTCCAAAGCAAAAGAATTAATTTTTACAGCAAAAAGAGTAACAGCTTATGAAGCAGAAAGGATCGGTTTAATTACTAAAAGCACCTCTCCTTTTGAGCTGATGCTAGAAGCAAAGGATTTGGCAAAAGAAATCGCAAAAAACGCGCCAATTGCCCTGAAACAGGCTAAAAAGGCAATCAATCATGGAATCGAAACGGACTTAGAGACTGGCTTGAAAATAGAAGAGCTTTGCTATGCTGCAACCATTTCAACCAAAGATCGATTAGAGGGCTTACTTGCTTTTAGGGAAAAAAGACAGCCTGTGTATAAGGGTGAATAGCGGAAAGGGGTTAGGAACAGCATGTCGTTAAAAGAGGAATTCGTTCAAACGGTTGACCTGATTAAACAGGGAGGAGCCAAAAAATATCATGAGAAAAATGCGGAAAAAGGAAAGCTCTTTGTCAGAGAACGCCTAGAGCTTCTTTTTGATGAAGGCGTACAGGTGGAAGATGCTTTTTTTGCCAACTGTATGAGTGAAGGGTTGCCTGCTGATGGAGTTGTTACCGGAATTGGTAAAATCAATGGACAAACGGTGTGTGTAATGGCCAACGATTCTACCGTCAAGGCCGGGTCTTGGGGAGCAAGAACAGTTGAAAAAATCATTCGGATTCAAGAAACTGCAGAAAAGTTAAACGTTCCGATGTTATACTTAGTCGATTCTGCAGGGGCGCGTATAACTGATCAAATTGAAATGTTCCCTGGTCGTCGTGGGGCAGGGCGTATTTTTTATAACCAAGTTAAATTGTCCGGAAAAGTTCCACAAATCTGCCTATTATTCGGTCCTTCGGCAGCAGGTGGAGCATACATACCAGCATTTTGCGATATCGTTGTGATGGTTGAAGGAAATGCATCCATGTATCTCGGCTCCCCTCGTATGGCGGAAATGGTCATCGGTGAGAAGGTTTCAGAGGAAGAAATGGGTGGAGCGAAAATGCATTGCTCCGTTTCAGGCTGTGGAGATGTCTTGGTTAAAACAGAGGAAGAAGCCATTTCGTTTGCGCGCAAATATCTTTCTTATTTTCCGGCTAACTACAGTCAAAAACCACCTGTTGCAGAACCTAAGTCCATTAAAGACTTTGAAAAAACATTGGAAGAAATCATTCCTTTAAATCAAAATGCACCGTTTAACATGTATGATTTAATAGAAAGACTGATTGATGAAGACAGTTTTTGCGAAATTAAGAAGCTATTTGCACCTGAATTAATAACAGGATTAGGACGGATAAACGGCAAGCCTGTGGGGATTATTGCGAATCAGCCACGGGTAAAAGGCGGGGTTCTTTTCCATGATTCAGCCGACAAAGCCGCAAAATTCATTACTCTTTGTGATGCCTTCAATATTCCTTTGCTATTCCTAGCCGACATTCCTGGCTTTATGATCGGAACAAAGGTTGAGCAAGCAGGGATTATTCGTCACGGAGCCAAAATGATTTCTGCCATGAGTGAAGCAACTGTACCAAAAATTTCTGTTGTCGTTAGAAAAGCGTATGGTGCAGGTTTATATGCTATGGCAGGCCCTGCATTTGAACCGGATTGCTGTTTAGCCTTACCGACAGCTTCCATTGCTGTTATGGGCCCGGAAGCCGCGGTCAATGCAGTATATGCAAACAAAATTCGTGAGCTGCCGCCAGAAGAACGCAATACATTTATTCAGCTTAAGCGCGAGGAATACAAAAAGGATATTGATATTTACCGCTTAGCCTCTGAAATGATTGTAGACGGAATTGTTCAGCCCAATGATCTTCGTAATGAACTAATCCAACGTTTTGAAGCTTATAGCAGCAAACAACAAATGTTCACGAATCGAAAGCACGGGGTGTATCCTGTTTAACACGGTGTTACTAGCTATTTATTGAAGCAGCCGGGAAATGATCGGCTGTTTCTTTTTTAAAATAAATTAATCCGATTTTTTTTAAGAACATATAGTTTTAGGAGGTTTTATGCGAAAAATACATTTTATGACATGTATTTTCTTTATTGTATTCCTTGTTGGTTGTGGGCTAGAACCGAAAACACTTTCTCAATTCTACAAAGGTGATTTATAGGATGTTACAAAAATAATCATTTTAGATGGTGGTACAGGTTATAAAAAACAGTTAAGGATCAAACAGAGATTCAAGGTTTTCTAAATGAATTAATAGATGTTAAATTCATACCAGATGACAATCAAGTGGAAAGAACTGGTTTCATATATGTTATTACTCTTTATGAGAATAATAAACAAACTTTTTCATTTACGTTAACAGAAATAAAGGATCATTACTACCATTCAGAGCCTGATATATTCCCCATTGTCGGCGAATTTTATAAAAGCCTAAACGATGATGAAAACTGATCTCTACTAAAACATAACTTATAATGTAATGAGCATGATAGATTGAGAGTATTGTAAAAAGAGGGAGATGTAGAATGAAAAAGAAAGTGGCGCTTTCGTGGAGCGGTGGCAAGGATGCTGCCATGTGTCTGCAAAAGCTGCATGAGAAAGGCTATGAAATGACTTGTTTGTTAACGACAATACCAAAAGAAATCGACAGGACATTTGGTCACGGTGAGAAAAAAGAAGCGATCGAAGCACAGGGTAAATCATTAGGTATTCCAGTAGAGTGGATCGAATGTACTTTTTCTACTTATACAGAAGATTTTATGAAAAAATTAATGGAAGTGAAACATACATATGGTATAGAAGCTATAGCATTTGGCGATTTATATCTGGAAGAACATCGGGATTGGGGAGAAAAAGTAGCAGAAAAATGTGAGCTTCAGGCATTGTATCCATTGTGGATGAAAGAAAGTGAATCTCTCCAAGCCCTACGGAATTTTGTAGAATCAGGCTATAAAGCCAAAGTTATACGGGTGCATAAGGACAAGATAGGAACAGATTGGCTTGGAAGAGAAGTGAATGAACAGTTTTATCAAGATATTCAACAGAAACCTGTTTGTCCAATGGGAGAAGGTGGAGAATATCACACGTTTGTATATGACGGACCTCTGTTTAAACAGCCGGTTCCGTTTGAGTTAGGTGAAATATTGCCGTTAGAGACTACCTATAGGATTGAGCTTGAGATTTTTACATACGAATAGGTATTACAAGGTTATAAAGATATTAATGTTATAATCTTGTATGTAACGAGCTGTAATCTGGTACAATGAACTCCATATTTAGGAGGATTAAATGCGTAAATATGTTTTTTTATATGGCGGGATTTTCCTTTTAGTTTTAATTCTAAAGTAAATGAAAAGGATATTTTTTCATCTATTGTCATATATTAAGATTATCAAAGTTCTTTTTTTGAATATTAAAATCACTAGTGTTGCATTAATTTAATTTTAATATTAAAAAGACTCACAATCTTCACTTATTTTATTTTGTGCAAAGAAAAAGTCCTTTATAATGGATAAGTCAGGTGGTAACCCGTCCAAATCCATTAATAAAGGACACACA
>NZ_WIAQ01000039.1 GCF_009466385.1 Peribacillus tepidiphilus | reverse complement strand
TGTCGTCGTCGCACAGGTCTAATTGTCAATAAATTTCCAAATGGATGGAGCCACCTTTAATTGGGTATTTACCTTTTTGGCTCTAAACAGGAAAAATAATAAAACTGAAAATTACGACAATATTTATGCAACACTAGTGAATATTTATATTTTTACAATTTTGTATCTTTTCCTATCTCCGCAAACCACCCGTACTCCTTCAAAAACCTAAGCTTCACCGATCCAATCGGTCCGTTCCGCTGTTTTGCAAGGATAATTTCCATGATGTTTTTTTGTTTGGTTTCTTTGTGATAGTAGTCATCTCTGTAGAGGAAGGCAATTAGGTCGGCGTCTTGTTCGATTTGACCGCTTTCTCGAAGATCGGATAACACCGGACGCTTGTCTGCCCTGCTTTCTACACCTCTACTTAGCTGAGAAAGAGCGATTACGGCAACATTCAATTCTCTTGCCATATGCTTTAGAGCACGACTTATTTCACTGATTTCAGTTTGCCTATTTTCTTTCTTTTTTGGATTTCCTACGATTAATTGGAGATAGTCAATGACTACAAGGATTCTTTTCTGATCGCCATATTCTCTACGTACTTTTCGAACCTTTGACCAAATATAGTGGATATCCATGGCAGCACGATCGAAAATATGGAGATTAGCGATAGAGAGCTCTCCCATAGCACGGGAAAATTTTCTCCAGTCTTCTTCTTCAAATCCTTTTCTTGGAGTCAATTTCACTAATTAAACAGGCTGCTCTTTTTAGCAGCTGCTTCTTGGACATTTCTAATGAAAAAATCATACTGATATCGTTTTTGGATGCTTTGAGAGCAAGATCAAGAGCAAAAGCCGTTTTACCAACACTTGGCCGAGCTCCGATTACAATTAAATCTGACTCTTGAAATCCTCCTGTGAGACCATCCAGCTCTTTATAGCCAGATGGTATTCCCGTTATTTCTCCAAAGTCTTTTTCGCACTCTTCATATAATGCTACTAAGGAAGGCTTTATTTCACCTAATTCTTCGTCTCTAGATTGATCTTGAATCGATATCAAGTTTTGAATGCCTTCCTGTAACGTGGTTCCAATATCCCCCGTTCGTGCATCTTCAATCATTTTGTTAGCAATTTGGATGGCCTTACGTTTTTTGTGATATTCTAGCACCGTGTCTTGGTAATAACGAAAATTAGCTGTAGTAGGAACACTCATAGCTAATTCCGTGATGTATCCTGTACCGCCGATCTCCGATATATTCTGAACTCCAACCTCCTCCACAACGAATATCACATCAATCGGCTTTCCTTTTTCATCAAGGCATTTCATGGCCTGGAGGATTCTTCTTAGTTTATTGGAATAGAGATGCTCTGGTTGAATGGTACATTCTTTAATCAATCCTGCATCTAAAAACAAAGAACCTAACACGGCTTGTTCAGCTTCTTGATTCCAAATCCAATAATCCATCATATTATAAATCCCTTCTGATTCCTAAAATTTCTCTCATTTTGGCTAACTCTTCTTGAATACATTCCTCTTTTGCAAGCTGCTGATTTGTATACAGTATACTCTTCGTTTCTTCATAGCTTGGGATAAAACGAGATACAGCACTTGTTTTTCTAACAAGATCCGAAATTTTAGGTGGAAAAGCAGATTCCACTACAAATGCAAGAAGGTTGTTTTTGATTCTGTCAAAGGAACAGTCCTTTAATGCCTCGTACCAAGCATCGACCCTTTTCTGATCCAATTGAAACTGCTCATAATACTCAGCAATCATCCCTAATAAAATAAACACTTCCCTCTTAGTCATTTAAATCAAAATCCTCCTCTCTATAGACCTTACGGGTAGGCTTTTGATTTAAGTAAGATTCGAATTTGGCTCCAAATAAGGTTTCAGGTCTTAAATACTTACTCCAAATTGGATCATTCAGCCATTCACTTGCCTTTAAATCAATTACTTTTTTAAAATCTTCCAGTGTAAACCCTTCTCTCCACCTTGCCCGAATGAAATCTCTTGTTTTTTTCGTAGTAGGTTTGTAAGCTGCTAGTGTTTTACAATTGAGATAGTCAATAATCTCCGAGTATGGGATTTTTTCTTTCTCTGCAGTAATCTCTGTTGTAATCTCTGAAGGAATCTCTGGTATTGCTTGGTTCATCTCACCCTCTTCCTTGTAGCAAGGTGAAATTCCCGCTAGTTCATCTTGACATGCAGGCGGCTCACTTTGAGTGCTCGTTTGGTCATCTAATTCTTCTAGCCTTTCATAATCAATGCTGTACCATTTTGTTTTGTCCATTTTATGCTGGTTGAAATTATCTGAAATTAAATAGCCTTGATCCTCCAATGACTTTATAGTCCTTTTGATCGTACTTTCCGACCAGAATGGCAGCTGCTTTTGCCAGTCTTTATAGGAGTTATAGATCCACTTTCTCCCCTCAATAACATGGGAACTCGACAATAGCCAATAATGGATTTGCTGCAAAATGATTGACTCATTTAGACCGATTTTGACAGCCAAAGAAGGAATAATCATCAACGGCTTTTCTTGAATTAATAGCTTACTCATACATCCAACCTCCCATTTCAAATTGACCGGACCTTTATAAACGGACAACCCGAACTTATCGATATGCTGTAAATCGCTTCCTTTGGTTCATTCCTCAAAAAGTTCAACAAACAAAAAAACAATCGAGCATTCATTTTTCTCTATTCCATGTGCTCATCCCCCTTTCATATCTCTTATAAAAAGAAGTGACGAAAAAAGGGGTGGAAATTGATAATTTTTTGCATAAAAAAACAGTTCATCATGAACTGCTGTAACAGAAAACAAAATTAAATTCCTAAAGGGTTGCCAGTCGCCAAGAATTTTCATTCACCATTCTGAGTAATCCAGAGTACCAATCCTGATCAAACCCCACTCTTTTGGAGGACCACCGCATAGTTTTAAGAAAAACACCGCAAGAAGTAAATGGTAGTACTTTTGAAGTTGTTCATCGACAATCATGAGATGAAGAATTTTTTCATGATGGACTTCTAAATCGTCAATTGTACTCCAAGCCTTATCTTTTACTCATTTAAATCAACTTTCGAAATGAGGATGGATATGAAGATTTTCTCCATAAAAAAAACAGTTCGAAATGAACTGCCGTAGACACAAATATATTACAATTGATCATCCACTTTATTTGGCTGGTTGCTTAATGATGAGAAGCTGCAATGGTGTGGAAGGATTTCGTTTCTTAGTTTTTTGCCACATACTGAGCGGCTGCTCTCACTTGTACCTCAATCGTGCCGTTTTGTTTATTCACGATGGTTTTGATCATCACCGGATACTCTTTGTTGTTCATAAATTTTAAGTCCTTGCCGCCCCAAGAAACCGTCGCATCTCGATTTTGAGGCACATAGCCGACTGCTTTCGAATGGTGATGAAGCTCTAAAATTCCAAGGCCTGCCTTGTCAATCGCGTTGTAAAGTGTACTGGAGGTCTGGCAAATTCCCCCGCCAATCCCTTCTACAAATTCATGATTCACAATCTCCATCGCCTTTTGATAGCCTCTTTCCGGCGTTCTTTCCCCCACAACTAAATTAAAATAAAATCGGTCTCCAGGGCCAAGGATGATCTGGTTAATTTCCTGCGCAGATAGCTCAATATTTCTGGATCGTCCTATTATGTTCGGATTGAATTTTGTTGTATAGCTGCCTAACAGGACTTGATCGATATTGGCGATCGCTTCAGCTGTAATATTCGGCGCCGTTTCCGTAATGGGTACTTCGATCACTTTCTGAAGAGCTTTCACGGTTGTAAGCTCCTGGATGAATGCTTCTTTATCCAATACAACCCGGACTTGCCCTTCCTTTAACTTCCCATCGGCTCCTAATTTAGCTGGAATCATGGGCTTGTCATATTTGGCTTCCAATTCCGCAGCAAGGTTCTCAGTATACTCTTTGCTTTTCAAAGAAGATGCTTTTACTTTTTGTATTTCCGTTCCGTCTCTGGAGTCAATCAAAACAAGCTCCGGCTCGATCCATTCTTTCTGAGAGAGCAAGTGTTCTTTTTTATCATGTGTGTTCATAACATGCTTTTCCTTTTCAAATAAACCTAAGACGGCTCCCCCATATGCTCCTAAAAAAATCAACCCGCTGACCAATACTATAAAGAGTAACAGCAAACTCCATTTTTTCATTTTATTCACATCCGCATTTCATAGTTTCCCATGTTTAAGCTGCAAAACATTTGACTTAAAACATACATTTCTATTTACCTACTGCCCCCTAAGACCTCTTTCCAAAAACTTACGTCAGACCATTTCCATATATATTCCTGTTCGGTCTACTTTAAAACTGATATTTGCCCTACATGAATAAAAAAAATGGAGTACATTTAGAATAGGAAATGAATGGCGAAAGGCGGGATGATCTTGTTAGAAATATTTCCTGTATCTATCACTCCGTTCAAACAAGAAAGACTAATTAGAGTGTGAACTCTTTTCTTTTGTCATGTCAGGAAACAATGAATAATTTTTATTGACCAGTAAAAAAAATGAAATTTCACAAAAAATGTGATATAGTATAGGTAATAAAATACTTAGTGCACTAGGAGGAGTCTGTCACCAAGGGATTAGTATGTCCTTTGGTAGCAGGCTCCTTTTTGTATTTTTTTCAAATGAATACTCATGATAATAAGGAAAGGTGGAATTGAAAGTGTTAATACTCCAAATAGCCATTATTTTAATAGCAGCCAAAGTAGCTGGGAGCGTAAGCGTAAGATTAGGACAGCCTTCCGTTCTTGGAAAACTTTTGATTGGAATTATACTAGGTCCATCGGTTTTAGGATTAGTGAACGAAACAGAAACATTAGCTGAACTTAGTCAAATTGGTGTGATCCTGCTGATGTTTATTGCTGGATTAGAAACAGATCTTGATGAATTCAAACGCACTGGGAAAGCCTCAACCTTTGTAGGTTTTGGAGGTATTATTGTTCCGCTGGTTTTAGGTTATTTTGCTGGAATGATTTTAAATCTAACGACGATGGAAGCCTGGTTTTTAGGACTATTGCTTTCTGCTACCAGTGTAAGTATATCCGTTCAGGCACTTAAAGAGATGAACTATCTAAAATCCCCTGAAGGAACGACGATCTTAGGAGCGGCAGTACTCGATGATGTGGTTGTCATTATTGCTTTGGCATTCTTAATGAGTTTTACAGGTGGAGATGTGAACTTAACGACAGTGGTTTTAAAGAAAGTCGTATTCTTTGCTGGAGCTATTCTTGTTGGCTGGAAGATCGTTCCTTGGTTTTTGAAGAAGTTTGCGTCATTTAAAGTCACAGAAACAGTCATTTCATCTGCTCTTATTATTTGTTTTGTTTATGCTTACTTAGCAGAATATACTGGTGTTGCTGCGATCATTGGAGCTTATATAGCAGGTGTGGCAATCAGCGTCACAGGCTATAAGCACGAAGTTTTTGAAAAGGTTGAAACGATTGGTTATTCCATCTTTGTTCCTGTTTTCTTTACTTCTATAGGTATAACTGCTGAGTTTGGTGGGATAACGACCAATTTAGGTCTAATCGTGATTTTAAGTATTTTAGCGATCCTAACTAAATTAATTGGTGCTGCGATTGGAGCTAAAGCAGCTGGATTTGGCTGGAATAGCTCATTGGGGATCGGGTCTGCAATGGTTTCTCGTGGTGAAGTGGCATTAATCCTTGGGACGATTGGCTTAGAAGCAAATCTATTAAGTCAAGATCTATTCGCAGTGGCTGTTGTCGTAGTTCTTGTCACAACGATTGTTACCCCTCCGATGATGAAGTTGTTTTTTAAATCAAACCCACAAAAGGAATCTAGTGCTGCTTAATGAACAAACGTTTAATACCGAGTGTCAGGCACCGCTCGTGGACAAATGTCTTTCTGGGGTGACTGACACCATTTTTATTTGACTGTACCCCTGTTAGCGTTCTCTTAATTAAACCACCATTTAAAACCTATTAACAAAACTCAAACAATAGTTAAAACTAATCGTTCTGTTGCTGAGGTAAATTCGTATCGTCTTCCTCGAGTATCATGTGCTCGGGTATCGGAGCAAAAAGAAATTTAGTATAGCTTGGACTATTTGTGGAGTTATTTTCCATTTCATTTTCATTATTGATTTGATTTTCACAAGGTTTACAATCCATTGAAAAAATCACCTCCTTTATTTCGAATTTCTACATTATATTGATGCTTTTACAATTTTGTAATGGCGATCTAGTTTATAGAGGGAAATTTTACTATGAGATGATAGGTGGAGAAAGGGGTTGAGTTGTCTATTGGGATGAATAACAAAGATTACTTTGAAGAATTAAAAGGAATAAAGGATTGGTAGAGTTGTCTCTTACTTTTTAGAAAATTTTTTCTTAATCACAACCACAGTCATGGTTCTTCTGATCTGGGAATGTTATTCCAAAGAAGACATCAGGATTATTCCGTTGAATACTCCCTTGAATAATAACATCACGATTATCACCCCAGGAGTGAAGCAAACAATTTCCGGGACCAGCAATAATTTGATTGTAATCCCCCATATAACAATTGGCAGTATCAGGGCTAGGATTCGTAACTGGCACAGGAGAAAATTCAGTACTTACCATTTTCTCTTCACTTAAACCATCACAAGGAGAAAAGCTTTTCGTGAATATCGCAAATGTCCCATCACCTACACCCCCAACGCTACCACCACGTTCATTAAAACGATTATACTGAATATGAGCTCCCTTTTTATTAGCCGCAACGGACGGAAAAAACGAAAAAGCTATATTTTTATGAGTAATATTCACTCTATTCCAGGTATTTCCTTTATCCATACTATAGGCTAAAAAGACATCAATAAAAGTCGTAGTTCCAAGCACTCTACCCGCATTCCATACGACATATAAAGTACTATCTGGCCCAAAGGCTGCATGAGGGAACTCATTCATACGAATCTGTCTAGAATTATCAACTTGAATAGAAGGACGGCCACAAGGTCCCGTGGTTGTTGCTGCAGCAGCGAAAGGTGTTGAAACGGCCACGTTGATTGGAAAAGTATTACCACCGTCAATTGATTTAACCATACGAATGGTCCTATTTGGCTGACCCAATGTATTAAAAGCTGTCGCTGGCGATATTTCTTCATAAAAAACATAAATACCTCCGAGGTCATCCACGACAACAAATGACCCTGTTATAAAATTAGTGCCACCCGTGACAATAACTTGATCTGTAATAATAGGATTTAAGGTGACACCAGTTGTATATTTTGAAAAGCGAATATTGGGGTTCGGGGTAGCAGTAAAATCAGTCCACGTAATATACAATGCTTCATTCCCCGGATTATCAGAATCAGGGCCTACTGTAATCCATTCTTTATCCTGATTAATACCAGCAGCAGGGTTTTGACCGCGTCCAACAACTTGTGGAAGATTCATTGTGATGGTTTCGTTCGGAGTAATGGTTCCAGTTGAAACACTGATTACACCTTGTGAAACATTCGCAACAATTTCTTGACCAATTTGACCATAATAGAATACACCATTTCGATCTACTGATATAACAGGATCACCGGAATTGCGCCCCCCTGGATTTACTGGTATAGAACCACCGTCAGTCCAAGTTCTACCTAAATCATTAGAAAAAGCAAATCCTGAAAATCTGTTATTATTAGATTCATTACTATCATTAAATCCATAAAGTATAAAATCATTAAAATGTGCGAGGCTTGTCTCACTTTGGGTTATTCGTGGAAAATTCGTTACATCATTTGCTGGGTTATTAACCCGTCTTTCTAGATTACAACAAGAGTTATCACGTTTTTTATGATTACAACAAGAATCATTATGTTTCTTATGATCACAACAAGAGTCAGCCTGTTTCTTTTGACTACAGCAAGAGGCATCATGTTTCTTTTGATTACAACATGATTCATCATGTTTCTTATGATTGCTACTAGAGTCATCCTGTTTTTTATGATCACAACTAGATTTATCATGTTTCTTATGATAGTCTTTCCTCTCGCTGTAATCATCACTACTTTCTTCGTAGTACTTTTTCTTTATATCTTTTTTGCTCAATCATATCACGCCTTTTTTAGCTAATTTATTGGTTGTAGGGGCTAATCCTATTTGTCTAAACAAACCAATACACTATAAAATATGAATAGTACCAAAAAAGGGACAAGACCTTTTACCACCGTCCTTAGCACATTTTTGCCTGTCACTACCCGAAATTTGTCGAAGATTGTTAGGTTTTGAGATTAAAAGAAATTGATAAAATAGAGTTGCAACTGGTTATTGTGAGGGTGATTGGTTATCAATCTTCTTATAAGGAACTCCCAACACAATATGAAATAAATGAATATCAGAACACCGAGTGTCAGGCACCGCTCGTGGACAAATGTCTTTCTGGGGTGACTGACACCCATTTTCTTTAGCCTTTTTTTCCTTTCCATGAATCTTTTAATGAAACAATCCGATTGAAGATAAATTTTTTATCTGTTGAATTCTGATCGACGCAAAAATATCCATGTCGGATAAATTGAAACTTCTCTTCCACACGTGCGTTTTTGATAGAAGGTTCCATTACACAATCCTCAAGAACCACTTTGGATGCAGGGTTGATTTTTTCATTCCATGTTTTTTCGTGATCCTTCACCATTTCTTCATCCTCGAATAGTTGATCGAAAAGATGAACCTCGGCTTTTACACCATGTAAGGCAGATACCCAATGAATCGTTCCCTTTACTTTTCTTCCAGTGAAACCTGTTCCACTTTTCGTTTCTGGATCATACGTACATCGCAGTTCAATGATTTCACCGGTTTCTTCATCTTTAATAACCTCGTTACACTTTATAAAATAGGCACCTTTTAACCGAACTTCAGAATGTAAAGACAACCTTTTAAAGCCTTTTGTTGGTACTTCCATAAAGTCTTCTTTTTCAATATAAATGACTTTTGAAAAGGGAACTTCTCTAGTTCCTAAAGCATCATTTTCTGCATTATTCTCAATGGATAAAAGTTCGGTCTTATCATCATCGTAATTCGTAATCGTAACCTTTAGCGGATGTAATACAGCCATTACACTATTCACTTTGGTTTTTAGATCATTTCGAAGGGAATGTTCGAGCAAAGCATAGTCAACCGTGCTTTGATGTTTGATATAGCCAATGTCAGCGACAAAATTTCTTATACTTTCAGGAGTGAATCCTCTTCTTCTAAGACCGCGTATAGTAGGTAATCTTGGGTCATCCCAACCATCCACAAATTTTCCTGCTACTAATTCCCGCAAGTATCGTTTACTTGTTACAACTCCCGTAACATTTACTCTTCCAAATTCTCTTTGTTTTGGTGGTTCCTTTACTTCTAATTCTGTTAAAACCCATTCATAAAGAGGGCGATGGTCTTTGAACTCTATAGAACATAAGGAATGAGTGACTCCTTCAATAGCATCTTGTATAGGATGGGCAAAATCATACATAGGATATATACACCATCCGTTTCCTGTTCTGTAATGGTTTGCATGAATGATTCTGTATAAGACCGGATCTCTTAAGTTCATATTGGGCGATGCCATGTCTATTTTTGCCCGTAATACCTTTGAAGCAGTTGGAAATTCACCATTTTTCATTTTGAAGAATAAATCTAAGTTTTCCTCGATTGGCCTGTTCCTGAATGGACTGTTTTTTCCAGGTTCCGTTAAGGTCCCTCGGTATTCTGTTATCTCTTCTGGCGATAATTCACAGACATATGCTTTTCCCTTCTTTATTAATGCAATAGCTGCGTTAAATATTTCATTTGAATAATCTGAGCCAT
Source organism: Peribacillus tepidiphilus (assembly GCF_009466385.1). Classification (GTDB taxonomy): domain Bacteria; phylum Bacillota; class Bacilli; order Bacillales; family DSM-1321; genus Bacillus_BN; species Bacillus_BN tepidiphilus. The sequence continues at coordinate 10,677 of NZ_WIAQ01000039.1, read as the reverse complement.
AAAAGATTCGATTACCTGGACTATAGCCCAACCAATTGATATCTTCGATAATGGCATTGACATACTCCATGTCTTCCTTTAATGGATTGGTATCATCAAAACGAAGGTTGAAGTTTCCATCGAATTTTTTTGCAGCCATGTAGTTTACATGAATCGCATAGGCACTGCCAATATGAAGATAACCATTTGGCTCAGGAGGAAACCTTGTACAAATGGTTCTATTGAACGCTCCGTTTTTTATATCTTCATCCATTAGCTGATCCATAAAATTATTGTAAAGAATCTCTTTGTCTGCACTCATGTATATAACCCTCCTCTATTTCATTCATCTGTTTTAAAAATTTTAATGTAATAAAAAAAAATCCCACCCCCAAGACTGATTTAGTCTTGGGGACGAGATTTTATATCTTATATCGTGGTACCACCCCAGTTTATTAATATGTCGCCATATTAACCTCTTCGGGTACGGTATTGGTAATAATACTTATACCCTAGCTCTATAACAGGAGCACCTGTCACATTATCCCCTAAATACAGTTCCCATGTGAGGCTCAGAGGCTTGGTTCAATAATGAATTCTTACTCCTTTTCAGCATCTGGAGCTCTCTGTAAAGAATTCATTTTATCTACTCTTCTCTTCATCGCCGTTTTAATTTTTTAATTTTTCTTATAATACCAACACAAGTTTTTTTTGTAAACCTTTTATTTTCGAACACCTTTATTCGTGTATAATTTATGCTTATTAATTAAGATTGCCCGTTAGCGATCCATGAATACATGCTTCATGAAGGAAAATGTAAGAAAACATCGTTAATAAAAGATGGAAAATAATTTACCACAATTTTTATTCCTTTCTGTCAAGCTTTTTAAACCCGCCGTGTTTTTAACAAGGCAGCATAAAAATTATTATTCAAATGATATCGCCATTACTGATACAATAGGATAAAACCATAAAATTCAAACAACTTATTGGGGGAAAAAGAGTGAAATCGGTAAGGGTTTATCATTATGATGCATTTAGTCATGAGCCTAATAAAGGAAATCCAGCAGGAGTTGTTTTTAATGGGGATGACTTAACAGATGATGAAATGCAGGAAATTGCTTTAAAGGTTGGCTATAATGAGACCGCTTTTCTAGTTAAATCCGACGTCGCTGACCTTAGAATTCGTTTTTTTACACCGGGACATGAAGTCAACTTGTGTGGTCATGCAACGATCGCAACCATTTTTGCATTGAAATCTAAAGGATTACTGGGAGAGAAGAATGAGTTAACCATTGAAACAAAAGCAGGGATCTTACCGATCAAGATTCATTCAACTGCTGATCATAAGATCTACATAACGATGAAACAGGCTTCTCCGAAGTTTGAAGAGTTTCATGGTTCCAAAAAAGAGTTGGCATTATCAATCGGACTAGCTGAAGATGACATAGAACCCAACCTGCCTATTTTATATGGTAGTACAGGTACTTGGACATTGTTGATTCCAATAAAAAAGCTGGATGCCTTTAAAAGGATGAAACCGAATAATAAGGTATTCCCTACTATTTTAAAAGAAATGCCGAAAGCGTCTGTTCATCCTTTTTGCATGGAAACGTATGATCCTCATGCCCATATGCACGCTCGCCACTTCTCTTCACCCTTTTCTGGTACAACAGAAGACGCAGTCACTGGAACGGCTTCAGGGGTAATGGGAGCCTATTATGCTACATACATAAAAAGCCATTTTGAAAAATCTCTACATCTTATTGTAGAGCAAGGTCACGAAATGGGAAAAGATGGTCGAGTTATGGTACACGTCACTAAAAATAAAAATCATTTTGGTATAGAGATTACTGGAAATGCTGTGTACGTTAAAGATTTTGAAGTGAGCTTTTAAGTGGAATAAAGTGATTTAGCTAACAAGTACTTGGGAAAGGAACAGAGTCGGTAAGCTTCATAAAACTTTCATTATTATATAAAGAAATAGTTACCATATGTTAAGTGATAAAGGGGAATTGAAATGGAAGCAGTAGTACTGGATTTGGATGGCAAAATTTTAGTTTCTCATTTACATTCCATACAATCTTTTATTGAAAACTTTGGTGATCAAGTAAATATTATCAATACTGATTCAAATCAGTTCAGTCAAATTATGCGATTAAATGTCTCGAAAGAAAATGCAATTTCTATCCTATCAGACAAACTAGGAATATCTCTTAAAAAAATCATGGTATTTGGTGATGACTTTAATGATTTAGGATTATTCAAGATATGTGGTTATCCCGTTGCAATGGGCAATGCCATTAGAGAACTAAAAGACTTGGCAATGGAAGTGACTGATACCAACGATCATGATGGAGTATCTAAAGCTTTGGAAGCCCGCTTTTTTATTTAAGTTACGGAGCATCTTCGTTAATTAGGAACTCAAGAAATTTTTATTATTGATGATAATTAGAAAAAAAACAAGGGAAACTCCTAAATTATTGAAAGCTTCCCTATCTTTATTAAAGTAACACACCTGTTTTGTTGTAGAATCTAAATTTCTGTGGACTGTGATTTAATTACTTCTGCACCAAACTCTAAGCATTCACTGCATATAGAAACTCCCGGTCCCATAGCTAATTCCCCGACTTCTTCTTTACTTCTACGACAAAAAGAGCAAGTTTCAACGTGTTGTGTATTTCTAATATTATTTGGAATTGAAGTTTTCTCTACGGAACTGTACAGTTCATCAATTACTTTCGGCTCAATATAATCGAAGTCACCTTTTAATTTCACTGCAATCGTTGTATAAGCAATAGCCATTCCTTCATAAAAACGTTGTCTTTCTAATTGGTCACTACTTTTTGATTTTTCTTCACACAATGAGCTTAGTTTTTCTAATTCTAAGATCAAATCTTCAATTTTTGCACCTCGAAAGGTTTTTTTGCGAAAATCTTGCTCCATTATTTACACCTCCTATTTTATATGTACACATTTGTATACATATTTAGGGAGGTATATTCTTCAAACCTATTAAATACTCCTGTTTTTTTTAAAAAAATCCTCTTCTAATTAATTTTTTAGCAGTTGGACCATAGTGGACGCAAACTAATATTTTTTCATGAATACCATACGGTCCTTCCAGAGAAGAACCTAATGACTGCTCTATTTCCTCATCTACATCATCCGCGATTTCCCTCAGAGCTAGTTCCCTAAGAGCTGACAAATTAGATATGGTGAAAAAGCTGTTTAAACTTTGTTCATTTTTTTCTTTTGCATATATTTTTCCGTCTGCCAGTCTTTTACGCAATGTTTCAGGTGACACATCAATTAATTGAATTTCGTTTGCTTTTTGAATAAAGGTATCTGGAACCCTTTCTCTTACTGCTACATTGGTAATGTTTTGAACAATATCATGTACGCTTTCTAAATGCTGAATATTACCGTGTTTAATGCAATCTCATTCGGGGTTTTTTGACGTTCTGCTCCTTTGAGAGATTTTTCATAAAGCAAAGTTTATGGCTGTTCCCTGTTCAACTAAACTGCTCCTTTTTGCATTCCAAAATTTCCGGTTGTTTTTTAGATGTAGAGTTTGCGATAAATACACCTGCTAAAATGACTAATGCATAGAAATTCTAATATAAAGGAGCTATTGTGGGTGAATTCTTATTATGCTTTTATCAAAGTCATTGAAACTGGCAGCTTTACCAAAGCAGCTGAAGAACTTGGATATACTCAATCCGCCATTAGTCAAATGGTACATTCATTAGAGGAAGAACTTTCTACCACTCTTATATTACGCTCACGGATGGGTATTACACTGACACCAGACGGTGAGGAATTTTTGCCATATATTAAGAATATTTGTAATTCGCATAGGGAACTGAAAGAAAAGCTCAAAGAGATGAAAGGTCTACAAAGTGGGCTTATATGTGCCCTTATCTAGTCCATGATCTCTCATCCTGCATCCGCCAGTTATTAAAGAAGCTCCTTTTGCTACAGCGTCCCTTACTTGCCCATCCACTTTGTCAATCGCAGCTTCATCAACAAGGGGGCCTATGCTAATCCCTTCTTCTAACCCGATTGCCTGCCCGCAGCTTATTCACTCGTTCCAAAAGAGTGTTCGTAAATTCCTCTGCTATTGACCTATTTCAATTTCGCTTACATCACTTATTACTCACATTGAAGGATGTGTGGATTCGAAACGAAAAACTTCAATTTTAGTCGAATACACATTCCATAATGCTTAGGTAAATGTCTCGAGCAGCTTGTCCTTATTCTGCATATAATGATTTGTAGTTTAATAACAAAATAAAGGAGTGATTCATTTGTTTTTTGGATGCTGTCGTAATCGTTGTGACAGAGGCTTTGACAGAGGCTTTGACAGAGATTGTCGCTGTCGCTGTCGCCGTCGCCGTTGCTGTTGTAATTGGTTTTTCTAATACCTTTTGTTAGTGCTACTTTTTGACATTAGAATACTATTTCTAATAACATTTCAGCAACATGAAGGGGCTGTCCAATAAGTCGATTTTTCGGCTTTTGGATGCCCCTTTTAATGTTCAAAAATAAATGATGGATGTTATCTTATATGTCTGACTCTCTATCCTTCCTTTTTTCTCCTTATTTTTTTATAATAAGGATTTCACCTCGATCACTTCATTGCATCGTTCACAACTTACTGATGTGATGCTTTTTTCCCCTTCGGCTTTGAGAGGTGTATTGCATGATCTGCATTTCAAATCGATGTACTCCATGTATCGATTCAGGATGCTTTTGTTGACGCTTCCGTGATTGCCGCAATAGTTACAAAGCAAGCGAATACTTCCTTTTGCTGTGATATCGGGAACCCGAACACTTCTACAGACTGGACATCTTTCCCACGTTTGAATGAATTTCTTTAGCGTATAATTTGGTCGGTAGCTCACAACAGTCTGTTTAAATTGTTCATTGCTTTGTTTAGCCGCATTAAGATCTAAGAAGCTATGAAGCAGCGTTACCACCTTCTTTGATTCCAGTCTTGCCATAATGAATAGTGGATTTAGGGAGGATTCATAACTAGTAGAATGCGTGGATGTGAAGCCAATCCATAGTATTTCATCATCAATTATGATAAATGGCATAGCAAGTTTACTAAGAATTACCTCACCCTGCAGGAAGACTTTCTCAGGTTGTTCTGTAACAAACGTTACTTTCACTCGATCCTGTACATACCTTAATGCATCCCCTATTTCTTTTCTTATTCTTGATGGATCCGGAATGCATATAATGATATTTCGTTTGGCCTGTAATAGATCTTCATGTACCTTATCTAATTTTTCCGCATTAAACCACTGTAATCTTCTATCAACGGTTTCAGTTAGTACTTCTAGTAACTCGTTTCTAGTAATCTTATTATGGTTCGATAAATGATCCATTAACTTGTACAACGCACGATCTTTTGATACTCTCGATTTCATGTAATCCATATCGGCAACTTGTATAAACTTTCCTTTTGCTCTTGTAACAGCTACGTTGACTAACCGATCTCCTTTTTCTTCCGTTAACAAAATGCCAGCCCTTGGTTGAGGATCACTATCCACAGCATCAAAAATAATCATGTCCCGCTCAGAACCTTGAAACTTATGGACGGTAGCAGCGACAACATTCCGTTCTCCAGTTTGAGTGATGAATTCCTGAATACAAGCTGACAGCAATCTTGCTTGTGCCTTATAAGGAGCGATCACACCTATGGAATCCATTCCATATTTTCTAGCTAGTAAAATCAATTGTATGGATAAAAGCGCTGAAAAAACATTATACCGAGAAACAGACGCACTTTCTTTTAAACAAAAAGCTCCTATTTGAGACAAATCAATGAGTGCTGAGGCCACATTGGAAAACGGCGGCAGATTAGAAATTCTCTCACGATTTTTTTGAACGGTTTTATTGTCCACTACTTGGTCGTGGTAAATAAAATGATTCGTAAACCCTGAAATAGCGGGGTGCATTCTTCGTTGTTCTTTGAGTATAAAAAGATTAGGGTGCGTCTCCCCATGTTCAACTTTTTGCACGATTTTAGCATGATGAAAGATGTCTTCTTTTAGCCAGTAGTTTACGAGTTTGTGATCAGATAAAGCAATCGGAGGTAATTGTTTAAAGTCTCCACAAACGATGATCTTTTTCCCTAAGGAGGCGGCAAAGGCTAATTGAGGAACGTATGCCATACTAGCTTCATCTACAACGATTAAATCAAAATGATTTTCATAGATTAAGCTGTCCATCGTAGCTTTTGATAAGGTGGTCCCAACGACTTTTGCGCTTTCCACATACGTTTTTTCCTTCTCTTTGATGACGTTTCGAAGTTCTTTTAACTCTTCCTCTATTTGTACAAGCCTTTTGGACTTTTCTACCGTTAATGAAGAGTTTTTCAGATTCACTCGTTCTGTTTCTAATCTACGCTTTTTCTTTTCTACATTTGGTTCAAAGTATTCTACAAGCTTAGAAGAAAGAAGGGTTGGATGCTTTTTCACACTCGTATCTCGACTAGTTCCATAGCGAACGATCTCTCCAGCCTTCCATTTCCCTTTCTCTTCCACATACTTAGTCACAGCGTACATTAATACATCAATGGCTGCATTGCTGTGGGCGAGAACAAGAATTTTTTTCCCTTTCATATATCTGTGTCCAATGACTCTCGAAAGAGTATACGTTTTCCCAGTACCCGGCGGCCCCCATATATAGGTAGTGGGATTATATTTGGCTCGCAAAATCATTTCTTGTAAAGGAGTTTTATATGGATACTCTGTATGTTTAGCAGGCGCATTTCCGGATAATAGCCGTTTCACCCTATTTAGCTTAATAGGTGAATCAGTTAGTTCACGTAACCTGGTATCTAGAGCAACCAATAACTCCCAAGGTTCGCTGTACAGTTCCGCTTCGCTTATTTCATTCCCAATATAGGTATCGAGCTCTACAATTAGGTCAAACCCTTCGATTGATACGACAACGCCCTCATATGAATGGTTCTTATATAGAATTCGAACGGGAAATCCATCTGGAAGCATCACATCAGTAGCCAGAAGAAACCAGTAAGTAGTGGTTTCCTTTGTTTTGGATAATACCTTTCCATTCGTAATCAGATATTTCGACCCACCCTGCTCTTTCAAGTAGTCAATTTCTTTCTGTAAAGAAAGCTGCCATTGTTGAATAATCGTTTGTATGGTTGCCATTAAGTAATCACCTGTTGCAAAGGATAAAATAAAAATTATACCAGAGACGATTATAATTTGTATTCACTTTATTATGATCTTTTGTTTGGTCGAAAAAGTTGTCCTAAAACAAGAAGCCAGGTACCCCTAGCTACTAAATATCAAACGGAGCCTGGTACTAAAAGTTCAGTTTCTATTGGAATTTTTTATTGATGGTTTATCGCACGTTTTAGATCCTTTATTTCGCCCTCGTGTTGAATGGAGCGAGCTGCAAGTATTTCAATGATCCGATCTTGTCGTTCTTGGTTTTGCTTAATTTGTGTGAGTTCCGTTCCAATAAAATTTTCCAAATGCTCATATTGTGCAGGAATATTTCCAATCTTCCGTTCGATACGCTCTTGGCCTTGTTCTAGTTTTTCTTGGCCTTCTTCCAGTTTTTCTAAACGATGTTCAAGCTTTACTTGGCCTTGTTCCAGTTTTTCTTGGCCTTCTTCCAGTTTTTCTAAACGATGTTCAAGCTTTTCTTGGCCTTCTTCCAGTTTTTCTAAACGATGTTCAAGCTTTTCTTGACCTTCTTCCAGTTTTTCTAAACGATGTTCAAGCTTTTCTTGGCCTTCTTCCAGTTTATCAAGCCGCTCAATTACATTGGAACGAAAGCCAACAAACTCCTCTTTAAATTCACTTATTTCTTTCTTAATGACCTGAAGCTCCTCTTTCAATACCGACCGTAATAAAGTCCTCATCTCATCGCTCACGTTCATTCCTCCTAATCTTTTATAGAATAACACAATATCGTAGCTTCTAAGATTGTCAATTAACCACAAAAATAGAAATTTATGAAAAGATCTAAGTTGCAACGTTCAAAAACAGAACGTTTGTTCTTATTTCAATAATAATGTAATTATCAAAAATTGTCTATATTTATTGATGAAAAATTTTCTAAATAATCCAGAAATGACTTACCATTTTGGCAAAGTATTTTTGAGTGAATCAATGAAATAGTAGCTCTACTAATCTGAAACTCATTATTTTATTGCCGCACTTTTCCAAATATTTTATGATGAGAATAAACGAAATTAAAATAATTTCTTAGACGATTCATAAAGGAGACTACGAATGAACTCTTATGTAAATGAACGAAATGGGGTGTTCCCTTCAGTTTGCTCTCTTGATTGTCCAGATCAATGCGGCTTACTTCTTCATAAAAAAGATGGGAAAATCGTGAAAATAGATGGAGATCCGAATCATCCAGTGACAAATGGGAATATTTGCAACAAGGTTCGAAATATGGCGGCTCGTTTATACGATGATAAGCGTTTGAAATATCCATTGAAGCGCATTGGTGCAAAAGGAAAAGGAAAATTTGAGCGGATCAGCTGGGAGGAAGCGATTGAAACCATCACGTCTCGTTGGAAAGAGCTTATCCAAACAGATGGACCTGAAAGCATTCTTCCTTATAGCTTTTATGGCAATATGGGGAGACTGAACGCGGAAGGAATGGACCGGTGCTTTTTTCATCGCTTAGGTGCCTCCCAATTAGATCGAACCATCTGTTCATCCGCTGGGTCAGAAGGATATAAATATACGATGGGTGCGAGCTTAGGTACGGATCCGGAAGATACCATTCATTCGAAATTAATCATCTTTTGGGGCATCAATGCTGTCAGCACGAATATGCATCAAGTCACTCTTGCCCAAAAGGCTCGAAAAAATGGAGCCAAAATTGTTGTCATTGATGTACATAAAAATCAGACCGGTCGGTTGGCAGATTGGTTCATTCCAATTTTACCCGGTACTGATAGTGCCCTCGCTCTCGGAATGATGCATATATTATTTGCTGAAGATCTGGTCGATACTTCCTTTTTACAAACCTATACCGTTGGACATGAAGAACTACGGAAGCATGTTGTTCAATATGATCCCGTTACGGTATCTGGAATCACTGGTGTACCTGTAGAAGACATTTATCAATTAGCCCGTATGTATGGAAAAACTTCCCCTTCTTTCATCCGGATCGGCAATGGCCCACAGCATCACGATAATGGCGGCATGTGCATTCGAACGATTTCCTGCCTTCCTGCCCTTACTGGACAATGGCTTGTAAAAGGCGGAGGAGCCATCAAGGGAAATTCGGCTTATTTAGCCCATAATGCAGCAAGCTTGCAGCGGCCTGATTTACTTGAAAATAAAAAGACACGTGTCATCAATATGAATTTACTTGGTCAAGCCTTGCTTGAATTGGACCCACCAGTAAAATCGTTGTACGTGTATGGCACTAACCCTGCCGTTGTCGCACCAGATGGCAATAAAGTCAGAAAAGGTTTAGGAAGAGAAGATTTATTTTTGGTCGTCCATGATTTATTTTTGACCGAAACGGCTGCATATGCAGATCTTGTTTTACCTGCAACTTCGTCCTTTGAGAATACAGATTTCTATACATCCTATTGGCATCATTACATTCAGATTCAGCAGCCAGTCATTGAACGATATGGGGAGTCTAAATCCAATGTAGAAGTATTCAAACTACTTGCTAAAGAAATGGGCTTTGAGGATTCAATATTTCAGCAGACAGAAGCAGAATTGATCGCAGAGGCTCTCGATCACCCGAATAACCCCTACTTGGATGGAATCAATTATGAAACGTTGGTTGAAAAGCAGTTTGTAAAAGCAATCGTGAAGCCTCTTTTCCCTGGCAAGCTTCCTACACCAAGCGGAAAAATTGAATTGTATTCAAAGAAAATGGAAGACGACGGGTATCCTCCATTGCCAACGTACACACCATTAGCGGAGGATGAAAAATTTCCATATTTATTTATCCCTGCACCAAACCATAACTTTTTAAACTCTACCTTTTCAAACAATGAAAAACACATCTCGTTAGAAAAAGAACCGAGGGTGCACATCAATATCCAAGATGCCACTTCAGCAGGAATAAAAGATGGAGATCTTGTAAGGGTGTGGAACCATCGAGGAGAATGTGAGTTAAAAGCTGCTGTTGGAGAAAACGTGTTACCTGGGGTCGTTGTAACTCAAGGGCTTTGGAGAGATGAACCAGGCACGAAACAGCTGGTCAACTCACTCACACCAGATCGTTTAGCCGATATGGGCGGCGGTGCTACTTTCTTTTCAGGGCGAGTGAATGTAGAAAAAATATTAATTGGGTGGAGTAAAAAATAGAGTGGTAGATTAATTATGGAGAAATTTTACATGAATGGGAGATTTAAGCTCTTGAAGCCGACACAAAACAATAGGTTCGAATCTCCTGACAAAAATTTAAAGGCTCTATTGTTTGACGGCCGATATATAAAGATATCGACCGATATTTTATCGCTGACGGCCGATATTTTGCCGCTGACGACCGATATTTTGCAGCTGACGACCGATATTTTGGATTAAGTCCGTATAATTGTGTAAAAAGAAAAGGGGTCAAATCAATCCCTCTTGGTTACAATGGTTTATGCCAATTAAATCATTGTGAAGCGAGGAGATTAGAAATGACCCAATTACAGTTTAACCTAAATATGGACCT
>NZ_WIAQ01000038.1 GCF_009466385.1 Peribacillus tepidiphilus | reverse complement strand
TGTGTGTCCTTTATTAATGGATTTGGACGGGTTACCACCTGACTTATCCATTATAAAGGACTTTTTCTTTGCACAAAATAAAATAAGTGAAGATTGTGAGTCTTTTTAATATTAAAATTAAATTAATGCAACACTAGTGAGATAGACCAAATAATAGATAATTTATTCTATGCAAAAGGCTGCTAAAAAGCTCTTCTTACATAATGAAAATCAAAGAAAGGGGGAAAAATGGATGAAATTAATCGATGAATTATTTGAAATGTATCGAAATAAAATGACTGCAGATGAAGAAGATATTGATATGCTGGCATTTGCGGTTTTGGAGCAGTTTAACCATAGAGATTTAGTCGCTTTAATCAGCGAAATGAGTGAGCAGGAAATTAAAAATCTTATGGGCCTCTATATTATTGAGACGTTAAAGGGGAAGTTTGCACAAGAAGGGCTTTCACACCATAAACATCAAACCTATCATCAAAGAAATGTTCATTGAGCGTCATGACGACTTCAAAAGCATATGGTTACAAACATACTGTAGATACCTTAGAGAATAATCCATATTTAGAAGACCTTGAGAAAAATAAAAAAGAAGAAGAAAACATAATGAAAGGGTGACCAACTTGGCCACCCTTCTATAAATATTATGCAAATACTTGATGAAGTTCTTCTTTTGAGTGCTGCAACCAATAACGCATTAATTTCTTAGCACCTTCTAGGTCATGCAGCTTCGCCTGTCCGCATTGCTTTTCATTGGCAGCAGGAATTTCCGTAACATGAACAGATTCTTTCATTGTGTCTTCGAGGACATCAATTATTTCTGATACGGTTGGCTCACCACTGACAACAAGATAAAAGCCTGTCTGACAGCCCATTGGAGAAATATCAATGATATCGAAATGATCATATTTCTCAGAGTGCTTTCTAATATTAAAAGCAAGCAAATGCTCCAATGTATGAATCGCATCCGGCTTCATCGACTGCTTGTTTGGTTGACAAAAACGTATATCGAACTTGTTAACGACTCCGTCGCTACCTACTTTATGAACACCGCAATGTCTTACATACGGAGCCTTAACAGCATTATGATCAAGTTCAAAGCTTTCTACTGATGGCATAAGAATTCACTCCTAAAATAAGATTTACAATTATCATATTATTAATTCGGATTTTTTTCATCTAAATAGTATCATTTATTCTGAAAAATTATCGGGAAGAAACCCATTTTTCCCCATAGAAGGGCTATATCTGATGGAAAGCAGTTATAATGAAAAGAACGGATTTTATCCTTTATAATTGTATCATAAATAATTTCTTGAGTTATTACACCTTTCACGCATTTTTTTCCAATATATTAAAGGAAGGATTATTCAATGCTACAAAAAATTTTTATTGTGATCATTAGGTTTTATCAAGTTGTTATTTCACCTCTTAAACCGCCAACCTGCAGATTCTATCCCACATGTTCTCATTATGGACTGGAGGCAATCAAAAGATTTGGTCCAATAAAAGGCGGCTGGCTAACCATTAAAAGGATTGTGAAATGTCACCCATTTCATCCTGGAGGCTTCGATCCTGTGCCAGAAAAGAATGGAAATCAAAAGAATACATATCCTAATAAATCAGAAAACAAACAGGGATTCTAAACAAAGTTCTTGCGTCTTATCCCCTTTATAAGGTAAGATACTAAAGTTAAATCGTAATCATTTCGTTTAAAGGAGATTTATTCCGAATGAGAAAATTGATGATCACATTTATGCTGATAGTAGGATTGATATTGTCCGGATGTAATTCTGAGAACAATCAAAAAGAGGAAAAACAAGAGAACGGCAAATTAGTGGTTTATTCAACTGTTTACCCTTTAATGAATTTTACAAAAGTAATCGGGGGGGAATACGTGGAGGTTCATACAGTTTATCCTCCAGGTACTGATGAGCATACCTTTGAGCCGACTCAAAAAGATATTATTGACATGGCCAAATCCGATTTATTCTTGTATATCGGGCATAACTTAGAAGGTTTTGTGAAAAGCTCCGCGGACATTTTTAAAGACGAAGGTGTTAAAATGGTCGCAGTTGGCGAAGCTGTAAACCTTGAAGCATCCCATGAAGATCATTCTCACCAAGAAGGAACTGCAGAAGATCCTTCTCATAGTGAAGAAGATCATGAACATGATGAAGGTGATGTTGAAGAACACCATCATGAAGAGGATGAACACAGACATAACCACGGAGATGTAGATCCTCATATTTGGCTCGATCCGTTGTATGCAAAAGAGATGGCTGAAATCATTAAGGATTCACTAGCAGAGCTCAAACCAGACCAAAAAGAGTATTTTGAAAAAAATTATACTCAGCTTTCCTCTCAATTAGAGGAGCTCCATCATGAGTTTGAAACGACGATCAAGAATGCACCGAAGAAAAAAATAGTCGTCTCCCATGCTGCCTATGGCTATTGGGAAAAACGATACGGAATTGAACAAATAAGCATTGCTGGTATCTCAACTTCTAGTGAACCTTCCCAAAAGAAGCTAAAGGAAATCATTGAAAAAGCAAAAAATGATAACATTCAGTATGTTCTAGTCGAACAAAATGCACCTTCCAAACTAGCGGAAATTGTTCAATCGGAGCTAAAAGGCAAAACTCTTACCCTGCATAATTTATCTGTATTAACCAAGAAGGACATAGAACGCAATGAAGATTACTTTAGCTTAATGAAGAAAAACCTATCTACACTTGAAAAAGCTCTTCACTAAGTTTTGAAAGGCACTTCCAACTTTGGAGTGCCTCTCAGACTATTGGCAAACGCTCGCATTCATCGTCACAATCCCTCCTCCGGTGCTCATTACCGTCTAGGGTAACTCCGCGCCTCGCACGGGGTCGTTCCTCGACTGACAAGCGTCTGAATATACATTAATTTTACTTTATGATCTTTTACGCTAAACGAATAGAATCTACTGGTATTTCCTTTGCACCTTAGCAGCTATTCCATGGCTGTTAGCTGTAATCGTAGGACTAATTCTCATTACGTATGTACCTTCGATTTCCTTATGGCTGCCAAACTTCTTATATAGCCTATAATTTTTGGAGGCAGACATTAGAAAGACATGTCTGCCTGTATTTTTTTCAAGTCATTAATTCTTCATTTATTCCGCACTTTTCCATCAAAAATTTCAATTCTTCATCAGCAAGCTTAGTAATTTCTCGTACAACCCATGCTGGCATCTTTCTTATAAGTAATATTTCAGCTATTAAATACGGTTTTTCTTTATTATCCATAAGTCCCATCCTATGATTTGAATTTTCTGACTATTTATTCTTATTATAGCTGAAATCGAAAAAGGATGAAAATAAGCAAATGCCTATTTATTAAAAAACATTTCTTCTTACTCAGTAAAAAAGACTCATTCCATGATGAGCCTTTTATCTATCTAGTACAATACTTTCTTTATGAACCAACAATTTTATTAAATGCTTCCTATTTACCTCAAATCCAATTCCTGGCTTATGTGGGACGATAATCTGTCCATTTTTCACTTGAATTTCGGGCTCAATTATATCCCATTCCCAAAAACGAGAAGAGGAAGATAAATCTCCAGGAATCGTAAAGCCTGGAAGAGTCGCTAACGCTAAATTGTGCGCTCTGGAAATACCAAATTCAATCATTCCCCCACACCAAACAGGAATGTTGTTTTTGACACACAAATTATGAATTTTGACTGCCTCCATCCAGCCTCCTACCCTGCTCATCTTAATATTGATGATTTGACAGCTTTTAAGTGCAAGTGCACTTTTGGCTGCATGATACGATGTGATGCTTTCATCAAGGCAAATGGGTGTCATCAGGCTTTGTTGCAGCTCGCTATGCTCTACAATGTCATCGTGACCTAAAGGCTGTTCAATCATCATTAAGTTGAACTCATCAAGTTTCTTCAAATGCTGAAGATCCTTTAAGGAGTATGCTGAATTCGCATCAGCCATTAACGGAATATGTGGGTAATTCTGTCTAATTTCTTTCAAAAAAGAAAGATCACTTTCAGGGCTGATTTTAATTTTGTAACGCTGATAGCCTTCTTTTTCATATTCTTCAATAGAGAACATTGCATCCGTAACACTCTTTGACGCAATGACCACACCTGCTTGAACAGACTTTCTGCTACCTCCAAACAGTTCATAAAGAGGGATGTTTCTTTGCTTTGCATACAAATCCCATAAAGCCCCTTCTAGTCCCGCTTTTGCCATCCTGTTGCCTCTAAATTTCACAAATATACTTTCTAACTGACTAGGATGACTTATAGGCTTACTTTTAATGGCAGGTATAAGAAAATCCTTAAGCATATGAAGGCATGTTTTGATTGTCTCTTCTGTATACCATGGACTTGAAAAAGCGACAACTTCCCCATATCCACAATTTCCATCCTGATCAATGGTTTCGACTATAATCGCCTCTCTGTTCCTCACAACTTCCAAAGATGTTTCAAACGGCTTCTTTAAAGGAGAAGAGATAAGGTGTAAATTGACTTTACTTAGTTTCATCCTTTTCTTTCCTTTCCAGAAGCTTAAGCAACTCTCTTCTCAAGAGTTTATTTGAAGCATTCCTTGGGAGCTCCTTGACGAAATGAATCATCTTAGGAACCTTATAAGAAGCGAGAAGCTTTTTGCAATGCATTTTGATTTCATCCTCATCACACATTGCATGCTCGTTTAAGACAATAAAAGCGATCGGTACGTGTCCCCATTTTTCATCCGGTATTCCAGTTACACCCGCTTCAAACACAGCAGGATGCTTCATCAATACAGATTCAATTTCCGCTGGATAAATGTTTTCTCCACCTGAAATGATTAGATCCGAGCGACGATCCAGCACAAATAAAAAACCTTCTTCATCAAGAAAACCGATATCCCCGGTTTTGAACCAGCCATCAGAGAATGACTGGAGGTTAGCCTCTTCTCGGTTTAAATAGCCCTTTGTTACATTTTGACCTCTCACAAAGATTTCTCCTGAAACACTTGCCGGAGCTTCGCCATTGTCAGTCATGATTTTTATTTCACACGGAAAAAGTGCTTTTCCCGCTGATCCAAGCTTTGTTAAACTATACTCCGGTGACAATGTGGCAATTTGAGATGATGTTTCGGTCATTCCATATGTCTGATAGATCGGAATATCTAAATCACGACATCGCTCCAGCATGGGAAGCGGAGCCGGTCCTCCCCCCAAAAGCATACATCGGAAGGAGTCCGGATAACGGTTGTTTCCTAGGTTCTCAAGCATACGATTCAGCATGGATGAGACCACGGACACAATCGTTACTCCCTTTTCCATGATGCATCTGTTTACTTCTGCTTCAGAGAATCGTTCATGGAGGATCACCTTTATTCCATAAATCACACTTCTGAATAATATCGAAAGACCACTAATATGAAATAGTGGAACTGTACAAAGCCAGCAGTCATCTTCCTTTAGACCTAAATTTAAAACGGAACCGACCGCACTCCACCAATGATTCCCATAGGTTTGTTGTACCCCTTTTGGGTTTCCTGTCGTACCAGATGTATACATGATCGTAGCAGTATCCTGCATCGAAAATTGAGATTGAACGGGACATTCTAAGTATGGCATGCCATTTTTTAGATTTTCGACAAATACGACTTCTGTTCTCGAAAAACCCATCTCATCCAATTTTTCAGCCCATTCCTTTGTCGAAAATATCCATTCGGATCCTGAATCCTTCAATTGCCAAGACAATTCGCTTGAGCTTAGACGATTATTCAATAAAACGATTTCTGCACCAAGATATAAAAGAGCATGAAGGACAAAAACAGTTTGAAGATCATTTTTTAAGAGAACAGCTGCCCGTGAACCTTTTCTTACCCCGATACCGTACAACTTCCCTGCGGTTTCCGTGACTTTCTCATCCAGTTGAGAAAAAGTAACCCTCTCACTTTTATATTCAATGGCAACACGATCTGGAGTCAAAAACGCCCTTTTTTTTAGCCAATTCGGCAAATGCTTTTGTTCAAACACTATTTTCATCCCTTTTCTCTTTAATAGGATCAAGTATATAAAAACAGCCTGACAAGATAAGCTTGCCAAGCTGAGATGAAAAGCACAAGTGAATATAAGAAATCAAGGAAATCTTGGGAACTGGCCGAAGTTTGGCTTACGTTTTTCCTTAAACGCATCTCTTCCTTCCTTCGCTTCGTCCGTTGTATAGTAAAGTAGCGTTGCATCTCCTGCAAACTGCTGGAGACCTGCGAGACCGTCCGTGTCTGCATTGAAAGCAGCCTTTAAGAAACGAAGAGCAGTCGGACTCTTTTCAAGCATCTCTTCACACCATTTCACAGTTTCTTCTTCTAGCTGCTCAAGAGGAACTACTGTATTGACAAGTCCCATTTCCAATGCTTCCTGTGCATTGTATTGGCGGCATAGATACCAGATTTCACGAGCTTTTTTATGACCCACGATACGAGCTAAATAGCCGGATCCGTAACCTGCATCAAAGCTTCCTACCTTAGGACCTGTTTGTCCGAAAATCGCATTATCAGCTGCAATCGTCAAGTCACATACTACGTGTAGTACATGACCGCCTCCAATTGCATAGCCGGCTACCATAGCTACAACTGGCTTTGGAATAACACGGATTAAACGCTGAAGATCTAAAACGTTTAATCGTGGAATTTGGTCTTCACCCACATATCCACCGTGTCCGCGAACCTTTTGATCTCCGCCGGAGCAGAACGCCTTGTCGCCCGCACCCGTTAAAATAATCACGCCGATATTCGCATCGTCTCTTGCATAGGCAAAAGCATCCATCAACTCCATAACCGTTTTTGGACGGAATGCGTTATGTACTTCAGGACGGTTAATGGTAATTTTAGCAATTCCATTGTATGTTTCATATAATACATCTTCGTATTCACGCTCAAGCTTCCATTCAATCGCCATCTTATAATCCTCCTTTATTCTTCATTAAAAACTCACTAACTATTTTACCAAACTTTTCAGGTTGTTCCACATGAATTGCATGCCCTGCTTCAAGAATTGTTTCCCAATAACAGTTTTTAATGGAATGGGACATTTGTTCAGCAATACGGCAAAACTTCGTATCCCATTCTCCTGTGATCATCAAAACGGGAATTTTGATAGTTGACAGACTACTCCACCAAGAAGGCTGAGCGCCTGTTCCCATACCGAGCAGGCTATTTGCCAAGCCTAAAGGATTGTTATTCAGCCTTGCATTCCTAATTTTCTCTCTTTTCTCATGTAGTAACCTTAACTGGCTTTGAAAAAGAGGGATGCTTTCCCAATAATCCACAAATTTCTCAATGCCTTCGTTTACTATGCGTTTAGCTAGCTTCTCATCGCTAATTTTTCTGTTTTCTCTCTCATTTTCTGTCTCTAATCCAGGAGAAGCACTCTCCAAAATCAAAGCAGAAACTCGATCTGGAAAAAGAAGGGCAAAGGTAAGGGCAAGTCTTCCTCCCATGGAATAACCGAGCATAACTGTTTTGTCTATTCCAAGCTTATCCAAAATATTTTTAATATCCTCTGCTACTGCTTGGATATTATACCTTTCAACTTCCTTAGGAGATTCTGTTTTCCCGTGCCCAATAATGTCTAAGCAAATGACTTTATAGTCTACTTTTAACGGATCTATGATCTCAGTCCATGTGCTACTATCACCTGAAAAGCCATGTAATAAGACGAGCGGAGCTCCATTCCCATATATTTCGACATAATAATCGACACCATTAACATGAATTTTCATTTGTTTCTCCATGATTTGACAATAAAATTTCCCGGGAAACATAATTCCACAACCTTCGATGTGACGTTACATTTTCCTGCCTGTCTGTCCGGACTTCAATTACGTTAAGTCCTTCTGAATGGATCGCTCTCTGAAGGCTTTCCTCAAAATGCTCCCAGTCTCTAGCTTTTACATAGGTACCCCCATACAAAGCTACCAGATGGGAAAAATCAAGTCCATGTGGAGTTCCAAAAACTTGCTCGAAGTATTTTTCTTCACTTGACTGAGGAAGAAAAGAAAAAATGCCTCCGCCATCATTATTCACTAGGACAATGGTTAAGTTTTGCTTTTGCAATTTAGCAGCTAGGAGTCCATTTGAATCATGGAAAAAACTTAGGTCGCCAAGCACTAGAACAGTGGGTTCCTTAACCGTACTGATTCCTAAGGCCGTCGATATTGTTCCATCGATTCCGTTCGCTCCGCGGTTGGCATAAATCGAAATATCCTTATCATTAGTATGAAAAAATGTATCAAGGTCCCTAATTGGCATGCTGTTACTTACAAAAAGATTCGTTCCTTTTGGTAATAAATCTCCTAGAATAGAAAACAGCTTTCCTTCATTTAAATCTTTTTCATCTCTAATGGATTGCAAGGCTGATTTTGTGACTTTATTTAATTTTCGCCACTTTTCTAGCCAATTCATGTTCTCTTTCTTTTCTATTAGCGGAATTAATCTATCGCAAAAAAGAGCTTCATCACAATACACCATATGAGTGGCGGTGCCCACAGGATCTCTCCATTCTGCCCCACCATCCACAACATAATGCTTTGCAGCTTTATGCTTTTTCAAGAAAAGGGTCAATGCTTTTGAAACTGGCATGGCCCCAAATCTTATCACAATTTTTGGTTGCATCTCTTCTATATGCTCTTCAAATCTAAGGAAGGTATCGTAGCAATCAATAATATTCGTTTTTGCATGGCTTCCGCTGCGCAATTGAGATAGCGGATCAGCTAAAATAGGATAACCTAATTTTTCAGACATGACCGTAACAGATTCTGCAAACCTTTCATGATCTGTGAAACCGCATACAATAATCCCATCTTGTTCGGTCAAGTCTTCAGAAATTTTTTTGAATTCCATTTCTGATACAGTCAGTTCTCCGTTTTGAATAGATACTAACGGCCCCCAACCACGGTTGTTATGAAAATATTGATCATCCCCCATGATCGGCACAAGGGGCTCTCTCAATGGGAAATTCAAGTGTACGGGACCTCTAGGTGATTGGAGTGCCGTAGAGGCCGCTCTTGCACAAAAAGATCTGACAAAACGAATGATATCTTCGTTATTTTCCGGTAACGGCATTTCCGCAAACCATTTCACATGCTTTCCATACAGATGAATTTGATCGATTGCCTGAGGAGCACCGACCTCTCTTAATTCATGGGGGCGATCTGCAGTTAGCACAATCAGCGGTACTCTTGAATAGGATGCTTCAATAACAGCAGGATAATAGTTAGCAGCAGCAGTTCCTGACGTACATAAAAGTACAACTGGCTCTTTCAAAGCCTTGGCTAAACCGAGGGCAAAAAATCCTGCAGAACGCTCATCAATATTCATATGGACATGAATATCTTCATGCTTAGCAAGCAATAACGCAAATGGGGTTGAACGAGAACCGGGACTGACAACAGCATGCTTTACACCTACTTGTGCCAATTCATCAACAAAAGCTGCAACATATGCCGTTAAGGCTTCACGATGTTCCATGAGAACCTCCTTCGAGTGCATGTAACATTGGTTTAAACTTGATTGAGGTTTCTTTATATTCTTCTTCCGGTGAAGAATCTGCCACGATTCCACAGCCAGCAAATAAGGATGCATGATTTCCTTGTATCAACCCTGAGCGAATGGCGACAGCAAACTCTCCATTACCATATGAATCTGTCCATCCAATCGGTCCGGCATATAAACCTCTTTCTAACAGCTCATTTTCTCGAATCCATTTCACAGCAACTTCTTTTGGTAATCCACCTAGTGCAGGAGTTGGATGAAGTTCGCTGACAAATTGGAAGATGGATAAATCGTCTTCGCATTTGGCTTTGACAGGCGTATACAAGTGTTGAACATGCTTTGTTCTTATCAATACTGGTTCGTTTGGAATATCTACTTCGCTGCAGTAAGACTCCATAACCTTTTTGATCATAGATACGACATATTGATGCTCAATAAGATTTTTATGATCATGAAGAAGCTGTTTTCCTAACTCCTCATCTTCTTCCATTGATTTCCCTCTTCCAATCGAACCTGCTAAACATGTAGACAATATCTCATTGCCTGTTTTTTTGACTAACCTTTCTGGGGTTGCCCCGATAAAACAGTCACTTGCAACCTCCAAAGAGAATATATAGCTGGTCTCTTGTTCTTCAATTAGCCGTTCTAATACGGTTTCAGACAATATAGAGGATTGAAAAGTAAGGCGGATTTCACGAGCCAAAACCACTTTATCCATAAGATGATGTTTAATATCCTCTACGGCTGCAGCTACTTGATGCTTCCAAGCTTCTGGCTCAATTTCCTCAAGCTTCAAAAGTTTATTAGGTTCCGCTTTTTCTCGATGCTTTTCTTTTAAAAGTTGGTCGATTTGATGAAATGATTGGAGTACTGTATCAATCTCATCCTCAGGAGACAGCAATACATTTGTTGTCAAATATGTTCCTTCATTTCCACTCGTTAAGACATACTTCGGAACATAAAAAAAATGATCGCCAAATTGATCCCATAAAGCTGAATTACTTTTATTTTGATCAAAAGAAAAAGCACCAAATAAGAAAGGGCCCGTTGCTGGAATGTTCTCTTTTCCGAAAGTAATTTTGTCTTCTATTAGTTTTTTCCATTTATTATAAATCCCTTTATACCGGTCTTGTCCCTTATTTACTGTCAGCTTGTCAATTTTTCCAAGCCCGGCAATGGTCGTTACTCCATTCGGTTCACGCCAATAAAAACGCTCTCCAAGAAACAGCTCTCTTCCTGATTGATAAAAAGAAAGGGGGCTTAATTCTTGCATTTTCCTAACTTCACTAAACAAAATGTTCTTATGTGAATATTTTGCTTTCAATAAGGCTTTCCGCAAGGCATCAAGGAGTTCTGTTCCGTGTAAAATTGTCAAATTGATCCCCCCTAAAAACATATAATCATACCTTTTAAACCTATTTAAAGATACACCTCTAATTCCAATTATGTCAATAATTCCGGCTTCTTATGGTGCGAATTTATCCAAGTTTTTTCCTTATTATTATACTTCTTTTTTTCATTATTCCTTTTCCCTTATAAAAAGTCGTTGACACTTTATTGTCCTTTTCCTACACTTAAAGTGTGAAGATTTTTAGACAAAAATTTTAAAAATAATTGGCGATATACATTTAGGGGAGAGACAACATGCAAACGCAAATTCCTACTAACACTTCTCCGGTTGTTCCAAAACGACCGCATTGGAAAGTGTGGTGGCAGCTAACACGTCCGCATACGCTTACTGCAGGCTTTGTTCCTGTTTTAATTGGAACTGCGTTAGCCATACAGGACCATAAAATCGATAGTATGCTTTTCGTAGCCATGATGCTGGCTAGCCTACTGATTCAAGCTGCAACGAATATGTTCAATGAGTATTATGATTTTAAAAGAGGGCTTGATAATGAAGAATCTGTTGGTATTGGCGGAGCAATTGTAAGAGAAGGAATATCCCCAAAAGCAGTAATGGGAATCGCTTTAGCTTTATATGCGATTTCTGTTTTAATAGGCGTATACATTTGCATGGAAAGCAGTTGGTGGATTGCAGCGATCGGTGTTTTATGTATGGCTGCAGGATACTTGTATACAGGGGGACCCGTTCCAATTGCCTATACTCCATTTGGTGAAATCGTTGCTGGATTTTTCATGGGAGTCCTAATCATTTTAATTTCATTCTATATACAATCCGGTACAGTAACAACAACTGCGGTTTTTGTTTCAATACCTATTGCTATATTGGTAGGTGCCATCCTTTTAGCTAATAATATTCGTGATTTGGACGGAGATAAGGAATACGGACGAAAAACACTGGCAATTCTGTTGGGCAGAAAAGGTGCTATTTACCTCTTAGCTGCGATGTTTGTGACTTCATATGCCTGGGTAGTTGGCTTAATTGCCGCAGGACAAGTTTCCTTCTGGCTTCTGCTAGTATTCTTAAGCGTTCCGAAGGCAGTTAAGGCCACAAAAGGCTTTATTGGTAAAACTGCTCCTATTCAAATGATGCCGGCTATGAAAGCAACGGCTCAAACCAATACAATATTCGGTTTCTTACTATCCTTCGGCTTGTTTATTAGCTATTATTTGTAAAAAAAGACCCGACAAGGGTTTTTTTTTTTGGCTCATTTTGCAAATTTTGTTCCTTTTTACTGAAGCATTGGATGATATGAGCTTATTTGAGTAAATGAATTTTGGTTTGTGTACAAAGCGGAAATCAACGGACAAACTTTAAAGTCTAAAAACAACAATCTATGCGAAAAGAGCCAATAATATAAATAAAACTCCACTCCTTACAGATTTAGAAAAACAAACATGCTTTTTACTTTTAATGCTCATACTAAATAAGAGATTGGTAAAAGGAGTGGGATGATATGGCAACAGAACAACAGCTAAAGCAATTAAAACAAGAACTGTTATCTCAAAAAGATCAGCTTGAAAGAAGCATGAACAATACGGGAATTGAAATGAATCAACGTAATCAAAGAGAAAATGTTGGAGAGTTATCCAATTACGATAATCATCCGGCCGATATGGGAACAGAGCTTTACGAGCGGGAAAAAGATACGGCACTTGGTATACATGCGGCCTCGGAGCTCTATAAAGTCAATCAGGCATTGAAAGCAATGGATAATGGCACATACGGAACATGTGCTGAATGTGGAAAAGAAATTCCTTTCGAAAGGCTTGAAATTCTTCCCTCCACTTTATATTGTGTCGATCATTCAAAAGATCAAACAACGCCTAGTGATCGTCCGGTTGAAGAAAAACTATTAGAACCTCCTCATACCGACTCCTTCGCCCGAAGAAGAAACTGGTATATTGTCGATCACGAAGATAGTTTTCAAGATGTGGCAAGATATGGCACCTCAGAAACCCCTTCTGACTACACAGGAAATCACTCAGATTATGGAAGCCTTTATCATGATGAAGATGAATTAGAAGGGTTTACAGAACAAATAGAATCCTTTGTCGGCAATGACATGCACGGAAAAAACAGAAAGGTTTATCGCACAAAGTCCCATGAAGAATATGAAGAATTGCTCGATCTTGAGGATGTCGAATCAATGATCGGCAATATCCCATACCATGAAAGTGACGGGTATGTAGAATAAGAAAAAGCGGAACCTTCATGGGAGGCTCCGCTTTCTTTTACCATTACTGCAAGACATTTTGTGGGGTTGAAATTTTCCAAATATCTTTCGCATATTCCCCAATGGTCCGATCACTTGAAAAATAGCCTGAGTTTGCGATGTTGATAAGACTTTTCTTTGACCATTCTAGAACGTTACTGAAATCCATTCCAATACGTTCTTGTGCTTCAGCATACGAGCTAAAGTCTTTCAACACGAAATATTGATCGTTTTGCATAAGCAATGAATCATAGATCGGTTCAAAATGGCCGTAGGAATCTGAAACGATTCCGTTGACTAAGCCATCTACAACTTCACGAATCCGCCTATCATAATGATAGTATTCCCTTGAATGATACCCGCCATTTTGGTAGTAATTCATTACTTCTTCAGCTCTTAATCCAAAAATATAAATATTTTCCGATCCTATTCTTTCAAAAATCTCCACATTGGCCCCATCCATTGTTCCTAGTGTGACAGCACCATTCATCATGAATTTCATATTCCCTGTACCCGATGCTTCCTTACTGGCAGTTGATATTTGCTCACTGACATCGGCAGCAGGGAATATCTCTTCAGCGAGAGAGACTCTATAATTCTCTAAAAATACTACTTTAATATAATCACAGACTTCCTTATCGTTGTTCACAAGATCCGCTACTGTATTAATTAGTTTAATAATTTTTTTGGCATAATAATAACCAGGAGAAGCTTTGGCCCCGAAAATGAATGTTCGAGGATAAGGCTTAAAGTTTCGATCTTCTTTCATCCGATTAAATAAGTAAAGAATGTGCAGTACATTCAAAAGCTGTCTTTTGTATGCATGCAAGCGTTTTACCTGTACGTCAAAAATAGACGCTAAGTCAACCTTCGTACCAGTCTGTTGCAAGATTCTCAAAGCAAGCTTTTCTTTATTTTTTTGCTTAATGTCCTTTAGCCTTATCAAAAATTGCTCATCATCTTTAAGCCTCATTAATTCAGTAAGCTGTTCTGGCTGCCTAATCCACTTATCACCGATTCCCTCTTTAATGAGCTTTGTCAATTCAGGATTTGCTTTAATGAGCCATCTCCTATGAGTGATTCCATTCGTTTTATTATTAAATTTTTCCGGTTCATACTGATAAAACAAATTCATTTCCCTATGCTTCAGTATCTCCGTATGCAAATAGGCAACCCCATTTACACTGTGACTTCCCACAATAGCAAGGTGCGCCATCTTTACTTGATCATGTGCGATAATCGCCATCTCTTCTATTCGCTTCCAGTCACCCTCGTACTTTTTCCAAAGCTCTCGACAAAATCTTTCATTTATTTCCTCAACGATCATGTAAATGCGGGGAAGGAGTGGCTTAAAAATACGAATAGGCCACTTTTCAAGTGCTTCTGACATCGTTGTATGATTGGTGTAAGAAATTGTTTTTGTAGTGATTTCCCATGCTTCTTCCCAACCTAGTCTTTCTTCATCCAATAGAATCCGCATTAGCTCCGGAATAGCAAGGACAGGATGTGTGTCATTAATATGGATTGACACTTTTTCATGTAAATCCCGTATGTTATTATTTTTCTTTCGATATGAGCGAATAATGGAGCGCACACTAGCAGCCACAAGGAAATATTGTTGCTTTAGACGCAAAATTTTCCCTTCATCATGCGTATCATCAGGATATAAAATTTCTGACACAGCTTCCGTTTCTTTTTTATACTGCATGACATCCTTATGATAAGGCAAAGGTGACGGTTCAGCGCTCCACAAACGTAAAGCGTTAACAGTCTTATTTCGATAGCCTACAATGGGCATATCATAGGGAACAGCCATGATGGTTTCTGCTTCTAAATGCTGAAAACATAATCGCTCTCCATCATGATAAGTCTGTACTCTTCCCCAAAAAGGAATTTCAACTGCCAAGTCTGGTTTTCTTACTTCCCACACATTCCCTTGACGAAGCCACTGTTCAGGAAGCTCAACCTGAAAGCCATCTACAAACTTTTGCTCAAATAAGCCGTGCTTGTAGCGAATTCCACAGCCATGGCCTGGTAGCTCAAGAGATGCCAGTGAATCAAGAAAACAGGCGGCCAGTCGTCCTAACCCACCGTTACCCAGCCCGGCATCTGATTCAGCCTCTTCAATTTCATCAAGGTTTATATTAAGTTCCTTCAGCCCCTTCTTCACTACATCTGTGATTCCAAGATTTAATAAATTATTGCCCAATAGTCTTCCTAAAAGAAACTCAATGGATAGATAGTAAACTGTTTTCGCTTTTGTAAAACGATATTTTTCATTGGTCAAGATCCAGTATTCACTGATATACTCCCGTACCATTTGGCCGAGCACTTGATATTGGTCCTGTTTGGTTGTCTCTTCGAAGCTCTTACCATACGTAGATTCTAATTTTTTCAAAAAAATAGACTTAAACGATTGAACACTAGAAAACATGGCTTCCACTCCTACTAACTAGCTCTGCGTACATCCTATTATACTTAAACGCTGATTTGGCCCAGCTGTAATCCCTGCCCATTGCTTCTTTTACAATTTCATCCCATACTTTTTTATTATGATAAAAGCTTAAAGCTCTTTTTATGGTATATAGCATGTCATGAGCGTTGAAATTCGTGAATGAAAAACCGTTCCCTTCATGTGTATATTCATTGTAGGATTGAACGGTATCGTTTAATCCCCCGGTTTCCCTCACAATAGGAATAGCTCCATATCGCATGGCAATTAATTGTCCAAGCCCACATGGTTCAAACAGTGACGGCATTAAAAACAAATCAGCTGCAGCGTATACTCTGTGTGCCAGCTCCTCATTAAAACCTATATGTACCTTCAATTTATGTGGATACTGCCATTCCATTGCTTTAAAGAAGCCTTCAAATTCTGCATCTCCAGTTCCCAGCACGATCATTTGGATGTCTTCCTGCATGATTTCATGGAAAACTCTTTTTACTAAACTAAAACCCTTTTGCTCAGTTAAGCGCGAAATAATTACCATAAGTGGAATATCACTTCTTTGCTCCAAACTAAAATACCGTTGGATATCTGTTTTATTAGGCCTTTTGTTGCTACGATCTTTTACACTATAATTAGCCGAAATATTTGGATCCTTTTCAGGATTGTAGGCCTCATCATCAATTCCATTTAATATTCCGATCAGCGACCTTTGACGGGAACGAAGAAGACCTTCTAGTTTCTCTCCGAAAAATTCTGTTTGAATCTCGTTCTTATATGTAGGACTTACTGTTGTAATTGTATCAGAAGCGATGAGTGCTGCCTTCATAAAGTTGACATGACCATAAAACTCCAGCTGCTCTGAATTAAAATAATGCTCATTGATTCCAAGCAGATCACTTAGAATTTCTTTCGGAAAGATCCCCTGAAACAATAAATTATGGATAGTAAATACCGTTTTTATTTGGTTATATCCATTTCTTCTTTGATATTCTGTCCGAAACAAGAATGGAATCATCCCTGTGTGCCAATCATGGCAATGTATAACATTGGGAAAATATCCGATTGCACCGATACTTTCTAACACAGCTCTGCAAAAATAAGAGAACCTCTCACCGTCGTCATAATGCCCGTATAGTTTATCTCGATAAAAATAATATTCGTTATCGATAAAGTAATAGGTGATCCCTTCATGAACCAACTCGAAAATTCCGCAATACTGCTGTCTCCACCCTACATGGACTGTGATTTCGGAGATTTTTTTCATTTTGTTTTTATAGGTATCATGAATCGTTCCATATTTAGGCATGATGACCCTGACATCTGTTCCTTGGTTATTTAGTTCCTTTGGTAAAGAGCCTGCCACATCTGCAAGGCCGCCTGACTTTTCAAAGGGAACACATTCTGAGACGGCAAAAAGTACTTTCACTGGTTCATCAACGCTCCTTGGACGACGCCTTTTTTTACTACAATCGGCTTGTTTGGTCTAAGTGGAACCAGTTCAATCCCATCTTCTATCTTTACGTCTTTATCTGATATGACAGAATCGAGATAACAATTTTCACCGATTTGAGTTTTTTGCATAATAATACAATTCTTGATCACTGTACCCTTACTAATTTTCACGGCCCTTGAAATAATACTATTTTCCACATGACCTTCAATGATGCAGCCATTTGCAATCATGGAATTTTCCACAACAGCCCCTTTTCCATAGTAAGTTGGGGGTTCATCCTTTACTTTCGTATAAATGGGTTGGTCTTTCCTAAATAGCTTCTTCCATGTAAATGAATCTAACAGCTGCAAGCTTGTATGATAATAGAGTTCTACTGAATCGATCATGACAAAGTAATCATCATATTCATAAGAACAAATTGCATAGCGGTTATTCGAGTCATTCATAACATCTTTTAAACATGTATATCCCGTAATATCTTTTGTCTCAAGCAATTCAATTAGGAGCTCTCTTTTTAACAGATAAACTTCAAGAGAATTTCCGTACTTAGTGAGCTCTGTAATATCACATTTGTTTTCAATATGACGATCTAATACGTCGTTAAAGTCCATGTTAAAAACGGAATAGCAGTTAGCAACGATTACGTATTCTTGCTTACTTCTTTTGAAATAGTTAATATGATAGGCAAAATGGTCAAACGCCCCAATCTGTTTATAAAGGGCATCGAACATAGGTGCCGGGAAGAAAAATAATCCGTCGCGTTTTCTGTTTAGATCCCAATTCCTACCAGAACCTAAATGATCCATTAACGATCGATAATTATATTTCGGAAACACACCAACACTCGTGATCCCCGAGTTAACCATACTGGATAAAACAAAGTCTATTAAACGGTATCTCCCACCAAAAGGAAGTGCAGCGATCGTTCTGTGCAATATTAAGTCCTTAAGTGATTTATGGAAAGTAGTTGCATCTATTACGCCCATAAGACTTGTATTCATTCCATACGCCCCCTCTTTTAATTGCTAATAAATGAATATTCCTCTTCACAAACTAGTACAACTTCTCCTTCTTGCTCAGGACGAATGATCGTACCCCTTGGGATGAAACAATTTGGCGGAACAATTGCATTTTCAATGACTACATCTGCTTCTATAATGGCATCAGGCATCACAACCGATTGATGCACTTTACTATTCTGTCCAATTGATACCCCCTGGAATAACACTGACTTTTCAATAATCCCTTCCACATAGCATCCTTCATTAATAAGTGAATCTGTAACCGTTGCATGAGGAGCAATATATTGAGGAGGCTGATTTGGATTGACGGAATAGATTCTCCAATTATGATCAAATAAGTTTAATTTACAATTTTCATCTAATAAGTCCATGTTTGCTTCCCATAGGCTCTTGACGGTTCCAACATCTTTCCAATAGCCACTGAAAGGATACGCCATTACATTTTTCTTTGCTTTAAGAAGATTCGGAATGATGTCTTTGCCAAAATCACGACTAGAATTCGGATCATTAGCATCTTTTATGAGAAATTCCTTTAATACCTTCCAATTAAAAATATAAATACCCATGGAAGCTAAATTATTCTTCGGATTGGACGGCTTTTCTTCAAATTCTACAATTTCCATTTCTTCGTTTGTATTCATAATACCGAACCTACTTGCTTCTTCCCATGGCACCTCAATAACGGAAATAGTTGCATCCGCACCTTTTTTCTCATGGTATTCAAGCATCAAAGAATAATCCATCTTGTAAATATGATCACCTGAAAGAATTAGGACATATTCCGGTTTATATCTTTCAATATAGTTCATGTTTTGATAGATTGCACTTGCAGTCCCTGTATACCATTTCACCTCAGAGGAAGCGGAATAGGGCGGTAATACGGTTACTCCCCCATTTCTCCTATCTAAGTCCCAGGCGCTGCCTATACCAATATAGGAATTAAGAACAAGAGGCTGATATTGTGTTAAAACTCCCACTGTGTCAATACCGGAGTTCGTGCAGTTGCTTAATGTAAAATCGATAATTCTGTACTTTCCCCCAAAAGGGATTGCAGGCTTTGCAATTGTTTTAGTTAAAGAGTTTAATCTAGTTCCTTTTCCTCCCGCTAGGAGCATCGCTAAGCACTTTGTTTTCACCATTACCTTTCCTCTCCTTTCTTTTCTTAACAAGCTTTAATATGCTTACACCATATGGTGGCACTTTCATCGTGATATATTGCTCCCGGCCATGATAAAAACCATCTTTTGTTTTCAAGATTTTATAATTGATGTGATGTGTGCCCCCAAACCTTTCATCATCACTATTAAAAACCTCTCGATATTCTCCTTTCTTGGGTACCCCAATTTTGTAATTTCCATAATTAATATTCTTGAAATTACAAACAAATAACAGAAAATCTTCCTCCTTACTCTTTCTAACGAAACTAAAGATGGACTGTGCTGCATTATTTACATCAATCCACTCGAAGCCTTCTAAAGAATGATCTAATTCATAAAGTGGCTTTGAACGTCTGTAAAATTTCAGCAACTCTCTAATATATGCATCCATTTTTCGATGCATGTCATAATTAAATAAATTCCAATCTAACTGATCTAGGTCCTTCCATTCTGAAAATTGACCGAACTCTCCTCCCATAAAGAGAAGCTTTTTGCCAGGATGACCAACCATATAACCATAGAGAAGCCGTAATTGTGCAAATTTCTCTTCGTACGTCCCTGGCATCTTGTTTAATAGCGATTTTTTTCCATGAACGACCTCATCATGTGAAAAAGGAAGAACAAAATTTTCTGAGAAAGCATACATCAAAGAAAATGTAACCTTATGATGTAAAAACGTTCTTTTTTCCGGTAATTCCTCCATATATTTCAAAATGTCATTCATCCAACCCATATTCCATTTATAATTAAATCCAATTCCTCCTACATGAGTCGGCGCTGTAACCATTGGCCAATCTGTCGAATCTTCAGCAATCATGAGCACTGTTGGATCATGCTGAAAAACGACCCGATTTAATTTTTTTAGAAAATCAATAGCATAACGATTCGGAATCTTTTCATCACCTGGCCAGTAAATAATATTTGCCACTGCATCTACTCTAAATCCATCGATATGAAAATATTCAATCCAAAACAATGCGTTGGAAATTAAAAAGCTCTGTACTTCATTTTTCCCCAGATCAAAATTGGCAGTTCCCCATATGAAGTTTTCTCTGTCTTTTTCATTGGGATAATCATATACCGGCTCTCCATCAAACATATACAAACCGTGAGCATCCTTACAAAAATGCCCCGGTACCCAATCTAAAATAACTCCAATATTATGCTGATGACATTGATCGATGAAATACATTAAATCTTTTGGTGTGCCGTAACGGCTAGTTGCGGAAAAATAGGAGACTCCTTGGTAGCCCCAGGATCTGTCATAGGGATGTTCAACCAGTGGTAAAATTTCTATATGAGTGAAACCATGCTCTTTTATATATGGAATTAACTCATTTGCAAGTTCAGCATAAGAATAATATTCACCACTGTCCTTAAGCTTCCAGGATCCTATATGAAGCTCATAAATAAAGAGAGGTTCATGATAAATTGATTTCTTTTCTTTGCTTTTAATCCATTTCTGATCATTCCACTTATACCCTTTGATGTCGTATACGATTGAGGCTGTATTTGGCCTGATCTCCGAGAAAAAGGCAAATGGATCTGATTTAAGAAGTGTTACTCCCTTCTTAGTTACGATTTCATATTTATAAAGCTCACCACTAAGGTCTAATGGAATTGTAAGGCTCCAAATACCCTGATCATTTTGCTTGATCAATCGGAAACCATTTGAATTCCAGTTATTAAAGCTACCAATTAGATTTACTTGGACTGCGTTCGGAGCCCAAACCGTAAAACGAGTAGCGACTTTTCCTTCATAACTTAAAAGATGGCTTCCAAACAGCTCATACGCCTTAAAAAGATTTCCTTCATGAAATAAATGAGTTTCAAAACTGGTAGGGGAGTATTGAATCATCCATTTGCACTCCTGTGTGATATATTTATTTAATCTTAATTGAAAAATAAAAGATTTTCCTTTTACCTAACAATATCTCCACTGTTTGTTATTATTAGGATATTAATTCAATTCTCTTTAAAAAGTTTTTTTCCTTTTAAAATAAATAAAATTATCACAATATTTACAAAGTAGAATAATTTAAGAAAAAAATCGCAGTAGGAAAATTATCTAAAAAAAATAAATTTTAGTGGAAGATAAATCATGAAACTTGTGAGTTGTAGAGGAATTTATAGAAGGAGTCTACAGTTAAAGACTTTTTTTGAGGTTTGTGCTTTCTCTAAATGATCAAATACTTCTATATTCCGTTATAGGTTACGTTACTTCATTTATTAAGAAACAATTGAAATAAGAGACAATTTAGTGGAGACACACAGTTTATTAATATAATAATTCAAATATAGGACTACAAAGAAGATTTATGTAATGTTTTTAAGAAAGGCTCTATAATAAATGTTGGGGTTTTCATACAATTTTGGTCAAAAAAAGACACGCACCCCCGTCATTCTTTTATACTTGAATTGTCCAGAAACAAGTAAAAAGAATGGAGTTGCGTGTACTATGAATTCTATCATGAATATCCCAGGATTAAAAGACTGTCAGGTGATAAAAATGGAGGAGCGTAAAGGGGAAATCC
>NZ_WIAQ01000037.1 GCF_009466385.1 Peribacillus tepidiphilus | reverse complement strand
CTATTGGAGTCACCGAGGGTTAAGAAGTCTAACTGAAAGGTATCAGACTCTACGTCATACTTAATTGAACCGCCGTATACCGAACGGTACGTACGGTGGTGTGAGAGGTCGGGGGTTAGTCACCCCCTCCTACTCGATTGGCTTATAGTAGCCAAAACTCCGTTATTTAAATTGATTCAACCTTGATGAAGAAAAAGGAGGTCCTTTGACCAATGAACAAGAAATCGATTAAAGACATTGATGTAAAAGGAAAGCGCGTATTTTGTCGTGTAGACTTTAACGTTCCTATGCAAGATGGACAAGTGACAGACGATACGCGGATCCGTGCTGCGCTTCCTACGATCCAATATTTAATGGAGCAAGGAGCTAAAGTCATCTTGGCAAGTCACTTAGGCCGTCCAAAAGGTCAAGTGAAAGAGGAATTACGTTTAACTCCTGTAGCGAAAAGATTAAGTGAGCTATTAGGTAAGGAAGTAGCAAAAGCTGATGAGGCTTACGGAGATTCCGTAAAGGAGCAAATTGAGAAATTGAACGAAGGCGATGTTTTATTGCTAGAAAATGTTCGTTTCTATCCTGGTGAAGAGAAAAATGATCCAGAATTGGCGAAAGCCTTTGCGGAACTTGCAGATATTTACGTGAACGATGCGTTTGGTGCTGCACACCGTGCCCATGCTTCTACTGAAGGAATTGCCAAA
Organism: Peribacillus tepidiphilus; assembly: GCF_009466385.1. Taxonomy (GTDB): domain Bacteria; phylum Bacillota; class Bacilli; order Bacillales; family DSM-1321; genus Bacillus_BN; species Bacillus_BN tepidiphilus. The sequence goes on along the minus strand of NZ_WIAQ01000037.1, from coordinate 22,042 downwards.
CATCTACCTGCTGTTTCAGGCTTTTTAATGCAAAAAGAGTTAGATGTATTGGGCAAGGCTCTTTCAAATCCTGATCGACCTTTTACAGCAATTATTGGCGGTGCAAAGGTTAAAGATAAAATTGGTGTCATTGAAAACCTTCTTGATAAGGTAGATCATTTAATTATTGGCGGAGGCTTGGCTTACACATTCATTAAAGCTAAGGGCTATGAGATCGGTAAATCATTGTTAGAAGAAGACAAAATTGAATTGGCAAAATCCTTTATGGAAAAAGCAAAAGAAAAAGGCGTTCAGTTCCATATGCCTATTGATGCAGTTGTTGCAACAGAATTTTCTCCTGATGCTGAATCGAAGGTAGTGGATATTGATTCCATTCCATCTGATTGGGAAGCTCTTGATATCGGTCCAAAAACACGTGAGCTTTACGCGGATATCATTAAGAAATCCAAGCTTGTGATTTGGAACGGACCAATGGGAGTGTTTGAGTTCGATCAATTTGCAGGTGGAACAAAGGCTGTAGCTGAAGCTCTTGCTGAATCTGATGCCTACAGCGTAATTGGTGGTGGAGACTCCGCGGCTGCTGTTGAAAAGTTCAACTTGGCAGATAAGATGTCTCATATTTCCACTGGTGGTGGTGCTTCCTTAGAATTTATGGAAGGTAAAGCATTGCCAGGCGTCGTGGCTTTAAACGATAAATAAGCACGCTTTATCTGGAGTTAAATTCCTTTTGGCCCTTTAAAGCGTTGGGGGTTAGACCCCTTTTAGAAAGGATGGTTAAGATGCGCAAACCGATTATTGCGGGTAACTGGAAGATGCATAAAACCTTGTCTGAAGCGAAAAGCTTTCTGGAAGAGGTAAAAAAGCAGGTTCCTTCTAAGGATCAGATGGATTCTGTTATTTGTGCGCCTGCTTTATTTTTAGAGCAGCTTGTGACAGCCGCTAAAGATTCTGATGTAAAAATCGGTGCTCAAAATATGCATTTTGAGGATAGCGGTGCGTTTACAGGGGAAATTAGTCCGGCAGCACTTGCAGATTTAGGTGTGGATTATGTAATCCTCGGACACTCTGAAAGAAGAGAAATGTTCAACGAAACAGATGAATCTGTCAATAAAAAGGTTCATGCTGCCTTTAAGCATAACCTCATTCCAATTGTTTGCTGTGGAGAGACGTTAGAAGAGCGTGAAAGCGGGAAAACAAATGACCTTGTAGGGGCTCAAATCGAAAAGGCTCTTCAAGGCTTGACTCCTGACCAAGCAAAACAAACAGTCATCGCTTATGAGCCAATTTGGGCGATTGGAACAGGAAAATCTTCAACAGCCGAGGATGCTAATGAAGTGTGCGCTCATATTCGTTCTGTTGTAGCGAAGCAATTCTCTCAAGATGTTGCAGATGCGATCCGTATCCAATATGGTGGAAGCGTAAAGCCTGCTAACATTAAAGAGTATATGGCACAGCCGGATATTGACGGTGCATTGGTTGGCGGAGCTAGCTTAGAGCCTCAATCGTTCCTACAATTATTGGAGGCTGGTCGATATGAGTAAAGCACCTGTAGCCTTAATTATTTTAGATGGCTTTGCACTTCGAGATACAAAAGAAGGAAATGCCGTTGCCCAGGCGAAAAAGCCAAATTTTGATCGTTATTGGAATGAGTTTCCTCATGCTACTTTGAAAGCGAGCGGCGAGGCTGTTGGTCTTCCTGAAGGCCAAATGGGGAACTCTGAAGTAGGACACCTGAACATCGGTGCTGGCCGTATTGTTTACCAAAGCTTAACTCGTGTAAACATTGCGATCCGTGAAGGAGAATTTGAAAAAAATGAAACCTTCACTGCCGCAATGGATCATGTGAAAAAGAACGGTACAAATCTTCATATCTTTGGTCTTTTATCAGATGGCGGTGTACACAGTCATATTGATCACTTGTATGCATTATTACGTCTTGCTGCAAAAGAAGGCGTGAAAAATGTATATGTCCATGCTTTTCTAGATGGTCGTGATGTTGGTCCTCAAACGGCAAAACGCTATATTCAAGAAGCTGAAGAAAAAATGAAAGAATATGGTGTTGGTAAATTTGCTACGATTTCAGGCCGCTACTACAGCATGGACCGCGACAAGCGTTGGGAAAGAGTTGAGAAATCCTACCGTGCGATGGTATATGGAGAAGGTCCTTCCTATACAAACGCAATGGAGTGTGTGGAAGACTCTTACAAAAACGGAATCTATGATGAATTCGTCATCCCTTCCGTTATTACAGATGAAAATGGAGAGCCTGTTTCAACCATTAAAGATCACGATGCGGTCATTTTCTACAATTTCCGTCCTGACCGTGCTATTCAAATATCCAACACGTTTACAAATGAGGATTTTCGTTCGTTTGATAGAGGTCCTAAAGCTCCAAAGGACTTATTCTTTGTGTGCTTGACGCATTTCTCTGAAACAGTCAAAGGCTACGTTGCGTTTAAGCCTACAAACCTTGATAATACTCTTGGAGAAGTTTTATCTCAAAACGGTTTAAAGCAGCTCCGTATTGCAGAGACGGAAAAATATCCTCACGTAACGTTCTTCATGAGCGGTGGTCGTGAAGAGAAGTTCCCGGGTGAAGAAAGAATTTTAATTGATTCCCCGAAGGTTGCTACTTATGATTTAAAGCCTGAAATGAGCGCTTATGAAGTAACGGATGCATTAATAAAAGAAATCGAAGCCGATAAATTCGACGCGATTATTTTAAACTATGCGAATCCGGACATGGTTGGTCACTCTGGCATGCTTGAACCAACTATCAAAGCGGTGGAAGCTGTTGACGAATGCTTAGGAAAAGTCGTGGACCTGATCCTTTCAAAAGGTGGAAAGGCGATCATAACAGCAGACCACGGAAATGCGGATGAAGTTGTGACGCTTGAAGGAAAACCAATGACTGCTCATACAACAAATCCGGTTCCGGTTATTGTTACACAAAAAGGCATTGAGCTTCGTGAAGACGGAATCCTAGGGGATCTTGCTCCAACAATGCTGGATTTACTCAATATACAAAAGCCTAAAGAAATGACAGGAAATACACTAATCAAACACTAATCAAATCATTTTATATATAAAAGGAGAGATTTTTGCTATGCCATACATTCAATACGTATACGCTCGTGAAGTTCTTGATTCCCGCGGTAATCCAACTGTAGAAGTAGAAGTAATGACAGAGTCCGGCTTCTTTGGACGCGCTCTAGTACCATCTGGTGCTTCTACTGGTGAATATGAAGCAGTTGAACTTCGTGACGGTGACAAATCCCGTTACCTTGGAAAAGGTGTTCAAAAAGCGGTAGACAACGTAAACAACATCATTGCTGAAGCAATTATCGGTATGGACGTTACTGACCAAGTCGGTATCGACCGTACTATGATTGAATTAGACGGAACTGAAAACAAAAGTAAATTAGGGGCAAATGCAATTCTTGGCGTTTCTATGGCGGTTGCTCATGCTGCTGCTGACTCTGTTGGCCTTCCATTATACCGTTACCTTGGAGGATTCAACGCTAAGCAGCTTCCAACACCAATGATGAACATCATTAACGGTGGATCTCACGCTGACAACAACGTGGACTTCCAAGAGTTCATGATTATGCCTGTTGGTGCTCCTACTTTCAAAGAAGCAATCCGTATGGGTGCTGAAGTATTCCACAGCTTAAAGAAAGTATTAAGCGCAAGAGGCTTAAACACAGCTGTTGGTGATGAAGGTGGATTTGCTCCAAACCTAGGTTCTAACCGTGAAGCTTTAGAAGTCATTATGGAAGCGATTCGTGCTGCTGGCTATGAACCAGGAAAAGACGTTTACCTTGCAATGGACGTTGCTTCTTCTGAGTTCTACAACAAAGAAACTGGCAAATATGACCTTGCAGGTGAAGGCCGCACTGGTTTAACTTCTGAAGATATGGTTAACTTATATGAAGAACTTGTTAACGAATTCCCAATCATCTCTATTGAAGATGGTTTAGATGAAAACGACTGGGAAGGCCACAAGCTTTTAACAGAACGTCTTGGTAAAAAAGTTCAGCTTGTTGGTGACGACTTATTCGTTACAAATACGAAGAAGCTTGCACAAGGTATTGAGCAAGGTGTAGGAAACTCCATTCTAATCAAAGTAAACCAAATCGGTACATTAACTGAAACATTTGACGCAATCGAAATGGCGAAGCGTGCTGGCTACACAGCTGTTGTATCTCACCGCTCTGGTGAAACAGAAGATGCAACAATCGCTGACATCGCTGTGGCTACAAACGCTGGTCAAATCAAAACAGGTTCTATGTCTCGTACAGACCGTATCGCGAAATACAACCAATTACTTCGCATCGAAGACGAGCTTGGCGATTTAGCAATCTATGATGGCTTAAAATCTTTCTACAACTTGAAAAAGTAATGTAGATAAAAATGAAGGGCGCTCCGAAATGTAATTCGGGGCGCCTTTATTGTTTAACAAGTATTGCGTGGTTATCGTTATTTTTTGCACGGGTTGAATTCATTCGAGAATGGGTTGAATTATTTGAAAAACGGGTTGAATTATTTAGAATTCGGGTTGAATTATTTGGAGAACGGGTTGAATTATTTAGAATTCGGGTTGAATTATGTACATTGTACCCAAATGAAAAGAAAAACCTAGCTAAAAGTGCCGTGATATAACAAACTTTGAGTCAGCTAATGTTATCGATTCTTATAATCCCGCATTAATTCCATTTGAAATTTTTCAAGAAAAACCCCGATGAGCATGCCCATGACGATAAATGGATAATATTCTTGAACAGCAATCATTTGGGCATTAGAGCTCCAAAAGGCTTTGAAAAAGCTTGTATATTGGCTCATTTGTAGGGTGGCAAAGAAAACTAATAGATGTAAGGTTAGCCATACAAGTGATAAAGTGCTTGTACCAAAGCGGGCAGCTGCAGCTACTAATCCAATCAGAATTGTTATACCTATTAATCCGTATATGCTGGAAGGGATTAAAGAAAATTTTACTGAAAACTCTTCTGAAGTTTTGGCGAATAGAATGGCAAAGAATAATGTACTAAAAAAATACGCGAAAAAAATAATTGGACGATTGTATTTGTACTTTGAAATCCATAATAGAAGTGTTGAAGTCAACATCACGGATAATTCGAGCCATGCTCCTTCATAAATCCAAAGAGCCATTGCGCCAAAGAGTGCGAAAAGGATATTGAATAGATCCATTTTACGGATGATGCTTAAATACAATTTAATCCCCTCCTTTTCTTGGCATATTTTCATTATACCCCATTTCATTTTAGGAAATCTTCTAAGATGTGTTTTGTAGAATAGCACCACATTGAAACAAGCATTGTAGAATTGGCAATTATGTGGTACATTAAAAATAATGTTTACAGATTTCAGGAGGTGGAACTGCGTGCACACATTTCTAGTAGTTCTTCTTGTACTTGTTTGTATTGCACTTATCGTTTGCGTATTGCTTCAATCAGGAAAAAGTGCCGGTCTTTCCGGTGCCATCTCTGGCGGTGCAGAGCAGCTTTTTGGTAAGCAAAAAGCCCGTGGTATCGACCTTGTTCTTCATAGAGCAACGATTGTCCTATCCGTACTTTTCTTTGTTTTAACGATTGCTTTAACGTATTTTGAACTTTAAGAATAGTTGAATACGCAACCACGATTACAAACTAAAACCGGGGATCATTCCGGTTTTTTTATTTTTTTACATACCTTTGTAAATAAATGAACAATAATAGAACATTCAAATAGATTTATCTAGTCATTTTTGGTTAAATAGAGGGTGTGCTAAATGATTGTACGAAAAAACGTTTGATTATGTTTTTTGATAGTCGTAAAAAGATTAATTTGGAGCTTATGAATAAACAATAGTAAAAAAAGTATTATTGCTCGATCCATCAAGATAATCATCAGTGAAAGGAGTAAAGAAACATGAAAATAAAGCAGCCGCAGCCATTTACATTTGAAGGAGGGAAGCGAGCTGTCCTTTTATTGCACGGATTTACTGGCAATTCTGCTGACGTAAGAATGTTAGGCCGTTACTTAGAAGCAAGAGGCTATACTTGTCATGCTCCCATCTATAAAGGCCATGGAGTGCCTCCAGAGGAGCTTGTTCATACCGGTCCAAAAAATTGGTGGAAGGACGTTATGATGGCCTATGATTTCTTAAAGCGTAAAGGTCATGAAGAAATTGCAGCTGTTGGTCTTTCGCTTGGTGGCGTATTTTCGCTTAAATTAGGTTACACTGTACCTATAAAGGGCATTGTACCCATGTGTGCACCGATGTATATTAAGAGCGAAGAGGTCATGTATAAAGGAGTTTTGGAATACGCCAGAGAATATAAAAAGAGAGAAGGAAAGAGCGAGGAGCAAATCGAGCAGGAAATGGAGCAGTTTGTAAAGACTCCGATGAACACGCTTAAAGCTCTCCAGGATTTGATTTCTGACGTGCGAAACAACGTGAAGAGAATTACATCTCCAACTTTTGTTGTACAGGCGAGACATGACAACATGATCAATACGGACAGCGCCAATATTATTTATAATGAAGTGAATACAGATTTAAAGGAAATCAAATGGTACGAGGAGTCCGGTCACGTTATCACGCTTGACAAAGAACGTGATCAGCTTCATGAGGATGTGTATCAATTTTTAGAAAAGCTAGACTGGAAGGAATAGCTTTTACCCTCTAAGGGAGGTTTTAGTATGGATGAAAATGTCCGTTACCATATGGACAGGCTTCTTGAATATATGAGAAAAGAAGCGTATAAGCCTTTAACAGTACAGGAATTGGAGGAAGCTCTCGGTATTAAGGATTCCTCTGAATTCAAAGACTTCGTTAAAGCTTTGGTAAAAATGGAAGACAAGGGTCTTGTCGTCCGCACAAGAAGCAATCGATATGGCTTACCTGAAAAAATGAATTTAGTTCGTGGAAAATTAACGGCCCATGCAAAGGGTTTTGCCTTTGTAACGCCCGAAGAGCCGGGTATGGATGATATTTTCATCCCTCCGACTGAAACGAAGAATGCGATGCACGGTGATATCGTGCTTGTTCGTATTTCTAGTGAAAAATCAGGTGCACGTCGGGAAGGCAGCGTAGAAAAAATTATTGAGCGCGGTGTGACAGAAATCGTCGGCACTTATGTCGAAAGCAAGCACTTCGGTTTTGTCATCCCAGACGATAAAAAAATCGTAAATGATATTTTTATTCCAAAATCTGCTTCTATGGGTGCTGTTGAAGGACATAAAGTGGTTGTTCGATTAACGTCTTATCCAGAAGGCAGGGTTAGTGCGGAAGGAGAAGTGATCCAAATACTCGGACATAAAAATGATCCGGGTGTTGATATACTGTCGATTATCCATCAGCACGGACTTCCGCTTGAGTTTCCAGAGGATGTACTAGAGCAAGCGAAGCAAACTCCTGACAGCATCGATGAAAGTGAAATTCAGAATCGCCGCGACCTTCGTGATGAAATGATTGTCACGATTGACGGGGCCGATGCAAAGGATTTGGATGACGCTGTAACAGTCCGAAAGCTGGACAATGGAAACTATAAGCTTGGCGTACATATTGCCGATGTAAGCTATTATGTGAAGGAAGGCTCACCCATTGATCGGGAGGCATATGAGCGCGGAACAAGCGTTTATTTAGTCGACCGCGTCATTCCGATGATCCCTCACCGATTATCCAACGGAATATGCTCGTTAAATCCAAAGGTGGACCGATTAACCCTTTCATGTGAAATGGAAATTGACGAAGACGGACAAGTTGTAAATCATGAAATTTACCAAAGTGTCATTAAAACGACAGAGCGGATGACCTATTCGGATGTAAATAAAATATTAGTCGACAAGGACGAAGAGCTTCGTAAACGCTATGAACCTCTTGTGCCAATGTTTGAGGAAATGGAAAAGCTAGCCTCCATTCTCCGTGCGAAGCGCATGAAACGAGGCGCTATCGACTTTGATTTCAAAGAAGCGAAAGTGCTTGTTGATGAAGAAGGTAAGCCAATTGACGTTGTACTCCGTGAACGTTCGGTTGCCGAGCGCCTCATCGAGGAATTTATGCTTGTTGCTAATGAAACGGTTGCTGAGCATTTTCACTGGATGGATGTTCCTTTCATTTACCGAATTCACGAAGATCCGAAAGAAGACAAGCTACAACGTTTCTTTGAGTTTATTACAAACTTCGGTTACGTTGTAAAAGGGACAGCTAACTCCGTTCACCCTCGCGCTCTTCAGGAAATCATTGAAGCGGTAGAAGGGAAGCCGGAGGAAATGGTTATTTCAACCGTGATGCTTCGTTCGATGCAGCAGGCAAAATATAATCCGGAAAGCTTAGGTCACTTTGGATTGTCAACGGATTTCTATACACATTTCACTTCTCCAATTCGGCGTTATCCGGATTTAATCGTACACCGTTTGATCCGAACCTATCTAATTGAAGGAAAATTAGATCAAGCAACTCGTGAAAAATGGGATGCGTTATTGCCAGAAATTGCAGATCATACATCGAATCGTGAACGCCGAGCAGTCGATGCCGAACGTGAAACGGATGATCTGAAAAAAGCTGAATTCATGCTCGATAAAATCGGACAGGAATTCGACGGAATCATTAGCTCTGTTACGAATTTCGGTATGTTTGTTGAACTTCCAAATACGATTGAAGGTCTTGTTCATGTCAGTGTAATGAACGATGATTATTATCGTTTTGATGAGCGCCATTTAGCGATGATTGGTGAACGTACCGGCAAAGTATTCAGAATTGGCGACGAGATTACAGTGCGTGTAATCAATGTCAATAAAGACGAACGAGCGATTGATTTTGAAGTGGCTGGCATGAAAAACAACCGCCGCCGTGAAAGTCACGAAACAAAGGTGTTTAAGGCTTCACCGGGTAAAAACAAACGCCGAGGAAAAGATTCAGACAGAGGGAATTCTCGTGGCGGAAGAAAAGGTAGTTCTGGAAAATCTTCAGAAAGCACGTCTCGCAAAAAGAAAAAGTTCTTCGAAAATGTACCGAAGAACAAACGTAAGAAAAAACGCCGGTAACGATGGCATACTAAATTGGATGCCTGTAGATTGTATAATCATCCAGACAGATTGAAAAATACTTGTCAGTCGGACTATCATTTGATAGTGAATGGAAACTGGTCGTGAATCCGAAATATCAGTTGATCGGAACAAAATATCGGTCGTCAATCGAATATATCGGTCATCAGAAGTAAAATATCGGTCGTCAGGGATAAAATATCGGTCGTCAATTGAATATATCGGTCATCAGGGATAAAATATCGGTCGTCAATTGAATATATCGGTCATCAGGGATAAAATATCGGTCGTCAATTGAATATATCGGTCATCAGGAACAAAATATCGGTTGTCAATCGAATATATCGGTCATCAGAAGTAATATATCGGTCATCAGAAACAAAATATCGGTCGTCAATCGAATATATCGGTCATCAGGGATAAAATATCGGTCGTCAATTGAATATATCGGTCATCAGGAACAAAATATCGGTCGTCAATTGAATATATCGGTCGTCAGGGATAAAATATCGGTCGTCAATCGAATATATCGGTCATCAGAAGTAAAAAATCGGTCGTCATCTCGATATATTGGTCATTAGGAGCAATATATCGGCCTTTATACCGATATCTCAGCCGTCACCGAGGAATGAACACAATCGTAGCGGAGATACCTAGAGGTAATGAGCACCGAGGGTAAGGTTTATGACGAAGAAAAAGCATTTGTGGATCGTCTTGTGGGTACTCAAATTGGGTGCCCGGTCCATTCAATCACTTTTTAGATAGAACAGTAATTGAAGGGGGAGTAGTTTTATGCCAAAAGGTGAAGGAAAACAAATCGCCCAAAATAAAAAAGCATATCATGATTATTTTATAGAAGAAACATATGAAGCGGGAATCGTGCTCCAGGGAACAGAAATTAAATCCATCCGTGCAGGAAGAGTTAATTTGAAGGATTCCTATGCCCGCATCCATAATGGAGAAATATTCCTATATAATATGCATATCAGTCCATATGAGCAAGGAAACCGCTACAATCATGATCCGTTGAGAACAAGAAAGTTGCTGCTTCACCGCAGAGAAATTAATAAACTTATCGGAGAAACAAAAGAACAGGGCTATACGTTGGTTCCTTTAAAAGTTTATTTGAAAAATGGATTTGCTAAGGTTTTAATAGGTCTAGCTAAAGGTAAAAAGCAATATGATAAGCGTGAGGACTTGAAAAAGAAAGAAGCCAAACGTGAAATCGAGCGTGCTTTCCGTGAGAGACAAAAGATGTAGGTGGATTTGGTGGTTCTTACAGTAACTTACAATTGCATATTACGATAAATATGCTATAATAACCATTGTAGATGACAATTGAATACGCACAGCAATATAGCTTTGCTATTCATCATCCTATCGTTCCATTTTTGACATGGGGACGTTACGGATTCGACAGGGATAGTTCGAGCTTAAGTTGCGAGTCGAGGGGGTCGGCCTCGTAAAAACGCCAACGCCAATAACTGGCAAAGAAAATTACGCTTTAGCTGCCTAATATAGCGTAGCTGTTCGCCCCTGCATCGCCCATGTGCTAGGGTAGCGGACTCAAACTGAGTGGGCTACGCCGGATTCCGCCGTCTGAGGATGAAGGAAGAGAACAATCAGACTAGCTGCTCCGACGCCTGTCGATAGGCATAAGAGTATGCGAAACGCGAATATATCGACTACACTCGTAGAAGCTTAAGTGGCGATATTTCTGGACGTGGGTTCGACTCCCACCGTCTCCACCAACAACATACATAAAAATTTGGTGGATAAATATGTGACGTAAAGCATAATTTTGCCGTTTTGGCAGAGATATGCTTAAATAAACTTCTGGAAAAATAATACTTAAATAAAATTTATGCTCGAGCATTTATTGATTAATTTACCAAATTGTCTTGTTATATTACTAAAAGAAGCCAAGAAATAATATTGGCTTCTTTTGCTTATTACAATATTTACTAATCTTCCCATACATCAGCCATTAAGTCTTCAATTTCTTTTTTTAGTTTGTCTGTTTCATCTTTTAATACAATAACTTTGTCAGCTTCAATTTGTACAACATCTCCTGCAACTACTTCAGGAGGAAAGATGGTCTTAGGGAAATCCTTCATTTCTCCATCCATTTCTACTACAACCAATTCCTCTTCAAAACGGTCGATAATTCCCTTCATTTTAGTTTTTAGAGAAACTTTTTTGCCATCGCTTGTAATCAGCTATGAAGATATGCTGAATGCACGAGAATGGCTTCTTGCTAAGGGGATAAGTCCTAGGTCCGCTTTTGGACTCGAACCGGTGGAACCAATGGTTCAAACGTGGACACCTACCGCAAATCTTTACTTTTATGATCCAGATGGTAACTCTTTGGAATTTTTGTGCTTACTTCCTGAAAAGAAAAAGGTTAGTAAAGACGTAATGCATTTAAGTGAATGGGAACAGATTAGCTCGGAATGAAATAGATGATATAAAAAATGGGAGGAAAATAGAAGTTTTTATTCTAAAGGATGTGAAATTAAGTGCATGCATTAGTTATAGGTGGTACAGGGATGCTATCAAAAATTTCATTATGGTTAGTTAATGAGGGTTATCATGTTTCAGTGATTGGACGCAATCCTGAACGTATGAATCAATTAATAAATTTATCAAAGGAAAAATCTCAATTTACGCCATTGCTCATTGATTATTGTCAGGATATTCAATTAAGAGAGCAACTAAAAAGGACAATTAAAAAGAGCGGTCCAATTAATTTAGTTGTTGCATGGATCCATTCAGCGGGGAAAAATGTTTTAAATGTAGTTTCACAAGAACTTTCAAGTGATAAGAATTCATGGAGACTGTTCCATGTGCTAGGTAGCAGTTCAGACTTAAATGAAGTCAAGAATAAAACAAAAGTAGTGCCCAGCTGCCTGTATCACCAAATTCAACTAGGATTTATTATTGAAAATGGTCATTCTAGATGGTTAACTAACGATGAAATTTGTGATGGAATTAAAGACGCCATTGTTAATGATAAACTATTAAAGATCGTTGGAACTCTTGAACCGTGGGAAAAACGCCCTTAAAACATAAAAAGGTATAGATAAATATAGGAAATTATCCAAGATTTCCAGATTGTGCTGCCAAAAAAGATAGCATTTTTTTTCGACTAGAGGGTGCAAATCAAATTTAAATATGAATTCGACTTTTTCAGGTAGAAAATCTTTAGTGTACAAAATTTCCGATATGTAGGCTGTACCTATTAATTAATAGTTAAGATAATTATGAATTCCTTTCATCTTTTTCCTAACCTATAAAATTAAATGACCAAATTAAAATAAACTTGGTCATTTTGTAGGAGGATCTTGTATGAGGCTGAAAAAGTTAGCACCCTTCATTTTATCTTTCTGTCTACAAACCCTTGACTCAATCAGACATTATTTACAAGTTGACAATACAAACTGTAATAATTATTATTACATTTAGGAGGAAGGTTTAATAATGAATAGCGATTTTTCGATTGCCGTTCACTGTGTTGCTTATTTAGCTAAACATCAAAACCAACGAGTAACCAGTGAAGACATCGCTCAAAGTGTTTCTGTCCACCCAGTAAGGTTGAGGAAAATTTTAAGTATATTAAGGAAAGAAAATATTATTGCTTCTAAAGAAGGGGCAAAAGGTGGATTCTCTTTAAACGATCAACCTGAATGTATTACGTTAGACAAAATATTTAAAATCACTAGTCAGGAAACGCTTGTACCAAAATGCCCCGACTCTAATGAGAATTGCGTAATAGGTAAACACCTATCAGATATACTCATTCACATTTTTCAAAATGCTGAGGAGCACTTTTTAAACTATTTAAAAGGTGTGACGATTCAAGACATTATGGATCAAATCAATTATGCAGATTGTTGACAAACGTTCGCATTCATCGCCACGAACCCATTCCATTTAGGGCACTCCGCTCCTCGAACGGGTTCGTTCCTTGACTGACAAGCGTTTTTAATCAGTCTGATTGTCCGTGAAATATACTTTGTCTACACTTTACATCATTGATCAAAACAATAATTGCATGATTATTTTTTTTAAATATAACTGTAATAAAAAACATTTCAGTTAAAAGGGGTGAATAAGGTTGAAGAAAAAACGAGTTGTCGTCGGAATGTCTGGTGGGGTGGATTCCTCTGTGGCTGCTTACCTTCTTAAAAAAGAAGGGTACGATGTCATTGGTGTATTTATGAAAAATTGGGATGATATCGATGATGATGGTGTATGTACGGCAGCGGAAGATTATGAAGACGTTGTGAGGGTAGCGAATCAACTAGGTATTCCCTATTATAGTGTGAACTTTGAAAAAGAATATTGGGACCGTGTATTTACGTACTTCATGGATGAGTTGAAAAAAGGTCGAACACCTAATCCAGATGTACTATGTAATACGGAAATTAAATTTAAAGCATTCGTTGACTACGTTCACTCGATGGGGAAGTGTTAGGTACCCATGATGGGTTAATGTATTACACAATTGGCCAACGAAAAGGACTTGGCATCGGTGGCAAAGGAACAGGTGAACCTTGGTATGTTGTCGATAAAGATTTAGAAAACAATGTTTTACTCGTCGCTCAAGGAAAAAACCATCCCGCATTGTTCTCCACCGGTCTTATTGCATCTAACCTTAACTTTATAAATGGGGATGGTCGCTCAGGTACGTTTGTATGTACAGCTAAATTTCGTTATCGTCAAGAAGATCAAAAGGTACGTGCCCATATTCGTCCGGATGGAACGGTCTTTGTGGAATTCGAAAAACCAATTAAAGCCGTTACTCCGGGACAAGTAGCGGTATTTTATGATGATGAGATTTGTCTTGGTAGTGCCATTATTGACAAAGTGATCAAAGATGATGCGGCCATTGCCATTGTCGCATCGTAAAAACATATTGTTGTTTGCAAAATATAAATATTAATCATATCAGCGTATATGTTTCTGTTAGATCCGGAAGAGGCAGGGCATATTTATTTTTAAATGGAGCCATTCTTTTATATAGGGCTTATCTTTTCTTAGGGAGTGGTGAAAAATGGAGAAATATAAAAACCATAAAGGCTTTTCACGCATGTATCAAGAAAACAAACTGACTTTAGGGTTGTTCTTTCCAATTGAATCGTATATGGGAGACATCCCTGAAATGAATATAGAAAAACAAATGAAATTAGCAAAACGAGCAGAAGAGCTCAATTTCGCTTCATTATTTGTGAGAGATGTACCATTGCGCGATCCCCATTTCGGTGATGTCGGGCAAATGTATGATCCATTTACGTATTTAGGGTTTGTTGCTGCTAACACAGAAAAAATTGCTTTAGGAACTGGGAGTATTATTTTAACGTTGCGTCATCCTCTTCATGTCGCAAAAGCTGCAGCTTCTGTGGACAGATTATCCGGTGAAAGACTCATTCTTGGTGTCGCAACAGGTGATCGTCCAATCGAGTTTCCAGCATTCTCTGTGAATCCAGAAAATCGTGGCGAATTATTTCGAGAAGCAGTGGATGTAATGAGAAAAGCATGGAAAGAGCATTTTCCTACTATTGACTCTGCACGAGTACATCTGACAGGCGGAGATCTTTTACCGAAACCGAAATTGTCAAGTTTACCATTAATGGTGACAGGTCATAGTGGACAGTCTCCTGAATGGATTGCAGAACATAGTGATGGTTGGATTTATTATCCACGAGGACTCAAATTTCAAAAATCATTAATCGACAATTGGCGTTCGCTAACAGAGGAATTTAAGCCATTTACCCAATCGCTTTATATTGATTTAGCGGAAGATCCAAATCATCTGCCAATACCGATTCATCTTGGATTTCGTACAGGAAGAAATTTCGTTATCGAATTTCTTGAAGCGTTACAAAATGCAGGTGTGAACCATGTCATCATCAACTTAAAATATGGCCAACGCCCAGTAGAAGAAGTAATTGAAGAATTAGGTGAATATGTAGTTCCACATTTTCCGGCTTTATCATGATGAAAAATAACTTACATTCATCAAAATTAGAAAGGACGGATCGGGATGAAAGTTTTGGTCATTGGAGCCAATGGACAAGTAGGACAACAAGTGGTAAACATGCTTCATGAGCATGACAAACACACTGTCCGTGCGATGGTTCGAAAGCAAGAGCAATGGGAGGCTTTTCAGAAAAAAGGCATTGAATCTGTACTAGCTGATCTTGAAGGTACTGTTGATGAGATTGCCGAAGCAGCCAAAGGATGTGATGCGATCGTATTCTCTGCTGGTTCAGGAGGACACACAGGTGCAGATAAAACATTGCTTGTCGATTTAGACGGTGCTGTAAAAGCAATGGAGGCTGCAGAAAAAGTCGGAATTAAACGATTTGTCATGGTAAGCTCATTCCAAGCCCACAACCGTGAAAACTGGCCGGAAAACCTTAAACCTTATTATGTAGCCAAGCATTATGCTGACCGCATGTTAATGAATAGCAGATTAAATTATACGATTATTCGTCCTGGTTATCTTCGTAGTGAAAAAGGCACAGGGTTGGTTACCGCAGCAGAGAACTTACATGGTGGGAGCATTTCACGTGAAGATGTAGCAAGAACAATCGTTCATTCTCTTGATGAACCAAATACGTATAAAAAAGCATTCGATTTAATGTCAGGGGATACAGAGATTGCTGAAGCGCTAAAATCGCTGTAATGAACCGCAGTTGATGGAACAAATCTATCAGCTACGCTTAAAGCGGTATCTCCTTACTTGAAACAAGTGAACCTTTCTGGTAGTAGACGCAATCCGCACGGTTTTGGTGGAGTGGCAACAATCGAGCCTTTGGACGTCGGGGAGTTAGATAATTTTGCATTACTTGGGCAGTTAAAAAAGATTGGGTATAACGGAATGATTGGTTACCTTGGTTGGGATGAAGGTGGCGACGCTTACAGTAAGCTAAGTCGTACACTCAAAGCGTTCCGTGATATGGAGCGTAGACTTGAGGCACACCCACATTGGGCGGATTTAAAATTAACTCCATAATAGTAGTCGAACAATAAAGTTCAACTGAAAATAAGGGGAAGCCGATGTAAAAATTAACCAAAAGTAAATTAACAAGAAAAAATAGGAGGGAGCCCAAAAGATCATTACATTAATGACCTTTTGGGCTCCCTCCTATTAATATCCTTTTACTTTATTCAGTAGCTCCATATGTCTTAATTTCTACGGTTGGCGTGACCTTAACGGTCGCCCGTGAAAATTCGTCTGGCCAGCGATTCTCAACCTTTTTCCACTGCTTATATTGAAAAGCACGCGCATACGACCCAAATCCAACTGGATCAAGCTGCTTTTTCTGTATTTTTTGAATGAATTCAGTGAATTCTTTTTCGAGTTGATCCGTAATGATCGCAGCAAGCTGCTTCTGCTTTTTTTCCATATCTATTTCAAATGTACGTTCCTCTAAAGAGACTTCGAGATTCATTTTTACATCAAATGAAAAATGGTTCTTCTCATAATCGGTCGAAATACTTCGGTTTAGCCCATAGATATTCATTGTTACAAAGTCTGTCCCTTTTATATCTTTGCGAACATTCAGGCGTTTCAATGACTGAGACGGGATAGAGAGGCTAAATGATATCGGCGGTTTCGCCTTTTCTTGCAGCATAAGAAGCAGCTCGGTTTCTCGACGGTTCAATGACATCATATATTTTCCTCTCTTATCTAAAAGTGCAGAACCAGTCACATCAATTGTATTCTTTCCTTTTTTTATTTCTGAAACGGCAGGCGTCATCCCCTTATCGAATAGCTGCGTATGAAGTCGCTGCGCTGTAGTAAAAGTTGTATTATTTTCCCTTTTTCCTACATCGATTACATTTATTATGTACATAGGAAGGCTAGGTTTATCGGTAAATTCACTGTTTACAATGGAAGAAACTGATTCCTTTGCAACGACCATGCGCATATTCCCTGTATTTTTGGGATCTCGATAGATAACGTCCAGATAGGGGAGGAGGCTTTCTTTTTTCAGCAGCTGCTCGCTAAAGATCATCACCTGCAGTTTCCCTTGCGCAATCACCCCGTTACTCATACTGTTAAACACCTCCTTCGCCTGTCTGAATGTATGCACTTTTGCTTGATACACTTCGTATTTTTTTTGCGCATCCATATCAAAAACAGGACTTACCTGATAGGCAATGATCTTATCATCTTCACCCAAATCAAAACCATAGACTAAGGATAGAGTGGTTTTCTCCACTTCAAGCCGATCTCCGCATGCCGAAATGAGGAGAAGCCAAAAGCATACAAGGATGAATTTACCCCACTTTATCATGCATCTTCCTCCTTTTCCAATGCGTATAAACCGTTACATAGAAAAGAAACACAATGGGAAAAGCATAGACGATGAAGTAAGTCCCTCGCTCCCACCATTTTTTCAATAATTGAAGCTCCTCAAAGGACGGCCTATAAAAGAAGGAGACCATCACAAAGAGCGGAAGCAAAAGGAACGGCAGCTGCCAGTCCTTTTTATTAAACAGCTGTGAAAGGTGATCCGTCACAAAAAAAAGGTAGGGAATCACAGAGGTTGAAAAAACCAAAATGTAAAATGAAACATAGATAATCTCCATTCGTTCGAGAAATGAAAAACTAATAGGTTTCACAAGAGTAAGTGTAGGCCATAAAAATTTAGTGATTTCATCTGGGCTAAAATAAGCAAAACAGCCTAATGTAATCTGGAGATAAACAAGCATGGTAATAATATTGGCAATCACAATCCCTTTGGCTGCAGATTTTTTATTTTGCAGATAAGGATAGAAGAGAAACGCCATTTCAAATCCAAGAAAGGCCAGAATGGTGGTCTTAACTGTAATAAGAATGGGCATCCATCCTTCCTTCAAAATAGGCAGTAAATAAATCCAGTGGCTTTCCTTAAGTGGTAGGAGTAGTAGGATTGGCAGCAAAAGAGTCATGAAAAAGACAATCTCAGCATAACCCGCAATGATTTGCACACCGCCGCGCATAATCATGTAGGTTGGAATGATGAGAAGTGCCACAAAAAAATAACTGGAAGTGTTAGGTAAAACCCATGATTGAAGAATAACTAGAGAAACAAAAAGAACGATTGTGCCAGAGAATAAAGCGTATAAAATCCAAATCACCATCACGGATTTTCCAATCCATTTTCCCAAATATCGTGTCAGCAGCTCAAGCATTGTATCTCCAGGATGCTTTGCCATTAGATGAACAATACAGAGACTAACAGCCATTGCCAGTACGCACCCAATAATAATCGAGATCCACCCATCCGTGCTTGCAGTTTTTGCTAACTCCGCCGGAAGAGTCAAGATGCTAGTTCCTACCTGGGTACCATTAATCACTAGAATATACTGAAGTAATGTGATTTCATTCTTAATGAGCTTGTTCATTGATCCTCCTTGTCCTTTTTATTATTCCCTTGCCGCTGCAACTGGCTAGGTCGAACCGATAAGGGGCGCTTCTTTAACATCGATATCGGTAAACGAATAAATGTATCCTTCATATCCGAAAAAAGCATCGGTGATATGGGGGAGGTATACGGTACCCCAAGGGATGTTAAAGTGAGGAGACGTGCGATAAGCACCATCGTTCCAGCTATGATCCCCGCCATGCCAAAAATATAGGCTATGAGCATCATCGGAAAGCGAATCAGCCGAATCCCTGTTGACATTTCTAGATTCGGGATAATAAAAGAAGCAATCGCTGTAACAGCCACGACAATGACCATAATATTGCTTACAATTCCGGCCTCAACCGCTGCCTGGCCAATGACAATCCCACCGACAACGCCAATCGTTTGGCCGATAGGCGCTGGGAGCCGGATTGCAGCTTCTCTGAGCATCTCGAGTACAAGTTCCATGAACAGCGCTTCTATTAGGGGCGGAAACGGAATCCTCTCCCGTGATTGTGCGATCCATAAAAGTAATTGAAGCGGCATCACTTCAAAATGAAAGGAAATCATCGCGATGTAGAGAGCAGGTGTAAAAATTGCAATGAAAAATGCAGAGAAACGCAAGAAACGGATAAACGAAGCGATAATCCATCTCAAATTATAATCATCCACCGTTTGAAAAAAAGCAGTAAACGTCATCGGCCCAATGAGAACACCCGGCGAACGATCCACAACGACAGCTGCGCGCCCCTGAAGGAGATGAGAAGCTGCTGTATCGGGCCGCTGCGTCTCAGAAAATTGAGGAAAAATGCTAAAGGGATTATCTGCAATGAGCGACTCCAGTTCGCCGGAATTAAGAACGGTATCGATGTCAATCTTCGTGATTCTACTCTCAATTTGTTGGATCGTCTCTGGACTCACAACATCTGCCAAGTAAAGGAGCGAAACTTTCACACTTCCTCGCTCCCCGACCGTGAATTCTTTCACTTTTAATTCACGGCTTGGGATATAGCGGCGAATCATGGCAATATTCTGACTGGCTGTTTCAATAAACCCTAAATGTGAGCTTTTGATCGATGATTCTACTTGCGGCTCCTCAATCGCCCGCTGCGGCCAGCTTTGTGTTTCAAGTTCAAGGGCAGAGTCATGTCCATCCATAAACAGGATGCTTTTCCCAACAAGAATGGCCTGTTCAATTTCAGACCATTCCTGGATTCGTTTAATCTGTCCCAACGTTACATAAGATTCTAAAGAATCTTTTTCATTATATTCTCCATATATGAGCGGACGAAGAATATCCGTGTTAATGATCGTCTTGTCTACCAAGCCATTCAGATACACAAGAGCCGCCTGCTGCCCTGTTTTTAATGAAATCTTACGGATTGTAAGCTCGGGTATGCCGCTAAACAGCATGGATACTTGCTGAAGGTTTGTAGAGATAGAAGGAGCGATGATGCTGTTTAGGATACTATCAGCCTGCTTCTGATTTTGGAGAGCCTTAGAGTCCCTTAGCAAATAACGAAAAAAAGACATGCTTTCACCTTTATTCTAGATGCATTTTTATATCACTTATTATGAGACATTAGATAGAGCAATATACATGTATTTGGCTTTATAAGAGATTTATGTATTTGTTATGTATTCTTTGACCAGACCGTCTCAATAAAATATATAAAGTTTTTAGAATAATTTGACAAATATACTCATAAATCATAACATACTGGTAATACCACGCTGAAATGATGGTATTACCAAAATAGGGGGTGAAAGATACATTGAAGGAGCGTTCTACTGATTTGATCGAAAAAAAAATGATTCAATCCATATTAGAGGGTCAGTATAAAACAAATGAACCTCTGTTATCAGAAAGGGAATTGGCAACCTATTTCAACGTTGGAAGACCTACAGTAAGAGAGGTTTTACAGCGTTTAGAAAGAGATGGGTGGGTCACTATTCGCAAGGGTATGCCGGCTATTGTCAATGATTATTGGAAACACGGAAACTTAATGACCATTGTGAATATTCTTCGATGCCATGAAGAAATACCTGATGAATTTATTCATTATATGTTAGAGCTTCGAATCTCTCTAGCACCTACTTATGTAAAGGATGCAGTCATCCAACACCCTCTAAGAGTCATTTCCTTATTTGCCAATTTAGATGATTTACAAGACGATGCAAAAGCATACGCCATTTTTGACTGGGAGATCCAACAAAACTTAGCTCAACTGTCACCGAATCCAATTTACTTACTTATTATGAATAGTTTTAAAGATTTTTATATTCAAATGGCCCAAAAATATTTTCTTGAACCAGCACATCGAAAGATCACCAGAGATTATTATGACGATTTGTTGGATTCTATTTTAATTGGAGAGATCCATACAACGGAGCAAGTTACAAAAAACATAATGGAAAAAAGCTTGCTGCTTTGGAAAACAAAAGTGAATAAGGGGAGTGAAATAGGATGAGTAAGAGTTTGTACCGAGATTTTTTCTTGCATATTGATATGATCGTGATGTTTACGTTATTTATTGGGATTGCTAGTTTTGTGATTGGAAAAGGACTTACATGGTCATTGTTTTTATACTTTGCAATTGGCCTTGTCACGTTCATGTTTAGTGAATATATTACACACCGGTTCTTATTTCATATAAAAGCTCCTAAAAATGCTTTTCTTCTAAAAGTTTTAAAGCGCTTACATTATGATCATCATAAAGATCCTAATGATTTGAAGTTATTGTTTTTACCAATATGGTTCAGCATACCGAATCTTGCTGTTTTATCTTTGATCTTTTTTTTCATAACATCGACATTGATTGGAACGTTGGCGTTTAGTTTGGGACTGATTTTCATGCTGCTTGTATATGAATGGAAACATTATGTGGCTCATCGACCATTTAAAGTAAAATCAAAATTTGGACAGTGGTTGAAGAAGACGCATATTTTACATCATTATAAAAACGAAAATTACTGGTATGGAGTGTCCACACCCTTTATTGATGTGTTATTTGGTACGTTAAAGGATGCGAAAGAAGTAGAAACCAGTCAAACAGTAAAGGATTTAGAAGGCAGATCCCCTGTACATAAGTAGAATTCTGCCTTCTTTATTAGACTTAGGATATATCCCTCGACATTTTATGTGATCCTAAATATTTTCTAGTATTGTAAAATATCAGTTCACCGCAAGACACCTATAACTTTATGGATTATTATTTCAAACTGCGGTTTAAAAATGCTTTTGTTCGCTCGAAGCGAGGATTAGTAAACAATTCAGACGGATGACCAGATTCGATGATTTCCCCTTTGTCCATGAAAATGACCCGGTTTGCTACCTCCTTGGCGAACTCCATCTCATGTGTCACCACAATCATAGTCATGTGCTCTTCGGCCAGTTGCTTCATAACCTGCAATACTTCTCCTGTCAATTCTGGATCCAAAGCAGAAGTAGGCTCATCAAACAGCAGGATTTCGGGGTTCATCATGAGTGCTCGAGCAATGGCTACTCTTTGTTTTTGACCGCCCGAAAGCTTCGCTGGGTAAGCTGTCGCCCAATCAGAGAGCCCTATTTTATCTAGGAGCTCAGTGCT
>NZ_WIAQ01000036.1 GCF_009466385.1 Peribacillus tepidiphilus | reverse complement strand
CTTATGGAATAAAAAGCTTTGAGCGATTACGAAAAAAGATATTATGGCGTCAACTTATCAGAAGGAATGTAGGTTAACCTACATTCCTTCCAAAGAGAGAGTATTGGAAATATTTACACCACCACAATTGACAGAGAGCCCAAAAAGTTCAACATTTAAAATGGTTTGAACGGATGACGTATATTGGGGTGAGGTGCCTGTCACTCCTCGAAAAATCTTGTTTCACAGGAATGTTTCACAGAGGGGATTGGTAGGGTTTTTAATATGATTAAGGAAGGCCTTATGGAGAGGAAATGAACGGCCCCTTGTCAAGTAGAAAGTGGAAATGATAAAAATGATCTAAGCGGCTTTAGTTCTATATTCCAACGTATCATACATATGTAAATAATGGGGAAAGGTGCCTGTCACTCCTCGAAAAATCTTGTTTCACAGGAATGTTTCACAGAGGGGTTTGGTAGGGTTTTTTAAAATGATTAAGGAAGGCCCTGTGGAGAGGAAATGAACTGCCCCCTGTCAAGTAGACAGTGTAGGGGCGAGGTGCCTGTCACCCCTCGAAGATTGTCGAGATTTGTAGAAATGTAGAGAAATAGTTTTGAAGGAAGTTCTGTGGAGAGTAAAGTGAAATGCTCCGCTTTAGGAAGACAGATTAATCTGTTACTTAAAGGGGAGCATATTAGGAAATCTCTACAGAGCTTTATTTAGTTTATGTATACTTACAACCTTTTTTCAATTTTGTAGATAGATGTTTAACATATTTTGTTAATATCCTCTATTTATCGCTTCCCAGAGTGGTTCATCAAAGAGGTTTGCTTCACCTTTTGAATCTGAAATCGTTCAAGGGAGACGATCGATCTTGATATAACCTTTATTTCTCTATTGCTGTTATCTCGAACGTTTAGGGGTGAGACTACCGGTATTTTTTTAAATTCAAAGTTTAATAGAAGATGTATGATCCATTAAGCAATGCTTCTAGCACTTGTTTCTGTTTTTATTTTATCTTATCTCGATCATCTTCAAGATCTTTAGTATCCTCTTCGTTTTCCAAATACATAGAAAATGCTATGTCTCTTAATTGTTCAACTTGTTGTGGTAGCAGGGCCTCCAATAAAGTAGTGATGAGTTGCCTATCGACGTTTACCGATTATCCCTTCTCCTTTCTTCATCATATCGTACACAAACAAACACGAAAAAAACGACAAATAAAAATGTACGCTTATGAGTACAATATATATCCACATTATATTGTACTGTTAAAGGTACAGTCAATCCTTTAAGTGAAACGAGAGGAAAAATATGAGAAAGGTAAAGCTACGTCTAAACGAACTGCTCTATCAATATAACCTGTCCATTCATCAATTACATTTAAAAACGGGAATACGACGTGCAACGTTAAGTGAATTAGCCAATGGAAAAAGGCAAAGAATTCAATTTGATCATATTGAAAAAATTGCTAACGCTTTAGAAATTGATGATATAAATGAGATTTTAACGATTAAAAAGGATAATAATGACGAGTAAAAACTAAAATATTAAACTGTGCAAAAGATTTGAATTCTTGACGGTGCCTGTCAATTGTTTGACATGAGTGTTTTACAGGGTTCTATCAAATCCTTCTTGACTAATTAGTATTAATACGCTTCTCCTCAATATCATCTTAAAGTTGAAACCAAGATGAAATATATACAGATCCATTAGAGAAGAAGGTTGCTTGGAGTTTTAACGATTTTACTGGTAAATTTTTTAAAAGTTTGATCTTAGAAGATGAAATTCTAGTACAAGAATTAAACCGTATATTGGAAGAATAGGGGGGTGTCCGAAGGCTAGAAAATCTGACTTATGGGCAGTCCCTTTTTCAATGCGAAAAAATCGTTTTACGTTTATTTGTTCAGAAACAACAAATATCCACCATTTATGTGAAAGAGTCGAAATCCAGTATGTATTGTTACGCTATTTTTCGAACGAGAAATAGCGTAAGTTTTAAAATTTTTAATTATAGAATATAATTATATAAAAAATAACTTTAAGGAGGTGTTTGAATGAAAACACCGTATAACTTACCCTTTCTTCCTATTCATTTTGATTCGGAAACAGAGCTTGCTTTTTATAAAAAGGTAGTGGAAGCATCATCAAAGCTAGAAAGGTTGAAACAAAAACTCCGTTATTCATTAGTGAATGAATCATTTATTCAATTGCTTACTTTACATGAATCGGTTCAATCTACAAGAATTGAAGGTACACAAGTAACCTTTAGTGAGATGCTTGAGGATAAAATTGATCAACAACAGGACTGGGAAAAGGTGGAGGTTCGTAATTATCAAAAAGCTCTAAAAATGGGGGTTGAGTTCATCCAAACGGGATATCCACTAACAGAACGTTTAATTCGTGATCTGCATAAAATTTTAATGGAAAATGCTAGAGGTTCTACAAGTGCTTCAGGAGAATATAGAAAAATCCAGAACTTTATTGGGCCAACGAAACATATTAAAGATGCTTCCTATATTCCCCCTGAACCCCAAAGAATGGGCGAGTATATGACCAATTTAGAACGGTACATCAATGGGCACCCTTATCGAAACATTGAGGAAGATCCATTACACCCATTAATCAAAGCAGCTATTATTCATGCTCAATTCGAATCCATTCACCCCTTCTTAGATGGAAATGGGCGACTTGGAAGAATTTTAATCGTTTTATATTTATTGCAGTCTAACCTCATTGAGTCTCCATTCTTTTTCTTAAGTGAAGAGCTTGAAAGAGAAAAATTTAAATATTATGCGATGTTAAATGGTGTGCGTGGAATTGGGCGGAATGAGCCGGATTGGAAAAGCTGGATTCTATTCTTTCTTGATGCAACCATTCGTATGGCTGAACATCAATTTGAAAAATTAGATAAAGCAGAAAAACTTTATGAGAATGGAATTGCCAAGCTTGATCAACAATCCACAAAAAAAGTTTGGCGAGCTTTATTTGAATTTCCAGTGGCTACTGTGCAAAAGATTGAAGATACTACCGATTTAGCTCCGGCTACTATTAGAAAAAGCTTAGCTCAATTAGTTCAACAAAACATGGTTTTTGGTGACGACCGTAAACGAAACCGCCGTTATTATCATTATGATTTAATAAGAATAATGACCGGATAGCGAAAGGTGCCTGTCACTCCCCGGAATTTGACGAACGAATGTTCTTGACAAAAGGAAAGCTCTGTGGAGAGATAATCCCTGCGGGGCTTTTCTTTTAGAAATGGAAAACCCTTTAAGTAAAAAGCTCCGGCGAACTCACCACGCATGTGCCGAAAGAAGTTGAATCTCCTCCTATTATCCTGCCATGATACGCCAAACCATGTTTTCAGTCTCTGCACTTAAAGAAATTCAAGAATTTATAGCTACGCATACCAACTTGGAACCATTAGTGGAATCTTGGAATTCTGAATTCATTTCAAATGAGCTCACTAGAACTCAACAATTCTTGGATGATATTGATGGGAAATTGCTAGATGAACATCAACGAACGGCTATTATTGTAGACGAAGATGATAATCTTATTGTTGCAGGAGCTGGAGCAGGTAAGACACTAACTATTTCAGATAAAGTCAAATACCTTGTGGAAGAACTGGGTATCGCTCCTGAAGAGATTCTATTGGTTTCTTAAAATCTCACCTTTATATATCTGGTTAGAAATACAGAAAGCAGCAACCTTTTCCTAGAATTATGGTAGCTGCTTTATATGATTTTCTTCTATTTAAATGGTGCCTCTGGTTTTCCAATCAAATTCAAAGACGCTTGTCTTTATATCTTTCTCAAATTTGAGGATATTCCACTCTTGGGAAGATTTAGTGCCGATCGTGTAGCATTCCTCAATCACTTCGAGCGGAGTAACAACAACTTTAATGGAATCCATTTGGTCAACTACAAAGACAAAATAAGGTTCACAGGCAAATTGTAGGCAAGCTTCTTTTACTTTTTTGATTTGCTCCAAAGGCTTTCTCATGGTTAAAGAATAATCCAATTTTCCTTCTTTTCGGTTCCTACTTTTAACAGATACTCCAATTCTTTTTCCTTCTTTACTAGCGTCGAAATCCCGAAACCGAACGGAGGAGTAAGGCTTCTAGGGATCCCTACCGTGACCGATTGTTTCATCCAACAAGCGATTGCCCAAGTGTTGACGAAAATCTTTGATCCGACCTTCTCGGACCATAGCTACGGCTTTCGCCCAGGTAGAAGGGGACATGATGCGGTTAGGGAAGCAAAGGATTATATCAAAGAAGGATATCGTTGGGTAGTCGATATAGACCTAGAGAAATTCTTTGACAAGGTGAATCACGACAAACTGATGGGGATCTTGGCGAAAACGATCAAAGATCGAATTCTACTGAAGTTAATCCGTCGGTATCTTCAATCAGGCGTGATGATCAATGGAGTAGTAATGGAAACGGACATGGGAACGCCTCAAGGCGGCCCGCTTAGTCCACTTTTATCAAACATCATGCTTCATGAATTGGATAAGGAGCTGGAGAAACGTGGACATAAGTTTGTCCGGTATGCGGATGACTGTAACATCTACGTGAAAACAAAGAAAGCAGGAATTCGTGTCATGAACTCCATTACCCACTTTATTGAGAAGGAGTTAAAGCTCAAGGTAAATAAAGAGAAATCGGCGGTAGACCGTCCTTGGAAACGGAAGTTTCTCGGTTTCAGCTTCACATTCCATAAGACTCCAAAGGTACGGATTGCGAACGAAAGTGTGAAACGATTGAAAGATAAGATTCGTGAAATCACATCGAGATCCAAACCGTATCCAATGGAGAGAAGGATTGAGAAACTGAACAAGTATTTAATGGGATGGTGCGGATATTTTGCCTTGGCAGAAACACCGAGTAAGTTCAAAGAATTTGACGAATGGATTAGACGAAGGCTACGGATGTGCTTATGGAGAGAATGGAAAACCTCGAAAACAAGAGTTCGGAAACTCAAAGGATTAGGTGTTCCAAGCCATAAAGCATTCGAATGGGGCAATACGCGGAAGGGATATTGGCGGATTGCCTGCAGTCCCATTCTACATAAAACCCTCGACAACTCCTATTGGAGTCACCGAGGGTTAAGAAGTCTAACCGAAAGGTATCAAACTCTACGTCATACTTAATTGAACCGCCGTATACCGAACGGTACGTACGGTGGTGTGAGAGGTCGGGGGTTAGTCACCCCCTCCTACTCGATTTGCTACTTTAAATTTTTTTGAGAGGGAATTAGAGAGGTAGTTAACACCAAATATTTGATCAGACAAAAATCAGATAAAATAGCAAAGTGTGATTTAAATCACGTATTATATGTGGTTCTTATCATATAATCACTATGAAAATAGTAGAAAGCACAAGGAGTGTCAATTATGTTAAATCCAAAAACAATTGAAATAATTAAATCTACCGTTCCTGTACTTGAAAAACATGGTGAAGCGATTACGACAAGATTCTATCAGCTTATGTTTGGAAACCATCCTGAATTATTAAATATTTTTAACCACGTGAACCAAAAACAAGGTAGACAGCAAAAAGCATTAGCTAGTACGGTATATGCTGCTGCTATGTATATTGATAATCTTGAGGCCATTCTTCCAGTTGTCAAACAAATTGGCCATAAACACCGCAGTCTTGGTATTAAGCCAGAACATTATCCGATTGTAGGTAAGCATTTGCTATTAGCTATCAAAGATGTTTTAGGTGATGCGGCGACAGATGAAATCATAGATGCTTGGGAAAAAGCATATCAAGTAATTGCTGATGTATTTATCAGTGTAGAAGCTGAAATGTATGATCAAGCAGCCAACCAAAAAGGTGGTTGGGATGGATTCCGTAATTTTGTCGTTGATCGAAAAGTGGTGGAAAGCGATGTTATTACTTCCTTCTATCTAAAACCAGAAGATCAAAAGGAACTAGCTACTTTCCAACCAGGGCAGTATATTAGTATTTTGTTAGACATTGAAGGGGAAGAGTATACTCATATCCGTCAATATAGTTTATCAGATGCACCAGGAAAAGATTACTATCGAATCAGTGTAAAACGAGAAACAGGCTCTGATATTCCAGACGGAATTGTATCTAATTATTTACATGACCAAGTAAAAGAGGGTGACATCCTCAAAGTAAGTGCACCTGCAGGGGATTTTGTACTGGATACGACGAAGAATACACCGGTTGTATTACTAAGCGGCGGTGTTGGATTAACACCGATGATGAGTATGTTAAAAACGATCGTAGAAATCCAGCCTGAGAGAAAGGTCACTTTCATCCATGCTGCTCAAAATGGAAATGTCCATGCACTTAGGGAGGAAGTAGAAGAATTGGCGAAAATAGATAATGTCACTGCATATTTCTTCTATGATTCTCCAACAGAAGAGGATCGAAAAAATAATCGATTTGATGTGGAAGGTTATGTGACTCGTGAATGGCTGAAGGAGAAAGTTGAAATCGAAGATGCCGATTTTTATTTCTGCGGCCCAGTTCCATTCATGAAGTCTATTAATAGCTCTTTAATAGACCTTGGTGTAGCGGAAGATAAAATACATTATGAATTCTTTGGTCCAATGGCAAGCTTAGTTTAAGGTGCCTGTCACTCCTCGAAAAATCTTGTTTCACAGGAATGTTTCACAGAGGGGGTTGGTAGGGTTTTTAATATGATTAAGGAAGGCCCTGTGGAGAGGAATTGAACGGCCCCCTGTGAAGTAGACAGTGGAAATAATAAAAATGATCTGAGCGGCTTTAGTTCTGTGTTCCATAGGGCTGAGGCCGTTTAGTCGTTTTTGTAATCGATCATGATTATAAAATGGTATGTACTCATCCACTGAAAGAGAAAGTTCTTCAAACGTATCATACATATGTAAATAAGACTTTTCACATTTGAGGGTACCCTAAAAAGATTCCATTGGTCCATTATCCATGCACCTTCTAACACATAACGTATTTTTCAAATATCGAACGTAAATAAAGAAAATGAAAGAATTTTAGATTTATCAAAAGCATTAATGAAGGTAATTTTGCAAAGTCGTGCAAATCCTCGTTGAGAATCAGTTACCATCTATTAAATTACCTCTATATTTAAGTAAAAATCTCCGGCGAACTCACCAGGCATGTGCCGAAAGAAGTTGAATCTCATCCTATTATCCTGCCATGATACGCCAAACCATGTTTTCAGTCTCTGCACTCGTCATTCCCCGATCTGAAACTCGTCATCTTTACCAAAGAGTCCAACCTTTGCAAAAATCATAAAACAACATTCGGACTTCTATTTATGAATTTGTCTAATATAATAAAGGTAAGTAAGAATTTATAAAAAATTCAAGAGTTCAATCTTTGCAAAGAGAAATATTAATTTACTAGTATAACCATCTGTAGGCATGGAGGGGAGCGCTCCCATGACACTAGATCAACGCAGCATTGCTTTATTGAAAAAAGTGGTACATGCAACGTCTTATGTTTCTCCCTACGAAATTATGGAGGACTTAAAAGTTTCCAAAAGGACCGTATATTACGATGTTGATAAGATCAATTATTGGCTGAGGAATAACGGACTAGAGGAGATGAGCTATATCCGGTCGGCTGGATTCTACTTAAGTGAGGATTCTAAAAAAAGAATTAAAGAAAAGCTAGGACATCTAAACAAGCAGCAATATGAGTTTTCACCAAAAGAACGAACTGCTTGGACGGCCATCTTTATTCTCTCGAAGGAGACTCCGGTTTTCCTGTCCGATTTAATGGATAAGCTCAATGTCAGCAGAAGCACATTGCTTGCAGACATCAAGCAGCTGAAGGAACAGCTGGAACACTTCAAGGTAGAACTGAAGTTTAAAAAGGATACAGGATACTACTTTTCTGGCGATGAACAGAACATACGCAAAGTACTTGTCTATTTTTTATCACAAGTTTTAACCACCCGGAACTGGAAGGAGATCTTATCTGAGCTTCCATTGACGGCTTTACAAGAACAGAAACTCTCACCAAATAGGTTCATGGAAACAGGATTAGAGGAAATTTTCTCGATCCTAAGTAAAGCTGAAGCATTCATTGGAGTCCGGTTTGCGGATGAAGTGATTCAAACACTAAGTGTTCATTTATTTTCGTTTATTAAACGCCTATCCCAGGGACAACAGGTACAAATGGACCGGATCGAAAAAGAAGTAATAAGGGAAACACGTGAATATGAGGCGTCAAAGCTTATTGCCGAAAAAATTGTAAACGTTTTCGGCATAAAGGTTCCGGAAGACGAAGTGTACTATATTGCGACCTATCTTCTGGGTGCTAAAGTAAGTGACAGCCCGAGCTCCGATGTGGGAAACCAGGATATTTTTAATCTCAAAGTCATCATTAAACATATGGTTGATGATTTTCAGAGATATGCATGTGTGGTTTTTGAAAAAAGAGCCGATCTGGAACGAAATTTATTTATCCATCTTAAACCTGCCTATTTCCGAATAAAGTATGGGATTGATCCAGAAAATCCGCTGACAGAGTCGGTAAAAACCAAGTACAGTGATATTTTTAACCTTACAAAAAAGGTCGTCCATCACTTTGAATATGTGCTGGGAAAACCGATTTCTGCAGATGAAATTGCCTATATCGCGATGCATTTCGGCGGTTGGATTGTGAAAGAAGGCGTGGTTGTTCAATCCAGAAAAAAAGCTCTTGTGGTTTGTTCAAGTGGAATTGGTACATCTCGAATTTTACAAAAACAAATTGAAGAACTCATTCCAACCATAGATGTAAAGAAGGCCATAACCGTAAGAGAATATGAAAATGCCAATCTGGAAGGAATTGATTTCGTCTTTTCAACGGTTCCCATAGAGGATAAGGGAGTTTCTGTCTATCTGGTAAATCCCATTTTAACAGATACGGAAAAAGCTTCTCTCCTCAATCAAATTCAATCTTCAGGGAAGCCGAAGACGGAAAATGTGGAAGCATTGATGGACATCATTAAAAAGCATGCACAGATTCATCATGAGCAAGCTTTGTACCAAGAATTGAAGGATTACTTCCAAATTAAACATACAGCAGAGAGAGAGGTGCGAAGGAAACCTATGCTTAATGAAATTCTTACGAAAGATAAAATCCAGTTTGAAGATAAGATCGAAAACTGGCAGGAAGCCATTCGAAAGGCAGCGCAGCCTCTTTTGGCAGATGAGTGTATAACACCAGAATACATCGACGCCATGATTAAAAATGTGGATACCCTTGGACCTTATATCGTCATCGCACCGGGGATCGCTCTTCCACATGCTAGACATGAAGACGGGGTAAAGAAAATTGGCATGAGCTTTATGAGATTGAAAGAAAGCTGTGCTTTTTCAGAAAAGCCGGAGCATCAAGTTAAATTGATCTTTGTCCTGGCTGCGATCGATAATGAAACACACTTGAAGGCATTATCACAATTTTCCATGATGATGTCAGATGCTACAAATGTTGAAAAGCTTCAGAAGGCTTCAACGGTTTCTGAAGTACTTGAAGTCATTAACCAATATTCAAATCTATAAGGGGGAAAAAGTAATGAAAAAAATTCTCGTTGTTTGCGGTAATGGGTTAGGAAGCAGTTTTATTGTAGAAATGAATGTAAAGACTATTTTGAATCAATTGGGAGTACAAGCAGAGGTTTCCCATACAGATTTAACAACAAGTAAGTCCGAAAAGGCAGACTTATACCTGGGTTCCTTAGATCTAATTTCACAGCTGGATGACGGTACTCGTACTGTAGTAGGTTTGAAAAATATTTTAGACCAGAATGAATTAAAAGCTGCATTAGAAGCCCATCTTTTATAAAAAGGAAATTTCGTTATTTCATAATCAAGAGAACTCATTCAATAGATTTTATTAGGGAGGGAATTTCAGATGTTCGATTTTATTATGAAGGATATACTTGGAACTCCAGCAATACTAGTCGGATTATTCGCTTTATTAGGCCTTGTCCTTCAGAAGAAGGGGATTGCAGATGTTATTGCTGGAACTCTTAAAACCATCATGGGTTTCGTTATTCTGGGCGGAGGTGCCGGAATCTTAATCGGCTCCCTTGATATCTTCGGAAAAATGTTCGAAAAAGCATTCCATATTCAAGGCGTCATTCCAAATAACGAAGCCATCGTAGCGATTGCTCAGCAAACATTCGGGAAAGAAACAGCGATGATCATGCTGTTCGGAATGGTTACCAATATCTTAATTGCTCGTTTTACACCATTTAAATACATTTTCTTAACAGGGCATCATACATTATTCATGGCTTGCTTGATTTCAGCGGTATTTGCAACTGGCGGAGTAACAGGTATTCCGCTTATCATCATCGGATCTATCATCCTAGGAAGCTTAATGGTATTCATGCCAGCTATTCTTCAGCCTTATGTCAGAGAAGTGACAGGTAACGACAGCATCGCAGTTGGTCACTTTGGTTCAATTGGTTACTTCACAGCTGCTTTTATTGGAAAACGTGTGGGTGACAAATCCAAATCAACGGAAGACATTAAAGTTCCAAAATCTCTTGGTTTCTTGCGTGATACTTCTGTAGCTATGTCCTTAACAATGGCCATCTTATTCCTGATCGTAGCCCCTTTTGCAGGTCAAGGTTTTATTGAAAAAGAACTTAGCGGCGGAACAAACTTCTTAGTCTTCTCCTTAATGCAAGCCATCACTTTTGCAGCTGGTGTGTATGTGGTTCTTGCAGGCGTTAGGATGTTAATCGCTGAAATCGTACCTGCATTCAAAGGGATTGCTGATAAAGTCGTGAAGGATGCAAAACCTGCCCTTGACTGTCCAGCAGTGTTCCCGTTCGCTCCTAACGCGGTGATCATTGGGTTCTTAGCAAGCTTTGTTGCAGGTGTCATTTCGATGTTCATCCTTCCGGTTGTTGGATTGAAGATCATCGTACCTGGGTTAATCCCTCACTTCTTCACTGGTGCGGCAGCCGGTGTTTTCGGTAACGCAACAGGTGGAAGAAGAGGTGCTATCATCGGTGCATTTGCGAACGGTCTATTAATCTCTTTCTTACCAGCATTACTGCTTCCAGTACTAGGCTCACTTGGCTTCGAAGGAACAACCTTCGGAGACTCCGACTTCGGTTTAGTCGGAATTTTGCTAGGTTATCTCATTCAAATTTTCTCATAAAGGTGCCTGTCACTCCCCGAAGTTTGTCGAGATTTGTAGAAATTGAGACAAGTAGATTGGAAGGAAGGTCTCGTGGAGAGAAAAATCTCTGGGATGCGTGCCTGTCACACCCGAAGTATGTCGAAAAGCTCTGCGGAGAGAAATCTCTTCGGGGCTTTATTTATTTATAAGCTCTATAATAAATGTTGGGGTTTCCAAACAACTTAAGTACATAAAAAATGCACGACATTATCACTTTTAAGGTCCGCGCTTATCGAGATGTTCACACAAGGTACATTGATATTTGGGAAAATGTATACGATGATGAGGGGGAGTTACATCACCAGCAAACGATCTCGAAAAAAATTCTTTTGATGTACGTTTGGAAACGCAGGATATATTGGAAATATTTTGTTAAGCATTTAAGTTCGGTTTTCCAAAATGAAAAAATTGCAGTAAATATAGATGACTATCTTGGAAAAAGAAACAAACGGGTAGTCGATGATGCGAAACATGCTTTGTAGCCTATAAATTGAGATGTTAATGTAATAAATTGGAATTTGTTGTGTTTGTCGGTTGAAGAAGAAGCCTGTCATCGCCTAAAAAAAGGAATAGATTTATAATGTGTCAAATCTCAAAGATATATTTTTATAAAGGAGGAAGAATGAAGTGGAAGAAAGGGTAGTGAAAGTAAACCAATTTGTTGGTCCTTCTTATACAAATGGCTTGTTTGGCTTTCGGTTTAATCAACAAATAGTCCCGTATTCTATCGGGGCTCACTATGGCTCGATTTATCATATAAACATGAGTATGATTGAGAGGTTAGCGGCTGAGTTTCCAGCTTACATCAAAGCTTTTAATAAAAAAGTTGATAAGGCGAGTGAATGGGGACCGCAAACGGAAATCGGTTTGTGTAAGTTAATGATGGATGGAAAATTGAAATGTATCAGGAAAGATGAAAATGGTGAAGACGTACTTGTTCACTTTACTTGGGATGGTCCAATCTGGGTGCCAAAGAATAGGCCGACAAAGAGGAAATAAATGGATGATTCTGCCTTGGTGTGAGTGTAATCCACTGGCACTCTATTAGTAGGTAAATAGGTTGGGGAACAGCTCTGTGAAAAGAAAAAAATCCCCTTACGTAAAAGGAG
Organism: Peribacillus tepidiphilus; assembly: GCF_009466385.1. GTDB lineage: Bacteria > Bacillota > Bacilli > Bacillales > DSM-1321 > Bacillus_BN > Bacillus_BN tepidiphilus. The sequence goes on along the minus strand of NZ_WIAQ01000036.1, from coordinate 17,296 downwards.
ATCATTTTGTACAGTGTCATATTAGCTTAGCAGCGGGCAGGAATTGAGGATTAATATTAAATACTAGAAATTATTTCTTTTTAAAAAAGAAGGTTCTTTCTGCGAGACAATTTTGGCCATAGAGTCTAACATCGTCTTCAGCTTGATGGAATTTCGGATACTTATTCTTTTTTGCTATTTCTGCAGCAAATTCAATAGCCTCATCGCTTTCCAAATCCATTGGCTCGTCGGCACCTAATACTATTGCTAACAAATCCTTTTGCGGAAAGTACCTTTTTATTTCTACGAATTTTTCCCAAAACATCCTGCCCGCCGGTTCATGATTCTGTTGGAGCCGATCAAGCATATCGTCTTTATCTAATTCATCGTAAAAGTCGCCATCCTCCAACTCTTTATTAACAGGGATCCCTTTTATAAATTTTTTAAGTTCCTCATCACTTAACTTCAAATCGTTCTCCCCCTCAAAGTTATATTTAAATTCCTTTTAGTGCCTAAGTCGTTCAAATGTATTTTATCATTCTTCTTTTATTTACGCGGAGTTTTTCTTTTTTAGTAAATACTTAATTTGGAATGTTTTTTCCTGCTGGGAGTGCGTGCCTGGTCACTCCCCGAAATTTGTCGAAGATTGATAGAGACAGAGAGTCATTGATTGGCTCTCTGTTTTTTGTGTGCGCCCGGCATGGGTGTAATCTATAGGGTGAGAGTCCCGAGCTGCGAAGGCAGAAGTAGCAGTTAGCTTAGCGAACGGTGCCTGTCACTCCCCGAAGTTTGTCGAGATTTGTAGAAATATAAATATATAGTTTTGAAGGAAAGCTCTGTGGAGAGATAATCTCTGCGGGGCATTTCTTTTAGAAAGGGAACTATCAGAGGATCCATCTTATCTTTAGAAGAAAATCTTGTTTCGGGGTACTGTATTTGATTATTGTGCCAGAGGTTTTTTCAAAAATAAAACTTGAACTATTTAATGAATCTTGAAAGGTATTAGGGAGTTTTTGTCGAATAAATCCTTAAGACATACAACCATTCCTGTGTCTCCATGATCCTCTTTTATCCCCTCTATCTTCTTTTCTGTTTTTTCCTTCATTTTTCTCCTAAACAATCAGTAAAAGAACCACTTTTGTATGAGAAGTATAAAAAAGGCCAAGAGGATTTGAACAAAATAATAAATCAATTGTATCTAGCATATATTCAATAAATGGGAGATGAACAGAAATGGCAAAGGAAGCTTTATTAATTGTAGATATGAGTAATGATTTTGTAGCAGATAACGGAGCTTTAACTGCTGGCAAACCAGCACAAGAGATTGTACCTTACATCAAAGATTTAGCAACCCGATTTCTAGCCAATGGTAATATTGTTGTAGTTACAATGGATGCCCATCAACCTGATGACCCACACTTCAAATTATGGACACCACACAATATTATTCATACAAAAGGACAACAATTGTACGGCGATTTATATGAATGGTATCTAGAAAATTTGGAAAATCCAAATGTAATTTACACTCCAAAAACAAACTACAATGCTTTCTTTAAAACAGATTTAGCTGCAACATTAAAAAAGTTAGAAGTCGAAAAGATACACGTTGTCGGGGTTTGTACGGACATTTGTGATTTTTTGACAATAGCTGGAGCAGACGCAGAAGGTTTTAAAACAGCCATACACAAACGAGGAGCTGCAACATTTACTGACTTTGGAGAATTAATGATGAATCATATGAAACTTTGTTTCCATACGGAAATTATTGAATAAACGGTGCCGGGGGTAGGTGACTAGTGTAGTAAATCGATCAAATCAATTGTTTTTATTGTAAAATGGGAGTACCTATCACAGAACTTCCACTGGGCGCAATTCAACGGCACTCCTCGAATTTTGTCGAAGGGTGTTAAGGGTTTAGTTTAGAAGAGAATGATAAAATAGAGATGCAACTGAATATTGTGAGGGTGGTTGGTTGTCGGTCTTCTTTCCTTTTAAGGGAAGGAGGTGATAATCATGGAAACATTTCTTGAATTCGTTCGTGAAATTTTGAGGGGTATTGTGCGTGAAACCACGGCACATATCTTTCGAAAGAACATATTAGAACGCAAGAAAACCACCCCGCGCCGTAGCAAGCAAAAGGGTGGTTTTCAGAAAAGAAACAAATAAAGTTTGACAACCACCACCCTAACGGTAGTGGTTGCAGGGAGAAGTGTTAGCAGCACTTCTCTTTTCTATTATATACCTATTATACACGAAAAATTCCCTCTGTGGAAGAATTGGAACGGTGCCTGTCACTCCCCGAAGTTTGTCGAGATTTGTAGAAATATAGACAAATAGTTTTGAAGGAAAGCTCTGTGGAGAGATAATCTCTGCGGGGCTTTTCTTTTAGAATTGGACGTTTTCAGGTTCCATTTTCATCCATGAAAATTTGTTTTGGGATATGCCAGACTAATCTTCTTTCCAAAATAAAACTTGAACTTTTTTATTTTTTTGAAAGGAATTACGGAGTTTTTGTCGAATAAATCCTTAAGACATACAACCATTTCTGTGTTTCCATGATCCTCTTTTATCCATCTAACTTCTTTTCTGTTTTTCCTTCATTTTTCTCCAAAACAATCTTTTTTTAGACTCAAACATTTCTTCTTTAAAAAGCTCTATTTTTCTCACAAAAACATAAAGAATAGGAGGTAATTATAATTGACAGTCAAAGTATCCAGTATCGGTTTGAAAGGCTTAGAGGGATATCGGGTGCAGGTGGAGGTACAAGTAACCCCTGGAACAGAGTCGATGGTCATTGTAGGATTGCCGGATGCATCAGTAAAAGAATCGAAGGAAAGGGTGCTATCTGTTGTACGCTCTTTAGAATGCGATGTGACAAACAAGAAAATCGTGGTCAATCTATCCCCTTCGGAACAAAAGAAAAATGGTCCGCTTTTTGATTTGGCTATGACGTTGGCAGTATTAAAGGCAATGGGGAATGTACAGGAAGATATCCCAACAGATACGGCTTTTTTGGGGGCTTTGTCCCTGGACGGGTCTGTTCAAACAGTAGAAGGGATGTTACCCGCCTTGATTTCAGCTAAGGCGTTGGGCTTTAAAAGAATATATATCCCTTGTGATCCTGCTGTTCCGCTTAAGATGATAGATTTAGATTGTGTAGTGATTCAGCATATTGAAGACGTGATTCAACATTTGAAAGGTCAAACCATCCTGTCGTTTCATACGGAAACTGAACACAAGAACAATCAACCACATGTATTCCAAAAAGATTTTTCCCAAATTATTGGTCATGAACACGCCAAGCGAGCATTGGAAATTGCAGCGGCTGGAGAGCATAACGTGCTCATGAGCGGACCTCCAGGGTGCGGGAAAAGCCTGTTGTCCGAAACCTTTGTATCCATTCTTCCACCTTTATCAAATCAAGGAAAGCTAGAAGTCATGAGCCTCTACCAGCTTGGAAGAGAGAATATACCTTCACTGCAATTCCCTTCTTACAGACATCCTCACCATTCTGCATCCTCAGTAGCTATCATTGGAGGAGGATCTCATCCTAAGCCTGGAGAAATATCATTAGCTCATCGTGGTGTATTATTTCTTGATGAAATGGAAGAATTCACAAAAAAGACGCTCGATATGCTAAGGCAGCCATTAGAAACAGGAATGGTGACCATCAGCAGAGCACATTCCACAGTTACCTACCCAGCCTCCTTCATCCTCATTGGTGCCATGAACCCTTGTCCATGCGGATATTTAGGATCCAACACTCATTATTGCACCTGCTCGGAAAAACAAATCCAAGCTTATCGTAATCGAGTTTCAGGTCCCGTTTATGATCGAATGGATATTCTGTTATCTTTAAAATCGGTCAGTCTTGACCAGAATACAATCACACAACAACCTTCATCTGCGATTCGTAAACGAGTAGAGCAAGCAAGGAAAAAACAATTTAAACGGTATCAGGAGGAAATCTGCAATGCAAAAGTGCCGTTTGCTACATTAACGAAAACAAGTCCGCTTACTGACCGTCAAAAAAACATGCTTTCTCAAGTATCTGCTAAACAGCAATGGAGCAATCGCGTGCAAATCAAAATCGTTCGGCTGGCAAGAACCATCTCTGATCTCAAGCAGGAACATGTAATATCTGACGAATCCATCTGGGAGGCTATGACCTTAAGGCGAAACAATACTCATAAAATAAAAACTGCAGCGAGGGAAACATAAATGCCTCGCAAAAAAAGAATTTGGATCCCCCACCATTTTTACCATGTTGTATGTCGAGGGAATCGTCGCGATCCTCTGTTTAGATGCCGGAATGACTATCTCGCCTTTTTTCATATCCTCTCACAGCTACATGAAAAAATCCCTTTTGAAATAGCGTCCTACTGTTTAATGACCAATCACTTTCATCTCCAAATCCGTTCAACAGAAGAACCCCTTTCAAAAGTCATGTCACTGATCAACAAACGGTATGCCAATTATTACAATACTCGCTACAAATTGACCGGACACGTTTTTGAAAAACGCTACTACGACAAAATCATTACAGACAGAGAAGGAATGCTAGAGGTAAGCCGCTACATTCATCTAAATCCCGTAGAAGCAAAAATGGTCAAAAAGCCTGAAGATTATCCTTGGAGCAGCTATTATTTTTATAAAAATCCTTCCACGCAAAAACCGCAATATGTAGTACCACACAAAATTAGCACCTACTTTGTTGGAGATGAAAGAGAACAATATCGCAGATACTGTGGGTTTGTTGAAAATGTTGATTTGTAGTTTATTACTTCAGAATAAAAGTGTCAGGCACCGCTCGTGGACAAAATTGTAAAATTTGTGCGCGTGACGTGTACACTGGGAACAGTGCCAAGTGAAGTAAATAGATCAAATCAAAAAAACTCCGTTTTCATTGTAAATTGGGAGTACCGTTACCAGCACTTCCACTAGAAACAGTGCTTCTCACGCCCCAAAAAATATTGTTTCACAGGTGTTAGGGATTAGTCTTCACTCGAGGATATATTTAAATGGCTTCTTAATCGTAAATGGAATTTATGTGCTGCCATTTTAGTTTTTCATATTTTATTGAAGCTAAATATTCAGAAAAACTGACCGATATAAATAAGGTAATAATTTGGAAGTTGGTGTTATTGAAAGAAAATTATTCCACTACACATAAGAAATTTTTTATAAGTCATGATTTAACAAAAAAGAGAGGAGCGATTTTTTTGAAACAATTACCTAAAGGTCATGGTGAATTGAACAAAGTCATGGTACTTCTATTTGTATTTATGCTTGGGATTTACACAGTAATGCCGTATCCATCTGCGTTATCTGCAGGCGGGGAAATAAAGGTTGATTTGGTAACAAAAATAGGTGGAACAGATTCTATTATTACTGAAGAAAAAATCAATGATTTAGCATCACCTAACGATATTGAAGTCATTCTAACATTAACGGATTCCAGTAATAGATGGGCAGATGATATTGATACAAAAAAACAATTAGTACTTGATAGTATGGTTGCGGATATTGATCATGACGAATTTAAAAAACTAGTTGATGTCAATTCAGTTTCACGCGATATGACTGATGATAATATCCTCATAATAAAATTAAAAAAAGATGCAAGTTATAAAATAAGTAATAATCAAACGATTACTATGAATCTCTCACCAGCGCTGCTAGAGAACTGGGAGGGACAAGTTACACCTGTATCCTTTACCATCTATGCAAAACCAAGAGTTTCTGTAGGAGGTAGTATTGTAAATGCTTCTAAGGAGGACCTTGAAAAAGGCGGTAAGGAAATCGAACTGAATTTGCTCAATGCTAAATGGAAAAAAGAGGAAATTATTAAACTTAGTGTTTTAAATCAAATATTAGATCGTTTTTTAAAAGCAGACAATAGTAAATGGGAAGTTACACAGCATCTTAAGTCAGTAGACCCAAATAAATATGTTTCAATTGAAAATGATAATAAAACATTGAAGTTGAAATTACCTCCTATCCCTAAGAATCAAATTAGTGAAGATAAAATTGAGTTTAAACCATATGATTTAGGGGTTAATAAATTAAATAACATATTTCAAATAGATAGCGTGAATAGTTTTAATATTGGAAACATTCTTTATGAAGGCGATCCAAGAGACTTTACGATTACTTCTGAGCTATCAGTTAGCATGACTGAAAAAAGTATTATCAATCCAGGAGGCACTCCTGCAAAAATCGATCTGTCATTACCAGTAGGCGTTCAATGGAATATTGGTTCTGATAATGCAAAAAAGAGAGCCTTAATTGATTCCCTAATCGCAAAAAATCAAGAAGAACAGTGGGAAAAGGTGAAAAGTGTCTTAAAAAATAACCTAGGCAATATTACTGTTTCAGAGGATAAGTCGACTTTAACCATTGTAATCCCTGCTACCAGTAACTTTTATCTAACAGCTGATCAAACACTTTCCTTAAAAGTTCCTTATCAGTTATTAAGTAAGAATGTGAATTTAAAAGAACAGATTATAACGATTAAAGCAACCCCGAAAGCACTAGTTTCAGGAACTGTTTCACCAAATGTTTCTCAAACGGATATTGTAAAGGGTGGCAAGACAATTGTTGTTACATTAGTCAACGCGAAATGGGCAGATGATATTGCTTCAAATTCAGTAAAACGAGAGAGTTTATTAAGTAGTTTTGATTGGAAATCAAATGAAACGACTTCCATTCTCATTGCAAGAGCTGATGTTGTAAGGACAAATGATCAAGTCGTAACCATTACATTGCCACCAATTGATGGATTTAAAGTACAGAGTGATTTAGTCGTTACTTATACACCAAAAGCGAATTTGACTACAGATTCTAATTTTGATGAAAGTAGTATAAATGCTTTTACTGTTCAACCAGTCACGAATCAATCTGCCACCCTTTCAGGTACAATCCTTTCAAAGACCAATGAATTTGATATGGTTAAGGGAGGTAAAACCCTGATCATCACTTTGAAAAATGATGTATGGGTAAAAGATATCGAAACAAACACAAATAAAATGAAGTTTACAGGTGTGAATATACCAAGTTACTCACTTAAGAGGAACAGTGATACGGTTGTAACCCTTACATTTGATGCAATCCCTGGTTTTTCTTTATCCGAAGACGCGAATGTAAACCTTACAATTCCGGCTGGATTGTTGAATGTATCGAGCAAGGATATAAATATAAGCTCAGCGTTTAAAATTGGGGCCGTGAAAGCAGAAATATCAGGAAATGGATTAGCTTTAGATCCTATAGACATTCAAAAGGGAGGCAGAACCATAACCATTAAATTAAAAAATGCTACATTTAAAAATGATTCTGCTACTTTTATAAATGATTTGATTAATGGATTTCAAAGTAATAAAGGTGGTACGAACTGGAATCTTGTACAAGCAGCCATCAAAAATAATTCAAAGAATGTGACGGTTACGAGCGATAGTGTTACGATTAAATTTCCAGCTGTACCAGCATATAAGACTGAATCCGGAGAAGAAATTTCGGTAAATATACCACAAAGTTTAATAAATAATGCTTCAAAATCGATAGTTACTGATAAGAAGATTTCGATTGGACAAGTAGCTAAAGCTACCGTGAACAATGGAGTTTTCTTGGAAACTAGTATAAAAACTAGTGAAAATGTATTCTCCATTACACTTGAAGGTACAACTTGGGACCCAGAACTTACTACGAATAAAACAAAACGTTCAGCTCTTATAAAAGGCTTTACTACAAAAGATCAGACAAAAGAATGGTCCATGGTAAGCTCTGCCATTCAATCCTCTGGTTCCTTAGAGATTAGCAATGGTGGAAAAACATTAACAATTAAAATACCTGCTGTTGCAAGTTATTCAATTATTAGAGATCAAGTAGTAGATATTAAAATCCCTAAAACAGTATTAGTAAATTATAAGTTTGATATACCAGCACAAGGACAGTTAACAATAAAAGTTCCATCCATAACTACAAATAGTACTCTGGGCGAATTACTAAATGGAGATTTTGCAGAATATATAAATGCAAACGGGCTAGAAAATATTCGGGTGATTGTACCAGATAAGAATGTTCACACGATCAAGGTCAACACAACCGAGTTTCCGGTAAATGAAAAGAGTATCACTACTGTAGAGGTTTCTACAAATTCAAAGGTAAATAAGGTCCTGTTAACGATTAAAGGAAAAGCAGGAGAAATTACTCGTGAGGCAGTAGGCAGTAATACATTTAAGTTTGTGTTTACAAATCTAGAGAAAAACAGTGAGATAATCGTTACAGTATATGGAAATGGAAGCTCTGATCCATTACAAGGTCGCATTTACAAAAAGCTCACTAATGGCTCTAAAACGTACAATGAGCTGCCTAAAAAAAATATTGCTGGTTCATATCCTTTAAAGATCTTACTTGAAAGTAAAACTTTACTTAAAGACATCTTCAAATATTATTCTGTTGATGAATTGAAAGTAGGAAAGTAAGGGAAGGAGGATAAATCATGAAACAAGCCAAAATAGTAACTACAGCTCTTTTCACGATGATGATGATCCTTTTTTCGAATAATCATCTAACGTTTGCGAAGAAGTGGGACATTCAAACCACCGATCAAGTAAATAAAGTCTGGAAAGTTCGCTTTAATGTACCATTAGATCAAAAATCTTTAACATCAGATAGTTTCTATGTGTTGAATGGAACTAGTAAACACTCCACTACTCTGCGTTTGGAGGATTCTGGATATACAGTGGTAGTAGCGCCGAATTCATCCTATGAAATAGGAAAAACCTACCGAATAATGATTACTTCATTAGTAAAGTCAAAAAAAGGGAAAGCTGTAAGGACACCTATTGAAATCCCATTTCAAGTTGTAAAAACGAGCTCGAAAATACAGTCTGTGAATACCTTTTCAAGTGGAGCTTTTACAAACATTACAGTAACTACGAGCGAAGATGTATACAAAGTAAAAATAGGTGCGGACGAAATGCACTACAAAGGAAACAATACCTTTACTTACGGTCTTGTTGACATAAAAAATGGAACAACCCTAACCATTTACGCATATGATGAAAACAATAAACTAATTGAAACAAAAAAATACACAGTTGTTAAATAAGATTTAGGACCTGTACACTGTCATTCCCTGAAATATTGAAGTTTGTTAGATTATTAGATTGTAAGAATGAGATGGAATAGAGATGCAACTGAATATTGTGAAGGTGGTTGGTTGTCAGTCTTCTTTTCGTTAAGGGAAGAACGTGATTGAAAACAAGAAAACCATCCTACGCTCTCGAAAGCAAAGTATGGTTCTTGTATATCAATATAAGATTAGACAATCCCCCTGACAGTAGAGGTTGCAAAGAGAAGTGTTTGCTGCACTTCTCTTTTTTTTATATAGCGTGCCCAGCTAAGCTGTTATCTGCTAGTTGTTGCAAGTCCAACCCGAGTAAATGCCAAGACGCTCGGTAGCTGACAGGCAACTGGTGGAGAAATCCTAAGAGTGAAGCCATGTGACAAAGTATCTCTCTTGGAGAGTGCGAGCAAATCATCAGACCGTAACATGAAGTGAATCCTGCCACCTCGTCAAAAGAGACCTCCTTTGGAGGACAAAGGGAAGTCGAGCCTGGTGGATATGGGCGAAGACCATGGAAGGTGTGAAGATCTTGGAGGTGCAGCATCGAAGAATCCCTCGAGGTAAGGGGAGCGGTATGTTGAGAAAGTAGATAACGGAACTGGGGAGGCCCTCCTCCACACTTCTTAAGAAGTAAAGAGGAAACCTATAAACCAGAAGGTGAAAGGGTGGACTGTGGAGAGGGAGTCAGAGGGGGTCATAGTACTGATGAAGCCATGGAGCATAACGTGGCAGAAGGAAGGACCCCTGCTGATTAAGGAATATACGAGTCCTAAGAACAAGCTATTTATGGATCAAAGAACTGGTGAAGGGGCTCAATCGAATTTTACAAGGGTTTAAGAATTACTATAGCATTTCGCCCATCGCCAAGAAGTGGCTAAATAAAGTGGACTGGTATGTATTAGGACGTAATACGGTGACAGGCACCGCAAGTGGACAAAATCAGGGGATTTGTGTGTCTGGTATGGACACAAAGAGAGTGATTGCTAAGTATATTTTCGTCTCACTCCACTGGTACTCCTCAGTATTGACGAACGTATTTTTTACAAAAGAAGGCTTTGTGGAGGAAATCTCTCCGAGGCTTACAGGGAATTGTATTTTTAATAAGTAAAGAAATCATATGTAAGCTACTAAAAAAGACAGAAAGTGTCATTACACTCTCTGTCTTTAGATTTTTTAAAAAAAATTAGTTACCGGTTAGAGGGCGTTGCTGGAATCTTTCTATTTCTTCCAAAGCCCCTTTTTATTTTGGCGTGCGTAGCGTTCGCCTGCTATAAACTTGCTTTGGTATTTAACATTAGGTTGAATAGTCATGACATTTGCATACCCAGACTTTACAAGCGTTTCATTAAATAGCTCTTTTCCGATCCAAATATAGGCTAGGTATCGTCCGTATCGATCTTTAAGACCGACATCGAACTCAAGTGTTACGGTTTTATGTAAAAGTCGTTTTTTCGTATACGCCGATGCTTCTTTTCCGTAGTATTCTATTTTTGTAGTGCTTTCAGGCGTATTTACACCGATCAGTCGAACCTTTATTACTGTCTTATTAGAGGGTAAAAGCACCTCTACAGTGTCCCCATCAATAACCCGCGTAACTTTAACATTTTGAATCTTAGCGTTCGCCTTAATTACTTTACTAATGACTGGAGCCTTAACGGCTGGCTTAGAGACGGGAGTTTTGGATGACAAAGGTTTCCGGGTTTTTTGATCGACTCGAATGATTTCGTTTGTGCCTGGCTTATGTAAATGGTATTCGCCATCTTTCAGACCGTATTTAGCGCAGTTCGTTCTACAAGTATGTCCATTGTTCTTATCCTTTGCTCCCGGATGTGCAAAAGCTGTTAAGGAACTTGAAAGAAAAAAGACGAACAACAAAAGAATGAAAGTACGAAGAAATAAATGAAATTTCTTCAAATTTAACCCTCCTATTTTCATAGTAAATTCCTTAAATACCCAAAAGTATTATACAAAATAACTATTATTATTACATTAGAAAAATATTCCATAGGGCGGTGTCAGGCACCACTTGAGGACAAGTGTCCATATATAGTGACAGGCACCGCTCGTGGACAAATTTAAATATTTGTGCGTGTCAGATGGACACATACAAAGGAGAGGGTTATCGCTTTTTGTGGTAGCTTTTTTCCGTCCGACATTGTCGGTGTTAGGCCGTGCTTGTAGACAATATGCCAAATAATTAAGGGGTCATTAATTTTGTTTAACAAAGAAGGAAATCCATTATTAATATAGAATATAGATACATGCATCTTCCCCACAAATCACATCTAAATCTCTCTATTAGAACACCCCAAAAGCTGTATCATCTTCTTATCTTTCTTATCATTTTCTATTTTTTTAAAAAAAGGAGTGATCATTATCGTTAGAAGACGACATAATTGGTTCCCTGGAGCGAAATACCATATCACTAGCAGAGGAATCAGAAGAACCTCCCTCTTTTATGATGAAGAAGATTTCCAAAAGTATCTTAACCTGCTCGAAGATACAAAAAACCGTTATCCCTTTATCCTCCATACGTATTGCTTAATGACCAACCACATTCATCTTCAATTAGAAACTGTAACCACCCCACCAGGTATCATAATGAGGTATCTCCATACCAAATATGCTAAATACTTTAATAAACGGTACGATTATCAAGGTCATGTGTTTGAAAACCGCTACGGCGCTCAATGGATTGACTCAGCAGATTATGAGTTAGATGTTAGCAAATATATTCATTTAAACCCATTAAAAGCCAGTATGGTTCAAAACCTCGAAGATTACCCCTGGAGCAGCTACCGTCATTACGTGCTAGGAGAAAAATCTACTCTCATATCTACAAACCAAATCCTCTCTTATTTCCATGAACCCCAAACAAAAAACTACGAAACATATATGAAATCTCCCTATTATGAGCCTGTATTCGATGAAGATGGAAAATTAATACGGTGACAGGCACCGCTCGTGGACAAATATATGAAATTTGTCTTTGTACAAAGGACAACAGGGGATAAATGCTATTCTTTCCTCAAAAATGTCTTCTGGACGTAAACAAATCTCTTTAAATTGTCTTTTTATAGTGCCTGACACCGCAAATGGACACCGCAAATGGACACCGCAAATGGACACTGCAAATGTGTATAGTAATTTATTATTTTTACATTCTTGATATAATATAAAATTGTATTACCAAATATATGTAGGAGAGTGGGAAATGAGAGGCTTTAAATTCACAGTTGTACTTCTGTTATTGGTACAGTTTTTCTTGATCGTACATAATGATAGGTCCTATGCAGAAGAAAATGTCGATCAATCGACTACCACTGATTTAGAGTCCACAGAGAATCAATTGAAATTTTTAAAAATTACCGAGGATTCTGCTGAAGTCTATATTAAAAAGAATGGTAGTTTAACAGCAATTGCAAAGCTTATGAAGGATCAAGAATATAAGTTTTATGAAGAACAGGAAGACTGGTTTGTGATCGATATTGGGGGAACAAAAGGATATGTAAAAAAAGAGTTCGCTCAAGCGTCGGACGGTCAAACCATTAAAAATCCGGTAGATTATAAGGATCCGTTAGTTCAAGTTTCCCTTATAAAAGATGTGATGGTACACGAATCTGAGACTAAACAAAATGTCATCGCGACCTTATTAAAAGGTGAGGTATATTCGGTTTTTGAAGAAACTGATACTGGATATTATATGAACATTGGTGGCCGGAAGGGATTTATTGATAAAGCGGATTTAATAAGGGGTTTTTTACCAAGAGATCAATTCTTTAAGGTCATAACTCAAAAGCAGCCTGTTTATGTTAAGCGTTCTGGTAAGCTGATTCAAAAAGGTTATATGCTGGAAGGTCAAGAGTTTAAGAGAATAAAAGGTGCGGATAGCTGGCATTTAATCCGTTACGGGAATGAAATGGGCTATGTAAAAATGCAGGGCACCATTCCTTCTGACGGTCGCACTTTTAAACCAAGCGCTTCTAGCAATGTTCAAGTCTACTTTACTACTCTGCAGGAGGTTCATGTTTATTCAGAACCTTCCCTCAATTCTTCTTCCTTTGCAGTATTGCCAAAGAATGAAACTTACCCGATTTTTTCACGCCAAGGGGAATGGTATGTGATTCAATATGGGGGAAGAATTGGCTATGTTCATCCTAAACTAGCTAAAACCAACTATATGGATGTGGTACGTTCCAATACAACCTATACATACGATCAAATGAAGGTTGACATAGAAGAGCTTGTTGTGATGTACCCGGGGTTGGTTTCAAAAAAGATCATCGGAAAATCAGTAGATGGTAGAGACATTTACGCGATTAAATTGGGCAGAGGCACGAAAGAAATTATGATCAATGCCTCCCACCACGCCAGAGAGCATATGACGACTAATGTCGTTATGGAAATGGTAGATCAATACGCTCTTTCTGCTGCTAAAGGCACAAATTACGGAGGATATAACACACGTCAAGTATTATCAAAAGTCAGCATCTGGTTTGTCCCTATGGTAAACCCAGACGGAGTAACACTTGTTCAAAAAGGGTATACAAGTGCCAAAAATCCAGCTTACGTATTAAAGCTAAATGGTGGTAAGAAAGATTTTTCTAGTTGGAAGGCTAATATTCGCGGGGTTGATTTAAATCGTCAATACCCAGTTAATTGGAAGGCAATTAGAGGACCAAAAGGACCTGCTCCTGAAAATTTTAAAGGGTATAAACCTCTCAGTGAGCCGGAAGTATTGGCGCTTGTTAACTTTACTAGAAATCATTCGTTTAAAACGACTGTTTCCTATCATTCATCCGGTCAAATCCTGTTCTGGTATTATGGTCAAAAAGGTGCAGCTTATAAAAGAGACTATAATATTGCCAAACAAATTAGAAGTTTGACAGGGTACTCACTAGTAGATGCAAAGCTCTCATCGACTAGTGGCGGCGGCTATAAGGATTGGTTCATTACAGAAATGAAGATGCCTGGCTTTACTCCGGAAATTGCCCCTTACGTTGGCAAACGACCTGTACCAAACAGTTACTTCCCTAGAATCTGGAAACAAAACAATCGAGTTGGCTTAATGCTTGCAAACGAAGCAGCCAAACGATAGAATCTTAATACTATACGGTGTCAGGCACCGGCTGTGGACAAATTCATAAGATTTGTCTTTCTTAGAAGGACACTCTTCACTCATAGAAAGAGTTATCGCTTAGACGGTAGCTCTTTTTTTCATGCAATCGTACTTGCTATCTCCTAGTAAAAGTTCCAGGTTCAATAGCACCCAATCTCTTTATTGCTATGAACTACCTTGAAATAGGGTATGCCTATCTTTCTGTACATCTCACGAATACAAATGTCCACTTAAGGTGTCTGACACTGAAAATGTACAAATGTCCACTCAAGGTGCCTGACACTAAAAATGTACAAATGTCCACTTAAGGTGCCTGACACTGAAAATGAACAAATGTCCACAAAAGGTGCCAGGCACCGGAAAAAAGGCACCACCAAAAAGGCACCAAAAACACGAAATCTACCAATTAATTTCTAAAATTATCTAAAAACGGTTAGTATTGTTATATAATTAGATAATAGAAAACAACTAGATTATATGGAGATGGAGAATATATGAAAAAGAGAATGGTTAGATCGTGTATTATATGTTTCACAATTATTATGCTAATGCTGCCAGCTTTTCATACAGGATTGTCCGCCAATTTTTCTGTTGGGGATATAGTAAACAAGAAAAGTAAGATGGTTGCTAATGGAGTGACTTTTTCAGATCACGAGATAAATAGTTTGAGTGGCAAGCAGCGTATGTATAGTTTGGATGTTGATCCATCTATGAAAAATATCGGGTTCGAGGTAGGATCTTCAAAAGAACGGGCATTTGGTTTTGAGAAGGTTTCTGGAATGGCAAGTCGTAACGACTTTAAAGAGGGTGTGATACTTGCTGGTGTAAATGGGGATTATTTTGATAAAAATGGGGCCCCTAATAGCCTGGTGATCCATAATGGTGAAGTTATCACAACCAATTCGGATGCGCCTTCCTATCGTGTCATTTTCGGGGTGACCAAAGAAGGCAAGGCGTTGATCGGGAAGCCAGATTTATATGTTGGGATGACAGTTAACGGTGAAAATCCCTACATGATAGATGCCATTAATAGAGTAAGAAAGCAGGATCAATTGGTTTTATTCACGCCTTACTTTGGATCCAACACTATGACAGATTCCTCAGGGACAGAGATTATCTTGAAAGATATTAAAGGTGTTCTGAATGGTAACGGCAAGGTAAAAGCGACAGTAAAAGAAGTACGGCCAGGGATGGGAAACACGAAAATAAACAAAAACGAATATGTTTTATCAGGACACGGTTTTGCAAGCGAATATCTGAATCAATTGAAGCCGGGAGACCTGGTAGAATGGACGCTACAATTTGACCAGAATGATTGGGCTGGAGTGGAAGAGGCCGTGGGTGGACGCTATCATCTTGTAAAAGATGGAACAGCCATGTCTTTTAACATTAAAGGAGCCCATCCACGGACAGCAATAGGAATCAAACGCGACGGAAGTGTTTTCTTGGTAGTGGTAGATGGAAGAAATAAAGCTCATAGTGTCGGAGTAACTCTAACAGAAATGGCAAAAATTATGAAAGACTTTGGAGCTGTACAAGCTATGACGTTTGATGGGGGCGGTTCATCGACAATGCTTGTGAAAAACCCGGAAGATATGAGGTTCGGAATCGTTAATAAACCTTCCGATGGAAAAGAAAGAAACGTATCAAATGCTCTTTTTGTGGTTAATAAAGCACCAAAGGGTCCATTAAGCAGATTGATTCCTTCTGAAAGAGAATTAACATTGTTTAGCGGAGTTACCTATCCGAATCTTGGTCTTACGGTTACAGGATATGATGAAAGTGGCTACAAGGCTAATCTTTCAACTCCAGTTAAATGGTCATCGAACATAGGGGTTTTTAATAAAGACGGCAGTTTTACGGTAAAAGGAACGGGTAAAGGTAAAATTACAGCGATAGCAGGTGCTATTAAAACAGATATCAATGTGGTGATTAATAATAAGATTGATAGAATTGCTTTACAAGATTCCGTCATTGCATTACCTGCGAAAAAAAGCGCTCCCATTCAAGTAAAAGGATTTTATAAAGGCAAAAAGGTCGTTGAAGATCCAAAGATTTTTACATATCAAGTGACTCCGGCGGCACTTGGAAGCGTGAAAAATGGGGTGTTTATTGCAGGTAATCAAGCTGGAACAGGAACTCTTACAGTTTCTTATGGAAATGTAAAAGCAACGACAAAGCTGATTGTCGGCAACAGTCATTCAGTAGTAATTGAAGGGTTTGAGGGGAACCTTTCCTCTTGGAAGGCTTCAGGAGTGCAGCATAATTCTGTGTCAATTTCACCTGAAACGAAGATATTGAAATATGGTAAGCAGTCCTTGAAAATTAGCTATGATTTTACCGGTAAGACAGGAACATCAGGTGCATATGCTTACGCTCCTCAACCTATTCCTTTGCAGGGAGCCCCTAAGAAAATTGGTATGTGGGTATATGGAGATGGAAAGGGCCATTGGCTTAGAGCACAGCTGAAGGACTCCAATCAAAAGGAAGTGAACATTGACTTTGCAAGAAATGTGTCATGGACAGGCTGGAAGTTTATTAAAGCTCAAATCCCTGCTGGACTGAAATCTCCTTATACATTAACTGTTCCAGTAAGGTACATGAGTGTAGAATCGAAAAAAGGGAACGGGGCTATCTATGTGGATCAGATAACGGTCCTTTACTAAAAACAGTTTTCTATCAAACGGAATGATTGTACATGGCGACCGATAAAACGGGCTGACGACCGATATATCGGAATGATGACCGATATATTGTACCTGACGACCGATAAAACGGAATGACGACCGATATATTGTACGTGACGACCGATAAAACGGAATGACGACCGATAAAACGGAATGACGACCGATATATTGTATCTGACGACCGATAAAACGGAATAACGACCGATATATCAGGATAAAACCCTGTAGAGAGTAATTGAAGTGACCCAGTAAAATGGGACAAGGAAAAAACACCTCCTGAATCGAATGTATAACTTACTTCGATTTGTGGAGGTGTTTGTCTTATGGGGACAAGAGTTCATTATCCAGAGGAGATCAAGTGGAAAGCTATCGAGATGAAAC
>NZ_WIAQ01000035.1 GCF_009466385.1 Peribacillus tepidiphilus | reverse complement strand
TTTGTTCCCTTCGCCCTTGATGGCCGTATCGCAACCTTTTTCGACTGTTTGTCAAGAGCGATTGCGGACTTGGCTATTCCTGAAATCCTGGCGGAGATGCCTAGAACTAGTTTTTCATAGAACTTTTGACACTACCCTTTATTTTCCTATCCATTCCTTCAGATCTATTCACAACTTTCAAATATTTTAACTCCTCTATACAATTGGAATAATGAAACGGAAAAATGCTTTGGACTTAAAATCCAAAGCTTTAGTTATTATTGTATTAAATAATCTATATTATGAAAATCGGGATTGCGATGCAAGGCTTCATGGCAATCATGGCATATCGACTTGACATGAATATCACCTGTAGATTGATAGCTAATCATTTCTTGTCTTTCTTCTTCATTTAAAAGGTGAAATCCAAGCTGTTCGGATCCAATCATCTTTTCATCTATGGTACCCAGACTCATTCCGCAATGCCTGCAGAAGTAATGGAGAGCCATTTTAAAACCCCCTCTAGCATTTGTCCCGCAATTAACATCTTAGATGAAGAAATGTTCATTGCGTGTACATTCAACTAACTCTTAGCGGTTAAAGAATCATACCACTACAAATTGTAGTTTCACTTTAATGCTAGTATAGGCTTGAATACCATTATTTTATTCACAGCAGAATGGATCTATTTTTAAAAAAGAACTATTGATTGATCGATTGAAAAATATTTAATTTGCATTATGCTTATTCATAACTTGTAAAAATGGTGTATCAATCCAATCCTCGCAAGCCTCTGTACATTTTTCCATCACTTTTTTCATTTCTGCCCATTCTTCTTCACTAAATCTGCCCAATACATAGTTTGTAATAGCCATAGGAACAGTAGGTCTTCCAATACCTATTCGAATACGGTTAAAATTTTGGGTCCGTAGATGAGCAATTGTACTCTTTATGCCATTATGTCCGCCTGCACTCCCTTTTTGTCGCAAACGAATTTTCCCAACAGGTAAATCTAGATCATCATAAAGGACAACTAAATTGTCAACTTCTTCTTTATAATACTCGAGAACCGCTCCAATGCTTTCACCAGATAAGTTCATATATGTTAAGGGTTTTAATAAAAGAACTTTTTCACCTTTTACATGACCGATCCCATAGATTCCTTTGTGCTTAGCTTGATCTAAAGGAATACCCCATTTTTCAGACAATGCATCAATGACTTCAAACCCAATGTTATGTCTGGTTTTTTCATACTGCTTACCAGGGTTTCCTAGCCCAATAAAAATTTTCATCTTTCACACTCCATACAATCCCACGATTATTAAATTCCCCAAGCTTAAATAAAATCCTCTGTTTATTAAGTAAATATTATTTTAGACATAAACCAATCATTTAAGCAAATAGAAAAAATAGATCATTTTGTATCTTTACAATGCAACACCCATTATAAAAAGCGCAACCATATTTCAGTTACGCTTCAAAAAATGATTACTCTTCTTTAGCTTCGGACGCTGCAGAAGCTTCTGTTTCACGTCCTTCTTCATTTTCCGGTACGCCACCTTCTTGTTCCTCACCTGTGTTGATTTCTTCTTCTTGTTTTGGAGGCAGAACGGAGGCAATCGTTTCAGAGTCTTCATGATTAATCGTTATGCTATATTGATCTCGAATATCACCAATCGTTATCGTATCACCCACTTGCAGGTCTGTAACATCGATCTCAATGGCTTCAGGAATTTCTTTTGGTTTGGCTGTTACAGATACTTCGTGAAGAGATTGTTGAAGAACCCCTCCGTCTTTAACACCAGCTGAATTCCCAACAAGCGTTACACGAACCTCTGCGTCTATTTCAGCAGATAAATCTACAATAAAAAAGTCTACATGTACAATTTCATTTTTCAGTGGATCCATTTGATAATCTTTCAACATTACATTTTCTTGTTTTCCCTCTACCTCAAGACTAATAATGCCGTTTCTACCCACTTCGCGAATTGTTTTCAATAACTCTAAACGATCTACAGATATCGCTACACTTCCTTTTTTTCCACCATATAAGACTGCAGGGATATACCCCTTATCTCTTAAACCACTTAGAGTGGATCGTTTAAATTCCTTTCTTTCTTCTGCAAGTAGTGCACTACTCATAATATAACACCTTCCTACCATATAAATTGGAATTTCTACATATTATAAAAAGTGCCCTATTTTTCATAAGTCTAAACATGGATAAAAAGATTCGTTATCTATATCGAAAAATGAAAATAAGACCTGTCCTACACGGACAGGTCTTTTACTATTAATCAAATAAAGTACTTACAGATTGCTCTTCGTGAACGCGGATAATAGCTTCACTAATTAATGGAGCAACTGATAGCTCGATAATTTTATCAATTTTCTTTTCTTCTGGTAACGCAATAGTGTTTGTTACAACAAGCTCTTTAATTTTGGAATTTTGAATTCTTTCAATCGCTGGACCGGAAAGAACAGGGTGTGTACAGCATGCATACACTTCCTTCGCACCGTTTTCAACTAATGCATTGGCAGCTAGTGTAATTGTCCCTGCTGTATCAATAATATCATCGATCAATATCGCAGTTTTCCCTTCGATGTTACCCACAATATTCATGACTTCAGCCACATTTGGTCTAGGGCGACGTTTGTCAATGATTGCAATTGGAGCCTTTAGACGGTCAGCCATTTTGCGGGCACGCGTCACACCACCGTGGTCAGGAGAAACAATAACGATATCATTTAAATTCTTACCTCGGAAATAATCTGCTAGAATCGGTACTCCCATCAGGTGATCGATTAGAATATCAAAGAAGCCTTGAATTTGTGGTGCATGCAAGTCAAGTGTTATTACACGAGTAGCTCCTGCTGTTTCTAATAGATTAGCAACAAGCTTTGCTGTGATTGGTTCGCGAGCACGAGCTTTACGATCTTGACGTGCATAGCCGTAGTATGGCATTACGATATTAATCGTTTTTGCGGAAGCGCGTTTTAGAGCATCAATCATGATTAAAAGCTCCATTAAGTTTTCATTAACAGGCTGGCTTGTAGATTGAATAACGAAAACATCACATCCACGGATACTTTCTTCAATATTAATTTGGATTTCTCCATCACTAAAACGTGAAACCGAGCATTTTCCTAGCTCGACCCCAATTATTTTCGCAATTTCTTCAGCTAATCCTTTGTTAGAGTTTAGTGAGAAAACTTTTAAATTAGGGTCTAAATACTGATTCGACATGATGAACCTCCACTGGTTATTTATTTATATTTAATTTTTTTACATAATCCTCTTTATTTACTTGGCGTGCCCTTGCAATAGAAAGAGACTGTGCCGGAACATCCTCAGTAATCGTTGAACCTGCAGCAATATATGCACCCTCGCCAATTGTAACCGGTGCTACTAGATTCGAGTTGCAGCCAACAAATACACCATCCCCAATTTTGGTAAGATGCTTATTTTTCCCATCATAGTTGACAGTAATGGACCCGCATCCAAGATTTACATTGCTGCCTACTTCAGCATCTCCGATATAACTTAAGTGAGACGCTTTGCTTCCTTTTCCAAATATAGATTTCTTAACTTCCACAAAATTACCAATTTTTACTTCATCGGCAATTTGGGATTGTGGTCGGATATGAGCAAAAGGACCAATTGTTACATCAGTACCAATTTCACTGTCATGTGCGACTGATTGTCGAATAACAGTTCGATCTCCAATTGTGCAATTTTTTATCTCACTGTTCGGACCAATTACTGCTTCTGCGCCAATTTTACTTCCCATGCCAATTGTTGTACCTGGATAAATGACTGTATCCTGCCCAATTTCTACATCTGTCTCAATATACGTATGTTCAGGATCAACTAAAGTAACTCCGTTTCTCATATGATACTCATTTATACGGCTTCTCATAATTTTTTCAGCCTGAGATAGTGCAACACGGTCATTAACACCCAGCGTTTCCTCAAAATCTTCCGTTTGATAGGCTGTTACAATTTCGCCCTGAGATTTAAGAATTTCAATAACATCAGGAAGGTAATATTCTCCTTGAGCATTATCGTTTGAAACCTTTTTTAGAGCCGAGAATAGCGCTTCATTATCAAAACAATATGTTCCTGTATTAATTTCTTTCACTTTCTTTTCTTCGTCTGTAGCATCTTTATGCTCGACAATTTTCTCGACGAACCCTTCAGCATTTCGGATGATTCTTCCATAACCAGTGGGGTCTTCTACCGTAGCAGTAAGCACAGATGCTTTTGCACCTTGAGTCTCATGTTGCTTTAAAAGCGCTTCCATCGTTTCAGCCTTAATTAGTGGAGTATCTCCACAAACCACAAGAGTCGTACCTTTTTTAGAAGCTAAATGCGCTTCTGCCTGCATGACAGCGTGGGCAGTCCCTAACTGCTCTTCTTGTAAAGCATATAAACTGGATGATCCAAGTTGAGCTTTTACTTTTTCTGCACCATGGCCAATAATCGTAACGATTTCTTCTATATGAAGTTTTGAAACTTGGTCAATAACATGCTGTACCATTGGCTTGCCACAAACAGGATGCAATACTTTATAAAGCTTGGACTTCATTCGAGTTCCCTTTCCAGCAGCCAATATTACTGCATAGCGATTATTCATAATACGCCTCCGTTTACCTTTTTATCCATAGTAAAATATATCTTAAATAATGATGGTTTTCAAGGTAACTAAGAAATGTACCTATTTTTTCATCTAGATATAGTAGAAATTAATAACAGAAATGGGAATAGGGCTTTTTAGGAGGAGTGATCGAGGCGTTTTTCCTGAGGAGAAATAAACATCGAAATGTCAGGATATAAATATAACCTAGAAAAAAGAGCCTTACTATGAAGCAGGCTCCTGTTGTGAATGATATCATTTTGTCGAATTAGGAAGCTCCCGCTTCTTCTAATTCTACTTCTTCTAATCCTTCTAACTCTCCAAGACGATGGTATTCTGCTAACACAGCATCTTGAATTTTTCCGCGAGTCGAGGAGTTGATTGGATGTGCAATATCACGAAATTCTCCATCTGGAGTTCGCTTGCTAGGCATAGCTACAAAAAGTCCATTATTGCCATCAATTACACGAATATCATGAACTACAAATTCATTATCTAATGTAATAGATGCAATCGCTCTCATTCTGCCATCCGTATTTACGCGGCGTAATCTTACGTCAGTTACTTCCATTTATGTTCACCACCTTTTTCCTAAATAAAGACTTGGATAGATTATTCAACATCGATCTTTCATAATCCTTCTTTATAAGTAAATTTTTTTCAAAAAATTAAGTTAAATTTGTGAACATTTGGAATTTTTATAAATAAGTATGAATAGAGAGTAACTAAAGTCATTTTCCGAACATAGTAAAAGAAGCCGTACGAGACGTTATCTTTACGAGTCGTACGGCTTCTTTTATATTGATTTATTTCACTAATGCAACTACTTCAATTTCAACTAATGCATCCTTTGGAAGTCTTGAAACTTCTACGCATGAACGTGCTGGCTTGTGAGTAGAAAAATATTGTCCATAAACCTCATTTACTGAAGCAAAATCATCCATGTTTTTAATAAAAACAGTGGCTTTTACAACCGTATCAAAAGATGCTCCCGCTTCTTTTAATACTGCTTCAAGATTTTTGAAAACCTGGTGGGTTTGAGCCGTGATATCTCCTGTTACCATTTGACCATTTGCTGTTAAAGGAATTTGTCCTGAGCTGTAAAACATATTGTTTACGATAATCCCTTGAGAATATGGACCGATCGCAGCAGGTGCGTCATTCGTATGAATAGCTTTCATTTTTACATCCTCCTAATATAAAGCGTTGATCGCCTTTTCAAAATAATTGCCTGCACTTACATGAATTTTTTTCTCTTTTACATCTACTTCCGAAAGCTTTAAAAGAGAGATATAATCATCTACCAAACGCTCTTCCGTTTCTTCTGATTCAATTAACACCGCAATGCCAGAAACCGTTGCATCAAATTCATCAAGTAAACTAATCATCCCATTAATGGTTCCGCCAGCCTTCATAAAATCATCCACTACAAGCACCTTTGAACCCACTGCTAAACTACGCTTAGATAAAAGCATTGTCTGAATTCGCTTAGAAGACCCCGAAATATAATTAATACTTACGGTTGGACCTTCGGTGACTTTATTATCTCTTCTTACAATAACAACCGGTACGTTCAAATGATTAGCTACAGCATAAGCAATAGGAATCCCTTTTGTCGCCATTGTCATGACGACATCTATTTCCCTTTCTGCATAAGCTGAAGCAATAAGACGTCCAACCTTGTTTACAAACTGAGGGTCACCTAAAATATCCGTCATATACAAATAGCCGCCAGGGAGCAATCTTTCCGGCTTTTCCATAATTCCGCACATTTCATCAATAAACTTTTCGGCTTCTTCTTTTTTTATACTGACAATATATCGAACTCCGCCTGCAGCACCTGGCACCGTTACAAGTGTTCCAATTCCACGCTGCTCAAAGGTTTCTTTAATGATTGTTAAGTCTTCACTAATAGATGATTTAGCTGATCCGTACCTATCAGCAAAAAAAGTGAGAGGTACGAGCTGACCGGGGTTTTCTAATAAATAATGAGTCATATCCACAAGCCGTTCGCTTCGACGAAATTTCAAGGGTAATACCTCCTAAAACCCGAATATTATTAAAATTATCTTACAGGAATATACGGCTTTATTCAAGGTAATTTCTTTCACCTAACAATCGAACGGCATAAACCTGATCACAAAAACCGCGTAGTCCATTATAAACCCGATTCATTCTTGAATCATGTTCAATCAATCCAAACACAGTCGGCCCGCTTCCGCTCATTAAAACAGCATCTGATCCAAATTTCTTCATTTGCATTTTAATATGTTTAACTTCAGGGTAAAGAGAGAGAGTAACACTCTCTAATACGTTTCCAACATTTTGGCAAACCTTTTCGTAATTATTTTGCTCAATTGCCTCGACCATCTTTCGTATATTAGGATGTTCGACATTTGAGAGATTCAAGCGTTTATAAACTTCTGCAGTCGAAACACCAATAGTTGGCTTAGCGAGTACAACCCAACAGCTTGGCGGTACAGGAAGATGCGTTATTTTCTCACCTCTTCCTTTGGCCAAAGCCGTTCCACCATACACGCAAAAAGAAACATCTGAACCTATTTCCGCACCTATTTCAGCTAGCTCGTCCATTGATAAACCAAGCTTCCAAAGTTTATTCAGACCTCTTAAAGTAGCTGCGGCATCACTGCTGCCACCTGCTAATCCTGCAGCCACAGGAATGTTTTTTTCTATAGCAATAGCTACACCCTGCTTTATATCATAACGTTTTTTTAAAAGATCTGCGGCTTGATAGGCTAAGTTTCGACTATCATCCGGAACATAGCGATTATGTGAAAGGATTTTAATTTCATCATCTTTTAATTCACTCAGTTCTATTCGGTCAGCTAAGTCTACAGTTGTCATGACCATTTCAACTTCATGAAAATGATCTGGGCGCTTAAAGAGCACATCTAATGCAAGATTAATCTTTGCGGGTGCTTTCTCCATAAGCTTCAATCTATCCACCTACTTTACGTTCTTAAAAGTCCTTGTCCTATTTTACCATATCTGTTTATTTTCTAAAGCGTTTTTCAATGGCTTCTCCATGAATTATATGGATGATAAGTACGATAAAATATGTAGGAGATCAAGCATAATTCAAAATAAGATATGATAAAGAGGGTGTCCAAAAAGCAAAGCTTTAGGGAAACCCTCCTTTTGTCATCGGCATGTTCAATTAAGTCGCTGTATATCTGCAAAACGATTACTTTTTTTCTAAAAGCTGTTGCTGTGCCAATTGAATGGCTCTTTTCACCATATTTCCAGCATCACGGGCCGTTATTCCGCCCCAGCCTTCTTTTTGGACAACCTCGTAAAAGCCCAGCTCCTTAGCAAGTTCTTCCTTGAACCTTTCAGACATGACGCCTCTTCTTCTGCCCAAAGTAACAACTCCTTCCGCATGCCAAGACAATCTTAGTTTGCATCAAAAAATATCATTCATGAATACCTACATTAGACATTTTTACCAAAATAAAAAGCAGTAAACAAATGTTTACTGCCCACTTAAAGCCACGTTTCCTGCTGTTTCATCAAAGAAGGTTAATTGTACAGTTTCTGTAAGTACATCCGCATAGCTGTAGGAGACTCTTTCAAATGCATTTTCATCCTGGTCAAGCTCAATTACGAACACAGATGGATAGGTTTCCGCCAATGTTCCTAAACGCTCAACCGTTTTTCTTCTTCCACCGTTCGCTTTTAGAAGCAGCCTTTTTCCTAAGTTAGAATCAAGGGCTTTCTTAATATCAGCTAAAGTTTTTGGCATGATCGGTCCACCTCACTAAGTGTAGTATATCACAAATACGAATGATCCGTCAAATAAAATATTAAATTATATCAGCACATAAAATTGTTTGTCAATGGTTTTTCGCCGCAAATTTTACCATGCATACAACATTTTTTATCGTATCCAATTAACCAAAAATTATGTAATGAATAGCCATGCTACTTTTAACGGATCTCTCCTTTAAAATAAAGCTGATCCTAAGTATCTTGCTCCCGCCTGCAGTTGCTAAAGGGTAACTGACTCTTTGTTTTGGATCAGCCTCATTCTTCCTCATCTTGTGGTATTTTGTTGTAAGGCATACCTGTACGTAAAACCCCTTTTGTTTCAATACCCCCTAATCCTTTTTCACCTGTCAGAGTATTCCTAATAACATCCCATACATGAATCCTTTCCATAAAAGGAGTAAAGCTGATTTTTGCAACGATATAAACAGGGTCCAAAGCGTGTATGTTTACTCTTGCAGGAGAGCTTGCGAAATTGGCTCCAGCTTGAATGAGTGATTCGAAATGAGATTGACATGCACCAGCGAAAATCACAAGCTGATCTAGATGTGGAATCTTTTTTCTTGCCTCTCTTACCGCTTGAACAAATTGCTTGGAATGGCGATATGCTTGAATGTCCATCATTTTCCCTTTTGCTTTCGAATACGCGTCATGACCAGTGATGACTAAAATATCCGGACGATAACGATCTATAAAATACCCTATTTTTAAAGGCATTTCATTTTCATTACAATAAATACCTTGGACTGGGATGCCTATTTTCTCATACATATCCATACATTTTTGCAAATAGGAGGGATCGCCGTCTAAATGCAGCACTTTACCTGGCATTTGAAAAAAATCCCCACTGTGCCGATATCCCTTGCTTGTTTCATAATTTCTCTTTTGCTTCAAAACCTCAAAGTCCTGAGCAAACAGCTTTAGAGACTGTTCAATAAGCTCTTCATTCTTATGTTTTATTTCATTTCTAACATCCGAGTTCACATGCATTAGATCATGAAAAGGTGCGTCTGCGATTAAACGTAAATCCTCACCAAATAAAACAGCCATTTTCGTTCCATTTACTTCTTTTATATCAATAACCCGAAAAAGAACATCACATTGATAAGATATTCTTCCTACAATATCATTTATTTGAATGCTCATGGTCTTCACCTCTTGACAGTTCGGTTTAATCTGTCAAATTTCTTCTCTTTTTAACCTATGCAATGAAAAGATAATATGTGCCTAATGATAAGGAGATGAAACAGACTAAACACTTCCGTAATAAAATTTGGTTCTTTTCGCATAGATTGTTGTTTTAGACTATATGGTGATAGATCCATATTCTTGAACATAAAAAGGGCCATCCAAAAGCCGAAAATTCGTCTTATTGGACAGCCCCTTAATCCTTTCCTCTATTAATTTTTAAATTCGTCAAACAGCTCATCGCTAAGTTTTGCAAATTCTTCAATCGAAAGAGTTTCTCCTCTTCTTTGCGGATCAATTCCTGCACGTTCAATTGCGGCAATTATTTCATTCTTTTTCTCTTTACCATTCGGTAACTGGCTTGTTAAATTATTTTGCAGCGTTTTTCTTCGTTGAGCAAAACTCGCTCTTGTAACAGTAAAGAAAAATTCCTCATCCTTTACAGAAACAAGAGGCTTGTCTCTTTTCGTTAATCGAATAACAGCTGAATCAACATTTGGTTGCGGCATAAATACTGTCTTCGGGACAATCATGACTGTTTCAGCTTTTGTATAATATTGTACAGCGATCGATAAAGAACCGTAATCCTTTGTCCCTGGCTTTGCAGAAATCCTATCTCCCACCTCTTTTTGAAGCATGACAACCATCCCTCTAATTGGCAGCTGCTCTTCTAATAGTTTCATAATGATCGGAGTTGTCACATAATATGGTAAGTTGGCTACTACCATTAAATCCTCAGTGTCTTGGAACTCTTGTTTAATGGTTTCAGCAACATTTGCCTTTAATACATCTGAATGGATGACCTTTACGTTATCATATGGAGAAAGTGTATCCTCTAAAATTGGCAACAATCTTTGATCAATTTCAAATGCGACCACTTTTTTACTATATTTTGCCAGCTGTTCTGTCAAAGCACCGATGCCCGGACCGATTTCAATGGCACCACTTTCTTTTGTCAGACCGGCAAATTCAACAATTCTTCTTAAGATATTCGTATCAATTAAAAAATTCTGTCCTAAACTCTTTTTAAAAGAAAATCCGTACTTTTCTAAAATGGCTTTCGTCCTAACCGGGGTTGCTATATCTTTATGCATTCTGCTCCTCCTGCTCAATTTCAAACATCGCCTTCAAAAATGCTTCACGTGTAATCTGGAACATGTTAAGTCTTTTATATAATTGCTTTCCATTGGTATATCCAATTTTTAATTTTAATCCTAACTTCTCTCTTTTTGTTTTAGATCCTGGTCCACCAATTAACCCAGCATCTAAAAGATCCTGTTGAGAAATTTCTTCGATATATGCCTCTTTTATAAATTGTGCTTCTTTTAATGCTTCTCTGATCGCTTCAGGGCTAGCATGCTCCACTCCAATCCCTTTACCGGATTTTGGCTTAGCCAGTTTCTTCGGAAGAAAAGCATGTCTGCATCCTGGCACATTTGAAGAAACAATATGACGAATTCTTTCTCCAGGATAGTCGGGATCCGTAAAAATAATAACGCCTCTTTTTTCTTGAGCCAGTTTTATTTGTTCAATCACAGAAGCGTTTACTGCAGACCCATTCGTCTCGATGGTGTCTGCATCTAATGCTCTTTTAATTGCAACCGTATCATCTTTTCCTTCAACAACAATGATTTCTTTTATTTTCATTTTCTCCTCCAAAAATTGAAACCTTTTAAGAGTGGAGTTCGTCATATTTATAAATGATTTACAACCTATTATACCCTTTTTAGAAACAAAAAGCAGAGGATTCATCATCCTCCGCCTTAGTTTGTTGACAAAGTAAATTTCAAGCACATTCAGACTGATTGAAAACGCTTGTCAGTCAAGGAACGAACCCGTGCGAGGAGCGGAGTTACCCTAAATGGTAATGAGCACCGAAGTAGGGTTCGTGACGATGAATGCGAGCGTTTATCAACAGTCTGAAGCAGAGGATTCATCATCCTCCGCTCTAACCATTAAAATCATATATAAATTCTAGTTTCTTGTACAGAACTAATTTAAAATGCGAATTTTGACTTTACGTACTCCCCATTTATAAGCCTGTGATTTTGTAGAAAAAAATACATCAACCTTATTTCCGCGAACAGACGAACCAGTATCCGCAGCGATTGCATAACCGTAGCCTTCTACATATACTTTTGATCCCAGTGGAATAATCCTTGGATCAACAGCAATGATTTTCGCTCCTGGATTATTTCTTAAATTAAACCCTGTCGCCGTGATTCCAGAACAGCCATTACAACTAGCAGTATATGCTGTAGAACTTACCCAAAGCTCTCTTCCACTGGAGTTTGCTGATGGATCGCTTCCTCTGGATACATGAGCTACAAGATTTTTTGTACCGACTGCAATTACTTGATCCTGTTTTTCACGAATGAGCTTTTCAAATAAAAGCGTTCTTTTCACTTCTTTTCCGTTTTCTTTAATTACTACAAACTGTTTAGACTTTAAGCCTTTTTTCCCTTCTGTAACAATCTTTTCTTTCCCTTTTGGAAGATTGCTGTCCTTTTTTGAAATAACTGCGAAGTTAATTGGTTCTTCCACTACATCGGTGACTTTTTCTACTCTCACAATTTTTACAGTGCCCTTTTCCTTTACCTGGTCATTTAAACCTGGCTCAACTCGGTCTAGTTCATTCAGAATAATTCCTTGTTGCTTTAAAAAGTCAGCGACCGTAGTCGAAGTTGACCAAACCTGATTTGCCTTTGTACCGTCCACTAAATGGAGAAGAAATGCTTTTTCAAAGGCCACTTTCATTTTGCTTTGAAGCGCAGTATCCAAGGATGGGGAAACTTTGTCCTCATTTTTAACTTCCAGCTTATATTCCTTTAACAGTTCACCTACAGTACCTGCTGTAGTCCAAACGTTCTTAGTTTTCCCATTAAGGGTCAGCGTTACTTGTCTTGCAGGTGTCCAAACAACTTCTAGATCATCTTTAACCTTTGTGTTACTCGAGGGATACAAATAGTCTTTAGCTGATACCTCAATCTTCAAATCTTTCAATAGATCCTGGACTGTAGAGGCATGCGTTTTGACTACTTTTTCTTGACCATCTATCGTCAGAGCAACGGTTTTTTTTGTTCCGTGATAGAACATCGTTCCCATAGTCACCGCTAAAACTGTGAAACTAGTAAGAATAATGGTCAATCTCTTTTTGCTAAAAGACTTGGAAAACAGGTCTCTCATGCTAAAAATCGCGATGTAAAACTCCCCCTTCCTATCGATGAAAAATAGAATTGTCAAAAATAAACCCTTCTCTCTCAAACGTACATCCTATTATGAATAGATTCTTGTAATTTGAAAAGGGAGACTTGTCGACATGGTCATCCTATGTTTCAAAAAAGAATTGTAGAACTTTTTAGAAACAAGTTTTTTTCAGACAAGCCTCCTTGAGATTCGACATCATCCTCTATCAATTTATGCCGAATAATTTTTTTGCATTTCGTGTTGTAATTTCCGCAACCTCTTCATATGTCACATTTTTTATTTCTGCAATTTGCTCAGCTACTAATTTCACGTAGCTAGGTTCATTTCTCTTTCCTCGATATGGATGTGGTGCAAGATACGGGCAATCTGTTTCAATTAATAGTTTTTCCAACGGGATTTCTGCTGCTACTTCTTTCGGCTTTTTAGCGTTTTTAAACGTTACCGGTCCACCTAAAGATATGTAAAAATTCATGTCTACACATCTTTTAGCTGTTTCCGGACTACCGCTGAAGCAATGCATAATTCCTCCAACTTCACTTGCTCCCTCTTCTTTCAAGATGTCTAGTATATCTTGTGTTGCATCTCTATTATGGATAATAATTGGCAGTTTTACTTTCTTAGCCAAATGAATTTGCTTTCGAAATACCTCCTTTTGAATATCTTTTGGAGATTTGTCCCAATAATAATCAAGACCCATCTCCCCTAAAGCTACGACTTTCGGATGTGCAGCTAACTCTTCAATCCACGCTAGATCTTCATCCGTCATATCTATTGCATCAACAGGATGCCATCCTACACTGGCATAGATGAAATCATATTCTTCTACAAGCTCCATAGCTTTTTTTATTGTGGGTCTATCAAAACCCACTACAACAATATTTGAGACACCAGCATCTTTAGCTCTTTCAATCACCTCTTTCAGATCTTCTTCAAACTGTTCTGCATTCAAATGGGCATGAGTATCAAAAAGCATGTATTTCTTCCTTTCTAGCACCTAGTTTATTAAGAAAAATGAAATTCATGTTTCACAATTTGGTAACAAATATATTACAAAAACTGTATATAAAATGTCCGTCATTCTCTTTATCCTAATTGTTACTATTCTACATGTGAAAAATTTCTTTGCAAACAATCAAGCTTATTTATTATTTAACAAAAATATATGATCCTCATTTTTTGCAGAGTTTAATTTGTCTACAATATTTATGATCTTTTTCCATTCAGTACTTATAGTATTCGATGTTTTTCTAAAAAATAAAGGAAGGTTCCACGTGAAACCTTCCACAAATTAATGACAACAATTTCTTATTTCCTGTCATGATTACTCGACTTCGCTGCTCGATTCTTCGATTAACAAGTATGCTTAAATAATTTCCTATGGAGAGAGAAAAGTTTTTTATGAAACCTTCTTCCCTATATTAGTATTTTATTTTACTTTTGCTCCGTTTGGAATAGAAGGATCAATTGTTGCAACAGATAGCTTTCCATCCACACTTCCTGCAAGGATCATACCTTGAGAAAGCTCGCCTCTAAGCTTAACTGGCTTCAAGTTTGTAACACAAATTACTTTTTTCCCTATCAATTCTTCTGGCTTGTAATATTGAGCAATACCAGAAACAACTTGTCGCTTTTCATAACCTAAATCAAGCTGAAGCTTTAATAACTTATCTGCCTTTTTAACCTGTTCAGCTTGCAGTACTTCAGCAACTCTTAATTCTACTTTCGTAAAATCGTCGATTGTGATTTCATTTACCTCTGGAACATCTGCTTCTTGCTTTTCTTTATCTTCTTTTGTCTCAGTAGAAGTACCCTGCATTTTCTGTTTAATAAATTCTATTTCTGCTTGTAAATCTAAGCGAGGGAAAATCGGGTCGCCTTTCACTACTTTAGTACCTGCTGGAATGATTCCAAACTTTTCAAGACTATCCCAATTTGTCAGCTCTTCACGGTCAATATTTAATTGTGAAAAGATCTTCTTCGGTGTAGTTGTCATAAACGGCTGAAGAAGGATCGCAATGATTCGTAAAGATTCAGCTAAATGGTTCATAACACTGGCAAGCTCATCGCGTTTTGCTTCATCTTTTGCCAATGCCCATGGCTGCGTTTCATCAATGAATTTATTCGTTCTACTAATCAACTGCCAAACAGTTGTTAAAGCAACGGAGAATTCCATTTTATCCATAGCTTCTTCGTATTTTTGAACCGTATCCTTGTTCATTTCAAGAAGCTGCTGTTCAAAATCAGTATTCGATCCATTATAAGTTGGGATTACGCCTTCGAAATACTTCTCAATCATTGCTACTGTACGATTCAACAAATTTCCTAAGTCATTGGCCAAGTCAAAATTAATTCTTTCCACAAATCCTTCAGGCGTAAAAACCCCATCCGCTCCAAAAGGCACTTCACGAAGTAAATAATAACGTAAAGCATCTAAACCGTAACGGTCAATTAATGTCACAGGGTCTACTACATTTCCTTTAGACTTAGACATCTTACCGTCCTTCATCAAAAGCCAGCCATGAGCGAATACTTTCTTAGGAAGTGGAAGATCTAAAGCCATCAATATAATCGGCCAATAAATTGTGTGGAAGCGAACAATTTCCTTCCCCATTAAATGAACATCAGCTGGCCAATATGTTTTATATTTTTCATCATTATCTGATCCATATCCAAGGGCTGTGATGTAGTTAGTAAGTGCATCAATCCATACATAAATGACATGCTTCGGATCTCCAGGTACTTTAATGCCCCAATCAAATGTCGTACGAGATACTGCTAAATCCTCTAAACCAGGTTTAATGAAATTATTGATCATTTCATTTTTTCTGGATTCAGGCTGAATGAACTCTGGATTTTCTTCGTAATAAGCAAGTAAACGATCCACGTATTTACTTACCTTGAAGAAATACGATTCTTCTTTTACCTTCTCTACAGGTCTGCCACAATCTGGACAGTTGCCATCTACAAGCTGGCGCTCAGTGAAGAAAGATTCACATGGAGTACAATACCAACCTTCGTATTGATCTAAGTAGATATCTCCTTGATCTAGAAGCTGTTTAAAGATTTTTTCTACAACTGTTTTATGTCTTTCTTCTGTCGTACGGATAAAGTCATCATAGGAAATATCTAACTTTTTCCACAATTCCTTAATTCCATCAACGATACCATCGACATATTGCTGTGGCGTCACACCTGCTTCAGCCGCTTTTCTTTCAATCTTTTGTCCATGCTCATCCGTACCAGTCAAATACATGACGTCAAAGCCTCTCAAGCGCTTATATCGCGCCATAGCATCCCCAGCAACCGTTGTATAGGCATGCCCTATATGTAAATTTCCACTTGGATAATAAATAGGTGTCGTAATATAAAACGTCTTTTTTTGATCCACCTTTTCTTCCTCCTTTGCCTCTTTTTTTTGTAGTCTATGAAAAGTGTCTGCAACCTTAGCACACCAGTACCTATGATAGGCATACGATAAGCCCTTTTCCAAGCAAAAGCTCCCGTCAAATGGACGAGAGCTTTTCATGAAAAATAAAAAGCAAGCACCTAATAGACTCGACCATTCTCTTTACATTATATCAAGAAAACTGTCGAATATATCAAGCATTACATGACTTATTCTCCATTTATCATGCAGCTTTTCACTTTTCAAAGTAATCACGATCAGTAATCTTTTAACAATCCATCTCTATTTACTCATCATTACCTTATTTAACTGTAAAATATACATGAAATCATGTGGATTGTATCTTTCTGCCTACTATCATTCATTAATCAGGTACCATACCTTCATCGGATAACATTAGGATTATTTCCTCGGCTACCTTAAAAAATAACATAAATATAATTATGTCGATTTCTCTTTTTATTATTCGACAAACCTATTTTAATTCGTGACTTTTTTGTCGATATATGTCGAAAAATACATATCCCCTTTTTTGTAAAATATGAGCTAGGTAACACTTTTTACTTTCCACTTTAAAGTACAATCAATTTAAAACATTGTTATATAAGGTTTTTCAATTTCCTTAATTTACTAATTTGGGATAAAAATAAAATCATTGACGTATTTGGGAATGGCTGGTATTATTAAATCATCATAGAACTTTGTCGAATCATGACGAATAATAATTAAAAAAATATAAAATAATCGAGTATATTTATTTATGAGAGGGGAAAATACACATGAAATCTACAGGTATTGTTCGTAAAGTTGATGAATTAGGACGTGTCGTGATCCCAATTGAGCTTCGTCGTACACTGGGAATTGGAGAAAAAGATGCTTTAGAAATCTATGTAGATGATGAGCGCATTATTTTAAAGAAATATAAGCCAAACATGACTTGCCAAATCACTGGAGAAGTTTCTGACGATAACATTTCTTTTGCTGGTGGTAAGCTTGTTCTTAGCCGTGAAGGCGCTGAGATTCTTCTAAAAGAAATCCAAGAAAACTTACAAGCTGCAAAATAAAAAAACTCCCTGTTGGGGCAAAATGGGAAAGGAGCAAAAACTCCTTTCCCATTTTATTAAAATCAAAACGGCGGAAAAACCACCGTCACATGATTAGATTATTCCTCAATATGATAAGCGTGGTATACATCACGCTTGTTCATTCCGCGATCTTTCGCCGTCTGTTTGATCGCTTCCTTGCTATTACAGGATTTTTCTTCAATATAATAATTGACATGTTCCACTATACTAAGTTCTTGCCACCATTCAATCTCAGTAGCAGCTAGATCTTCTTTTGCCCCCTCTACAATAATACAAAACTCACCTCTAATTTCTGACTGTTCTGCCCACGAAATAACATCCGTGAGACTGCCTCTAATAAACTCCTCAAATTTTTTTGTAAGCTCCCTACATAGTACGATTTGACGATTTCCTAGGACTTGCTCCATATTTTTTAACGTATCCTTTAAACGATGAGGAGATTCATACAAAATGAAAGTAGCCTTCAGTCGTTTTAACTCTTCCAGCTCTTTTTTTCTATCCTTTGCATTGCGATCAAGAAATCCATAGAAATAAAAGGGTTGAGGTGCCAAGCCAGAAGCAATAAGAGCTGTTAAAGCTGCGTTTGCCCCCGGTAGAGGAATGACTGTAATTTTCTCTTGAAGTGCTTCCTGCACAAGTTCAATACCCGGATCAGAAATGGTTGGCATGCCTGCGTCGCTAACTAGAGCCACAACCTGTCCCTCACGCAATCGATCCATAATTTTTTTGCCACTTACTTGTTTATTATGTTCATGATAGCTAACGATTGGTGTTTCAATCTCATAATAATGGCAAAGCTTCTTCGTATTTCTCGTATCTTCTGCGGCAATTACGTCCGCTTCCTTTAAAATTCGGATGGCCCGGAAGCTCATATCCTCCAAATTCCCAATCGGTGTGGGAACTAGATATAGAGCGCCTTCCTGTCCTTCATTAGCAAAACTCTTTTGCTGCCAAATCAAAAGTGATACACTCCTTTTTCGCGATAATGGCTTCCTTTTTTCTTCTTGGAAGCTGTTTAAATGCAAATTCTGCACGCATGGCAGCCTCTTTCGTTGTAAATTCAAGCTGAAATACTAGTGTAACAGGAGTTCTGCCCCGTGTATATTTTGCCCCTTTTCCTTCATTGTGCATTCTTAAACGCTTCTCTAAACAATTTGTATAACCGGCATACAAGGTACCGTCATTACATTTTAATACATAAAAGTAGTGAACGTTCTCCATACCATACTCCAATATTTACACCTTATCGCCATATAACAGCTGCTTTGCTTCTTGTGTATACTCATTATGTTCATCGTACACGATAAATGGCGGTAGAATTTT
Source organism: Peribacillus tepidiphilus (assembly GCF_009466385.1). GTDB lineage: Bacteria > Bacillota > Bacilli > Bacillales > DSM-1321 > Bacillus_BN > Bacillus_BN tepidiphilus. The sequence goes on along the minus strand of NZ_WIAQ01000035.1, from coordinate 6,842 downwards.
TAAATCCGGACTTCCATCTTTTATTCCTTCTATAAGTAGCGTATTGGCCTCTTTCCCGCTTTTTGGGTAAACAAACTGAATCCTTTTCGGCTCAAGTCGATAAGATCTCATTAAAGTTAAGATATCCATTAGCCTACCTGGTCTATGAACAAACGCTGCTTTTCCACCTTGCTTTAGAAGCTGACTGCTGACTCGGATTACATCCTCGAGAGTGCACATGATTTCATGCCGAGCAATAGCCAAATGCTCATTACGATTGATTTCTTCTTGAGAAGTCGTTGGAAAATAAGGGGGATTGCACGTTACAACATCATATTTGGCATATCCAATTTGTTTAGGGATTTCTTTAATATCACCATGAATCATTTGAAGCTGATGAGACAATTTATTGTACTCAATGCTTCTAACTGCCATATCAAATAATCTTTCTTGAATCTCAATCCCTATTATTGTTCCTTTTGTTCTCGTGCTGAGTAGCAATGGAATAACCCCATTACCTGAACAAAGATCCACAAGTTGTCCCTTCTGAATAGGCACTTGAACAAACCGTGACAATAATACTGCATCTAAAGAAAAAGAAAACACAGACGGGCTTTGGATAATCCGCAAATCCTCTGCTAATAAATAATCTAATCTTTCATCACCTTGAAGCATGTTCGAATTCTGCACCTCTCAAATCTATTTAAGGAATTCATCATATTTTATCCAAAGAGCTGTGGCTTGAAGCATGAAAGTGCTATTCATTCAAATAGTTAAACATTTCTTATTAAGACAAAAAGCCCTCCAGCTAACGGAAGGCTTTTATTTATTTTTTATTTAAAAAGGACAGACAGAATAAGCAATCGCCATCTTTTCTTGGGCTTCCAAAATGAAGGTTACATATATGAAAGCCTTCTTGATAAAGACGGGCTAGATTATCATATCCTTCTCCGATATCAAAACCTTTTTCATCTTTTGCGTTTTGGCGGTTCTTCGTCTTTTTGCCTTTTTCAGCCTGTTTTGACGGAGAAACTTGATCTAGCCTTCTTCGCAAATGTTCATTTTCTATTTTTAACGTGTTATTCTCTTCTAAAATTTCTGCAAGATGCTGCTTTAGCTCCCCAAGTTGCTTGTATAAATGGCCGATTTGGGTTTCCATGCTGCTTACAGAATCAAAAATTTCTTTTTTATCCACGCCCTCACCACCTTAGTAATCTGTGGCTTGAATAGAAACGGCTCCCTCTTTTAGAATTTCTTCTAAAGTATACTCTAATACTCTATCCTGATCGACTAATTCCACTTGAAGTACTCGTTCTAGAATATTAAGCCCTACTACCTTGCCTGCTCCATTTGGAGTTTCAATCATATCCCCAAGATCAGGAAGCTGCTCTTTGGCAGTTTCATATTCATCATTTTCATATTTTAAACAGCACATTAATCTTCCACAGAGTCCGGAAATTTTGGTTGGATTCAATGAAAGATTTTGATCCTTCGCCATTTTTATAGATACAGGCTCAAAATCACCTAAATAGGTTGAACAGCAAAGCATTCTCCCACATGGTCCGATTCCGCCAAGCATCTTTGCCTCATCCCTTACACCAATTTGACGAAGTTCAATTCGTGTGCGGAATATAGCAGCCAAATCTTTCACTAATTCCCTAAAATCAACACGACCATCTGCTGTAAAATAGAAAATGACTTTATTGCGGTCGAACGTATACTCAACATCAACAAGCTTCATATCGAGCTGATGCTCACTAACCTTTTGAGAGCATATTTCATAAGCCTCTTTAGCAGCCGCTTTATTTTCTTCTACATTAAGCCTGTCCTTTGCATCAGCAATTCGAAGAACCTTTTTCAATGGCAGAACAACATCATTTTCATCTACCTGTTTCCGGGGAATCACAACTTTTCCATACTCCACGCCGCGAGCTGTCTCGACAATAACAAACTCGCCCTTTGGAATTTCTAGCTCCCCCGGGTCAAAGTAGTATATTTTTCCCGCTTTTTTAAAACGGACACCTACTACATCATACAAATGATGACCCCTCCTGAAGATTCATCACAAGCTGTTCCATAGCCAGCTGTGGATTTGTATTAGACATAAGACGTCGCTTTGTTTCAAGAATCGCTTCCATTTTTTCCGCAATCTTTCTTTGGGAAAGACGGAGAGCATTTTTTTCGAAATCTTGAATTTTATATTGGAATACGACCAAGTCCGGCTTGTCCAGCTGAATATATAATAAATCTTTATAAATAAGAAGTAATAAGTCTAAACCTCTGTCAAGCTGCTCCTTCTCTTTAAAATGACTGAACCATTCCTCTTGAAGATACAACAAGGCTTTAAGAGAATGGTGCCAGAGCACTTCATATAATTTTAACACTATTTTTTGAGCTTGTGCAAACCATTCATCAGAACTTATTTCTAATGCTTCTTCAAAATTATGGGTAAGGTGAGAGATGATAGATGCAGTTTGAGAATCTACGCTATGCTCTTCCAGCCTCTTTTTTAGATGCTCCGGTGAAAGTGGCTTAAAAGTAATGATTTGGCATCTTGATAAAATAGTAGGTAGGATCCGTTGCTGTTGTTCAGTAATAAGTAATGCGATTGTTCCTTCATGTGGCTCTTCTAAAAACTTTAACAAACTGTTGGCTGCTTGAACTGTCATTTTATCAGCATGCAATAGCATATAAATCTTCTTTTTAGATTCAACACCCTTTTTATTAAACTCTTCTTGTAAATGCTGAATTTGTTCTTTTTTAATAGATAAACCATCTGGCTCTATAACATGAACATCCGGATGATTACCATGATTGATTCTTCTGCAATTACTGCAAATATCACAAGGTTCTGTCCCGTTTAGAGGAGATTCACAAAATAACCGCTTAGCAAAAGCCAAAGAGATTTCTTTTTTCCCTGTACCACGTTCTCCTTCTAATAGATATGCGTGTGCAACCCGCCCTTTTTTCATGCTGTTTTCAAGCATGGTCATTACTTCAGGCTGCAGCTCTTTTAGCTCTCGCCAATTTTTAGCCATACAAGATCACTCGCTTAAGTATATAAATTAATGAGAAGACCTTTAATCTCTCCAATTTTTCCTAATATATTAATGGAATCTTTTTCTTTTTGCATAATTTCTTCTGTTAACTCTACTAACTTATGGTCAATGGTCTCTACCGTTTTCAGCTGTCTGCTTTGTCCAAAATGGTTCCAACTATGAGATTGCTTTAATTCCATACCAAAATTGACAGCTTCCCTAACGAATTTTTTTACTAGTGTTTTATATTTTGCCAAGTCTTTGAAGGTTCTAGAGCGAGCCAACCTCTCGCCAGCTCCTTCAATATCCATTAAAAGCTTGTTTAGAGCGTCATATTGTAATTTTTGATCCTGCTTTTGCACAAGCTCTTTAAAACGGTTATTTCCGATTGCCACCGTTTTTGGCTCTTTTGCGACCTGATCTAGCTTTACATGAAGCTCTTGATTAATTTTCATAAGCAGCCCCCATTAAGTGTACTTCCTAAAACTGATGAAACTGTTCGACAGGGAGAACAAAGACAGTAGCCCCCCCTACTTCCACTTCTACAGGATAAGGAATATAAGAGTCTGCATTACCTCCCATTGGTGAAACAGGTGCTACGAGTTGTTCCCTAGATTGACAGTTATCTTTTATGATTTGCAAAGCCTTTTCGACGCGAATGTCTTCCGTTCCGATTATAAACGTCGTATTTCCTGATTTTAAGAACCCACCTGTAGTAGCCAGCTTTGTAGCCCGAAAATTATGGTCTACCAGGGCATTTAATAAACGACTGCTGTCTTTATCTTGAACAACGGCAATAATTAATTTCAACTTTAGCACCTCCTATGATTTTGCAAAACTCTTTCGTCCTATCGGCTATATACACTTATTATAACAAACCTTACTGGAATAGAGCCGGAATCATTTTTTCACTTTTTCTATTATTTTTTCCTCAGCAATCCGAACAACCCTCTCAATTGGCAGAGAAGCATCAATAATAAAAAATCGATCTTTAAATTGTTCAATTACAATTTGATACCCTTCTCTCACTTTCTTATGAAATGAAAGTGTCTCCATATCCAGTCGATTTACTTCTCTAGAATTATTCGTGGAAATTCTTTTTAATCCTTCCTCTGGCTCAATATCAAAATATAGGGTCAATTCGGGCATGGTTTCCTCTATAGCAAATTCATTAATGGTCAAAACCTCTTTAATGCCAAGCCCCCTCGCATACCCTTGGTAGGCTAAAGAGCTATCGATAAACCGGTCACACAAAACAATATATCCTTTTTCCAATGCAGGTTTGACCTTTTCCACTAAATGCTGCCTTCTTGCTGCTGCATATAATAAGGCTTCTGTTCTGCCATCCATACTTGTATTGTCTTTATTTAAAATAACTTGGCGAATTTGTTCTGAAATCGATATCCCGCCAGGTTCTCTCGTTAATAATACTTTTAATCCTGATTGTGCAAGCTTTTCCCCGACCATTTGTAATACGGTTGTCTTTCCTGCACCATCAGGTCCTTCAAACGTTATAAAAATACCGCGTTCCATGTTCTTAAACCTCCGATGGATTACATGCTGTGATCAAGCATAACACAACACGCCATGTGAGTAGTATACAATATATGAACGATTATTCGAAAATGCAAATCTTTCTTTTTATTAAATTCTCTCCCCCATGAAAGCGGGCTTGCATGTCTAAGAGGAGATTTAAATAATAGATCGCTTCTTCGCTAATTTTTTCACCTTCCATAAGGAGCGGCACTCCTGGTGGATAGGGGATAATTGTCTCACCACATACCTTCCCACTGGCATCATCAAGTGATATAAGTTTCTTTTTCTTATCTCCCATTTCATGATAAGGAAGCTCCAACTTTGAAATTAAAATCGAATTGCTAATGAAAGCATGGTTATGTTTTTTTTGTTGTGGCAAATTTTTTACCGCCTGCTTAATCTTTATGAATGCTTCATCATAACGATATGGTTGATCTTTTTTTAGTAAAGGTAAAACGAGCAGGACATTATAAGGATCAGCCATCTCACAAAATATCCCCTCATTTTCTAATACCTCTTGGAGCTTATACCCGCTGCCTCTGTCTTTTGTCTGAAGCGTAATCTTTAAAGGATCTTGATTAGGTGAAAGCAATACCCTAATTTCTTTTAAACTCTTAAGTTTCTCTTTAAATTTTTGAATACAACGAATCGTAAAGTCCTTATCTTCGGCAGTGAAGTTTGCTATAAAATGCCTTGCAAGATCAAGTGAAACCATAATTGGATAGGAAGGACTACTTGATTGAAGCATGTGTAAATACCTTTCGATTTTGGTCTTGTTTACCCGACTGCTATTTATATGGAAAAAAGACCCCATTGTCATCGCAGGAAGTGTTTTATGCGCAGACTGAACGACAACGTCTGCACCCAATGATAATGCACTTTTTGGAAAAGGCTTTCCTAGAATAAAATGTGCTCCATGTGCTTCATCTACCAAAACCGGGATATCCTTTGAATGAGCTAGTTTTATTATTTCTTCTATGTTTGACGCGATCCCAAAATAATTGGGATATGTTAAAATGATCGCTTTCACATTCGGATACATGTTTAGAGCCATTGAAATGGTTTCTTTTGATAATCCATTCGCAACCTTCCACTCCTTGTTTACCTCAGGACTAATAAATACCGGCTGTAGCTTAGATAACATAAGGGCATGAATAACTGATTTATGACAATTTCTTTGGACTAATACAAGGTCACCTTCCTCGCAAGTTCCAAGGATCATCGCTAAATTTCCAACAGTAGAACCATTAACTAAGAAATAGCTTTTTTCTGTTTTATAGTAGCTTGAGAGGAGCTCTTGTGCTTCAAATATGGCTTCCTCAGGATTATGAAAATCATCCAATCCACTGATTTCAGTGACATCATATTGTAGGAAGCTTCGAAAATTAGAAAGGTTTTCTCCAAATAAGCACCCATTTTTATGACCTGGTACATGAAAGGAAATTGTATTTTTTTGAATATGTGTTTTCAGAGCTTCATAAAGCGGTGTTCTCTTTTGTGTTACATCCATTTTCTTCATCCTTCTGTTACATATAGGTAAGTTTAGTGTACCAGATTTTCTATAAAACTAATAAAATAGAACAAAAAATAGAGATTCTTCTAAAAGAATCCCTTTACGAAAAAATCTCTGGCTTTGTAACCTTCTTTAACTGGTCTAAGAAAAATTTATAGCGCGAATCACTTGTACTCGTTTGAATCATTTCCTTTTCGCACTCTTCACATATGAAAGATGTGTAAAGATGAATTCCGAAACGTTTCTTTTGTTCACACACAATGCATATTTCCCCAACCGAATTAGCTGCACTATTCATTTCTCCACCTCCATACCCTTATACTGTCCACAAATTGTAAAGTGTATACAGTTTTTCGAATCGTTTCTGATTTTGGGTAAATGGTTTACGCTTTACTATCCTATGTAGAATCCTTTTTTGAAGTGTATGTCTATATTGGCTTTAGTCAGATTTTTATTTGAGGTCAAGGCCTATCATTGAGAGTAACACAAGATAAAATATTTATTAATATTTATCGAAAATTTCTGAGATAACTCAAAAAGCACAAAGCTAAACACAAAAAAAGACCAGCTTTATTAGCTGATCTTCTCTTGCCCGGCAACGTCCTACTCTTGCAGGGGGAAACCCCCAACTACCATCGGCGCTGAAGAGCTTAACTTCCGTGTTCGGTATGGGAACGGGTGTGACCTCTTCGCCATCGTCACCGAGCCTACTTTATATTAAGGAATAATTCATTCCTTCAAAACTAGATAACAGAAGGTTTTTTTGCGCAAAACAC
>NZ_WIAQ01000034.1 GCF_009466385.1 Peribacillus tepidiphilus | reverse complement strand
CTATTGGAGTCACCGAGGGTTAAGAAGTCTAACTGAAAGGTATCAGACTCTACGTCATACTTAATTGAACCGCCGTATACCGAACGGTACGTACGGTGGTGTGAGAGGTCGGGGGTTAGTCACCCCCTCCTACTCGATTTCCTTCATTTTTATTAAAACATTTCAGACGTTGTTTTTGCTTGCATGTGAAGTACGAGGTAGTCAGGGCCGCCTGCTTTTGAGTCTGTTCCGGACATGTTGAAGCCGCCGAATGGCTGGTATCCAACGATCGCGCCTGTACATCCTCTGTTAAAGTATAGGTTCCCAACATGGAAGTCTTCACGTGCTTTTTCAATGTGTGCACGGTTGTTTGTAATAACAGCGCCTGTTAAGCCGTATTCTGTGTTGTTGGCAATTTCAATCGCATGATCGAAGTCCTTTGCCTTTGCGAATGCGACCACAGGTCCGAAGATTTCTTCCTGCATGATGCGTGCTTTCGGATCGACATCGGCAATGATCGTTGGCTGGATGAAGAAGCCTTTGGAGTTGTCTCCCTCTCCGCCTGTCATCAATCTACCTTCTTGCTTACCGATTTCAACGTACTCCATGATTTTCTTGAAGGCTGCGTTGTCGATTACTGGACCCATGAAGGTAGTTGGATCAGTCGGATCGCCCACTGTTAATTCTTTCGTTAATTCAACTGCGCGAGCCAGCACTTGATCGTACACATCTTCTACGATCACCGCACGAGAACATGCAGAGCATTTTTGACCAGAGAAGCCGAACGCGGATTTCACGATCGATTGAGCGGCTAATTCTAAATCTGCATCGCTATCTACAACGATGGTATCTTTACCGCCCATTTCTGCGATCACTCGTTTTAGCCAGATTTGGCCTTCGTTTACTTTCGCAGCACGCTCGTAAATGCGAATGCCCACATCACGAGATCCAGTGAAGGAGATGAATCGAGTGCGAGGGTGATCGACTAAGTAATCTCCGACCTCAGCCCCGCTGCCAGGTACGAAGTTTAGAACGCCGGCAGGAAGACCTGCTTCCTCCATCACTTCAACAAATTTAGCGGCAATAATTGGTGTTGTAGAAGCTGGTTTTAATAGAACCGTGTTTCCTGTTACGATAGCCGCTACTGTTGTACCTGCCATGATCGCAAACGGGAAGTTCCAAGGAGAGATGATAATGCCTACTCCAAGTGGAATGTAGTTATATTGGTTGTATTCGCCAGGACGGCTTTCTACCGGAACACCGTCTTTTAGCTTCAGCATTTGACGAGCATAGTACTCTAAGAAATCAATTGCTTCTGCAGTATCTGCATCTGCTTCGTTCCAAGGCTTACCTGCTTCCTTCGTTAAAAGGGCAGAGAACTCATGCTTGCGGCGGCGAATAATCGCAGCTGCACGGAACAAAATGTCAGCACGGGATTCCGGCTTCACTTTTCTCCACGTTTTAAACGTTTCGTCCGCAACCTGCATCGCTTTTTCAGCAAGCTCACGGTTCGCTTTCGATACGCGACCAATTACTTCCTCTTTGTTTGCCGGGTTGATTGAAACAATTTTATCTTCTGTAGAAATACGCTCTCCGCCAATGACAAGATCGTAGTCTTGGCCAAGATAGGATTCTACTAATTTCAAACCTTCTAAATAGGCTTTTTTGTTGCTTTCTTCTGAAAAATTTGTAAATGGTTCATGCTTGTATGCCTGTACCAACTCCAACCCCTCCTATGTCATATTCATCTATCATTCTAACTGATTATACTCACGCATTCAAATAGCACTGTGTAAACGATTTAAATTCAGAATTTTCAACATAAAATGACACTTCCATCAGTGGGGGTCTTTATCCCCTACTGATTAGCCTGAGGCCCACAGGATGTGGGTCACACAGACGTTGCCACACGACGTGGCGGTTTTAGTCTGTGGTTCTTATTATCGGGCTTTTACGGGCAGTTGACACCCACATAGTACTTCATTGATTCATCTAAGTCTATAAGTGGGGGTCCTACTGCCCGGTATGCAGGACAAAAGAAAAAATACCCTAACCGGTCTGATAGCCGATTAAGGGTATTTTTTTCTACTGATAAATATGGACAAACGGTTCTTTTTGATCTGGCTTCCTTACGATTAAAGCCTCTGGTCCGTACACGGATGTAACAGAAACCTGTACCGAGATGTAATCCGGGAAGTGTTCCATCACAAGTCCCGTCACATATTGAGTAAAGCCGATTGCCTCGGATTTCCCATAAAATTGAATAGGGATTGTAATATTTACATCTTGCAGCTGATCATCCACATAATAGGCACGACCTACAACACCGTTGTAATTTGGAAAATATTTTTCGACGTCCTGCTTAAAGTTCTTGAAAAATGTAACGTCATCGCGATGCTTTTCCTCTGCTTCAGTTGAAGGGAACAGGACGTATTCTTCATTTACCTTTTCCCAATCACGGATTTGTGTTGACCCTTTTCCAACATTGGTATAAGCGAAAAAGTGACCAGGAACAACGGAAGAGCGAGGTGCTTGTTCGTAAAGAGCGATTGTAATCGGAACATCCTTTAAATCGTCCATTTTACGAAGACGTACTAGTACCTCTTGAGCAATCTTCTTTCCTTCCCTTTCCATTTCATCATGAGGAATTTTCGTATCGTAGACAGCACCGAATTCTTCCTTTTGGTAATAATGGACAGAGTTTAATGCCAATCCTATGACAACACCGCCCAACGCAACGGATTCCTCGCCATTTTTGACCATATAATTATGCTCCAAAATGTGAGACAGATAAATAGGATTTTCTTTGTTCCGTTTGTGAATATCCCCTTTGCCTGTGTCAACTGGGTTGAGTCCGAGGTTTTCAGATTCCTTCATTTTCTTATCCTTTAGCTGTGCTGCCGTGTATTTACGATTAAGCCAGCTTCTAGTCGTTTTCGAATCCAAGTATTGTCCTTCTTTAAATAAATATTTTTCCGCATCGAAATTTTGCTGGGCGATACGCATCAATCCCATTTCCATTTCGTTCACATCGTAGCGAGTGTTTAAATTGGATACTACTAAACCGCGGGATTCGCTTGGTTCAAAGGGTAAAATCGTCCGGTAGTATTGATCGGATATTTTATATTTCGGAATAATCGCCTTCTCTTTCGATTTTTCCGTTTTTTGCACGACTTCCTCCTGCTTATCAAATTGCGGAGCACAACCTGAAAGAAGCAGCAATAAGGTCATTCCGATCAAAGAAATTTTTTTCATGCGTTACACCTCTTATTTCTTTAATTCTTCGACCAATCTCTCCTCGTTCCAAACCTCTATGCCTAACTCTTGGGCTTTTTTTAGCTTTGAGCCTGCGTCTTCTCCTGCAATCACCAGGTCTGTTTTTTTACTTACACTACCAGCTACATTCCCACCCAATGCTTCAATTTTTTCCTTAGCTTCGCTTCGAGACATATTCTCAAGCTTACCAGTCAAAACAATCGTTTTTCCGGCAAAAATTGAATTGGACTCCTCAGCTGATACCGGCTTTGGTCCTTTATATTCCATATTGACTCCAAACGATTCCAGCTCAGCCAAAAGCTCTTGAACCTCCGGCTGTTCAAAAAATGTAACAATGGAATCTGCCATTTTTTCACCGATTTCGTTGATTGCCGTTAATTGTTCGTAGGTAGCATTTCGCAGTGCTTCCATCGTTCCAAACTCTTGAGCGAGCGTTTTAGCTGCCTTCGCACCAACATGGCGAATTCCAAGTCCAAAAAGAAGTTTTTCTAAAGAATTTTGCTTGGAAGCTTCAATAGCATTCAAGAGGTTATTGACGGATTTTTCCCCCATCCGTTCAAGGTTTAAAAGCTGCTCACGAGTCAGCTTGTACAAATCCGCAACATCCTCAATTAATTTTTCATGAAAAAGCTGACTGATTACTTTTTCGCCGAGCCCCTCAATATTCATTGCATTCCGCGAAACAAAGTGGATGAGTCCCTCACGGATTTGCGCAGGACATTTAGGGTTTATACAGCGAAGAGCTACTTCTCCTTCCAACCTGATTAAATCACTATGACATTCTGGGCAGTGTGTTGGCATCATAAAGTCCTTTTCCTCACCGGTTCGGCGATCAGGAAGAACATTGACTACCTCAGGAATAATGTCTCCCGCTTTTTTCACTACAACGAAGTCGCCAATTTTAATATCCTTTTCACGGATAAGGTCTTCATTGTGAAGGGAAGCCCTGCTCACTGTTGTACCTGCAACCCTTACCGGATCTAAAACCGCTGTCGGAGTAATGACACCTGTTCTGCCCACATTCAGTTCGATATCGAGAAGCTTTGTAACGACTTCCTCAGCCGGAAACTTATAAGCGATCGCCCAACGAGGGCTTTTTGCGGTTGTCCCAAGCTCTGCCTGCTGGGAGAGGGAATCAACCTTGATTACAATGCCATCTATATCGTAAGGAAGATTCGGACGCTTTTCTACCCATCCTTCAATATACTCTAAAACCTCTTCAATTGTAGCACATTTTTTCCGTTCTTTATTGGTTTTAAAGCCTAATTCATCCAGTAAATCAAGCCCTTCACTATGGGATTGAATACCTGTTTCTCCAGGGTCAGCTATACCGTATAAAAAGACATCCAAATTGCGGGAAGCGGCGATACGTGGATCTAGCTGACGCAAGGAACCTGCTGCTGCATTACGCGGGTTTGCAAAGGGTTCTTCTCCACGTTCTTCTTTTATTTTATTGAGAGCCTCAAAAGATTTTTTGGGCATAAAAGCCTCGCCGCGCACTTCGATTGTGAGAGGCTTCTTTATTCGTAAAGGAATAGACTTGATCGTTTTTAAATTAGCGGTAATATCCTCCCCTACTGTACCGTCTCCACGAGTGGCACCCTGTACAAATAATCCCTCTTCATAACGCAGTGACACTGCTAAACCATCAATTTTTAATTCGCAAACATATGAAACATCGTTTCCAACAGCTTGGCGAACTCTCCGGTCGAAATCGCGCAAATCCTCTTCGTTAAACGCGTTACTAAGGCTTAACATCGGCGTGCGATGCTCTACTTTTTCAAACATTTCAAGCACAGCACCGCCAACTCGCTGAGTAGGAGAATCTGGCGTTTTCATTTCCGGATATTGCTCTTCAAGCTGTATTAACTCACGTAATAACTGATCATATTCGGAATCCGGAACAGATGGCTTGTCTAAAATATGATATTCATAATTATATTGATTTAAAAGGTTTTGCAGCTCGATTATTCGCTTTTGAGCAGACGTTGCATCCATACGTAACAACCCTTTCTACAATTTCCGTTAAACTTTTTGGATTGGCGCAAACTTAGCGAGCAATCGCTTAATGCCAATAGGACTAGGAAATGCAATATCTAATTCCTTGCCCTCTCCTTCGCCTTTCACGCTAACTACCGTTCCAATTCCCCATTTTTTATGCTCTGCTTTATCTCCGACATTCCATGCAATTTCGTCTCCTCCTGTGCTAACTGGAGCTGAAACCGAGCGAATCTCAGCTTGTCGTCGAATGGATTGAGGCGTGCCTAAGGTTGATGCGCCTCTTGAACCAGACATAAAGCTTGGCATGTTCTTTTTCCTTTCGGCGCCTACATCTTCCAATAACTCTTCGGGAATTTCAGAGATAAAACGGGACACTTGGTTAAAATTGGTGCGGCCAAATAGAGTACGCATTTGAGCGTTCGTAATATACAGCTCTTCTTCTGCACGGGTAATCCCTACATAAGCTAAGCGGCGTTCTTCCTCCATCTCTTCTTCATCCATTAATGAACGGCTATGAGGGAATACACCTTCCTCAAGTCCAAGGAGAAAAACAACCGGAAACTCCAACCCTTTTGCTGAATGAAGTGTCATGAGTGTCACAGCATCCTGCGGAGTACCTTCCTCATCGAGAGAATCAATGTCCGCAACAAGCGCCAAGTCTGTCAGGAAAGCCACTAAGCTTTTATCTTCATTATTTTCTTCAAAATTTTTCGTAACAGATAAAAATTCCTCTAAGTTTTCAATCCTGCTTTGCGCTTCCAAAGATTTCTCTTCTTTCAGCATTTCCATATAACCCGTCTTCTCTAAAACTTCTTCTACCAGTTCTGTGACGGATAAATACTCCTGCATTTGCTCATACCCTTTGATTAAGTCTCTAAATTCTTTAACAGCCTTCGTAATTTTTGGACTAAGGCCTATTAGGTCGATGTCCTCAAGTGCTTTGAAAATAGAAGTATCCTGCATAAGAGCGAAATTGGCGATTTTATCTAAAGAAGACGAGCCAATACCACGCTTAGGAACATTAATAATACGGCGCAAGCTAATATCGTCATCTGGATTGGCAATCAAGCGCAAATACGCAAGTATGTCCTTAATTTCTTTTCTGTCATAGAATTTGATGCCCCCGACAATCGTGTATTGGATATTAGATTTCAGCAACACTTCCTCCATTACACGGGACTGGGCATTCGTTCTGTATAGAATGGCAAAATCCTTTAAAGATCTGCCTTTTTTCGTAAGCTCCAGAATTTTTCCTGCTACAAACTGGGCTTCCCCTTGCTCGTTATCTGCTTGGTAATAGACAATTTTATTGCCTTCAGAATTCTCCGTCCAAAGATTTTTCGGCTTTCTGTTTACATTATTGGCAATCACTGCATTGGCTGCTTGTAGAATTCTTTTTGTAGAGCGATAATTTTGCTCAAGAAGAATAACATTAGCGTTTGGATAGTCTTTTTCAAAGGAAAGAATGTTTCCGATATCCGCCCCACGCCAGCGATAAATCGATTGATCGGAATCCCCGACGACACAAAGATTCTTGAAACGAGCTGCTAACAGCTTAACCAGCATATACTGAGCACGGTTTGTATCTTGATACTCATCGACATGGATGTACTGAAACTTGCGCTGATAATACTCCAGCACTTCAGGAACACGGGTAAAAAGATGGATCGTCGTCATGATTAAGTCATCGAAATCCAATGACTGATTTTTTAATAGCCTCTTTTGATATTCCTTGTAAACGTCAGCTACTACCTGCTCGTAGTATCCGCCTGCCGTTTTTTCGTATTCATCCGCATCGATCAATTCGTTTTTTGCTGAGCTGATCGTTGCCAATATGGAACGGTAATCAAATTTTTTCGGATCGATGTTTTTATCCTTCAAAATCTGCTTAATGACAGATTGCTGATCCGTTGTATCCAAGATGGAAAAATTACGGTTTATACCAATTCTGTCTATATCTCTTCTTAAAATTCTTACACACATGGAATGGAAAGTGGAAATCCATATCTCATCTGCAGCTCCGCCCATTAATGCTTGAATACGTTCTTTCATTTCACGAGCCGCTTTGTTTGTAAAGGTAATGGCAAGGATATTCCACGGCGCTACTTCTTTTTCTACCATTAAATAGGCGATACGATGTGTCAAAACGCGTGTCTTTCCACTACCGGCACCTGCCATAATTAATAGAGGTCCGTCCGTCGTTTTCACAGCCTTTTGCTGCTGAGGATTTAAGCCGCTTAATAAACGTTCTGATAAAAATTGCATATTCATATTTCACCACCAATTCGAACATTTGTTCTATCTATTATATTACACTTACTCGCTTTATTCTATCTCTTTTATCGCCTGAACCGTTTGGAGGGCGGCTTCTAGATTCTCGTAAATGATATTGCCTACAACCACAACATCCGCATAAGAAGCCATTTGTTTTGCCTGCTCAGCATTCGAAATACCGCCGCCATAAAACAATGTAGTCTTGTTCAGCTTTTCTTTCACTTGTCTTACAACTTCCGGATCTCCATACCTTCCACTGTACTCTAGATAAAAGATTGGAAGGTTCAGCATTTTTTCAGCCATCATCGCATAGGCAGCTACATCCTCTGCATCTAAGTCCGTATTGGCTTTCGTTACCTGCGCTGCTTTGCAATCTTCGTTTAGAATGCAATATCCTTCAACGAAAATTTCATCCCAGTTCATGATATCTCCGTATTCTTTCACTGCTTCATGATGAAGACCAACAATCCATTTTGCATCAGAGCTGTTCAGCACAGTAGGAATGAAATATAAATCAAAGCCCGGTGTAACCGTTTCAACAGAAGAAACCTCCAATACACACGGAACTGTATATCTTCTTATTCTAGCCATCAAATCCAAAACACCTTCAAGCGTCACTCCATCCGTTCCACCGACAATGATGGCATCCGTGCCTGACTCACAAATTTTCTCTAACGCATCCTCACTAATTTCTTTATTTGGATCGAGCTTGAACACATGTCTCCACTCGCGAAAGTCATACATAGAAAAACCTCCATTCTATATCCCATTCCACCATTATATCATTTAGGATATTGTCCCGCATTAACAGGCAGCAGTCCTAAGAAATGGAAGAAGTTTTTAGGGCAGATAACAGTCCAAAAGGCCGATTGGTTCAACTGATCTATGAATGGCCGATATTTTGCCGCTAACGACCGATATTTTGCCGCTAACGACCGATATTTTGCCGCTGACGACCGATATATCGAGATGACGACCGATATCTGGCTCCTGACGACCGATATATTCGAATGACGACCGATATCTGGCTCCTGACGACCGATAAACCTTCTAACTGCGCTTTCTATCAGTCTAAATGTACGTGAAATATACTTTTTGTACACTCTATCTATAATAATAAAAAAATCGACAGGCTGATACCTGTCGAATTTTTCTATTCTTCTTCTTTAATTCTATCAAGAGCCATTTTATATGCGTCATTGCCATAGTTTAAGCAACGTTTCACTCGGGAGATGGTGGCTGTGCTTGCACCGGTTTCTGTTTCAATTTTGTGATAGGTCTTTCCTTCTTGCAGCATGCGAGCTACTTCAAGTCGCTGTGCTAAAGATTGAATCTCATTTACCGTGCACAAATCATCAAAAAACCGGTAGCATTCTTCCAAATCTTTTAAAGAAAGAATAGCTTTAAACAGCTGATCCAATTCTTTTCCTCTAAGCTTATCAATTTGCATATATAAACTCCTTTTACTAAAATATTATAGGTCATCACCAATCGAAACCATTTTAGAGAGGCCTGGCTTACTAGGAATTACATTCACCCATGTTTTCCCAGGTACAAGCCCCACTACTTTTCCATCTTTAACAGGAGTAATGATCCCCTCTCGATTTTCCCATTGGATCTCATTCCATTTTCCTTTTTGAAGCAATATGGCTTTCCCTCCTGAATGAAGGTCAATATCTCTGCGACCAGCGGTATCCTTTACTTTATGACTTGCTTCAATGATGAAAATATTATCTAGCAACACAGGTTCATTTGTATCATGATCAATGGTTTGCTGATTTTTAGAATGCCTTTTATATTTTCCAATAGTAGCGTCGTATTCATACTCTATTTCAAAAGATGGCGATCCATAATTGATGGTTGTAAAAGTTCCGCTAGCTCCCTGAATAGTCTCTATTTCTTTATCTGATAAGAAAGTAAATTCCTTTGGAGGGGTATCCCATTTAAAGCCGTTATCCTTTGCTCCTTTTTCAATTTTTTCAAATGAAATATACGAATTATGCGGAGCCTTCCTTTCCTTATCGCGTTTGAACAAAATACCATCGTATTCCATTCCATCTAAGGCATCCACGTACCCCTTATCCAGCAATGCTTTTGCATCGGGACTATGACCATGATTAATATAAATAGAATCCAGACCTTTTGCAAGTTCCATATAATAGTCCCTTGCACTTCTTACAGGTCCTACTCTTTCTGGAAATTCACTTTGAAAAACAGCTAAAAATCGAGTAACATCTCCTTCAGCTAATATTTCATACACGATATCAGCTTTTTGAAGGCCGGATTGAGGTCTTGCTTTCGGATGATTGTTTACCATAACAGCTATAGCTCTTTGGTCTACATTTTCATTTGTACCCACACCCGTTAATGGAAAAATATGTTTTAATTCAACAGAAGTTGTAACTTTTTGTTCAACCTTGTCTTCCTTAATTGGGTCCTGTTTTACTTCATCCTTTTTCGTACAGCCCACCAACAGTAAAGCTGAAACCATCAAGCATGAAGTCATTATTTTTAATTTCATACCTCATTTCCCCTTACTTTTATATTTTAACGCATTATTGATGGAAAGAGTACTACCTTATTCATGACATCATACATTCCTTGCGGAGTGATGCGAATATAAGGAAGATGAGTAGATGAAAAGAAAAGTAACGAATAAATGGGATCTGAAAATCCATAACCGCGGTCCTTAAGGAGCTGCTTTAACTGTGCTTCTTCTTTTATCAGCTCTTCTACCGGTTTATCAGACATTAGACCTTTTAGTACAAGCGGAATTTCATGAATGACTTTTCCATTTTCTGTTGTTACAATCCCTCCGCCTATTTCTTTTAACCGATTAAAAGCTAACAGCATATCTTCTTTTCTTTTTCCGATTAGAACAATATCGCCTGTGTTTGAAAAAGAACTCGCAAATCCGCAGAGCTTGTCTGCAAACCCCTTGATGATTGTATTGATTCTCCATTTCCCGTTTCTGTCAATCAACATAAAAAAGCATTCATCGTGTTCAAAAGACAACTCATCATAGGAAACATCTGTAGAAACGGAGTAAGGCTTAATAATCACTTCATTGATCATTTCCATTCCAAAAGGCATAGAAAATTGCAAATCATCACTTTCAAGATTCCAATCTATTTTCAATGGCTCAAAACCAAAATCAGTCCATGAAATATGCGAGTCATCAGGCGAAATTTCCTCATCTTTCTTAATCCATTTTCCCTTCGACATGACAGATACCGGAGTTGGGTTTTGGATGTCACTCAGAAAGTTAATATTCGCCACTCTTCCTGTAGCAATGTTTCCATGCAAATGTTCGATATTGTAATACCTTGCAATATTAATAGATGCCATATTATAAGCATCGATTACTGGTATGCCACCTTCTATGCAAATTCTAATAAGACGGTCCATGATCCCATCTTTATAAAAAGCAGGAGTTGATCCATCCGTATTAACAAACATTTTATCGAAACATTCAATCCCTAATTCCTGTATCTCTTTTACAAGCTTCGGTAAATCAGGACGAATGGAAGAGTGCCGCAATGAAACGGTATAGCCCTGCATCAGGCGATTGTATACTTCCTCGCCTGTCATAGCTTCGTGGTCACAATCCGCACCAAGCAGCATCATTTTCGCAAGCGTTTTCTCTGATGCTCCTGGAAAATGCCCTTCTATTTGTTTTCTCATCCGCTTTGCTTCTTGAATCCAATGGAGCATGAGGTCATCTCCAGCTAGCAGCTTAGGCCAGCCTGTCAGCTCTCCTCCCTGCAATACCGCATCATGCTCAAGCCAAGCCTTTATATTAGAATGAGAAAATACACTTTCCTCGTTTAAAATCTCCGTTTGCGGATCAAATCGACACCACCAATACATCGTCACTGGTAAATTTCTCAGTTCCTTCAACAAAGAAAACGCTTTCTTTTTTTCTAATTGTAAAAAAACGACCATATTGTCATTAATCAGCGTTGTTGTTCCAGTTAAAGATGCATAACGAGAAAAAGTGTGGGGATTATATAATTGAAATGGATGAACATGAGGCTCTATATAGCCGGGGACAAGATATTGACCACTGCAATCAACAATTTCACAACCATCTAGTTGTTCTGGAGTTTTTTCTCCAACATACACGATGCGGTCATCATAAATCCATATGTTCGCTTTCATCCATTTTCTTAACACTTGATTCAGGTAAGTGGCATTTTTTAATAAAATATGAGGTGACCTTACTCCATCCAAGACGGAAATATGCTCACGCAGATGTTTATTTTTCCATCTGTATCGCTGTTCCAGCATGAACATCCCTCCTAATTTTTAATTTTCTCATGCAAACGCTTTCGTATTAGCTTTATTTTAATACTAACATATTTTGTTATTTAACACATTAAAGTTTTAAAATTTTAATGTAAATTCTTTGTTAAAGGAGTCTGTTTTACATGATGAAAGTTAGACCGAATATCGGAATACTAAATGCTCTTATGCGTATTACCATAGGTTTTACCTTGTTATCATGGGCGACTGCAAAAATGGTCAAACGTCCATGGAGAGATTCTTATTTTATGGTTGCTATGATTGCGGCCATGAAAATTGGAGAAGGATTCTTACGCTATTGTCCAATGACTGCCTTATATGAAAAATGTCAGTGTATGATTGAAGATATGAACCAAGACAACGAAAAAACCGCTTCTGAAGATGATACTCTCGGAGCTTCTATCTATAATCCTTCATAAATAAAGTGAAATTTCCAAGTCTTGAAGTGAGGAACTTACTTCAAGTTAATACGGGAAAAGTGATTGAGACCGGGAGTATTTACATGCTCACCCGGTCTCAAAAAAGGAGTTGTCTCGATGTACTTAGAATACGTAACGGATCTGTCTTTCGTTCTAATTGCTTTAATTGGCTCTCTCATTGCTCTGTTATTTGTATTTGTGAAAAAGACTAGAAAGAAACGTATGCGATAGCCCGATGTCCAATATCTTTCCTATAAAATAAACCGGCACTTTGAATTTTTTCTACTTCTGCATAGGCAATTTGCTGAGCTGCTTGAAGATTGTCAGCCACTGCTGATAGAAGTAACACTCTTCCTCCGTTTGTTACAAAATCATTGCCATTTTTAGCTGTGCCTGCATGGTAGATGTGTGCGTGGTCCGAAATGTTTCCAAGACCCTTGATTACTGCACCCTTTTCATATTCACCAGGATAGCCTTTTGCCGCTAAAACGACTCCAAGGACTGATTTGTCATGCCATTCAATCGTGATATCCTGGCCTTCCAAAACAGCTTCCAAAACATCGACAAAATCCGTTTTTAAACGAGGTAGAACGACTTGCGTTTCAGGATCACCAAAGCGGGCATTAAATTCAATGACCTTCGGGCCTTTTGGCGTTGCCATAAGACCAGCATATAATATGCCTGTAAAGTGTCTATTTTCCGAAACCATAGCCTTTGCTGCTGGTATGACTATGGTTTGGACCGCTTCCTCTACCATGCTGTTTGGAATTTGTGGCACGGGAGAATAGGCACCCATTCCGCCTGTATTCGGTCCTTTATCCCCATCAAAAGCCCGCTTATGATCTTGAGCAATGACCATCGGATATACCTGATCTCCATTTACAAATGCCATTAAAGAGAACTCTTCACCCTCAAGATACTCTTCAATGACTACACTTGAAGAGGCAGAACCGAACTTTTCAGCCACCAACATGTCATAAATAGCTGCTTCGGCTTCTTCCATTGTCAGTGCTACGACAACTCCCTTTCCCGCAGCTAGACCGTCCGCTTTGATTACAATAGGAGCTCCCATTTTTTCGATATAGGATTTTGCTTCTTCATAGGTATGGAACGTTTGGTAAGCCGCAGTAGGAATGTTGTATTTCTTCATTAAATCTTTAGCAAAGGATTTGCTGCCTTCAATAATGGCTGCATTTTGACGAGGTCCAAACACTTTTAGACCGGCTTTTTCGAAATCGTCAACGATTCCGTTTAAAAGAGGAACCTCGGGACCTATGAACGTAAGCTCTACGCTATTTTCTTTTGCGAAGGAAATCAGTCCTTCATGATTGGTTTCTTCAATTGGGACAAGCTCCGCAACATCCTCCATGCCAGGATTACCCGGAGCCACAAAAACTTTTGTCGTTCTAGCACTCTCCATAAATTTCCTTGCAACCGCATGTTCACGACCACCGCGGCCAACGACCAAAACATTCATTTTGTCACCTCATTTAATGGAAATAGGTATATCATCAAAAAACAAGGCTCTTTTCGCATAGATTGTTGTTTTTAGACGATAAAGTTTGCCCGTTGATTTCCGCACCAGGTACTTGCTTTCCGCGGGGAGGGATGACACTCCTCGGCGATACCGCCTGTAGGGTCTCCCACTTCCCTCTTTTTCCCGCAGGATATTGAATAAGCTTCCTCGAATAAACACCACACGAAGGAAATGCGAATGCATTTTCGAGGAGTCAAGTACCCTCCGCTACAATCGACTCAGAACGTTATAGTTAAATTACATTAAAAAAGTAACAAACTTTACGAAAACAGCCAAAAGCAGAAGGTTATCTTTGAAATCGCCTATTTGAGAATTAGTGTTTGAAATGGCGAATGCCGGTGAAGACCATGGCAATACCGTACTCATCTGCCTTTTTGATGGAGTCTTCATCACGTACAGATCCTCCAGGTTGAATGATGGCAGTGATACCTGCTTTTGCTGCAGCTTCCACAGTATCATCCATCGGGAAGAATGCATCAGAAGCCAAAGCTGCCCCCTTTGCTCTTTCCCCAGCCTGTTCAAGTGCAATTTTGGCTGCACCGACGCGGTTCATTTGACCAGCTCCCACACCAAGAGTCATTTGTGAATTTGCTACAACAATCGCGTTTGATTTTACATGCTTAACGACCTTCCAACCGAGCTTCAATGCTTCCCACTCTTCGTCAGTAGGCTGGCGCTTGGTCGGAATGGAAATCGTTGCATCCTCTAATGAATAGGCATCCATATCCTGTACAAGCAATCCACCTTCAACGCTTGTCAGTTTTTTCTCCTCTTTCTTTTCTCCGTCGAAGCGTACCGATAACAAACGGATATTTTTCTTAGATGTTAAAATATCAAGTGCTTCCTGAGAAAAAGAAGGGGCAATAATGATTTCAAGGAAAATTTCATGAAGCTGCTTAGCTGTTGCTTCATCGACTTCACGGTTTAAAGCGATGATCCCTCCAAAGATAGAGGTTGGGTCGGCCTCATACGCTTTTCGGAAAGCTTCCTCAATTGTTTCTCCCGTTCCAACACCACAAGGGTTCATGTGTTTTACTGCAACTGCCGCAGGCTGATCAAATTCCTTAACAATTTGAAGGGCAGCATCTGCATCATTAATATTGTTGTAAGAAAGCTCTTTTCCATGAAGCTGCTCAGCCTGTGCCACCGAGAAAAGAGAGCCTAGCGGTTTTTTATAAAACGCTGCTTTTTGATGAGGATTTTCCCCATAACGTAAAGGCTGCTTTAACTCATATGTAAACGTTACACTTTCAGGATTTTCCTCGCCTGCAAGTGCTGTCATGTATTCAGCAATGACTGCATCATAAGAAGCAGTATGGCGGAACACCTTTGCGGCTAAGCGGCGACGCGTTTCTTTAGTTGTTTCACCCGTTTCTTTTATCTCTGCCAACACTTGGTCATAATCAGCAGGATCTACAACCACCGTTATATATTCATGATTTTTTGCTGATGAACGAAGCATAGTTGGACCGCCAATATCAATATTCTCAATAGCATCCTCCACAGTCACATCAGGCTTTGCGATCGTTTGCTGAAATGGATACAAATTCACACAGACTACTTGGATCGGTTGGATCCCATGCTCCTTAAGCTGAGCTCTGTGACCTTCTTCATCGTGGCGCGCCAATAAAGCTCCGTGGACTTTCGGATGAAGCGTCTTTACTCTTCCATCCAATATTTCAGGAAATCCAGTAACATCGCTAATACCTATTACTTCAATCCCTGCTTCTTGAAGGGCTTTTTTCGTCCCGCCAGTTGAAATAATGTCAAAACCCGCTTCCTTTAGTCCCATGGCAAACTCTACAATTCCAGTTTTGTCTGAAACACTTATTAGTGCACGTTTCATCTTCTGATCCCCCTCTTAAGCCATTACGGTCGATAATAACTTTTGTATAACCAGCGGATACAACTCATGCTCGCAAGCCTGAATTCTCTGCTGTAAGGTTTCCCGACTATCGTCGTCTAAAACATCGACGGCTCTTTGCGCAATAATCGGTCCAGTATCCATTCCTTCATCCACGTAATGAATTGTAACACCTGTCACCTTCACACCAGCCCTAAATGCCTGCCCGATTGCATCTTTGCCAGGAAAAGCCGGAAGCAGCGAAGGGTGAATGTTCACAATACGGTTTGAGAATGCTTGAAGTAAGGTTGGACCAATTAATCTCATATATCCTGCAAGTACAATGAAATCTATATCTCTTGCTTGAAGTTCTTTTAAGATCTCCCTTTCAAAAGCAGCCTTATCCTCATAATTTCTTGGACTAAAAATGAAGCTAGGGATGTTTTCGTTTTGCGCTCTTTCAATGACAAAAGCACCCGGCTTATCACAAACAAGCAACGCAACTTCAGCGTCCAGTTGTCCTTTTTTGACAGAATCGACGATGCTTTGAAAGTTGCTTCCGCTTCCGGAGGCAAAGATTGCGATTCTCTTCATAATAATCCTCCTACTCAGGATTAGGATTTTCTCTAACGATCCTTAATGAATCGTAACTCCCTTACCAGGTATCACTTTCCCAATCACTGAAGCCTTCTCCCCTTGCTCTTCGAAATGCTTAATAAGCTGGTTGGCGTCTTTACTGTCCACAGCTACTACCATGCCAATTCCCATATTAAAGACATTATACATTTCCTCTTCAATCAGGTTCCCTTTTTCCTGTATGAGTTTAAAGATCGGATGGACTTCCCATGTTCCCTTCTTCATTTCAACTCCAAATCCTTGCGGAAGCATACGGGGGATGTTTTCAATAAAACCTCCACCTGTAATATGGGCCATCCCTTTAATCGTAAAGCTCTTCATTGCCGACAATAAAGGCTTTACGTAAATTTTCGTTGGGCGGAGAAGCTCCTCACCAAGCTTACAGCCCAGCTCATCTACCTGCTCATGTAAATCCATACCTGCTTGCTCTAATAGCACCTTGCGCACTAGAGAATAACCGTTGGAGTGAATACCGCTAGAAGCTAGGCCAATTAATACGTCTCCTTCAGAGATCTGTTGCCCGGTCACTAGACGGGATTTCTCACAAGCACCAACTGCAAACCCAGCCAAATCATATTCTTCTTCACCGTACATGCCAGGCATCTCAGCTGTTTCTCCACCGATTAGTGCTGCTCCCGCTTGCATACATCCTTCAGCTACACCCTTCACAATTGCTTCAATTCTTGCTGGATCCGCTTTCCCACAAGCAATATAATCAAGAAAATAAAGCGGCTCCGCACCTTGAACAACTATGTCATTTACACACATCGCCACACAATCTATTCCAATTGTATGATGCTGGTTTAGCATAAACGCCAGCATGAGCTTTGTTCCAACACCATCTGTTCCCGAAACGAGCACCGGCTCTTTTAAGTTAAGGCCAGAAAGATCGAACATCCCTCCAAAACCGCCCAATCCGCTCATAACACCTTTTCTCATAGTCTTCTCAACATGCTTTTTCATGCGGGATACCGCTTCGTATCCAGCTTCAATATCAACACCAGCCTGCTTATATGCATGAGCCATGAATGTAAGTCCTCCCTTCATTCATTTAATAAAAAAAACGACATACTTCATGCCGCTTATTAACATTTTTGAAAAGGATGAAACGTGCTTTCATTATATATTTCCGTCGGATAATTCCCTGTAAAGCATGCTATACATTGTCCGCGTGTTTCACCTGGAAAAGGTCGTCCAATGGCTTCGATCATGCCTTCAACACTTAAAAACGTTAACGTGTCTGCTCCAATCATTTTCCGAATTTCTTCCACGGAAAGCTCTGATGCGATCAATTCTTCTTTAGTAGACGTATCGATTCCGTAAAAACACGGAAACTTAATCGGAGGGGAGCTTATGACCACATGCACCTCTTTTGCTCCTGCTTCCTTTAACATTTTGACGATCCGCTTACTTGTCGTTCCACGTACGATCGAATCGTCCACCATGATGACACGTTTTCCTTCAACAACCCCACGAACCGGGGATAGCTTCATTTTCACACCTTGCTCCCTTAATGCCTGAGACGGCTGGATAAACGTTCTTCCAACATAACGATTTTTTATTAATCCCATTTCATAAGGAATACCTGAAGCTTCCGCATACCCAATCGCCACAGAAATACTGGAATCCGGCACACCTGTTACAACATCTGCGTCAATCAGCGCCTCCATTGCCAGCTTTTTGCCCAGTCTCTTTCTGGCAGTGTGAACATTAATGCCATCTACGTTACTGTCAGGACGTGAAAAATAAACATATTCCATCGTACACATCGAACGGGAGTATACATGAGCAAAACGTTCTGAAACGACGCCTTCATCTGAAATCATTAATAATTCTCCCGGTTCCACATCTCGAATAAATTGTGCTCCTACAATATCCAATGCACATGTTTCAGAAGCTACAACATAGCCATCACCCATTTTCCCTAAAGACAACGGACGAAGTCCATTCGGATCCAAAGCAACTAGCATTTCTGACTCTGTCATAATCAGAAACGCATAAGCACCTTTTAACATACTCAGAGCATTTTTTACTCGCTCCTTCAAATCACAAAAGCCGCCTCTTCTTATGAGATGAGCTAAAACCTCCGTGTCAGAAGTTGTTTGAAAAATACTGCCCTGTGCTTCGAGCTGAGCCTTAAGCTGTGTTGCGTTCACTAGATTTCCATTATGAGCAAGTGCCATGCTGCCAGTCTGGAAGTTGAAGAGGAGCGGCTGGACATTTTCATATCCCCCACCACCTGCTGTAGCATAGCGAACATGCCCTATAGCAGCTTTACCTGTAATTTCACTCATTTTTTCTGCCGTAAATACTTCCGTCACAAGCCCTTCGCCTTTTACACCCTTCAGTTGGACACCGTCCGTTAAAACCATTCCGGCCCCTTCTTGACCTCTATGCTGAAGACTGTGCAGACCATAATAAGTAATTTGAGCAGCATCCGGATGTCCCCAAACACCAAAAACACCGCACTCTTCATTCAAGCCTTTTATTTCAGCAAGCATGGGATTGCTCCTTTCCAGGCTGACTGTAATTCATCGATCTTTGCTTGCAATACTACATTTCCTGCTTGATCCAGAATGTTTAATTCCGGAATATCTACCACTTCACCTACTAATAAAGCATCTTCTACTATGCTCTCAAAAGCTTCTTGGTTTTCTTTTTTTACAGATATCAAGAAGCGGGATTGTGTTTCGCTGAAAAGCTCACACGTTGTGTCGCCTTTTACCATGACATTTGCACCAAGCTCTTTTGTACCAAAAAGCGACTCTGCAATCGCTACAGCTAATCCGCCCTCTGCAATGTCATGAGCTGAAGCTACAAGGCCTGATTGAATAGCTTGTAAAATTTGACGCTGCCGCTTAGCTTCCACTTCCAAATCAATACTCGGAGCCTTACCGAATATTGTACCGTTCAGCATTTTTTGAAGCTCGCTGCCTCCAAAATCGTTTTGGGCTTCACCGATCACATAGATTAAATCTCCTGCTTCCTTGAAGCTTTGAGTGGTAATATGCTTTACATCATGTACAAGACCAACCATGCCAACAACTGGAGTCGGATAGACAGCTACACCATTTGTCTCATTGTACAGAGACACGTTCCCGCCAATGACAGGTGTATGTAAAGTACGGCAAGCCTCACTCATACCGTCTGTTGCTTTTTCAATTTGCCAGAAGATTTCCGGCTTTTCAGGATTTCCAAAGTTCAAGCAATCCGTAATTGCCAGCGGCTCTGCTCCGGAACACACAACATTGCGGGCTGCCTCTGCCACAGCGATTTTCCCGCCTGTTTCAGGGTCTAAATATAAATAACGAGAGTTACAGTCTGTCGTCATTGCCAATGCTTTGTTTGTTCCTCTAATGCGCACCACAGCCGCATCCGATCCAGGTGCAACTACTGTGTTTGTACGAACCATATAATCATATTGATCGTAAACCCATTCCTTGCTTGCAATTGTAGGCTGGGATAATAATCCTATTAACATTTCCTTGTAATCTTCAATGATGGGAACTTCAAGCTCCATTTCTTGAAAATCACGGTAGTATTGAGGTTCTGTTGAAGGCTTATGATAAACAGGAGCATCCTCCGCAAGAGCATCAACCGGAACATCTGCCACAACATTTCCTTTATGAAGGAGACGCAATCTTTTATCGTCTGTTACTCTTCCGATTGCCACAGCTTCTAAGCCATATTTAGAGAACAAGTCTACAATCTCTTGTTCACGGCCTTTTTTTACTACGATCAGCATGCGTTCTTGAGATTCTGAAAGCATCATTTCATAAGCGGTCATGCCTGTTTCCCGCTGCGGAACCAAATCTAAGTTCATTTCAATACCGGAACCAGCCTTACTGGCCATTTCTGCAGACGAGCTTGTCAATCCAGCTGCACCCATATCCTGAATACCAACTAGAGCATCGGATTGAATGAGTTCAAGGCAAGCTTCTAATAGCAGTTTTTCCATAAACGGATCGCCGACTTGTACAGCTGGACGTTTTTCGTCAGAAGTATCTGTTAACTCTTCAGAAGCGAAGGTTGCTCCGTGTATTCCATCACGACCTGTTTTTGCCCCAACGTACATAACGGTATTTCCGACTCCATGAGCCTGACCCTTTTTTATATCTTCATGATTAATTAAACCCACACACATGGCGTTAACTAATGGATTCCCTTCATATGCCGACTCGAATTGAACCTCTCCGCCAACAGTAGGAATCCCAATACAATTTCCGTATCCTGCGATTCCGGCTACTACTTCCTTAAATAAATATTTCACTCGAGCGTTATCAAGCTCTCCAAAACGAAGCGAGTTTAAGAGAGCGATTGGACGCGCTCCCATAGAGAACACATCACGGATAATTCCACCCACTCCTGTTGCAGCTCCTTGATAAGGCTCAATTGCTGACGGATGGTTATGCGATTCAATTTTAAAAACAACCGCTTGATTGTCGCCAATATCGACGATTCCTGCACCTTCACCAGGTCCCTGAAGAACTCTTTCTCCTGTAACCGGAAACTTCTTTAAAACAGGCTTGGAATTTTTATAAGAGCAATGCTCAGACCACATGACCGAGAATAAGCCGATTTCTGTATAGTTGGGAAGACGACCTAAAATACTTTCAACCATCGCAAACTCTTCATCGGATAGTCCCATTTCTGCATACAATCTTTCAGTCTTAATGATTTCCGGACTTGGCTCAAGCATGAACGACATGTGCTTCCCTCCAATATTTCACGATTGATTGAAAAAGTTTTAACCCATCTGCGCTACCTAGCAAAGAATCTACTGCTCGTTCAGGATGCGGCATCATGCCTAACACATTGCCTTTTGCATTTGTAATTCCTGCTATGTCAGCTAGACTTCCGTTCGGATTTTGGCCATGATAAGTAAATACGATTTGATTGTGATCTTTAAGCTCAGCAAGGGTCTCTTCATCGCAGTAATAGTTTCCCTCTCCGTGAGCAATCGGGATTGTAATGACCTCACCTTTTTCATAAGCTCCTGTAAACATGGTTTCATTGTTTTCAACCTTCAGCTCTACGTTTCGACAAATGAACTTCAGGCTGTCATTTCTTCTCATCGCACCAGGCAACAGACCAGCTTCTAATAAAATTTGAAAACCGTTGCATACACCTAAAACTGGCTTTCCGGCGTCAGCCGCTTTTATAACCTGCTTCATGACGTTGGAAAAACGGGCAATAGCGCCAGAACGGAGGTAGTCTCCATAAGAGAATCCCCCTGGGAGCAGGATGCCATCAAAGCGATCTAAATCTTCTTCTGTATGCCACACATATTCAACTTCCTCGCCTAGCTCATCTTTAATAGCATGGTACATATCCACATCACAGTTAGAACCAGGAAATACGATCACTGCAAATTTCACTGCGCGACTACCTCCTCTATTTCATAACGGTAGTCTTCAATCACTGTATTGACTAATAGCTTTTCGCACATTTCTTTCACGGTTTCTTCGACTTCTCGATCAGATTTTTCAAGGATCAGCTCCATGTATTTTCCAATTCGTACATCCTGGACTTCTGTATAAGAAAGGCTGTTCAAAGAACCCTTCACTGCATTGCCTTGTGGATCTAATACACTTTCCCGCAACGTAACATAAACTTTTACTTTAAACATGCTTTAGCGCCTCCCAGTCTTGTTAAAATCTGTTCGTAAGCTTCCGTTAAGCTTCCTAAATCTCTACGGAATACATCCTTATCGAGCTTTTCATTCGTTTTGATATCCCATAGACGACATGTGTCTGGCGATATTTCATCTGCTAATAAAATTTCTCCATCTGCTGTCTTACCAAATTCAAGCTTGAAATCTATTAATCTAACGCCAATCTCTTCAAAAAAGCTTGGTAAAACTGTATTCACACGAAAAGCCTTTTCTGTAATATCCTGCAGTTCTATTTTTGAGGCAATCGCAAGCTCTTCAATATGAGCATCTGTAATGAGCGGATCACCAAGATCATCATTTTTAAAATAAAATTCGACTAGAGGCTTCTTTAACGGTGTTCCCTCTTCTATTCCTAATCTTTTTGAAAGGCTGCCTGCCGCTACATTGCGTACGACTACTTCGAGTGGAATAATTTCGACCTTCTTGACTAGCTGCTCTCGGTCCGATAGCTTTTTTACAAAATGGGATGGAATTCCTTCTGCTTGCAGCTTCAAAAATAGTAAGCTTGTAATCTCGTTATTTAGTACACCCTTGCCGGAAATCTCAGCTTTTTTTTCACCGTTAAAAGCTGTGGCCGCATCTTTGTATTCGATCCATACCATTTCATCATGATCTGTTGCAAATACTTGTTTTGCTTTTCCTTCATACAGCAATGCACGCTTTTCCATGTAACACCCTCCAAATTAGGAATATTAGGAAATTTTAGACTTTTATTGTTACACTGCCGCCCTAGAAACTAGGGCAGCAATTTTTTTATAAACCTAGACGTTCAAAAATTACATCAACATTTTTCAAATGATAGTTATAATCAAAGCAATCATTGATTTCCTCTGGTGAAAGCAAGCTTGTGATTTTATCATCCGCTTCGATTAACTGGCGGAACGGCACCTGTTTTTCCCATGCTTCCATCGCTTTCGGTTGAACGGTATCGTACGCTTCTTCACGAGCAAGCCCTTTATCAATAAGCGCCAATAAAACGCGTTGAGAGTAAATCAAGCCTAATGTGCGGTCCATATTGCGCTTCATATTTTCAGGGAACACTGTTAAGTTTTTCACGATATTTCCGAAACGATTTAGCATATAGTTCAAAGCAATCGTAGCATCTGGCAAAATAATGCGTTCAGCAGATGAATGGGAAATATCACGCTCATGCCACAGCGGAACATTTTCGTAAGCTGTCAACATGTAACCACGAATCACGCGGGCCATTCCAGTCATGTTTTCAGATCCAATTGGATTACGCTTATGCGGCATTGCTGAGGATCCTTTTTGACCCTTTGCGAAAAACTCTTCAACCTCGCGCGTTTCGCTTTTTTGAAGACCGCGAATTTCAACTGCAAATTTTTCAATGGAAGTTGCTATTAAAGCAAGCGTACTCATGTAATGGGCATGGCGGTCGCGCTGCAATGTTTGAGTAGAAATGGGTGCGGCCCCAATCCCGAGCTTTTCGCATACATATTGCTCCACAAACGGATCAATATTTGCATATGTACCGACTGCTCCAGATATTTTGCCGACTTCCACATGTTTTCTTGCCGCTTTAAAACGCTCAAGGTTACGCTTCATTTCTTCATACCAAAGTGCCATCTTCAGACCGAATGTTGTCGGCTCTGCATGAACACCATGTGTGCGTCCCATCATAACTGTATATTTATGTTCTTGCGCCTTGTTTTTTAAGATTTCAATAAAGTTTTCGATATCCTTTTGCAGGATTTCATTCGCTTGTTTGAGCAGGTAGGAAAGAGCTGTATCGACAACATCCGTAGAAGTTAAGCCGTAGTGAACCCATTTTCTTTCTTCGCCTAGCGTTTCAGAAACCGCACGTGTGAATGCCACCACATCATGACGGGTTTCTTCTTCAATTTCTTTAATTCTGTTAATATCAAAGGATGCATTTTCACGAAGAAGCTTTACATCTTCCTTTGGAATGACACCAAGCTCAGCCCACGCCTCACACGCTAAAATTTCCACTTCTAGCCAAGCCTTAAAGCGATTTTCCTCCGTCCAAATCGCACCCATTTCCGGTCGGGTATAACGTTCAATCATGTTTTCTTCCTCCGATTATCTTATTTCTTACCAGATCCCGCTTTCTTCTACTTCTTTCAAAGCCTCGTCAGTCGTTTCACGCAAAATATTCACATGCCCCATTTTGCGCTTCACCTTCGCTTCTGCTTTTCCGTACAGATGAATTTTCCAATCCGAAAGCTCCGGTAATTTATTCAGTAGTATTTCCAAATGCTCACCAAGAATGTTAACCATGACAACAGGCTTCAACAAAGTAGTTCGGGCTAGCGGCCAGTTGCAGACAGCTCTTACATGCTGCTCAAACTGAGAGGTTTCACAAGCCTCCATTGTATAGTGTCCAGAATTATGAGGTCTCGGTGCTAATTCGTTGATAATGATTTCCTCATTCTCTGTTAAAAACATTTCTACAGCCAGCGTACCAACTAACTCCATCGAATCTGCAATCATAAGTGCTTTTTCTTTAGCTCTTAGCTCTACATCTTCAGAAATACGCGCTGGAACGATAGATTGATGCAGAATATTGTCTTTATGAATATTTTCAGCAACAGGGAACACCTTTGATTCTCCATTTGAGTTTCTTGCAACAATGACGGAAATTTCTTTTGTAAAAGGAACCCAAGCTTCAAGCACACATTCGCCGTACTTAAGGAGCTCAGCTGCTTTGGGAAGATCCTCTTCGTTCCGGATGATAAGCTGCCCTTTGCCATCGTATCCGCCTTTTGCCGTTTTTAACACACTTGGATATCCGAGCCTTTTTATATTATCATAAATTTGCTCAAACTCAGATATCACAGCGTACGGAGCGACTTCTACTCCCGATTTTGTAATAGCCTGTTTTTCTAAAATACGATTTTGCGTGATTTTCAATAGTTCAGAGCCTTGAGGAATATAAGCATGTTCCTTCAGCCAATCCAAAGCATCGGCACTAATATTTTCAAATTCAAACGTTATCACGTCACTTACGTCCGCTAATTTTCTTAATCCGTTCAAATCGTCGTATGCTGCCGTAATTTCTATATCTGCAACCTGACCACATGGACAATTTGTCGTAGGATCCAACACAGCAATTTTAAAGCCAGAAGCTTTTGCAGAAAGAGCCATCATTCTTCCCAATTGACCTCCGCCAATGATTCCAATCGTCTGTCCGGGTAGGATCACTTTTTTATTTAAGCTGTTCACTGCTCTCCAGCACCTTTTCTCTTGTTTCTTTTCTGATCTTTTCAAGCTTTTCTGCTATATCATCATCTTTTGTTCCAAGTATTTGAGCAGCTAACAACCCTGCGTTTGTTGCTCCTGCTTTTCCAATCGCAACAGTAGCGACAGGGACGCCACCAGGCATTTGAACGATAGACAGCAAAGAATCTAATCCGTTTAATGCCTTCGACTGAACAGGCACACCAATCACAGGCAAAGTTGTTTTGGAAGCGACCATACCTGGTAAGTGTGCCGCTCCACCAGCACCTGCTATGATTACTTGGATTCCCCTGCTCCTTGCGCTTTCCGCATATTCAAACATTAAATCTGGAGTGCGGTGAGCAGAAACCACTCTTTTTTCGTAAGGAATTTCAAGCTGTTCTAAAACCTCACAAGCATACTTCATCGTTTCCCAATCCGAAATGCTTCCCATGATGACTCCTACAAATGGTTTCATTCCCACTCCCCCGTTTGCCTATGTAATCTATTAAAATAGCTTATTTAAAGTAAAAACCCCGAACAATCTACTTTCTACACAAGAGAAAGTAGACCCGTTCGGGGTATTAGAAAGAATCTTATAGCTGCTAATACAGCTTTCAAAATTCACCTATAACCACAAAAAGGCTTGCTACTTTCTCTCATAGTCTGATAATTTACGGTTATCAGGTAGAAACTTATGGGCCATATTCCCAAGATTATATGAGAGAAATTCGTTTTCGTAATGTACTCTTATCTTAACAATGGTTGATCTTTTAGTCAACCTTATTTTCGAACATTTCCACTTAATAATACTTTATTGTTCGTATTTTTATTCTATTTTTTTCGTTTCAAAGAGAATTTTTCTAGAAATCGGTTCGTAAACCGATTTACCATCCTGTATCACTTCTTTAAAAATAGGCTTTTCGATTCTTTTAATTGGCATATATCCTTCTTTTCGGATTCTATCTAAACAAGCATCAATGCTTTCATTTTCTCCCACTTCAAAAGTTTTTTTATTCGATTGCTTCATGGGGTTCCTCCAATATTAAATTCTTCATTTACATTTTTTGACAGGAATATTTTAGCTTTAAAGATGTCATAATTTATTATTTTCATAATAGCTTGATTAGAAAAAATACGCAAAGTGATATCTAGAAGAACTCTAACTAAATGTCACTTTCTCGAATAAGAACACTTTTCCATCGTACGTTCTATTGCTGCCGTAGTGAACCAAGTTCTGTCAAAATATAATGTTTTTTTTACCTTGACTTTCAAAAGGAGAAGGGTGTTTTTTCGAAGAACTGAACAAGAAAGAGAGGTAGGAAGTATGTTTGAAGAAATTGCACTAAAACCAATCGGTAAAGTTATTTCCAGTCGAGAAGAAATAAAAGATGATCATTGGGGGCAAGTAGAAGCTTTTATTGAAGTTGATCATGCTCAGTTTACAGAAGAAGTCTTTTATGGACTAAAGGATTTTTCTCATGTAGAAGTAATTTATTATTTTCATGAGGTACCACCTAAAAAAATAATAACAACTGCTAGACACCCACGGAATAATCTACACTGGCCAAAAGTGGGGATATTCAGTCAACGAGCCAAGAATCGTCCAAATAGAATCGGACTAACAACATGTGAACTGTTAGAAGTAAAAGGTCTAACTATAAAGGTACGTGGATTGGATGCTATTAAAGGAACACCTATATTAGACATTAAGCCATACATGAAAGAATTTGGTCCCCGAGTAGAAATTAGTCAACCTGAATGGGCAACAGAACTTATGAAAGATTATTTTAAATAAAATTTGTATCTTGATTAAAATACAGCTTATCGTCATAGTTGAAATTTTTTGAGCAGATGAATATCTAAATACGAGATAATTGATCCATATTCCATTTAATTGACCTTTTTAAAAACCTTTGATGAAAAAACTAATTCGAGAATTTAATCAATCTTGATTTAAGCGAAACCTCCTTTGATTTAAACGAATCCAAATAGCTGTGAAATACTTCACGAAACTATAGAGCTTTGTTTATACACTCTAATAGTCCCTTTTCAAATCGAGTAGGAGGGGGTGACTAACCCCCGACCTCTCACACCACCGTACGTACCGTTCGGTATACGGCGGTTCAATTAAGTATGACGTAGAGTCTGATACCTTTCAGTTAGACTTCTTAACCCTCGGTGACTCCAATAG
>NZ_WIAQ01000033.1 GCF_009466385.1 Peribacillus tepidiphilus | reverse complement strand
ATAAGTTTATGATAGAATGAGTAAGCACCTATCTTCTCTCCCTTTGGTTTCTATTGTTGGCAACTTTAGATTATCAAAGAGAGAGAAGAAGGTGTTATTTTTTAATCATTTTTTGTGAATTATCTGAGCCCTTGAGATGATAAGCATGACCACCACATTTAGTATAGAGCCAGAAATTATTGAATTCTACTCTCGTTAACTCTACAAAAACCCTTTCCATTTTGGAAAGGGTTTTTGATTTTAAACAAATTACATACTACGCGTATTCAGACTGATTGAAAACGCGAATAAGGGAATCAAACTTATATAGCTTGATTCCCTTTCATGGATATTAGTATTTAATTAACGTATATTTTTTCTTTCCGCGGCGAATAAGTGTAAACTTCCCTTCGATTTTATCGGCATCACTTAATACATAGCCTACATCCGTAACTTTTTCACCGTTGATGCTGATCGCCCCGTTTGTGATGTCTTCCCTTGCCTGGCGCTTTGAAGGAGAAATTTTAGCATTTACAAGCAAGTCCACAAGACTAACATTTTCATCTTTCTGTTCATAAGAAGGAACATCTTTAAAGCCTTGCATGATTTCAGAGGCCGTTAAATTCTTCACATCCCCGCTGAATAAAGCAGCTGAGATCTTGATGGCCTGCTGGAGAGCTTCTTCTCCGTGAATAAGACGCGTCATCTCTTCCGCCAATGCTTTTTGTGCCTTTCTTAAATGAGGTTCTGTCTCAACTGATTGCTCTAATGCTTCAATTTCTTCTTTTGAAAGGAATGTAAAGAATTTCAAATATTTGACAACGTCAGCATCCGCCGTGTTAATCCAGAACTGATAGAACTCGTAAGGTGATGTTTTTTCAGGGTCGAGCCACACCGCACCACTTTCTGTCTTTCCGAATTTCGTTCCGTCAGCCTTTGTCACTAATGGAATGGTTAAACCGTATGCTTTTGCCCCTTCAGGCTGCATTTTCCGGATTAATTCAAGTCCTGTTGTAATATTACCCCACTGATCACTTCCGCCAATTTGCAGTTTACAATTATGGTGTTCATATAAATAATTGAAATCCATCGCTTGAAGGATGGTGTACGTGAATTCCGTAAAGGAAATTCCTGTTTCTAGCCTTGAAGCAATCGTATCTTTTGCAAGCATATAATTGATTCCAATATGTTTGCCGTAATCACGCAAGAAAGTAACAATATCAATTTTACTCGTCCAATCATAGTTATTGACCATGATGGCACCGTTTTCGCCTTCAAAGTTAAAAATGGTTTCAAGCTGCTTTTTAATGCAGCTTACATTATGTTGAACCGTCTCCACTGTCTGAAGCTGACGTTCTTCTTTTTTTCCGCTCGGATCCCCTATAAGCCCAGTCGCTCCTCCAACTAGAACAATTGGACGATGACCATGCATTTGAAATCTTCTAAGTGTTAAAAATGGCAGTAAATGACCGATATGCATGCTGTCTGCTGTAGGATCGACCCCACAGTAAACCGAAATACTTTCTTTTTCCAAAAGCTCTTTCAATCCTTCTTCATCCGTTTGCTGATAAATAATTCCGCGCCATTCGAGGTCTTTTAATAATTCCATAAACAAATCCTCCTATATCATTTATTCAAAAATAAAAACGCCCCTTCACATAATGAAGGGACGAATGAATCGCGGTACCACCCAACTTGAAGACAAAAACGTCTTCCGCTTTGTAAGAAATAACGGTCTCTCACCGTTTATCGCTACTATCTTCATTAGAGTTCGCGATAAAAGCTCAAGGAGGTAATTCATTTATCTATTTGTACCGATTTTCACCAACCATCGGCTCTCTAAAACAGGGATAGATAAACTACTGATTCCTATCATCGCCTAACATATATACAGTTAATAGTATGCATTTTATTACAGGATTTATGAAAAGTCAAACGTGTTTTTCAGAAACTTGATACCCCAAAATTGGATAATTCTGAAAAATATTGAAAGAAGTCATATTTTCATTGTGTTCTATGATATAATGTATCTGATTTCAGGGGGTTGAGAACATGGAAAATAACACCTTTTTGGAGAAACTGAGGAGCAAGGCAAAAGCTCTGATCACTCCAAAATCTAAACGATATTTTACTATTACATATCATGTTGTTTGGAACTTATTATTATTATTCATCATTTTAGCTGTATTAGGTACAGCTTTCGCTGGTGGTGTGGGTGCCGGCTATTTTGCCTCTTTAGTAAAAGACGAGCCGATTCGCCCAAAAGAAGAGTTAAGTAAAGATCTATACAACTATGAAGAAACCTCATCCATTTATTTTGCCAATAACGTTTATTTAGGAAAGCTAAGAACGGATTTGGAACGTGAAGAGATCACTCTTGACCAAATGTCTGAGCACTTAATTCATGCAGTTATTGCAACAGAGGATGAGTATTTTTATGAGCATAACGGTGTTGTGCCAAAAGCAATCTTGCGGGCCATATTCCAGGAAATGACGAACTCAGCTGTTCAAACAGGTGGTAGTACATTGACGCAGCAGCTGATCAAAAACCAAATCCTTTCAAACGAAGTTTCATTTGAACGAAAGGCAAAAGAAATCCTTTTGGCACTTCGTGTAGAAAACTTTTTTGAAAAAGAAGAAATTTTGGAAGCTTATTTAAACGTATCTACCTTCGGAAGAAACTCCTCAGGGAACAATATTGCAGGTGTACAAGCTGCTGCACAAGGGATTTTCGGAGTTGATGCGAAAGATTTATCCTTACCGCAGGCAGCTTTTATTGCTGGTCTTCCACAAAGTCCATTCGGCTATACCCCTTTTACCAACAAAGGGAAGTTGAAAGATAAAAAATATCTTCAACCAGGTCTAAATAGAATGAAAACTGTACTTTCAAGGATGCGGGACAGTGGCTACATTACAGAAAAAGAATACACGAAAGCCGTTAACTATGATATTACCAAAGATTTTATTCCTCCTAAGCCAAGAACTCATGAACAGTATCCATGGCTTACTTTTGAGGTAGAGAAAAGAGCAAAAGAGATTCTAATGAAACATCTCGCCAAAAAGGATGGCTATGAAGAAAGCGATCTCGAAAAAGATGAGGCTCTTCGAGAGCAATACTATGCTTTAGCAGACCGAAACTTGAGGCAAAACGGTTATAAAATACATACAACAATCGACAAAAAGATTTATGATAAAATGCAAGCTGTAAAAAATGAATTTTCGCTTTATGGAAGAGATAAGGATACGGTGGTAGTGAATCCTGAAACAAAAGAAAAAGAAGTAATCAAGGAACCCGTTGAAGTAGGAGCCATGCTAATTGAAAATAAAACTGGCCGAATTATTAGTTTTGTTGGCGGTAGAGATCATGACCGTGAAGAAACTAATCACGCAACAAGCTCTGTTCGCCCTAACGGTTCTACCATGAAGCCGTTGCTTGTTTATGCTCCAGCAATCGAGCTTGGACAACTCGCTCCTGGATCACTTTTGGCAGATGTTCCAATGAAGTTGCCGGGATGGGGGGCAAAGGGTGCACCCGCAAACTATTCAAAAAGTTATTCCGGCCTGACAACCGCAAGAAATGCATTAGCAAAATCCATAAACGTCCCTGCTGCAAAAATTTACGCAGATATACAAGGGTATCATCCTACTAGTTACTTAGAAAAAATGGGGTTTACAAGTTTAACAGAAGCTGATCATTCCAATGCAGCCATGTCTATCGGTGCGATGTCAAAAGGAGTGACAGTAGAGGAAAACGTGAATGCCTTTGCAACATTTGCAAATGGTGGAAAATTTGTCGATGCATTTATGATTGAAAAAATTGAAACAAACGATGGCGAAGTCATTTATGAACATAAAAGTGAAGCTGTCGATGTCTTCACTCCGCAAACCGCTTATCTTATGATAGACATGATGCGTGATGTTATAAATGGAGGCACAGCCTCATCCTTAAGAAGCCGATTAAAATTCAGCTCTGACTTTGCAGGAAAAACTGGAACAGGTGCGGATTTCCAAGATGCTTGGTTTGTAGCATCCAATCCCAATGTTACATTTGGAACTTGGATTGGATACGACACTCCTAAACCATTGGATCGTGACTATAAAGGTTTAAACTACAGCAAAAGAAACATTTATTTATGGGCAAACCTAATGAATGTAGCATATGATATAAATCCTAAGCTAATTGATCCTTCAAGTCGCTTTGAAATGCCAGGTGGAATTGTTCGTCGTTCCTACTGTGCAATTGGTGGAATGCCAGCTGACGAATGCCAAAAAGCAGGATTATATATAAGTGATTTATTCCCTGCTAAATTTGCACCAAAACAAATTGATGGAAGCTTTTCTTCCGGAACATACGTGGTTGTAAAGGATAAGAGATATGTAGCACTCCCTTCTACTCCAGCAGAGTTTACCGAAAAAGGATTTATGATAGATTCTAATTTCTTCAAGCAGCTTGGTGGTGGATATATTAAAGACGTCAGCCTACTATTTAAGAAAAATAAATCATTTGAAAACCTTTTGACTGCCGATGACATATTAAAGGATAATGGAAAGGTTCCTAGTGCACCTTCGATTGTTTCAAAAGGCCATTCCATCACCTGGAACGCCCACCCTGAAGGGGATGTAGTCGGATATCGAATCTATAAAGATGGGGTTAAAGTGGGTAGCATTAAAGCGAGTGAGCCATTAAACTTCACAGTCGGAAACGGAACATATGTTGTGAAGGCTGTCGATATTGCTGGAAAGGAATCCCCTGCTTCTAACAAGATTATTATAGGGCCAGCTAAGCCTGATCCAACTAAAACGCCTGGGGGGAATAATCCATCAAAGGATCCTAAACCAAATGACCCTAAACCGGCTGATCCTAAGCCGACGGATCCTAAACCAACGGATCCTAAACCGACAGATCCTAAACCGACCGAACCACCAACCGATCCTGTACCTCCTGAACCTTCAGAAGGTACTAATAATAAAAACAAATCCTAACCGTGTATATTATGAAAAGGTCGGGGCTATCCGAAAAGGGCAACGTCATTAAAAATTGAAAATCAAGAATGTTGATATATCAATATTCTTGAACATTAAAAGGGGCATCCAAAAGCCGAAAAATCGACTTATTGGACAGCCCCATATTTTTTTTGCAAAATATTCAACTGCTTACCAGAAATTAAAAATATTTTATTAGAACAAGCTTTTCACGAAAAAACCTAGCGTAGCCATGCCACGCCAGATTTTTTAACATGATTAATCTTCCATAGTAGATAGATCCCCAGTCGGTAAATCCAATTCCCAAGCTTTTAAGACACGACGCATGATTTTCCCGCTTCTAGTCTTCGGAAGCTTGTCTCTGAATTCTATTTCTCTTGGTGCAGCATGTGCTGCAA
The DNA here is from genome assembly GCF_009466385.1 of Peribacillus tepidiphilus. GTDB lineage: Bacteria > Bacillota > Bacilli > Bacillales > DSM-1321 > Bacillus_BN > Bacillus_BN tepidiphilus. Next base: position 24,705 of record NZ_WIAQ01000033.1, on the reverse strand, counting down.
GACCTCTCTTAACGAATTGGCGAATTTCTTCAATTAATTCATCAGATGCCTCATAGCCGTCACGAAGTGCAATAAAGGCTTTAATAATTTCACCTCGAACAGGATCTGGCTTTCCAATTACTCCAGCCTCAGCTACTGCAGGATGCTCAATAAGCTTGCTTTCTACCTCAAAAGGACCAACACGTTCGCCAGCTGTCATGATTACATCATCAATTCTACCTTGGAACCAGAAATAACCATCCTCATCCATATAGGCCGAATCTCCTGATACATACCAGTCACCAGGCATAAAGTAAGATTCATATTTTTGTGGATTTTTCCAAATGGTATGCATCATGGACGGCCAACCTTTTTTGATAGCCAAATTCCCCATCCGATACGGAGGGAGCTCATTGCCTTGATCATCCACAATTGCGGCCTTTACTCCTGGAATTGGCTTACCCATAGAACCTGGCTTAATTTCCATGCAAGGATAGTTACAGATAAGTTGTGCACCTGTTTCCGTCATCCACCATGTATCATGAATTCTTAAGTTAAACACCTTCATACCCCATCGGACTACTTCTGGATTCAGAGGCTCTCCTACACTTAAAACATGTCTTAAAGAGCTTAAATCAAACTTTTTGATAATTTCATCTCCTGCACCCATTAACATTCTGAACGCAGTCGGAGCACTATACCAAACCGTTACTCCATAATCTTCAATCGTCTTATACCATGTTTCTGGCTTAAAACGTCCTCCAACAATCACGTTTGAGGTTCCAGTTAACCAAGGACCAAAAATCCCGTAAGATGTCCCTGTTACCCAGCCAGGGTCAGCCGTACACCAGTAAACATCTGATTCCTTAATATCAAGAACCCACTTTGCAGTTTGATAATGCTGTATCATTGCATTATGTACGTGCAATACCCCTTTTGGCTTTCCTGTAGATCCAGACGTATAATGTAAAATCAGACCATCATAGCGGTCAACCCATTCTATTTCCAGCTTGTTACTCGCTGCTTCGAAGTGCTTTTTAAAATCCAATATCTTTCCTTCTTCTTGAACGTTGTCCCCAACTAGGAAAATATGCTTCAATGCAGGCAATTCATCCACTGGTACACGTGAAAGAAGCTCAGGAGTCGTAATTAACACCTTTGCCTCACTATCTTCCAAACGATCTCGCACAGCTCCTTCCATGAAGGCTTCGAATAAAGGTCCTACGATCGCACCCAGTTTAATAGCTCCTAGTACTGAAAAATAGAGCTCAGGAGATCTTGGCATGAAAATAAAAACTCTGTCTCCTTTTTCAACATCGCCCAGATTCTTTAGAACATTACCAGCTTTATTGGAAAGTTCTTTCATTTCTTTAAATGTATACTTTTCATTTCGTACCCCGTCTCGGTAATAAAGGGCTACTTTGTTTTTCCTTTCTCCCTCGGCATGACGATCAACTGCTTCATAAGCCATGTTCACTTTACCTGTGGAATACCAGGAAAAGTTTTTTTCTACTTCTGACCAATCAAATTGCTTGTACGTTTCTTCATAATTCTTAAGATTAAAATCCCCTTGTATGACTGATAGCGCTTCCACTTTCATCTAACCAAATCCCCCTTTATTCTAAGTATTCAATTTTTATTATATTATATATTTTTTCTATTCTCAATTTTTAAAATATTTTACCTTCAAAAATACATATTTGTTAGTTCTTACAAAAAATAATCGTGTTAAAATAATAGTAACAAATTACTGAATTTTTTCTTATTTATTTTATGTATAATGAAAAAAAAATCATTTGACCCAAGATTAGGTGGTGAAATAATGGAGCATATAAAAATATACAATGCGAAGGAATTAAAGACTCCCCATGGAACGTTGATTATTGAAGGCCCCATTCCTGGAGAAAAGCTAAGAAATTATGAATTCCATAAAGATTTGGTTGCTTTCCGCCAGCCAGAACAGCAACATAAAGCCCTCATAGAGATTGCTGATCTTCCTGAAGGAAGGATCATCATTGCGAGGCATAAAGATACGATCGTAGGCTATGTAACTTTCCTGTATCCAGATCCCCTCGAAAGATGGTCTGAAGGAAAAATGGAGGACTTAATTGAGCTTGGGGCTATAGAGGTAATTCCAGAATTCAGGGGCCATTCAGTCGGTAAAAACATGCTCATCGTTGCTATGATGGACGATGCAATGGAAGATTTTATTATTATCACAACAGAATATTATTGGCATTGGGACTTAAATGGAACAGGCCTGAATGTCTGGGAATACAGAAAAGTGATGGAAAAAATGATGAATGCAGGGGGGTTGGAGTATTATGCAACCGATGATCCGGAAATATCATCACACCCAGCTAATTGTTTAATGGCCCGAATTGGAAAAAGGGTACCGGTTGAATCCATCCAAAAATTTGATCGGCTACGTTTTATGAATCGGTTTATGTATTAGTATTCAGAGAGCTTTATAGAGGGGGAGTAAAGCATGATTATTGAAGATGTTATGAAAGTTGATGTGGTGACACTATCTGAGAACGAAAGCATCCAAAAAGCAATTGAAGTAATGCGAGAGCATAAAATTCGTCATATTCCAATTGTGGACGATGACAATCAACTCATCGGGCTTGTTTCAAATCAGGATATTCGAGATGCAACACCTTCTATTTTTCATTCAAACGAACATCTAGAAGATTTACAAAAGCCTCTTAGCTCCATCATGAAAACAAACCTTATAACAGGTCATCCTCTAGATTTTGTTGAAGAAGCAGCTGCAGTATTTTATGAAAACCATATTGGCTGCATGCCCATTTTGTCAGAAGGTAAACTAGTAGGAATCATTACTGAAACTGATCTATTACATACGTTAGTAGAGCTAACAGGAGCTCATCAGCCAGGTTCTCAAGTGGAAATAAAAGTACCGAATAAAGCCGGTGCTTTATCAGATTTGACCTCTATCATTAAATCCAAAAAAGCTAACATTCACAGTGTTCTTGTTTATCCTGACAAAAAAGATCCTAGCTACAAAATATTGGTTTTCAGATTACAAACCATGAATCCACTTTCAGTTGTTCAGGCATTAAAGGAAAATGGATTTGAGGTTCTTTGGCCTCAAATCCCGGAGAGCGTGCTATGAAAAATGCGGTTTTTGTCTATTCTGAAGAACAATTAAAATACAAATTTAACAATAATCATCCGTTTAATCAATTTCGCCTGAAACTTACATTGGATTTATTGGAAAAATGCGGAGGGATTCAAAAAGAGGATATTATCCCTCCAAGAATGGCCACGGACGAAGAGCTTGAACTTATACATGACCCTAGCTATATCGAAGCCGTTAAACAAGCAGGCAATGGAAATCTTTCCGAAGACAGAGCTTCTAGCTATGGGCTCGGAACTGAGGATACACCCATTTTCCCTGGGATGCATGAGGCAAGTGCAATGTTGGTTGGCGGGACACTGACTGCCGTAGATTATGTGATGTCAGGAAAAGCATTGCATGCCTTAAATTTAGGAGGTGGACTCCACCACGGCTTCCGCGGGAAAGCATCAGGGTTTTGTATATATAATGACAGCTCTGTGGCAATCAAATACATGCAAAAGAAATACAACGCTAGGATTTTATATGTTGATACAGATGCTCATCACGGAGATGGGGTTCAATGGTCCTTTTATGATGACCCGAATGTTTGCACATTTTCCATTCATGAAACCGGTAGATACTTATTTCCTGGGACAGGTAATGTGAATGAACGGGGACAGGGAAAAGGGTATGGATATTCCTTTAATATTCCAGTCGATGCTTTTACTGAGGACGAGTCATGGCTTCATGCTTATACAACTGCCTTCCGTGAAATTGCTGACTTTTTCAGGCCAGATGTAATCATTACTCAGAACGGTGCTGATTCACATTATTATGACCCCCTCACTCATTTATCGGCAACTATGAAAATATACGAGGAGATTCCAAAGCTTGCTCATGAGCTTGCTCATCAGTATTGTGAAGGTAGATGGATTGCAGTCGGAGGCGGAGGCTATGATATATGGAGAGTTGTACCGAGGGCTTGGGCCCGGATTTGGCTCGAAATGACTGAATACTCAAATATATCAGGATATTTACCAAAGGAGTGGGTTGATGCTTGGCAACCGAAATCTCCAGTTGAGTTGCCTGTAACTTGGAATGACCCGGAAGGAATATATCCTCCAATCCCAAGAAAGCCAGAAATCACAGAAAAGAATCTTCAAATGGTAGAAAAGGCTCTTTATCCAATACGATCCAATAAAAAATCTTCCGTTTCTAATACACAGAATCAGTAGAATACAAAAAAGGAACCGTTATAAAATACGTTCATTTTTATAACGGTTCCTTTTCCTATGCTTCATTTTTCTAGTCTAGTTTTTTTATTTTGTTGAAGAACGAGTTTCAATTCGATGCGGAAGAATCACTGTATGATCTTCTACTTTATCTTTGTTCATGAGCTTTGTTAGTAGTCTCATTGCTACAGCCCCTATATCATAAAGTGGTTGGACAACGGTTGTAATTTGCGGACGGACCATCATCGTTAATCTTGTATTATCAAAGCTGATGACTTCTAGATCATCAGGAACTTGATAACCCTTATCTTGGGCTGCATGAACCACACCTATAGCCATTTCATCAGCGCCGACAAGAATAGCTGTCGGTTTTTCCTGAAGCTCTGCTAAACGGTCAAAAGCTTCAAGGCCAGAATCGTACGAATAGTCTCCTTCCACAACGAATTGTTCGTCAAAGGATATTCCTTTTTCTTCTAAGGCTTTTTTATATCCATTCAGTTTTTTCAAGTTAATAGGCTCGTCTTTTATGCCAACAACAAAAGCTATTTTGCTATGTCCATTTTCAATAAAAGTTTTTGTTGCGTCGTATGCTGCTTCCTCATAATTGATGTTAACAGAAGGAACTTGGCCCGAGTCTTCTAACGAACCGGCAAGAACAATTGGAACAGGAGATTTTTTGAACTCTTCAACATGTTCTTCCGTAATATTTGCTCCCATGAACACAATTCCGTCCACTTGTTTTCCAAGCATTGTATTAAGCAAATGGAACTCTTTTTCCTTGTTTTGATCTGAGTTACTCAAAATAATGTTGTATTTGTACATCGTTGCAATATCTTCGATTCCACGAGCGAGCTCAGCAAAGAAAATACTAGAAATATCCGGAATTATTACACCAACTGTTGTAGTTTTCTTGCTAGCTAGTCCTCTTGCAACAGCATTTGGACGGTATCCCAGTCTTTCAATGACTTCTAGAACTTTTTTTCTGGTTGCCGGTTTTACGTTTGGATTACCGTTAACAACCCTTGATACTGTTGCCATTGAAACATTAGCCTCTCTAGCCACATCATAAATCGTAATGTTATTCACTTTTCAAACACTCCTTATTATCAGTACAAGTACTCTATTGTAGTATTCCCTTTATAAGATCGGTTATAGCTTTAAATAAAAATCGTTTCTTTACATTTGCGAAGGCTTACATTTTTGTTAAACATATGTGCATGGATGAGCATATAAACTTAAATAATTAAATTTTTAGCATAATACATAATATTACGATAGACAAGCCAACACTGCAATCTATGTATGCATTTTTTATTAATAAAATAAAAAAAAGTGCCTTTTGCAATATAGCAAAAGGCTCTTAGGTTTCATCTATATGATTCTGACAAAATTAAATCGTTGTTCTGCTTAGCTCTCTGATTCCCTGCATAAATGTTTCAAATTCATCGAAATCCATTTGTTGTGCGGAATCAGAAAGCGCAACACTTGGATCCGGATGTACCTCGGCCATGATTCCGTCCGCCCCGATTGCAAGTGCCGCTTTTGCTGCTGGAAGCAATAAATCCTTTCTGCCTGTTGAATGAGTAACATCCACCATGACAGGTAGGTGAGTTTCTTGCTTTAAAATCGGGACAGCAGAAATATCTAGCGTATTGCGTGTTGCTCTTTCGTACGTTCTAATCCCACGTTCACATAGAATAATATTACCATTCCCTTGTGACATAATGTATTCAGCTGCATTAATGAATTCATCAATTGTGGCTGCAAGGCCTCTTTTTAATAATACTGGTTTATCTACAGCACCCGCTGCTTTTAAAAGCTCGAAGTTCTGCATGTTGCGTGCACCGATTTGAATAACGTCAATATAGTCAATAGCCGTTTCAATATCCGCCGGATTGACGATTTCACTAATAACCGCTAAATCGTATTCTTCGGCGACTCTTTTAAGAATTTTCAAACCTTCTAACCCAAGTCCTTGGAAGTCATACGGAGAAGTACGTGGTTTGTAAGCTCCACCGCGTAGCAGTTTCAATCCTTTGCTCTTAACTACTTGAGCAACAGCAGCAACTTGATCATAAGATTCAACTGCACATGGTCCAAACACGAAGCTTGGGCTGCCGCTTCCAATCAGTTCACCCTTTAGATTAATAATTGTATCCTCTGGTTTTTTCTTTCTTGAGACGAGCAATGCTTTTTTATGATCGTCCTTCTGAAGATTCAAGCCGACTTTAAATATTTCTTTAAAGATATATTTAACGGCTGAATTTTCTAGTGGACCTTCATTATTTTGTTCAATGAGGTCCAGCATTTCTCTTTCACGGACAGGATCATACTTATTAACACCTTGTTTTTCTTTGACGCGCCCAATTTCCTGTACAAGTTTTGCCCGTTCGTTAATAAGCTTTAATAACGAAAGATTTATTTCGTCCAGTTTTTCTCGAAGTTCATTTAATTCCTTATTACTCAATTCCCATCCACCCTTTCGCTACTGATTAAAGCTGCTGAAAATTAGATAAAAGTACCATCAAATCCTTGAAGCAGCTTTAATAGGAATACTTTTTATGGTACATTTTTATATAATTAGAGTTTATTATAAAGGAATTTTTTTGGATTGTCACGAAAAATTCTTCATTAATTAAACGCTTTTAAGCACTAAAGCGATAAAACATAAAGAAGGTGTCTTTATTGTCAGAAAAAATTTTTGCATTAGACATAGGAACACGCTCTGTAGTTGGGATCATTTTAGAAAAGAATGAAGAATCATATCATGTAAAAGATATTCTTTCCAAAGAGCACACCGAGCGAGCAATGCTTGATGGGCAAATTCATGATGTATTGTCTGTTTCGAAAGTCATCCAGCAAATAAAAGAAGAGCTTGAAGAAAAACACGGAGAGCTAAAAAAGGTTTGTGTGGCTGCAGCAGGACGGGCTTTAAAAACAGAACGTGCAATGGTATCTGTGAACATACAAGGCAAACCAATGATGAATAAAGACGATATCCTTCATTTAGAGCTCTCAGCTGTCCAGCAAGCTCAATCTTCTGTTGCAGAAAAAATGACAGACGAAAAAAGCTACCACTACTATTGCGTCGGGTATTCAGTTTTATATTACCGTCTGGATGGACAGGAAATAGGAAGCTTGATTGATCAAAGTGGAGAGGAAGCATCTGTTGAAATCATTGCGACATTCCTTCCAAAAGTAGTGGTCGAATCCTTACTTGCAGCATTAAAAAGGGCAGATTTACAATTAGAAGCATTAACTTTGGAGCCGATAGCGGCTATTAATGTGCTGATTCCTCCTTCGATGAGAAGGTTGAATGTAGCTCTTGTGGATATCGGAGCTGGTACTTCAGATATTGCAATTACTGATATGGGCACTGTAATAGCTTACGGAATGGTCCCTATTGCAGGGGACGAAATTACGGAAGCCATTAGCGATCAATTATTACTTGATTTTCCACTTGCTGAAGAAGCAAAACGACAGCTACATACCCAAAAAGAAATTTCAGTTACTGACATCCTTGGGTTTGAAACGAGCATATCACGTGAAGAAATCATTGAGCAAATATCTCCTGCTTTACATAAATTGGCTGACAGTATAAGCGCTGAAATACTATCTTTAAATAATAATAAACCTCCAAAAGCTGTTATGCTTGTTGGAGGAGGTAGCTTAACCCCTGAACTTCCGCGGCTTTTAGCTGAAAAACTCCATTTACCTAGTAACAGGGTAGCCATTCGTGGTATAGATGCAATTGCCAATTTAACATTATCAGATCATTTGGCTAAAGGACCTGAACTTGTTACACCTATTGGAATTGCAATAGCTGCTAACAGGAATCCAATTCAGTATGTGAGCGTTACAGTGAATGGTCAGAGCATCCGCTTATTTGATATGAAAAAACTAACTGTAGGGGACTGTCTTTTAGCTGCAGGAATAAAAATGAATAAATTATACGGTAAACCAGGAATGGCTATGATTGTAAATGTGAACGGACAGACCATCACAATACCGGGGATCCATGGTAGCGCACCTTCTATCTATTTAAACGGAAAAAGCGCTTCTTTAGACGATGAGGTGAAAAATGGGGATATTTTAGTAGCGGAAAAAGGTGAAGATGGAAAACAGTCTGTTATCAAAATTGAGGAACTGATTGACAACATACCTAGAAAAACCGTAAAAATAAACGGAACACGTTACGAGATTGAAGCAGTCGTCAAAAGGAACGGTGAAACGGTTTCTAGTGAGGAAATCATTGCAGACCGTGATACAATTGTCTGCAAATTACCAGAAACGATTGAACAGCTTTTAGAATCTCTCAGACTTAAACATTTGATTTCTACTATCAAGCCTTTCACTGTTTTTGTGAACGACCGGATCATCCAATTAAGTACATTCACTGGTAAAATACTAAAGAACGGTATAGAAGTCCGTTTGACATCTGGATATGAGGATCATGATGAATTGATCATCAAAAGCCCAGCAATCCCTACAGTTTCTGATTTATGTAATGCATTAAACATTAAAATGCACCATTCCATTCCGGTGTCTTTTAACGGAAAAAGAATAGTCCTTTCAAAGGTACTCACTGAGTTTTATCGGAATGATCAACTACTTGCAGAAAATGATTCACTGATAAATGGAGAGAACATTAAAATGGTTCAACATAAAATGGAGCCTTTTATTTTTCAGGATTTATTCCGTCATGTTGAAGTGGATATGCCTCAAACGACAAATGCTCGTTTTATTTTACTGAAAAATAATAAAGAAACGACATTCCATGAACAAATAGAACCTGGGGATGACTTACGAATTCTCTGGCCAACAGCTTCGAATAGACAATAGTAGATTTGTTCATGTCAAAAATGCAGATAAAAATTGAAAGGTGACCTGGTTTTGAGCATTCCTATCCTTAGACGCTCAAAGCCCAAGTCACCTTTTGATTATTCTTCAGAGATCGCTTGATTTAAAGATTTCTTTGTAATTTTCCAATGGGAGGTGTGCCAAGCGACATCACCATTTTTAAACAAAATAGCTTGTGGTGATTCGTGCTTCACATGAAATTTTTCTGCAATATAATTAGAGAGTGGACGTGCCTCTTGAACAGCTAGATATACAGTATCTAGGTCTGGGTTTTCCTCAGCAAACTTTTGATATTCCTCAAATGCTGCACCACTAACAGGACAAGTTAAGCTATGTTTAAGCAAAAAGAAGGATGACCGTTTTAATAACTCTTCAAATTGCTCTTCCGTTTCAATTTTTTGTATAGTCATTTTCTGAAACTTCCTTTCTCAAAGTAAAATAGGCGGTGAAGTCATCTTATCACTTCGCCACCTATTTTTTCAAATTTAATGTTTATATTGATTTTCTGTTTCTTCAAAAGCTTTTTTTGTCTCTTCAAGCTTTATTTGAGCTGTACGATCGTCAACTAAATGCCCGGAGGAAAGAGTAGGGATTTCTGCAGGGATCATTTCTGTATCGGAAGTATCTACCAAATCTTCTTCAGCTTTATTCCCTTTCACTTTGGTAATCAAAGAAGCTGACTGCTTTGATACAGAATCAGTGATTACACTAGTTTTCGTTTTAGCGATCTCAGCCAGCTCTGTTCCTTTTTCTATTGCTGTTTGACGTAATCTCTCCGTTTTGTCAGTAAGAATCTTCGCCTGTTCATTTAATTTACTGCGTAATTCTCGTCCAGATTTTGGTGCAAGAAACATCGCAGTAGCCGCTCCAACAATCCCCCCAATAATAGCACCTAACAAAAAGCCGGTTGTATTTTTGCTGTCATTTCGATCACCAAATTCCTTTTGATATTGAACGTCTCTTTGATAATCCTTATGGTCTTTTGAATGCATGGCAATTCCCCTCTCAAATGATAGATTGTATTATTCGTGCGATCTTAAAAATCGCTTTTTTGCTACGTTTTCTATTTGCTTGGATTCTATTTCATTCACCGGTAATGATTTAGAATCAAGCTCTTCTTGTGCCTTCCTTTTTTTCCATTTGTCTCTTAGCTCTAGAAAGACATTTCCCCATTGTACAATTTGAGAAATTTTCTCTTGATGATTTTCTAGATCTGTTTGCACCTTTGATGAGACTTGCTTAAGAGAAGAATTAAATTTTTGAATAGAGGTTCCTACATCTTTTACAGCATAAACCACTGTATTTAAATGTTCCGATTTTTTCTGCAAATCTTCAGCTAAAGCATTTGTTTTATGTAGGAGTTCCGTTGTCTCTAATGTAATGCCCTGTAGCTGTTTTTCTAATCCTTCAAGCGTATGGGCCACACGATCTAAAGTTCCTTGTAGAGACTTCAAAGTCTTCGAAAGGTAGATCACCAATATCAAAAAGGCTATGGCTACCAAAGCAGCACTTAAATATAGAATAATTTCCAATGACTTACACCTCCGTGATGTTTTAATACAACATTACCTATCACCCATTATAAACTCCCTTAGTATTTTTCCATACTATAGAAAGGAATTCCTTTTTAAAAATTAAAAATTCAGGGTTTGCAAGAATCATATCATTAATTTGAGCGATTACAGTAAAAAATTTGAGAAAATTCGGTTACAATAAAGAGGTATGACATTAATCAATCTGGAGGATACATAATGAAAGACCCTAGAATTCAAACACTTGCAAAAAATCTTATTAACTACTCTGTTAAGCTCCAAAAAGGTGAAAAAGTATTAATCGAAAACTTTGGTCTTCAACGTGAGCTTGTAAATGCGTTAGTAAAAGAAGCGTACGCTGCCGGAGGCTATCCTTTTGTACTGTTAAAGGATCACCAAGTAGACCGCGCGCTTCTTATGGGAGCAGAGAGAGAGCAATTTGAAATGATTGCCAAGTTCGAGGCGAACGTAATGAGCCAAATGGACGCTTATATTGGATTGCGCTCAGGCGACAACATTAACGAGCATGCTGATATCCCTGCTGACAAAATGAAAATTTATGGCGACACAGTCGGACAAAAAGTACATAGAGAAATTAGAGTTCCTAAAACAAAATGGGTTGTCCTTCGCTATCCTAACTCATCTATGGCCCAATTGGCAAAAATGAGCACAGAGGCATTTGAGGATTTCTATTTTGATGTTTGTAACTTAGATTATAGTAAAATGAGCAAAGCGATGGACAATCTTGTTGAACTAATGAATAGAACGGATAAAGTTCGCATTACAGGACCAGGCACAGATCTTACCTTCTCCATTAAGGGTATTCCTGCCATAAAATGTGCGGGTGAAATGAATATTCCAGACGGTGAAGTATTTACAGCACCTGTCAAAAATTCCGTTAATGGCGTCATCACATATAATACTCCTTCTCCTTACCAAGGCTTTACGTTTGAAAATGTAAGGCTCACGTTTAAGGATGGAAAAATTGTAGAAGCGACAGCTAACGATACTGAGCGGATCAATAAGATTTTTGATACAGATGAAGGTGCACGTTATATTGGGGAGTTTGCAATTGGAGTTAACCCATATATCCTTCATCCAATGCAAGATATTCTTTTTGATGAGAAAATTGACGGAAGCTTCCACTTTACACCAGGGCAATGCTACGATGAAGCATACAATGGCAATCATTCAAACATCCATTGGGATATGGTTAACATTCAACGACCTGATTACGGCGGTGGGGAAATCTATTTTGACGATGTCTTGATCAGAAAAGACGGCCGTTTTGTCATTCCAGAATTAGAAGTACTAAACCCAGAAAACTTAAAATAATTAGCACTTCTAGCCGGATTTATAAAGAAAGAGGCTTACCTGCGGGCCAAAAACGCCTAGAAGGGTAAGCCTCTTTCTAATTCTATGCCTGCTTTTCCAAATAGTTTTCATAGGCTTGCTGGAATTTTTGGATATCTCCAGCTCCCATAAAAAGAATGACACTATTTTCAAAATCTCTTAAAGGTGAAGGATCTTCTTCCTTCAAAATTTCCCCACCAGGAATTTTTTCTTGAAGATCCAAAATGGATAGCTTGCCTTGGTTTTCGCGAGCAGAGCCAAAAATTTCACATAGAAACACCTTATCTGCCATGTTTAAGCTCTCTGCAAACTCATCTAAAAAGGTTTGCGTTCTTGTAAATGTATGAGGCTGGAATACCGCAACGATTTGTCGATCTGGGTATTTTTTTCTTGCAGCATCAATTGTTGCGCGAATTTCAGTAGGATGGTGAGCATAATCATCAATCAAGATTTGAGAACCCACTGGTTTTTCAGAAAATCTTCTTTTCACACCTGTAAAAGTTAATAGCTGAGATTTTACGATATCCGCACTGATGTCTTCATATTTGCACAACGCAATAACGGCTAATGCATTTAATACGTTATGATCGCCAAAGGTAGGAATTTGGAACGTTTCATAATAAGTGTTTCTTACAAATACATCAAATTTTGTGCCTTCAGGCGTTGAAGAGACATTTCTTGCTTGGAAATCATTTTCCTCATTAAATCCGTAAAAAATAACCGGAACTTTTGCTTGAATCTTCTGCAATTGCTCATCATCACCACAGGCAATAATTCCTTTATTTACCTGAAGTGCCATTGTCTGAAAAGCTTCAAACACATCATCTATACTAGAAAAATAATCCGGATGATCAAAATCGATATTGGTCATGATTGCATAATCCGGATAATAGGATAGAAAATGCCGTCTATATTCACACGCTTCAAATACGAAATACTCAGCATTCTCATCTCCTTTGCCTGTACCATCTCCTATTAGGAAGGATGTTGGCTTAGCACCACGCATTACATGTGCCATTAGACCAGTAGTTGATGTTTTTCCGTGTGCGCCTGTAATTGCAATACTCGTAAAATTTTTCATGAAATCGCCAAGAAAACGATGGTAGCGGATAATTGGTAATCCTAGCTCCATGGCTCTCTGGATTTCTTCATGTGTGTCTGGAAAAGCGTTCCCGGCAATAATTGTCATACCAGGCTCAATATTGTCCTTGTTAAATGGCAAAATTTTAATGCCTAACTTTTCAAGGGCCTCCTGTGTAAAAAAATGCTTTTCAACATCTGAGCCCTGTACTTGATAATTCATATCATGCAGAACCTGGGCAAGCGCACTCATACCCGAACCCTTAATTCCGACAAAATGGTATACAGTCATATGAGATCCTCCAACAATCGTCTATATTCATCGACATGATAGAACGTTTTCTTTTCTAAAATTCAGTAAGACGATAACACATCTATGCCAACAACATAATGAAAGAAAAGGAGTAACGTATGTTTAACTCCTAAGTGAATATTATATCATATTAAAATAATGCTTAACGCTGAAAAGGTAATTGCTTCATTATATGAACGAGACTACCTGTAAGCGAATGTAAAGCCCTGTATTTTTACGATATGGTTTTCCTACTTGTTTATTCTACCTTTTCTAAACGTGGATTTGGACGGTATTTTCTTCCTTCTTTAGCTTGTGGTTTACCGTTCAGTAAGACATTATCTCCCGTAAAGCCGATATTGATTTTCAACAAGCTGCTGCCAACTCCATACATGTCAACCGGAGCACCCAATCTTTCAAATTCTTGGATACGCTTTTCATTAAATCCTCCGCTAACGACTATTTTCACATGCTGAAATCCTTCTTCATCCAAAGCTTTTCTCAAGGCAAAAACAAGTTCAGCATTTACACCACGCGGATCAAAAGTCCCCAGCAAATGCTGATTTCTTAAAAAATATTTATCAATAAGTGTTCTAGAAGTATCCAAGCGAACACCCTTTAATTTACTGCCAAACTCTCTGGCGACTTTTAATGAGTCAGTAATGACATCATTATTATAGTCCACTAAAGCAACCAATTCATCCTCCGGAAACTTTTCAAGATACGCACGGCAAGCTGCCACTAAGTCACCGTCAAATAATTGTATGAGGGCATGTGGCATCGTGCCCATGCCTTTTTTTCCCCACCATTCATTCATGGCATGGGTAGCCTGTGCAGTCACTCCACCTATGTAAGCAGCATATCCGTCCCCAGCTTGCTGGGTAAAATGATCGTCTCTGTCTCCCATAAAAATGACGGGTTTTTGTTTCCCTGAATAGGCTGCCGCCTTCACGACATTATAGACATTGGTTGCGACAGAGGTTCTACGCGCTAATATTCCGTCAATAATCCCTTCTAAATATCCAAAATTTTGATACGGACCTGTAATCGTAAGCACAGTCTCAAATGGACTGATTTTATCCCCATCACTTAACGAATAGATTTCTAGTTCTTCAGGATTGGTCGCAAAGGTTTTAATGAGTGCAATCACCTCATCCGTTCCACACAGAACAGCATCCTGTTTTTGGAAGAATTGCATGGTCACAACATTATCAGGACAATATTCTTGAACGATTTCTCTCGTTTTTAAAAAATATACAGCAGAGAACCAGCCATCTTTAACCCTTTCATCAAATTTAAACGTTTTATTTGTTAATCTCTTAATTTTTCCCTGCAACTTCAATTCGATTTCCTTCATCCTAAAAGCTCCTCTTCACGCACTGTATGATATCTTGTACTTATTATTTTATAGAAGTACATAAAGAATACCACATTTTAAATGCTATATGGATTATAAGAAAAACATCACATATGTCAATATCATAATTTTCCTTTACTTGAAAAAACATGAAAATGTAAAGAAATTTTTACTGGATTCCTGTTTTCTCGTTCAGAAGCTGCTCCATTTCTTCCTCACGAATGAGAACATCTCTTGGTTTACTGCCTCTCGCTTCTGAAATGACACCATGCTTTTCAAGCATTTCCATTAATCGTGCAGCCCTATTATATCCAATTCTAAAATGTCTTTGGAGACTTGAAGTACTAGCTGCGTTTTGCGATACCACGAATTCACAGGCTTCTAAAAATAATTCATCACTTTCCTCAGTGAGCTGGGCCTTCGATAGCAACTCTTCTTGATGGAACAAATAATTTGGGGACTGCTCTTTTTTGACATGGTTAACAACTAAATCAATTTCATCATCACTGACAAACGTACCCTGCAAACGGACAGTTTTCGAAGACCCATTTTCGAGAAACAGCATATCACCTTTCCCTAATAGCTTTTCTGCTCCACTCACATCAATAATGGTTCGAGAATCGATCTGTGAAGATACGGAAAATGCGATTCTCGTCGGTATATTTGCCTTTATCAAACCAGTGATTACATCGACTGATGGTCTTTGTGTAGCCACAATCAAATGAATTCCACACGCTCTTGCCTTTTGGGCGATTCGGCAGATGGCCTCTTCTACATCGGCTGGTGACATCATCATAAGGTCAGCAAGCTCATCGATGACGATTACGATATATGGCAGCTTATCTGAAAATTGTCCTGCTTCCGCTGCTTTTTGATTAAACCGTTGGATATCTCGGACTCCCGCATGAGCGAACAGTTCATACCTTCTTTCCATCTCATCCACTGCCCATTTTAAAGCAGCAGTTGCCGCTTTTACGTCAGTTATGACCGGACTGACCAGATGAGGGATACCATTATATGGAGCAAGTTCAACCATTTTAGGGTCAATCAGTAAAAGCTTTAACTCATTCGGCGTTGCTTTATATAAAAGACTGATGAGCATCGTATTAATGCATACGCTTTTTCCTGAACCGGTTGCACCCGCAATCAGTCCATGCGGCATCTTTTTTAAATCTGTAACGATTGGCTCGCCGGAAATGTCAAGCCCAAGAGCAACTGTCAAAGGAGATGAATGATTTCTAAAAGCTGGGCTTTCTAATATTTCTCGTAAAAAAACCGCTTTACTCTTACGGTTTGGTATTTCGATCCCAATGGTGTGCTTACCAGGAATAGGTGCTTCCATTCGGATATCTTGAGCAGCAAGACTAAGTTTAATATCGTCTGTAAGATTTGTGACCTTGTTCACTTTAACACCCGCTTCAGGCTGCACCTCAAATCTTGTAACTGCCGGTCCCTGTGTAACATTAACAACCTTCGCACGAACATTAAAATTTTTCAAGGTTTCATTTAGAATAAATGCCTGCTGTTCAAGCCAGTCATCATCCTCGGTTTCAGTTTGAATAGGCGGAGAGAGTAAATCTATGGAAGGAAACTGATAATAAGGTAAATCTTCCACAGCTTCTTCTCTTAATACAGGCTCATTTTTTATGATTGGATCATGATTTTCTACTCGTTCCGTTTTTTTTTCCTGACTAGCCATCCGAGCATTTTTTTCAGCTAGCCTTTGTTTGTCTTGCTTTAACATGACAACATTGAATGGAATATGCTTTCTTTTTGGCTTTTCCGTCTCTGTCGCTCGCTCTTGTTCCAAAGTGGTATTGTCTCTTAAAGCTTCTTCTGAGCCTGAAGTGGCAATAGTCTCCAAGTCTTCCTCTGGTTCTAAAATAGAGTGGTCTTGTAAATGTTCCTCTTGCACTAAATAGGAGCTGTTTTCTTGATCTTTCTCTACCATTAAATTCGTTCGGTTTTCTATATTTTCCTCTAACACTAAATGGTTGCTGTCTTTATTGCCATCCTCTGGCATTAAAATCGTGTGATCTGCAAAAGCAATTGCTGGTGAATTATTTTGTATTGACCAACCATTCTCCGTTTTCGAATTTTTATGTATTGTTTCATTGTCAGCAGCATCATGATCTTTGGCAGACACAAGATCTTTTTGAACTAGATCATCACGTCTTTGTTCAGAACGATGATCCGCAAACCTTTCATTTCTTTTTTGTCTGTAGATTGCAGGTATTTCTTCTAGCTTTTTATCTGATAAAGATTTATCGTTGAAACTGGATGTCAGCTCGTATTCAACAAACTGACTACTGGTTTGTATTGGTTTTTCAGGACGTTTAAAACCATAAATCGGTGAAGGAATTTCTGTCGGTGAAAAAGGTCGATTTGTTTTTTTATGAATCTTCGTGTTTTCTCGAGTGTTTCTCGAAACATAGGTCTTATACTCAGTTGTTTTTTCTTTTTCACCAACCATTGAATTTACAGTGTCTAGATGGTTTTCCTTTTTCCTGATTTTTGGTTTTCTTTTGGAAAATTCTTCGTCAGGGACAATCGGAAAGCGAAATTTCCCTTTTGGATATTGATACTGAATCTTTGCTTCTACTTCTTTAGTCTTATTAATCAAAGCAGAAGCCTGTTTTTGTTCTTCCTTCTTTTTTTGAAAAAATTGCTTTGGTGCTTTTTTTAATTCTTCTTCATCTATTGTTTCATCTACAATAATCTCTTCAATTTCTATAATCTCTTCTTCAGCTTGAAACCAACTCTTTAGCTTTTTAAGCCATTTCAATTCAATCACTCTTTCTATTGCTGATTCTTCATCTATTTTAACAGTATTTCACAGAATATGTAGTAAAAATAATAGATTAGTAAAATGTGAGTAAGGATTAGATACTTTGGCTCATTTTATGAATAAGAGGGAAGTCTATATTCGAATCATTTATTTTAACGGGTTCTCGAGAAAATTCAACCCATTTCAGCATGATTCAACCCTTTCTCGTGGTCTTTCAACTGTTTCCTTAATCTTTTATAGAACCCTACAAACGACCTCTTTTTTCTCTTGTCTATCTAATTGAAGAGCGATACTATGACCTGAAAAATTTATACTTTTCTATCTTACAAAAAAAAACTTTTATAAGAGCTGTACTCTCATAAAAGTCTTCTAATTTTTCTTTTTGTTTTGACCAAGAATAAAAATTGGTTCAAGCTCATCATTTTCATATAAAAAAGAAAGGGCTGTGATTGGAACAAGGCCATTGGCAAAAAAGCTCATAGCCATTTGTGCAAGAATGTCATACCCCGCCTCATTCCGAATATCAGAAATAATTAAAACATCCTGATGAGGAATGGCAATTGTCATAGTCCCTTCAATCTTTTCTTTCATTTCATGAAGCCAGGATTCATTTAATATCCGGCTGGCATCATAACCGTCTTTTGTATTCACAAAGTAATAGATATTTCCCGCCACTGTATCCTGCTTGTAAGTTGTTGGGAGCCTTCTGACATTAAAGCGGGCCATCTCTTTGATTTGTTCTTCCCTCCACCCTTGCTTTTCAATAAAAGCTGTATCAAGTAGTCGATACGTTGTACCTAAATCCAATGCATAAAATATTCTTGTTTCCGCTGTGTGTTCATCTGTCAAAAATGGTACTCCATCTTGATTTTGTATAGGGAAAGAGGTTGAACGAATAACCGGAAAAATATTTTTTTCCTGTCCTTTCAGAGAGTGTTCTCCTCCCATAACAAGAAGCGCTTCTTTCACGTAATATACGGTTTCTTCAATCGCTTTTTCTTTTTCATTTTCCCATTTTGCGATAATCCCAGGAATTTCAATTGTAATGCCTTTATTCGTCTCACTATTTTCTATTCGGAGTGTATCTTTTTTTACATCGTGATTAAAAGTTGTAGTAGGAGACTGCAGCCTTTCTTTCAACAAACGGACCATCTTTTTGCTATCCATTTTCATGTTTCTCGCCTCCTTTCAAATTCACTTTCAGATTCATTTTAAATACTAGCAAAACTATTCAAGTGATTGGATGAATGATTCAATTTCTTCCTTTGTTTTTCTTTCCTTGCTTACAAATCTGCCTAACTCTACACCCTTATCATAGGCAATAAAGCTCGGAATTCCGAATACATCATTTTCTGCACATAAGTCAATAAATTGATCTCGATCGACATAAATAAATGTAAACTCTTGATATTTTTCTTCTAGTTCCGGTAAAAACGGCTCAATAAATCGACAGTCCGGGCACCAGTCTGCAGAGAACAAGAAGATATGCTTTCCATTGTCTTTCCATTCATTAAACTGTTCTATACTCTCTAATTTCTTCATTTCTTTTTCCTCCTACTAGATTAAACATATATCCAGCTAGCCTATTTTACGCATATACTCAGATCATATCAAACTTATTACACAAGAACCAATGAAATGCAAGCGGAGAGCCTTAATACGTGGCTGTAGCTTCTTCTATTTCTTTTCCTCAAATCTATTATTGTTACTACGAAAACATTGTATAGGTATATTGTTTTAGTAGGAAATTAATTCTATAATATAGTAAATATTCATTTTTTTAAAAATTTATCGACAGAAAGGGGTGCCTGCCATGAAATCAATAAAAGCGAAAATCATTTTCCAGTTATTGATGACAACCATTGGTCTAATCATATTATTATCATTCAATATTATTTCTAGCAATATTCAAAAGGATGCTAAGTCAGAAGAAGAGAAATTGTCTGAAGCAGTCATTGCGAGCAAGGACATCAAGTATAACATGGCACAAACCCGAAAATACGAGCAGCAATTTCTTCGTAATCCTAAGAAAGCGGGAGCAGATCTCGTTTTACAAAATGCCATCAGGGTCAAAACTCAATCTCAGGAGCTAAAAAAAGAAAACAAAGATCTGGGGAGTATCGTAAAGCATTTTGATCGAATTGATGAGAGTGCAACAGCCTATATCGATAACTTCAATATATTAGCAGGACTTTATGAAAAAATCGGTTACAGTTCGACCTCCGGGTTAAGGGGAGAAATGGATAAAGCTGCAACAGAAGTATCAAAGCTGCTCCAAGAGGAAAATCGCGGTGATTGGCTTGAACAATTTCATTTAATGCGATTGTTGGAAAAACAGTATGTTGCTACAAAAGATGAAAAAATATACTACGAATACACGAAGGTAGCTCGTAAATTAGAAGATGAAATTAGGCAATCCATCAATGAAAATGACCCATTGATCACTTCATACGGTACATATATTCAATCTATGCTAAATACAGTATCCACCTACCGCCAAACAAGCCGTATTATGGTCATTTTTGATGAAAGTGCACGTACAATTGAAAAATCTGTAACCGATGTAGAAAAAGAAATCACCAACCAAAAAGCATTATTGAATCAAGAGCTTTTAGCTAATACATCGGGAATTAACAAAATGATTCTTCTAACAAGCATCGGCTTAATTACTTTACTCATTACCATCGGAATTATCCTATTAAAATCGATCCTTCACTCCATTCATTCTCTAAAGCTAGGAGCGGAAAGAATCGGACACGGGGAGCTTGGCTATCGGGTAGCCATAAAATCATCCAAGGATGAAATGAGTAGTTTGGCCATGACATTTAATGAAATGGCGGAAAAAATGCAGACTGCCTTAAAAAAGGTACTTCATTCCGCCGATCAGCTGAATTCATCTTCACAGCATCTCGCTGCCATTTCCGAAGAAACATCAGCGCAGTCGAATGAAGTTACCCTTGCAGTTAAACAAGTTGCAATTGGGGCATCCGAACAAACAACAAAGCTTGAAGATAGCAAGCACATCATGAGCAAAGTATCCGAATCAATTGAAGAGACGCATGCGATCAGTGAAGATATTGCAGTAGAAGCGAAAAAAACAGAAATAGAAGGGCAGGAAGGCCTAAAAACCATCTTTTCTTTACAACAAACATCTGATCAATTTTTGAGTTTGGCCAATCATCTGACCATACAGGTGCAATCTGCAGCCAACCAAGCTAGCAGCATTTCTTCTATCGTCAGCACAATCCAAGAAATTGCTGAAAATACAGATTTACTTGCACTAAACGCTGCTATTGAATCAGCTCGTGCTGGTGAAGCTGGCAGAGGCTTTGCTGTAGTGGCAAATGAAGTTAGGAAACTTGCAGAGCGCTCTAAAAATGAGGCACAAAATATTCAAATGTTAATTAATAATATGAATATACAGATGGAATCACTTCAATTGGAAGCTGAAAAATTTAACGAGTATCGCAATACGCAGAGTCAATCTGTTCGTTCCACTAAGAATGCATTCGAAAATATCGTGAATCACGTTTCAGGTATTAGTGCTAAAATTATTGGAATACAGTCAGCTATTAAGGAAGTACAAGACTCTAATACAACACTATTTCACAAAATGAATGAAATCTACGAAATTTCCGAGCAATCTGCCGGTGCGGCTGAAGAAGTTAGCGCTTCAAGTGAGAGCCAACTTATGGCCATCTCCCAAGTGAATGAAGCAGCTTTCGAATTAAGTAATATTGCGAATGAACTCCATTCCGTCATTAACCAGTTTAATCTTGAAGACAATGTTGTACAAAGACTTTCTGAAACCAAATCGGTTAATAAAAAGATACCGATTAGAAAGTTATTTAAAAAGAAAAACAGGGGGGCCTAAATTGGCCTCCTTGTTTTTTTTATTGATCAATAGAAGCAGCGATTTTCATCATTTCTTTAGCCAAATCATCTAAATTTTGGGCTGTTGTGACTTTAACACTGTTAAAACAATCCCTGCAATCATCCAAGCTATGTATTTATTTATTTTTAAAAGCATGAACGATGCCTCCATATACAGAAATTTTCAACTTCCTAATGAGTTCAAAGCATACTCCCACTGTCCAATCAGCATTTTCATAATATGCTCAAACATTTGTGATCTTGTAATATGATCGTTTGTAAATACTCCAATAGCCCCTTCTTTTTTTCGGATGTTTTGCTTTTGGGTAAAATAGTCCATAACTGGACCAAGCTCTTCTCCTTGTAAAACCCTGTCAGCAACTTCTTTCGGCAAAGGAATTCTTGCTCCCCCTGCAATAAAAAATTGGCCATCCCTTGTTACAAGAGCTCCCCAATTGCAAAGCATTAATCCATAAGGGGTTTTGGTAACTCCACCTTCAAGCCCGATGGCGATATCAGCACTACTTAAAATTTCAAGACAATTTTTTGCTCTATTAAGTGCGCCATTTATCGTTTCTTCATCCGAAAATGGTTGTTCAGAGACGGCTGATTCAGCTTTTACTGGAGTGATTTGGTACCCATAAGGCTGAAATGCCATTTGGACAGCTTCAATCTTTGCAGGATTGTGACTACCGATTGCTACTTTTATCATCCTTCATTCTTCCTTTGATTTTCCAATTCATTACGCGTTGTTTCGAATCGCATTCACTGTTGCTTGATCACAAGCTAACACAAGTTTTTTCAATAGCTCTCTTGCAGCAGCATAATCATCGACATGAATGATAGAGGCATGAGTATGGACATAGCGTGAGCAAATCCCTACAACAGCACTTGGCACTCCATCGTTAGACATATGGACTCTTCCTGCATCTGTCCCTCCTTGAGATACAAAGTATTGATATGGGATGTTATTCGATTCTGCAGTATCGAGAATAAATTCCCGCATTCCTTTATGAGTTACCATGGAACGATCAAGAATACGTAGAAGCGCCCCCTTACCAAGCTGACCAAATTCACTTTTCTTTCCAGACATATCGTTTGCTGGGCTTGCATCTAAGGCAAAGAAAATATCCGGCTTGATTAAATTGGCAGCCGTTTGAGCACCTCTTAGCCCAACCTCTTCTTGTACAGTGGCACCTGAATATAAAACATTTGGCAGCTTTTCGCCTTTTAAATCTTTTAGCAATTCTATGGCTAGACCGCATCCATACCGGTTATCCCAAGCTTTCGCCATAATTTTTTTCTTGTTAGCCATCGGTGTGAAGGGACAAATAGGAACGATTTGCTGTCCAGGCTTTATGCCCATTCGCTTTACGTCTTCCCTGTCATCCGCACCTACATCAATCAGCATATTCTTGATATCCATAGGCTTTGAACGCTGGGATTCCTCCAATAAATGTGGCGGAATTGAAGCAATCACCCCAATAACAGATCCGTTATCAGTGATAATTTCCACTCTTTGTGCCAACAGAACTTGACTCCACCAGCCTCCTAGAGTTTGAAAGCGAATCATTCCATTCTCAGTGATGCCTGTAACCATAAAGCCCACTTCATCCATATGGCCTGCTACCATGACGGTTGGTCCATTTTCATCACCAACTTTTACCCCGAATATACTGCCTAAACCATCCTGTACAATCTCATCTGCATATTTCTCAAGCTGTGACTTCATAAATTTTCGTACAGCATGTTCATTCCCTGGGGCTCCTGGTAGCTCGGTCAGTGTTTTAAATAACGAAAGGGTTTCTGGATTCATTTGTGCTCTCCTTTATATACAGTAATATAGTTATATTTTACAGAAACTTCATTTTCCTTACCACTATATGAAATGAATGGATGAATTCCCTTTCAAGAAAACATTTGAACAAAAAAGGATGTCTTTTGTATACTAGAGAAAAGAATCAGAATGGCGGTACCATTGGGAGGTGCTTCACATGAAGTGGAAGTCTTTATTACTCGGAACGGCAATCGGATTTACAGCAGGCTATTTAGCAAAACAAGCAATGGATCAAAATTCCGCACTTTCACCAGAGAAAATATTGATTACAATAAAAAAAGCTTTGCAAAAGGACGGAAAAATTATTGGCTCTTGGATTTTAATGACTCCTGAACCCTTCCGCAAACTTGATATAGACTATCAAGTGTATAAAGGCGGTATTACCAGGAAAAACGATGTTCAGCAAGAACAGTTTGAATTTGTCGTGGATGCGAATACAGGAACTGTTCTAGAATTAACAAAAAAATGAAAAATCGAGTAGGAGGGGGTGACTAACCCCCGACCTCTCACACCACCGTACGTACCGTTCGGTATACGGCGGTTCAATTAAGTATGACGTAGAGTCTGATACCTTTCGGTTAGACTTCTTAACCCTCGGTGACTCCAATAGGAGTTGTCGAGGGTTTTATGTAGAATGGGACTGCAGGCAATCCGCCAATATCTCTTGCGTGTATTGCCCCATTCGAATGCTTTATGGCTTGGAACACCTAATCCTCTNAGTTTCCGAATTCTTGTTTTCGGAGTTTTCCATTCTTTCCATAAACACATCCGAAGCCTTCGTCTAATCCATTCATCAAATTCTTTGAACTTACTTGGTGTTTCTGCCAAGGCAAAGTATCCGCACCATCCCATTAAATACTTGTTCAGTTTCTCAATCCTTTTCTCCATTGGATACGGTTTCGACCTTGATGTAGTTTCACGGATCTTGTTCTTCAAACGTTTCACACTTTCGTTCGCAATCCGTATCTTTGGTGTTTTATTAGATGTGAAGCTGAAACCGAGAAACTTCCGTTTCCAAGGACGGTCTACTGCCGATTTCTTTTTATTTACCTTGAGCTTTAACTCCTTCTCAATAAAGTGGGTAATGGAGTTCATGACACGAATTCCTGCTTTCTTTGTTTTCACGTAGATGTTACAGTCATCCGCATACCGGACAAACTTATGTCCACGTTTCTCAAGCTCTTTGTCCAGTTCGTGAAGCATGATGTTTGATAAAAGTGGACTAAGCGGGCCGCCTTGAGGCGTTCCCATGTCCGTTTCCATTACTACTCCATTGATCATCACGCCTGATTGAAGATATCGACGGATTAACTTCAGTAGAATTCGATCTTTGATCGTTTTCGCCAAGATCCCCATCAGTTTGTCGTGATTCACCTTGTCAAAGAATTTCTCTAGGTCTATATCGACTACCCAACGATATCCTTCTTTGATATAACCCTT